>NZ_JAJFUC010000054.1 GCF_021372645.1 Clostridium sp. | reverse complement strand
TTGCTCTGTTACTAATTTTATTATTTCCATCTTGTATTCTACTGAAAATTTCTTTCTTTTAGTCATTTGATTAACACATCCTTATCTGTACTTATTATACATACTTTTCTATGTGTCTATCAAATAGGGTATACTCCAATATCCATATATATCTTCAATTCTAATTACAAAACAAGTATTCTTATCTCCTACTAATAAAACTTCAGGTTTTTTGCACGATTTATTTATGATTTCTCTAACATAAAATAATGCTTGTAAAATGACTTCACATTTATCCTTTTTATTATGAAAGTCTTTGTCTTTCTTAAACTCCATTAGTAAATTTATTATACGATTTGTGCTATCATATTTTATAGTTCCCTCTAAATATCCATCACAATTGTAAATATAAGTAACCTTGTCATACTTAATGTATTTTCTTAAGTATTCAATATATAAATCGGAAACTTCCTTTTCTGATACTGATTCTATTATATGATTATAAAAATTATTCAACTATTTTCCTCTAAATTATTGCTTCAATCATATATACTATACTTAATTTATATTTATAACTATGGAGATTAAGGCTAAAATAATTCTTCACATGGTTTTATCTAACTAATTCCCATTTAATTCTTCTATCATTTTTTAATTTATTACATTATCGCTACTAATTACAAAATTATATAACTTAATTATAATAAGGAAGGATTCTAATTAAATATGTCAAATTGTATATTTAGGATGGTGATTAAATGAGTACTAAATTACATAGTAGAATAAAAGAAGCTATAGAAAATGATACACTAGTATTTTTTATAGGTTCTGGTGCCTCTGCACCTTTAGGATTTCCAACATGGAATGATTTAGTTATAGAAATTTTAAATAAATTATCTAACGATAATCCTTCACGTAGAAATCTTATACCTGTTCTTCAAGATAACATTTTTACAGCTATTGAAATACTTGAGAAAATTAAAAGTGATAAAACAGATATCTACGAAATAATTAAGGAGAAATTCTTAGTAAATTTTGATATTACTGATGATAAACTGAATAGACATAAAAAACTTTGGGAGATAACAAACAAAATTATAACTACTAATTATGATCTTATACTAGAATCTGCAAATCCTAAGATTATCCCTACGGTATATACTCAATGTTTTGAAATAGCACAACTAACTAAAAAAAATGAATACCTACTTAAAATGCATGGCAGTATAGAAGATGTCTCTGAATGTATTTTATTCGAAGAAAATTATAAGAACCTATACAATGGAGACGAGAAATCAGTACTTTTTCAACTAAAGAAAATATTTACTGATTATACTATTATATTTTTAGGATTTAGCTTACAGGATCCCTATGTATGTAATATTTTTGAAAATATGAACAAGATCTTTGATGGTTTTATAAATAAACACTTCATTTTCTCTACAAACGAGGACGATTTTAGCCGTTATAGTACTAATGTTATAAAAATTAGTAATTGGGAGATGGCTTTGGAAGAAATATTAGATGAAATGGTAATTATAAAACGATCTAAAAGTATAGCAGCAAAAGAAGTCTCCGTTACCACAGATAATATAACGATGGATACAGTAGTTAATACTGAAAAATCTAAAATTAAGATTGCCTTACTACTTGCCTCCCCTATTGATAATCCATATGAATTTAGCTTTAATGATCTCACAAAAAACTTTGTTAAATTTGATGTACATATAGACTGTTATTATTTTTCTTTAGATACAATACGAGAATTGGAAGGATATGATTACTTTATTATATTATCTAAAGTATTTAAAAATAAATTATGCGCTGAAGATGAATATTTTAAAAGCAATTTTGTAACCTTAACTGATCTAGAAGATAATATTTATTGCAAAAACCTAAAAGGAATATTTTGTTTTATCAATGATGAAATAGAACTCGAAAATACCCTTTCTTATCCTTTTATTATTTGTAGACAAGATAAAAATAAAATGAAAGATGTTATTTTTAAACTATTCAGGCGATATGATTACAAATATATAACTTCTAACCTTAAATACATTAACTTAGATAAACTTGAACCGATTATGCTTTGTCAAGGTGAAGCAAATATAATCAATCTTAAAACAAATATGTCGAATTCAATTGATACTAAAGCATTAGCAGAATTTGTCGGAAGAAATTCTGATTTAGAATCCATAATAAGAAAAATATTAGTTTTACGATCAAAGGGACAAATTCTTACAATTAAAGGCTCAGGTGGAATTGGTAAGACTACTATTGCAAAAAAATGTGCTTACGAATTTTCTAAAAGAGGTTTTTTTGATCAAGGAATCTATTTTATTGATTTAGAACATATTGAGAATTTTAAGCAATTTGAACACAAAATTGCTCAGTGTTTTGAATTAGATAACACAATAAATTTTAAGGATTATGTTACATTGAATAATTGTGATAAAAATAGTTTAATTATTTTAGATAATTTTGAAACACTGTTATATATTGAAGACAATCTGGAAATTCAGGAACTATTAAGATTTATTAGTGATTATTCCACTATAGTTCTCACATCAAGAGAGACTGTGTTTCCAAATTCACAAATTGAAGATATTTATACATTACGGGATTTTACAACAGATGAAGCAGTTGAATTGTTTTGTAAAAAATATAAGTATAAAATTGAAAAAGATGAAATGCAGTGTTTAAAATCTGATATTATAGAAACTTTGCTAAATAAAAATCCTTTAGCTATTAAAATAGTCACTTCCAACTTACCAAAAGGAAAAAGTATTCAAATATTACAACAAGAATTAGAAACAGATTTCTTTAATACTCTAAATGAATATACAGATAATATTTATATAAATGAATGCGATGAAAATATTGAAAAATCAAAATCTTTATATCAATCAATAAATTATTCATATAAAAAGTTAAATGATAAAGAAAAGCTTGCTTTCCAATTACTTTCATTATTTCCAGACGGAATATCCATGGAAAACTTTAAACTATTTTTTAAGACTTGCTCTAAAAATTTATCTTTAAATCCAATAAGAGATGGAGATCTAAAGTCACTTGATAATAAATCTTTAGTTGATTTAATTAATGGAAGTATTAAGTTACAGTCCATAATAAAAAGATTTGCAGAATATACATTTAATCAAAGGTCAGAAGAAAATAAAATTCTATTTTTTAGAGAAGCTTTTAATTATAATTCTTTTTTATTAAAACAAATAAATAAGATAGCTAAAACAAATGCTAAACTTGCTTACGAATTATTTGATGACCAAAGTAATAATTTTTTCAAGTCCATTACCTATATTAATAAGTTTGAAGATTACAAAATGGATAAACTTTACAAACTAGACTACATAGATGATTTCTCAGGATATAGTCAACATAATAATTGTTTAGATAGATTTATACATGAAATATCACAACTTGAAGGTTATTTTGATGAGCTTGCGGATGGAACTCTATTATTTGATATCATTAAAATTAATGCGTATTATTATTGGGGTGATTTTGAAACTTCTTTCAAGAAGCTTAATCAAGTAATTTCATTTACTAATTTTAATTGTATAACAAATAAAAACAGTATTTTTAAATCAATTATCGCAGATGCTTTTTATCTTTATTTCTATGAAGGCAAATCATTTGAATTTTCTAAATGGATAATTAATAACAAACTATCTCGACCATCATATTATAATACTGGTGTATTTGAATTAGGTAAATATAAAAACATTATTCCACTAAATGATGAAAAAGATTTTTTTGATTTCGAACAAGATTTTAACCAAGGTAAATTAAATAAAGAAGAGCTTATGACCTACATAGATAATGTTTATCCTAAAGATCATTTAGAAAAAATGCAAATTCACTATTTAAAATCAAAACTTGAAAAATTAGATAAAGAAACCATTAATGCTCTAGTTGTGACAAATCCATACACACTTGGTTTGCAAGACATGATGTATGCCTTTATTGAAGAGGATAATGAGCTAACAATTGAGCATTATTTGAATGCACTAAAAAACCTTGAACATATTAAATATTATTATGTAGAATGTATATACTACTTCTCTAGCTTTCTAAACTCTATTAATCATATAGATTATCAATATTGGGTGGATAAAGGCTATGACTTAGCTAAAGAGTTTAACTATGGCTTTCTAATTTATAAATTTGAATACTTATTAAATATAACCATAGATGTGTACAATGAAGATAATTACCATTTACCAGAAGAATTGAATTTTTCTGATTACATTACTTTTATAAAAAAGAGCTTAAATACAAAATAGATCTTTAATTTCGGAAAAATATCTTATGAATCTAATCAAGTAGGAGGAGAAAATCACTTTATTTTCCTCCTATCACCAATATAACATAACTTCAAGAAATTTATACAAAAAAATTATATTTGAATCTTGGATTTATTTATTCTTTAATTAATATTTCCTTCAATAACTCCAAAGCACTTTCATCCTCTTCTGAGTTTGTTACAAGTTCCCCCCTAAAAGCCTTTGCTAAAATTGATTTCTTTATTAATTCAATTTGTTCTTCTAATTGGGTAAGTTCTTCTATTTTAGATTCTTCTTCTAAAAGCTTACCTAAAATTCTTACTATTTCCTTTTGTTCGTTTATTGGGGGAAGCGGCAATGCCATATATACCATTCTGGTTAAACCTAAATCTCTATTCGCGACTCCATGAGTTTGTGCCTGAGATTGATTATATAATAAGTTAGAATGTAAAACATCTCTTATATATTCTGGATAAGCAATATTTCTAACTAGCTTTAATAGCGCTACATGAACCCAGATACAGAATTCAACATCACTATCTATCATTGTTACTATACCAGTTGTTCCTCCTTTAGTTAACAAAATATCTCCAACTTCTGGTCTACCTCTTTTAATAAATTCACAATAATCTTCATAACTTACATACTTTGCATCACTAAAATCTATTTTCTTATATTTAACATTCCTTGATGATATTATTGGTACTCCACTCGGTGTATAATTAGGTGAAAAATGAGGTCCATCACTAATCCCCCATGTTATTTGACCTATAGAAACCCATCTCCAACTTTTAGGCAAATCATATAATTTATCTATCCCTTTTGTCTTTCCTTTAATATCTATCTTGCATGATTCCTTCAACTTAGATTTTTTACCTGAGACAGAACAAAATTCATCATAATATTTATTTCTTAAAAATTCTAACTCTTCATCCGACAAAGGTTTATGCTGATTACTATTTAACTTTCTCCATTCTCTTGTTAGCTCTCCACTAAAAGCCTTATCCAAGACAGCACTCTTCCTCTTCTCAAATCCCTCTCTAGCCTCTTCAATTAATTCCTTAGCCTTATCTAACTTTTCAAAAAGGCTTTCTATTCTATCAACAATTCTTTGTTGCTCTTTTAATGGTGCAATTGGCATAAGTTCTTCTCTTAAAAATTTATAATGCCTACTATACCCTTTATCAGGCAGCCTTAAGTTTTTTAACATATAGTATAAATATTTTGTATTCATGTCTCTTTGCAATAATATTTTTACTCCATCTGCACCTTGTATAAAATTAAAATCTACATATTTAATGCACCTTGAATGGTCACCAAACACTAATATAGGTAATTCCCCATCATAAGTTAGTTCAAATTTATCTGAATGACCTCCTACAAAGTTTTCACCTTGGTCAATGATAGGAATACTAAACTCTTCTGAAAATTCTTTGTACTCACTTTGCTTTAACTTTTTGTTGCTACTTGTAACATTATCAAAAATATATTGTAATTTACTCCACACCCAATTCCCAGGCACCTCATAAGGTCCAGCCTTAACAATAGCCTCTTCCAGCTTTTCTTCTAAAGTCAAATTCTTCTTAGCCATTCATTCTACTCTCCCTATTTCTCTAAGCTTCTTAATTCTTTAATAACACTCATAAGTAAGTCAGTTGCTTCTTCAAGCTTTGCTACTGCTTCTTCTGCACTTTCTATTGGCTCTGGTAGGTCTTCGTAATCTAAGATTGAATCATCTTTGATAAGTCCTAAATCTAAATTATTATTCTTTTCTTTAATTTCTTCTCTAGTAAACTTATTCCATCTTTCATCTTGCACTTCTTCTCTATTTTCAGCTGTATACGCTTTTACGAAATCATCAAAATGTGATTCCTTTAATTGATTTGTCTTACCGAAGTTTTGCATGTTTGTTCTTAAATCATAGAACCATACTTCCTTTGTATTGTCTTTATCTAAAGTACCCCTTGTAAAGAATAATACATTTGTTTTAACTCCTTGAGCATAGAAAATACCTGTTGGAAGTCTTAATATTGTATGTAAATTACATTTATCCATTAAGTCTTCTCTTATTTTAGTTCCATCACCTTCTTGGAATAAAACATTATCTGGTAATACTACTGCCGCCCTTGCCTTTCCATCTGCTTTTAAACTTCTGTATATGTGTTATAAGAAGTTTAATTGCTTATTTGATGTCATGAAAGTCAAGTCATCTCTTGTAGCTCTTTCTCCACCCTTTTTAGTTCCAAATGGAGGGTTAGAAAGAACTACATCTAAATCTTTCATCTTCTTACCTTCATTAGTTAATGTATCTCCAAGGATTATGTTTCCTTCTATATCATGAAGCATAGCATTCATAAGTGCTAATCTATGAGTTTCATGAACTAATTCACAGCCTGAAAATGCTTTAATTCTTTGAAATTCTTGCAAATCTGTATCTAAATCAAAATAATTATCAGTTTTTTCTTTCATATAATGATCAGCGCCAATCATAAATCCAAAAGTTCCTGCTGCTGGGTCATTGCATTTTTCACCCGGCTTTGGATCAATTAATTTAACCATTACATCTATCAATACTCTTGGTGTAAAGTATTGCCCTGCACCTGATTTCTTTTCTGATGCATTCTTTTCTAATAATCCTTCATAAAGATTACCAAGACCTTCTTCCTTAGCAGAATACCAGTCTAATCCATCAATAGTTGTAATTATTTTCTCTAAATTCTTTGGTTCATCTATATTAGTAGCTGAACCTTGGTATATTTGCTGTACTGTCCCTGTGCTTTCTTCTCCTAAATGATTTAATAATTCTTTATAGAATGTCTTAAGTTCTATTCCACTTTTAGATTTTAAATCATCCCATCTATATCCTTCAGGAATTTTTCCTTCTGATCCTGTTTCTTTTGCCATTTTTAAGAAAAGGATATAAGTTAATTCTGTTACATATTGATGATATGTTATTCCATCATCTCTTAGTACATTACAAAGATTCCAAAGTTTACTTACTATTTCTTGTGTATTCATATCTAGCTAATCCCCTTATCTTCAAACATATATGTTTTTAGTTTATTTATTATATCTTCTAAGTTACCATTAAACATCTTTTCATTTAATCTGTCAAACCCACCACTTTGAGCTTTAAAACTTCCTGTGTTTAATGTTTCTTTGTCAATAACTACTTCTTTTAACATTACTTTTTCTATTCTGCTTAACCAATTTTCTTGAGGTTTTGTAAAATAATATTCTTTCTTGATCTTAGAAATTGCTCTTTTAACTCTTTCCTCATTTGATTCCAGTGGACTTCCTAAAGCTTGTTGTCTTATAAATGCAATTATATCTGCTACTATTTCTTCATTATTCAAGTCTTTCCATGCAGTCTTTAAGTATTCTTCATTAAATCCTTTATTATCTAATATGGCTTTAAGCTGTTTTAAAGATTCCTTTGTTAAATCTTGTGGTCTTGTGCAGACTACTTCTAAAGCTTGAATAGTATTTTTATTTTCTTCAATATACTTTTTAAACTCATCAATATAATCTTCTGGCTTTTTGCCTTTTCCATATCCCCTTGTATGTGACACTACCTTATCTTCTTTATCAGAAACTATTATTATTTCTTCATTAGTGTATTTTTCATCTAAATATTCCACCAATGAATTATTTCTAATTATTTCTTTTGCAGCTGTTTCAGCATCAACACCTCTTAATTCATTAATAAATTCTTCTGGTGTTTTATCATTACAAAGGCTTTTAAAAATTAATCTTTCATTTTCATCAATTAATTTCTTTTTCCTTTGTAATTTTGCTATTACCTTGTTAACTACTGCTTCTTTTTCTTCTATGCTTTCTGATCTTTCTAAAGTTTCCTTTAATATTTTAAAACTTGCATTAGCATTTGCAGCAACTGGCTTCATATTTGTCATATCTTTAAGGGCCTCATAAAGCCTAACACAGTCGAATATCTCAAAATGTGTTTTTTGAATCTCATCACATAATCTTGTAGCTCTACCTAACATTTGTTCATAAAGTATTCTTGACTTTACTCTTCTTAGGAATACTATCTTATCTATTTTAGGGACATCAATTCCTGTAGATAACAAATCTACTGTAACTGCTATGTTTGGATAAGTCTCATTTTTAAATTTCTTAATAGCAAGATCTGGATCTTTTATAGCACCTGTTATTTTTAAAATTGAATTATCATCAACCCCACCAATAGTTTCTTTATAAATATCTTTTAATAATCTAACTATCATATCAGCATGAGCATCACTAGCTGCAAATATCAAGGTTTTCCCTTTATCATTTTCAGGATCTATATAGTTTGCGACATCTTCAAGCGCTGCTCTTGTATGAGCTTCTACAATTACTTTTTTATTAAACTGATCTATTTCAAAATCAATATTATCTTCTAATTCTGCTCCATTAATAAGCTCGCCAGTAAATTTATTATATTTAGCTACTTTATCTCCCTTATTATAATGAACTCCATTTTGAGTAAGTTCAGTTTCTATAAGGTGAGGTGGTTCATGGTCTACAAGATATCCATCGATAACAGCATCTCTATAGCTATAGTTATATACAGGATTTCCAAAGATCATTGTTGTATGAAGAGCTGGTGTAGCAGTAAGAGCTACTTTAAACGCATCAAAATATTCTATTACCTTTTTATATTTACTTAAGAAATCTCTGTCGTCTCTCCAGTCAACTTCAGTATCAGTCATTTCTTTATCTAAAGTATATCCTCGGTGAGCTTCGTCAACTATTATGCAGTCATAGTCACCAACAGAAGGCACATTAGTTTCATCTTCATTGTACATGATTCTCTTAACCATAGCTTGTACAGTCGCTAAATGAATTTTAGTTTCTTTATCAATAAGCTTTTCATCAAGACCATTAATATTGTAAATTTGATTTAAAGTCTTTAGATCTTCTATCTTTACTTCTTTAAATGTATCAAATGCTTGATCGCCTAATGAAGTTCTGTCAACTAAAAATAGAATTCTTTTATATCTATTAGTCTTAATCAGCCTATAAATCAAACCTAATACAGTTCTTGTCTTTCCTGTGCCTGTAGCCATAGTTACTAAAGCTGATCTTTCTTTTCCTTCTGTAATAACCTTCTCTACTGCTTTTATAGCTTCAACTTGGTAATCTCTAAGACCTATACTGTTTTCTGACTTCAAAAATTCAAAGTTTAATTCATCCAAACTCTTATTAGCCTCTTCAATATTCTCCTCGAGCATAGCTTCAAGCTTTTCTGGAGAATACCATCCTTGAAGAACTTTATCATTGTTTCTTGCATTTCTGCAATCTAAGAAATGAACACCACTTTTATCTTCAATTTCTTTTATATATTTTCTGCCATTAGTTGCAAATAAAAATGGTACTTTATAATCATTCCATTTAGAAATAACATAAACCTCATGTTCTTCTTTTACCCCTACAGCATAATTTTTAGCTTCAATCATAGTTCCAGCTACATCTTTAGAATATTTTTTAGCTTCTACAAATCCAACTAATTTTTCTCCAATAAATAATGCATAATCAACTTTACCATTACCTTTTTCCATTGAATAAGTAGGCCATTCAGCTATAGCTAAATTTCTTCCTTTCTGAGGTCTTGTCCCTTTTGAGTATCTTATATTAATAGTATCAGCTTCCCATCCTGCTGATTTTAATTGATCATCTATAATTCTTCTTGTTTCAGCTTCACTAAGTTCAATTCTTCTACTAGCCTTTCTACCTTGCTCCCTACGCTTTTCCAACTCTTCTTTATCCTTTTCTTGAGTTTTTAAAGCATTAAGTTCAGCTTCTAAAGCTTTATATTTTTCCTCATATTCTTTAGATATATCATTAACATTATCTCCATACTCATTTTCTTGCTTATCAGGCATCTTAAATGCGCTAGGTTCAAAACTCCAATCTCCATAAGTCTGCATAAACCAGACAGCTAATTTAAAGGTTAATTCTAATTGAACCTTTGCCTTTTCAACATCTTCATACCACTCATGAGCAGCACTATTTCTCTTTATTCTAAGCATATGAAGTATATTATCAATGTCTTCTGGAATTAAATCTTCCTTTTTTAATAACTTAATTCTATTATTGTGATTATTATCATGAGCTATTAAAGTAGTATCAATATCTTCCATAGAAAACATATATTGAACCACAATTTCACCAAACATACCACATTTAATGAATGTAGTATTTGAATCTATGTAAAGATTTCTTTCTGCTAATGTTCCTAGGTTTTCTAGGATTGGCCATTTTTCTTTTAAGAATGTAAAGTTACTCATCTCATATCCCCCTATTTCAAAAATAGAAACGTATTCTATCAATATCCTTTAAAAATTTATAATTCGAGTATTTTTTTAAAATATAATTTTTATAAATTTTAAATCATGGTAATAAATACCACATCTTTATAAAATTATTATACATCATTTATTATAAAATTGTAATTTAACGTAAGTTATTATAAATACTTTGTTATATTCTTTTACTAAATATACTAATTCAACATTTTTGAATAAAGATAATTTCTTTATAAAAGCCTCTAAATTATATAATTTTGCACAAGAAGTTTTTATATTTTAAGAAATTTATGAAAGTAAATTTTCTAATAATCTCTCCGAATTAGATAATAAGTCATCAAATGTTAACACCTCTATACTATGACTATTTTCGTTGTACTTTTTTAATTTTAATTTTGGAGTATACCCTATTTGATAGACACATAGAAAAGTATGTATAATAAGTACAGATAAGGATGTGTTAATCAAATGACTAAAAGAAAGAAATTTTCAGTAGAATACAAGATGGAAATAATAAAATTAGTAACAGAGCAAGG
>NZ_JAJFUC010000053.1 GCF_021372645.1 Clostridium sp. | reverse complement strand
CTTTAACATTTATTTACCACCTTGCTTAGTCTTAATAAATAAATTATATAACAAAAAAAGCATATTCCCAATACTAAACGTATTGGAATTATACTTTTTAATTCTTAAAATAGAGTGAGGGCACTTTTTCAGTGGCCTCTTTAATAGGAGTTGTCTTTTTCTTTGTTTTATAATAAAATCTAATAGGCGTAGTAGTAAAAGTTTATCATTATAAATCTAATGAAGGAATTTCTTTAGAAGAGCGAAAAAAGCTCAATTATGATCATCCAGATTCTTTTGACACGGATCTTTCAATATTTGAAAATAAAGAACTTTGTGATTTAATGGATATTAATGTCTTTGTAGATACAGATGGAGATGTAAGAATAATAAGAAGATTATTAATAGATGTGCAGGCGCGAGGAAGAGATTTAGATTCTGTAGTAAATCAATACTTAAGCACAGTAGCACCTATGCATGAAGAATTTTTAGACCCAAGTAAAAGAAGAGCAGACATAATAATTCCAGAAGGTGGAGTAAATACAGTTGCTTTAAGTATGCTCCTAGAAAGAATAAAAAACTTTCTAAACGAAAGCTAATAGTACATAGCTTACAGGTATTGCAAAATATAAAAATACTTGTAGTAATATTAAAATTTTAAGGTTACTACTAACAAAATCGAAAGGGAAGACATGCTCCATAAAAGCAAGCCTATCCTTTCTTTTATTAGTGTAGATTTTAAAAATATGCTATAATTAATATAAATAAGCAAATAATATTTTAATGTAAGAGGAGACTATTACAGGTGAGAAAAGTAGATGCAATAATTTTTGATATGGATGGAGTATTAATAGATTCAGAAAGAAGATCATTTGAATGCTTTAAAGAAGTTTTCAAAGAATATAATTATAAAATGGATGAAAAATTTTATCTAAAATTAATAGGAAGAAATGTTAAGAGTATAAAAACTATAATGGAAGAAAAGTATGGGGCTGATTTTCCATTTGATACTATATATAAGAAAAAAGCTAACTTAGCATTAGAGATTACTAATAGAAATGGAGTAATAATTAAGCCTGGAGTTCATGAGTTATTGGATTATTTGAACAAAGAAAATTATAAAATAGCAGTAGCTACTTCAACAAGAAGAGAAAGAGCACTTCAATTATTAGAAGAAGCAAAAATAAAGGGAAAAGTTGATTATGTGATTTGTGGGGATGAAGTTGAAAACTCTAAGCCAGATCCAGAAATTTTCTTAAAGGCAGCAAAGGGATTGAATGTAAATTCAGAAAAATGTATAGTTATAGAGGATTCAGATGCAGGAATAACAGCAGCTCATGCAGCTAAGATGATGGGTATACATGTTCCGGATATGAAATTCCTAGAAGATGATACAAAGGAATTAACGTTTAAAATATGTGATGATTTAGTTAAAGTTAAAGAATATTTAGAAAAAATTAAAGAAAACTAGAATTATGAAATATATAATCCCATTAAATAATATAAAAATAGGAATACCTCAAAATTAGAGGTATTCCTATTTTTATTGGTAAATCATTTTAGGCTGGATTAAAGTTGGTTTATAACCATTATCTCTGAGGGCTTTCATAATTGCTTCTTTATGGTCATGACCAAAGGTCTCCATAGTAATATCAAGTTCAACTGCATTATTACGATTAATACTAACAAATTGATTATGGTCAAGCTTAATTATATTACCTTGAGCTTCTGCAATTACCTTAGATACATTTGTTAATTCACCTGGCTTATCTGGAAGTGAAACAGAGATTGTACAAATACGTTCTCTTTCAATTAAACCATGTTGCACTAAAGAAGCAAAAGTAATTACATCCATGTTACCACCACTTATAATAGATACGATTTTTTTATCTTTAACATTTAAGTGCTTAAGGGCTGCAACCGTTAGTAATCCAGAATTTTCAGCAAGCATTTTATGATTTTCAAGCATATCTAAAAAAGCACAAATTAATTCATGATCCTCAATTGTAATAATATCATCAATATTTGCTTGTATGTATGGGAAGATTTTAGAGCCTGGAGTCTTAACAGCAGTACCATCAGCAATGGTATCAACTTTTGGTAAAGTTACAACTTCTCCTGCCTTTAGAGAAGCTTGCATACAATTTGCACCTGCTGGTTCCACACCTATAACTTTAATATTTGGATTAAGAAGTTTAACTAAGGTAGAAACACCAGTAGCAAGCCCACCACCACCAATTGGAACTAAAATAATATCAACTGTTGGAAGTTCTTTTATAATTTCCATTGCAATAGAGCCTTGGCCAGTTGCTACATCAAGATCATCAAATGGATGGATGAAAGTATAGCCTTTTTCCTCAACAAGTTCTAATGCATAATTGCAAGCTTCATCATAAACATCCCCATGCAAAATAACTTCTGCACCATATGCCTTTGTGCGGTTTACTTTCATTAGTGGTGTAGTAGTTGGCATAACTATTACTGCCTTTGAATTATATTCTTTTGCAGCATACGCAACTCCTTGCGCATGATTACCAGCAGAAGCTGTTATAAGTCCTTTATTTCGTTCTTCATCAGTAAGAGTACTAATTTTATAATAAGCCCCTCTAATCTTATAAGCTCCAGTTTTTTGCATATTTTCAGGTTTTAAATAAACTTTATTTCCAGTCGTATCTGAATAATAATCACTATAAACTAATTTTGTCTTTAAGATTACTTTTTGCACAATTTCATATGCTTCTTCGAATTTATCTAATGTAATCATTTTTATAACCCCTTCTTATGTATAATTGCTTTTTAATCATCAATAGTTTCATGATAACATTTTAGTATTTTATGTCAAGAGACACTTTGCCTAAACTGTTATATTTAAATTGTTGATTTCTAACTGAAAAAGGCTTGTCTCAAAAGGCAATGGGTATTACTCAACATTAAAGGCGAGCGTATTTATTATAAGTAAATTAATAACGAGCCTTATAAAAAGGCTCGTTAATTTGAGGTATAGTATACTATTTTAGTTGTCAAATCTACATTACAGTTTTAATAATTAAATTAAATATTTAATTTAATATTAATATCAATCTTTTTTATGTATCTTTTTAGTATGTTTAGTTCTAGAATTATTTGCTTTCTTTTCCTTTTCTTGTTGGCTTGCGCAAGAAGAATCATGTTTTTCACTCATAGCATTTATCCCTCCTAAAAATAAGAATTTAATCGAGTATCACACTACTATTTTCTTCAATATACAAATTATAATACTATGAAATTAATAGAAAAAGAAAAAACACTAATCCTCCAAAGATTATTACTTAACTCTTTAAATATTTTTAATTGTGAATTGTTTAAAATTATAATTCAGTAAAAAGAGCTAGCTTTAATAAACTGACTATTTTTCTAGAACTATTATACGATTTTAGTTGTCCAATCTTCACAATTCCAAGTTTCAGTTATTATATCTCTATAAAACTCTGGTTCATGGGATACTATAAGGATTGTCCCTTTGTATTCTTTAAGAGCTCTTTTTAGCTCATCTTTTGCATCTACATCTAAATGATTTGTAGGTTCGTCTAGGATTAGTATATTTGTTTCATTATTTAGAATTTTGCAAAGTCTAACTTTTGCAGCTTCTCCACCTGATAAAACTCTTATTTGAGATTCAATTTGTTTACTTGTTAATCCACATTTAGCAAGAGCTGCTCTTATTTGATATTGAGTATATCCAGGAAACTCTTGCCAAGCTTCTTCTATACATGTATTTGTATTATTTTTTCTATCTTCTTGTTCAAAATATCCTATGTATTGATAATCACCAAGGTTAACCTGTCCGCTGATCGGTTTAACTATTCCAAGTAAACTTTTTAAAAGCGTTGATTTACCAAGTCCATTAGCTCCAACTAGTGCTATTTTTTGTCCTCTTTCCATATATAAATTTAATGGTTTTGTAAGAGGAGAGTCATATCCAATAACTAAATCATGAGTTTCAAATATAATTTTACCTGAGGCTCTAGCCGTTTTAAAAGTAAATTCTGGCTTTGGTTTTTCTTTTGAAAGTTCTATTACATCCATCTTATCCAATTTTTTTTGTCTAGATTTAGCCATGTTAGCAGTAGCGGCATTGGCTTTATTTCTAGCAACGAAATCTTCGAGTTTTGCAATTTCCCTTTGTTGTTTTTCGAAGGCAGCTTCTAATTTTTCTTTATTTATTGCATATATTCTTTGGAATTCATCATAATCTCCAACGTATCTTGTAAGTTTTCTTTCATCTACATTATATATTAAATTTACTACTGAATTTAAAAATGGGATATCATGTGAAATTAATATAAATGCATTTTCATATGATTGAAGATATCTTTTAAGCCATTCTACGTGTTCTTCATCAAGATAATTCGTAGGCTCGTCTAAAAGTAAAATATCAGGACATTCAAGAAGTAGTTTACCTAAAAGAATCTTAGTTCTTTGTCCACCTGATAAATCATCAACATCTTTATCAAGGCCTAAATCTAAGAGCCCAAGTCCCTTTGCAACTTCTTCAACCTTTGGATCAATTACATAAAAGCCATTATGGTCAAGCAAATCTTGGATTATAGCTGTTCTCTCTAGCATTTTATTTAATTCATCTTCTGTGCAATCACCCATTTTTTCATATAGGGAATTCATTTCTGTTTCTAAGTCGAAAAGATATTTAAATGCATCTCTTAATGCATCTCTAATGCTTAGTCCTTTAGTTAAAGCAGCATGTTGATCCATATAACCAACTCTAACATTATTTGACCAAAGGATACTGCCTTCATCAGGCATAAGCTTTCCAGTTACTATATTCATAAATGTTGATTTACCTTCACCATTAGCTCCAATAAGACCAACGTGTTCTCCTTTTAATAATCTAAATGAAACATCTTCAAAAATAGCTCTATCTCCGAATCCGTGATTCATATTTTTCACAGTAAGTACGCTCATTAATTGCCTCCTAAAATATAAAATAATTATTTATAACTCTATCCTAAAACAGTTTAAATGATAGAAAGCTAATATGTCAAAGTAAATTTCTAAAAATTTTAGATCTTTTAAAAAGATTTATTCTAATATGGTAAAAATCTAAATCATATATATTCTCAAGAATATGCACATATAAAAAAAGTGCGATAGCACAATTAAGAACTTTCACACATATAAAAATCCCAAGTATTATAGTTTCCGTGGGAAATTTATTTGTACAAGCACTGGTTAATTAACTAATTTATCTACAAGAATAATTTTCGCGTATGGTATAGCATTTTTAATTGGACAGAAAGCCATATGGTGGGCAGTATCTTTAGGATGGATATTTGCATCAATGGTATCTGTTATAAGATATAAAAGTGGAAAGTGGAAGGGGAAAGCAGTAATTTGATACAATGCCTTAAATATATGAATGGAGAAAGAAATGGATAATTTAACTTTATTAAAAGATGAACCCTGCAAATATTTAAATTAATAATTTTCATATTTTGGGGAAAACTTATTAAATGTAGATAAAAATATTTTTAAATCTATAAATTTTAATTGTTTATGGAAATTTAAAATAATATCAAGATATTTTATGGAAGGAGAAATTATAATGGTAGATTTCACTAGACAAATAAAGGAAAGGGCAGAGAGGATGGGATATGAAATGAAGGAGCTGGCTCAAGATATGGGCAGTGAAATGAGAGATATGAGAGAATTTATGAAAGAAAAAGCTGAAAGATTAGGCAATGAGATAAAGAAAAAAATGATGAGATAAATTATAAAAAAGTTAGTAAGTTGGGATATCATTCTTACTAGCTTTTTTATTATATGCCTTATCTAAAAGTAACACAAAAAAATAGAAATCATATTATATAGTTGACATGATTAAACAGTAAAAAAACTACCTCTATCTATTAATTTTCCTTTCCTAAGTGAAATAGGGGAGACATCGTATTTAAAGAGAAATTCTTTTATTTCCGCTCCCCATTTGTAACTATTTAAATCACCAAAGAAAACCATCTTATCATTAGAGATCATACCACCAACCCCACCTATAAAACCATAATTTAATGAAGGTAGTAATATATCCCCGGGCGGAAGCAAAAGAATATCAAAGTCATAATTTTTTAAAGATTCAAAAATTCCTTTATCGCTTGTTATTAATGCATTATCTCTGACAGGCAGGATAGAACACTTAGTATATCCTTGGGGAACATTAATATGTACTTTTAAATTTTGAGATTTTAAAAGTTCTTCGTCACTATATTTTAAATTGTGAATAAAATAATTTTCTAAAATTAAAGAATTTAAAATAATATCATCAGGATATGTATTGGACAATGATTTTTTTGAAACAATATAGTTTATATTATTTGCTTTAAGAACTTCTTTAAATTGCTGCGAAATATCTCTTTGAACAATAATTTTAGCAGATGATTTATTTTTGAGTATATTTAGTTGAATATCGGGATGACCATTTATAGCTTCATAAACTTCATTACACTTAGGGATTAAGATTGGGTTTATATTTAGTCTTGAAAGGCTTAGTAACTCTTCTTTAGTAACTCTATAATCAACGAAACAATGCATATAACTCTCCTTATAAAATGTATAATTAATAATTTGTTGTAAAAATTTGTATTCAATATTTAAAATGTTATTTTGAATTATACATTATATTTTGAACTTTAAATTATAACCTGTCAATTAACTGTTACTAAGTACAAAAAATAAAAATAATTTTTGCATATCCATAAAATTTTTATACATACTAATTATTAAGAAGGGAGTGAAATCCATGCTTATTTTAAAATTAGCTTATAATGAAGATTTGACTTTTTCCAGCGAATTACAAGAGCTAAGAGAATTACTAAAGAAAAAAGATATATTAATAGGATTTGTTGAAAGTATAGAAGGAAAAACTCATATAATTAAGATTATTTGTGAAGAAAATTGTTATAATGAAAAAATAAAAGAGATTATTAACTTATATGTTAGTAATATTTTATATAGAATAGTTATTGATAATTATAGAAAAAAAGAAATGTTTGAATTTTTAACTGATAATTATTTTTTCTTAAAACAACATGAGATATTAGAAGTGGAAGATGAAATAGTAAAAGTATTGAAATATGAAGAAACAACTAAAAATGAAGATTCTATATATTGTTTGAATAGAGTAAATTCAATGGTAGAAAAAATTAAAGATTGTATAAGCGAAAAACAAGAAATTAATATAGACGGCTTTATAACGTTTAGAATGAGAAAACTTAGAGGAGACATAGAAAAAATTATAGATAAAGTAGTAGAAAGATATATGATAGAAAAAGAGTATAAAGAATTTGTAAAGCTGTTAAAGTACTTTGTAGAGATACAAGAATGTAAAATAGATGAGATCAATATAATAATAGAAGAAAATAATAACTATATAATAAAAAATAGAGAAGGAAAAGACTTATATTATGATTTTTTGAAAGAAATTAAAGCAGAACAAGGTAGAATAGAATTAAACATGGAAGATATATTAATAAGTGGTCTTATAACGAGTGCACCTAAAAATATAATTATATATGGAAAAGAAAATTGTAATAATAAAGAATTTTTAAATACAATAGAAAATGTATTTGGTGATAAAGTAACTTTTCGAGAAGGTGTTAGTAATTTTAAAGCTAAAAAAATAATAACAAAAAATGTTGACATGTATTAAACATGGTGATATACTCATATATGTTAAGAAGAAACAGCCGTTTCTCACCCTACAGTGTTTGTAGACTACTAGTATGGGTATTTGATGAAGATTTATTATTGAGTATTGATAATATGAGACGGCAGTGATGCCGTCTTTTTATTATGTATAGAGTTTTTCGGAGGTGAAAAATATTAATAAAGATTTTTCTATGAATGAACAGATTAGAGAAAAAGAAATTAGACTAATAGGAAGCGATGGGGAACCATTAGGTGTTGTCCCAACGATCGAAGCAAAAAGACTTGCTGAAGAGAAAGAAATGGACTTAGTTATGATTTCTCCTAATGCGAAACCACCAGTTTGTAGGATTATGGACTTTGGTAAGTATATATATGAGCAATCTAAAAAAGAAAAAGATGCTAAGAAAAAGCAAAAGATAGTAAGTCTTAAAGAAGTAAGATGTAGTCTAACAATCGAGGAACATGACATTGATATAAAAGCAAAAAATGCCAGGAAGTTCCTATTAGAAGGAGATAAAGTTAAAATCACTGTTCGATTTAGAGGTAGAGAAATGGAACTTGCCCATATGGGACAAAAGATTCTTGATAACTTTGCAACTAAATTAGAGGATGTCTGCCTTGTAGAAAAAAGACCTAAAAGAGAAGGCAGAAACATGACAATGGTTTTAGGGCCTAAAAAGGCATAACTTGAGAGGAGGATTTAAATCATGCCAAAAATGAAAACTCATAGAGGTGCAGCAAAAAGATTCAAAAAGACAGGTACAGGAAAATTAAAAAGAGCTAAAGCATTTAAGAGTCATATCTTAACAAAGAAGAGCTCAAAGACTAAGAGAAATCTTAGAAAAGCTGGATATGTTTCAAAGACACAAGAAAAAGTAATGAAGAAATTATTACCATACCTATAATAGAAAGTTAATACAGGAGGTTTAAGTAATGGCAAGAGTAAAAAGAGCAAAGAATGCTCGTAAAAATCATAAAAAAGTTTTAAAGCTTGCAAAAGGATACTACGGTGGAAAAAGTAAGTTATATAAAACTGCAAATGAATCAGTAATAAGAGCATTTAGAAATGCTTACGTTGGAAGAAAGAATAAAAAGAGAGATTATAGAAGCGTATGGATTGCAAGAATTAACGCTGCTACAAGAATAAATGATTTATCATATTCAAAATTCATGAACGGAATCAAATTAGCTGGAATAGATATCAACAGAAAAATGTTATCTGAAATAGCTATAAATGATCCTAAGGCGTTTTCAGACTTAGTAGAAGTTGCTAAAAAACAAATAAACGCTTAATACATAAAATGCGACTTAGGTCGCATTTTTTATTTTATATAATTATATATAAAATAAAAAATGTAGTCATACTACATAGTTTGAAAATCAATTTTTAGTGATAAAAATATAATTAGTATTATTAATTTAGGGGATTGTATATTAACTGCTAAATTTTTTTTAATATAGAAAATAATTAAAATATAGAAGTTTGAAAAAATATGATAAGGTTAATTAGTTTTGAGGTGTAAGACTTTGGTATTTATTGAAAGCAAAGAAAATAACTTATTTAAGCATACAAAAAAACTTAAAGAAAGAAAAAATAGAAATAAAAGCAGTAAATATATAATAGAAGGTTTTAGATTAGTTCAAGAAGCATTTAAGGCGAAAGTAAATGTAGATTGTTTAATTGTTACAGAAGATGCCGTAGGAAAGATTGATAAATTTTTAATAGATTATATAACTGAAGATATAAAAATTTATAAAATAAGTGATAATTTATTTAAAGAACTTATTTCTACAGAGAACCCTCAAGGGATACTTGCAGTTATAAATATGAATATAATGCCCGTGCTGGCTAATGGGAATTTTTATTTGCTTTGTGATAAGTTGCAGGATCCAGGTAATTTAGGAACTATAATAAGAACTGCTCATGCAGCAGGAGTTCAAGGGATTATATTAACTAGGGGAACGGTTGATATATATAATGAAAAAACAATTAGATCAACAATGGGATCAATATTCTATATTCCTATTCACTATGAGGATGAGAATTTATCTTTAGTTAAGAGTTTAAAAGAAGACGGTTTTAATTTAGTAATAACTTCTCTTGATACAAATAAGGATTTTTTTGAGGAAGATTTACGAGGCAAGATAATATTAACAGTTGGAAATGAAGGTAACGGAGTAAGCAAAGAAGTATTGGATTTAGCAGATGCAAAAGTTAAAATACCAATGCCAGGAAATGCTGAATCTTTAAATGTTGCAATAGCAACATCTGTTATAATATACGAAAAAGTACGGCAAGATAGGTTATAGAACAATAGTTTTAATATTTTGAAATATTTGTTATAAGATTAAGAAGTGGATAAATAATTTCTAGATGTAATTTTAGAAATTATTTATTCTTTATTTTTTTATCTAAAGTCTTTTATACATAAGAATATAATTTTAAAACATAGGCAAATTTTAATTTACAGAAATAAATAAAATGAGTATTGATATTTTTAGCATTTATTTGTATAATTAGTTGTATTAATTTAATATTTAAAAACTGTGAATGAGAAAGTAGATATTAGAAAAATTTTAAGGGAGAGAAGGTCATAGACTGTAAGCCTTCTTAAATAATATAATATTGAAGTTCGCTCAGGAGTTCTAGCTGTGAAATTTTAAGTAGTAGCTAGCGGCAAAAAGAGTCGTTAATTTAATTGAGTTGGGTTGCTTTATTTAATAAGTACCAATTAGGGTGGTAACGCGGATAATTCGTCCCTTTTATGAGGGGACGATTTTTTTATGCAAAAAATTAATTAAATAAGAATCAATTTAGAATTTTAGTTTCAATTGAATCATACCTAAATTTCTAGTTGAATTTGTTGGAAGGAGAACAATTATGAAAGAAAAACTTAAAGAATTACAAGAACTTGCATTAAAGCAAATTGAAGAAGCTGTGAAGAGTAGTGAATTAGAAGAAATTAGAGTTAAGTTCTTAGGTAAAAAAGGTGAACTTACTACAATATTAAGAAGTATGGGAGGATTATCTCCAGAGGAAAGACCACAAATAGGGAAATTAGTTAATGAAACTAAAGCTTTTGTAGAAGAAAAATTAGAAACAACTATAAAGAACATAAAGGACAAAGAAAGAGATGCAAAGCTTTCAAGTGAAACTATAGATATTTCACTTCCGGGAAAGAAAAAAGTTATAGGAAAAAGGCATCCTTTAGATTTAACACTTCAAAGTATGGAAGAAATATTTATTTCAATGGGTTTTACAATTGAAGAAGGTCCTGAAGTTGAATTAGATTATTATAATTTTGAAGCTTTAAATATTCCTAAAAATCATCCTGCAAGAAGTGAGCAAGATACTTTATACATAAATGACAATATAGTGCTTAGAACTCAAACTTCACCGGTTCAAATTAGAACTATGGAAAATCAAAAACCACCAATAAAGATGATATCACCTGGTAAGGTTTATAGATCAGATTCAGTAGATGCGACTCATTCGCCTATATTTTATCAAATGGAAGGATTAGTTATTGATAAAGGAGTTACTTTTGCAGATTTAAAAGGAACTTTAGAATTATTTGCTAAAAAGATGTTTGGTAATAAAGTTCAAACTAAGTTTAGACCACATCATTTTCCATTCACAGAGCCATCAGCTGAAATGGATGCAACTTGTTTTGTTTGTGGTGGCACAGGATGTAAAGTATGTAAAGGTAGTGGCTGGATAGAACTTCTTGGATGTGGAATGGTTCATCCAAATGTACTTAGAAATTGTGGTATTGATCCAGAAGTTTATAGTGGATTTGCCTTTGGATTTGGTGTTGACAGAATGGTAATGCTAAATTACGGAATAGATGATATAAGATTATTATATGAAAGTGATGTTAGATTTTTAGATCAATTCTAGAAATACTTAGAATAACTACCCAAAGGTAAAAATTGAGGAGGAAAGAATATGAAAGTACCATATAGTTGGCTTAAAGATTATGTTGAAATAAATGTAATCCCAAAAGAATTAGGAGATAAATTAACCTTAACTGGCTCACAACTTGAAGAGCTTATAGTTCAAGGGGATGTAATTCAAAATGTAGTTACAGGAAAAATCATACAAATAGAGAAACATCCAGATGCTGAGAAATTAAGCATTTGTCAAGTTGACATTGGAAGCGAAGAAATACAAATAGTTACGGCTGCGATAAATATGAAAGAGCAAGATATAGTACCGGTTGCACTTCATGGTTCAACACTCGTTGATGGAACCAAAATTAAAAAAGGAAAACTTAGAGGAGAAGTATCAAATGGTATGTTCTGTTCTGAAGAAGAACTTGGAATTGCTGGAGATCAACCCATTCATGGATTATTGATTTTACCTACTGATACAGTACTTGGAGCGGATATTAAAGATGTTTTAGGACTTAATAAAGCAATTTTAGATTTTGAAATAACTTCAAATAGACCAGATTGTTTAAGTATTGTTGGTATGGCAAGAGAGACTGCTGCTGCACTTAGAACAACATATAAAATGCCAAACTTAGAGTATACAGTTTCAAATTCTTCTAACATTACTAATGAATTGAAAGTTGAAGTTAAGGATGAGCTTTGCTCTAGATTTATGGCAAGAGGAATTAAAAATGTTAAAGTCCAATCATCGCCAGGCTGGATGCAAGAAAGATTACTTGAAGCAGGTATCAGACCAATAAATAACATAGTGGATATAACAAATTTTGTTATGCTAGAAATTGGTCAGCCAATGCATGCTTATGATAAAAGAGAAATCTCAACTAATAAGATTGTAGTTGAAAGAGCAAAGGTTGATGAAAAGTTTACTACATTAGATGAAACTGAAAGAATTTTAGATAATTCTATGCTTTGTATAAAAGATAATGACATAATTATTGGTCTTGCTGGAATCATGGGTGGATTAAATTCAGAAATAAAGGAAGACACTACTGAAGTTATATTTGAGTGTGCAAACTTTGATGGAACTAATATTAGAGTAAATTCTAAAAAATTAAACTTAAGAAGTGAAGCTTCAAGCAGATTTGAAAAAGATATTGATCCTAATTTAGCTGAAGTTGCAATGAATAGAGCTTGTGCTTTGATTTGTGAATTAGAGGCTGGAGAAGTTATGGAAGGAATTATAGATGTTTATAATAACAAAAAAGAAGCTGGAACAGTAGTTGTTGATTCTAATTGGGTAAATTCTTTTCTTGGTACTGATATTTCTAAAGAAGAAATGAAGAAATGCTTAGATAGTGTTGATTTATTTACAAAAATTGATGGAGATAATCTAATTGTAACAGCTTCGACTTTTAGAGTTGATATTGCAATTAGAGAAGATATAGCTGAAGAAGTTGCAAGAATTTATGGATATGATAATATTCCTACAACAATATTTAGTGTTTCTACTGAAAGAGAACCTAGATATAGAAAAGGAATTTTAGATAATAGGGTAGTATTACTTGCAACAGGTAGTGGATTAAACCAATCTATAAGCTACTCATTTGTATCACCAAAGGTATTTGATAAAATTAATTTACCAGAAGATAATGAACTTAGAAATGTGGTTAAAATAAAAAATCCATTAGGTGAAGATTATAGTGTAATGAGGACAACAACACTTCCTTCAATGATGGAGAGTTTAGGGAGAAATTATTCTAGAAATAATTCTTATGTTAGATTGTTTGAAATGGGTAAAGTATATATAAAGAATGATGATGATACTAAGCTACCAGCAGAAAAGAACATTATAACTATTGGCATGTATGGAGACTGCGATTATTTAGACCTTAAGGGTGCAGTTGAAAATATAATAGAGGGCCTTGGAATAAAGAATTCTAAGTATGAAAGAGAAAGTGAAAATGTAAGCTTCCATCCAGGAAAAACAGCTAAACTTGTTGTAGGAAAAACTGTGGCTGGAACTTTGGGTGAAGTTCATTTAGCTGTTTGTGAAAACTATGGGCTTGATGTACCATGTTTTGTAGCACAGTTAAATTTAGATGTCTTATATGAAAGTTCTAATATGTACAAAAACTATAAACCATTACCTAAATTTCCAGCAGTAACAAGAGATATTGCTTTAATTGTTGAAGATGCTATTTTAGTTCAAGAAATTGATGAAACAATACGCAAAGCTGGTGGGAATTTAGTTGAAAAGGTAGAACTATTTGATATATATAAAGGAAAGCAAATACCTGAAGGTAAGAAGAGCATAGCTTATGCAATTGCATATAGAGATGAAAATAAAACATTAACAGATAACGAAGTTAATAAAATCCATGAGAAAATATTAAGATCTCTTGAATACAAGCTTGGAGCTACATTAAGAGATTAAAACAAACTAAGCTAATATAAATATTAATAAACTGTTTTAAAAATAAATTTACTTGTTTTTAAAGCAGTTTATTTTTGCATTTATTAAGCTATTAAGTTTTAAGAAAAGTTCAGATTTGAAAATTATTTTTGATTGTTTTTTATTAAAAAGCAAATTTAAAATTAAAAATATTAATTTTGAGGAGGAATTGCTATATTTTTATAGAATAATATAGATAAAGTGGTGCACAGTGGAGTATAATAGAATCAAAAGTATGAAGCCTATTAAAGTGGAATGAATACAATGAGTCAAATATGGACTTTGATTCAATTGCAGAAAAAATGAATTATTTGGGAATATAAGGAGTTTTTATTATGGAATTTAAACATGTATCAGTATTATTAAATGAGTGTATAGAAGCATTAGATATAAAAGAAAATGGGATTTATGTTGATTGTACTTTAGGGGGAGCAGGACATTCATCTCATATTGTGGAGCATTTATCTAAAGATGGAATACTAATTGGAATAGATCAAGATAAAGATGCTTTGAAGGCAGCTAAAGAAAGATTAAAGGAATTTACAAATGTAAAATATGTTCACAATAATTTTTATAATATAGACAATATTTTAAACGAGTTAGATATTGAAAAAGTTGATGGAATTTTAATGGATCTTGGGGTTTCATCATATCAACTTGATGAGCCTGAAAGAGGCTTTAGTTATATGAAAGATGCTCCGTTAGACATGAGAATGGACAGAGATAATGATTTTTCAGCTTATGAAATTATAAATAGTTACAGTGAAGATGAATTATACAAAATAATAAAAAATTATGGGGAAGAAAGATTTGCTAAAAGAATTGCAAATTTTATAGTTAATAAAAGAGTAGAAAAACCTATAGAAACAACTTTTGAACTTGTAGACCTTATTAAAGCTGCAATTCCAGCAAAAATGAGAAGAGATGGACCCCACCCAGCTAAAAGAACTTTTCAAGCTATTAGAATAGAAGTTAATTCAGAACTGAAAATATTAAATAAGACCATAGAAGATGGAGTAAATAGATTAAATAAAGGTGGAAGAATGGCTATTATAACATTCCATTCTTTGGAAGATAGAATAGTTAAACTTAAATATAGAGAATTAGAAAATCCATGTACTTGTCCAAAAGAGTTTCCAATTTGCGCTTGTGGCAAATTACCAATAGTTAAGGTTATATCAAAAAAAGGAATAGCACCAACTGAAAAAGAAGTTGAAGAAAATCCAAGAAGTAGAAGTGCTAAACTTAGGATAATTGAGAAATTATAATTTTTCCCATAAGGGGACATTGTGCCCTTTATGGGTATAAGTTCAACTGAGATTCAGAGGGGGGTATACCTTACCTGGATCAAGTTTCACTTAATATTATGTATATAAATGAGTTGGGATGTGAATAAATTGGCAGGAAGAGAATATGATTATATAAAGGGTAGTACAGTATCAGCACCAGAAAGAAAAAGTGGAGTCCGTAAACTAGATAAGAAGTATAAAAAAATACAAAGACGAAAAAACATAAACAATAGAAATACCTTATTAAGAAATAGAAGAAAAAATGATAGAAAATATGTCTTAACTATGGTAGTGATTATATTTGGATTGGGTTTTTTAACTATTTCTGGAGATGGCAAGGTTTATGATATGCAAAGGAAAATAAGTAATTTAGGTACTCAAATTAATCAAACGCAAGAAGACAATGAAGCATTAAAAGTAAAATTATTAAAGTATTCTGCTTTAAGCAATATTCAAGGCAAAGCTGAAACTAAGTTATCTATGTTTATTCCTAATAAAAAAGAAACAGTGAGAATTGACTTTTCACAAAATTATTTTGAAGATTTAAAATCTAATAGTTCTAGCAATAATACTAAAGAAACCTTGTTATCTAAAGTTATGAATTTAATAAAGTAATTATAAGCTTCAGATGGAGTGTTCCTAATAGGAATATGATTCTCCACCTGAAGCTTAGAAAAACTTATCCCCACAAGGGGGGCTCGGAACCTCAAGGGTCACAATGTCCAGGAGCGTGCAGCCGTTATCTGATAGTTAGGCAGATAAGTGAGAGCCCAAATCTTGTATTTGGGTTTTCGAACTTAATTAATTCGTTCATACGAGTTAACTTCCTTAAGTAGAGAATCAAAATCTACGATTTTGTGTGAATCACTTACTCAGTGAGTACTCCTCTGATTTTAGGGCTAGTAGTTTCATATATCGTGAGTGTTACGAATGCTAGCTAGCAGATAAAATAATTATGAAGTTGATTTAAAAATCATAGTATTAGTGAATCTAATGTTTACATGGAGAACAATATTAAAAGTGAATTTTATCTGAAATTTAAAAGGTATTAGGCATATTAAAAAAATAACGTGTCAATGATGCAATTTGTATTTTTTTAATATGCCTTATGTAAAGGAAAGTACATGGGGGAAATAGATATTGAAAAAGAAAAATTATAAAGATAGGGCAAAAATGCGTCAAAGGATGAGTAATGCAGCTTTTGCATTGACTTTTGTTTTTGCAATATTGACCATTAGGCTCTCTTATATAATGATAGTTAAGAGAGTAGATTATGCTGCAAGAGCAGAAGAACAATGGACAAGTGAAGTAAAGATAGATGCTGTAAGAGGAAAAATTTTGGATAGAAATGGCAAAGAACTTGCTGTATCTGCCAACGTTTATAGAGTTGACTTTGACTTGAATTCTATTAGGTCATATTTATCAAGAGATTTAACTAAATTATCAAGTAAAGAAATTGATCAAATGAAAAGTATAGGTATTTCTATAGCTGGTAAAAAGAATTTAACTAATGATGATATTGCTCCATTAATTGCAACAGCTTTAGATTTAGATGCATCTAAGGTTAAAGATAAACTTGAAACAAAACTTCCTAGTGGAGCAAATGCAGGATCTGCTATTCTAGTAAGAAGAATAGAAAAGGATCAAGCAGATAAAGTAAAAGCACTTAATATAAGTGGAATTTTAGTTTCGCCAGATACAAAACGATATTATCCAAATAATAATTTTTTAGCGCATGTGCTAGGAAGTACTAATGTTGATGGTAAGGGATTAACTGGAGTAGAACTTAAATACAATTCTTATTTATCAGGAGTTCCTGGTATGAAGATTGCAGAACTTGATAAAAATAATAGAGATTTGCCGTATACTATATCGCAATTTACATCGCCAGTAAATGGTAAGGATGTTACTCTTACTATTGATGAGAATATTCAATATTTTGCTGAAAAAGCAGCAAAGCAAGCTTATGAAGATACTAAGGCTAAAGCAGTATCCATCTTAGTTATGGATCCGAAAACTGGAGAAGTTCTAGCTATGGTTAATAAACCAGATTTTGATCCGAATAGTCCATATGAAGGAGCGGAATCCTTTGATGGAGCAAATTCAACTGAAAAATTACAAAAAATGTGGAGAAATAGATTGGTTAATGATACTTTTGAACCAGGATCAATATTTAAAGTAGTAACAGCTATTACTGGATTGGAAGAAAATGTTGTCAATAAGGATACACAATTTATTGATAATGGATCAATATCAGTTGGTGGCATTAATCCTAAGTGTTGGAAGGCAGGAGGGCATGGACTTCAAAATTTCCCAGAGATTATCCAAAACTCATGTAATGTAGCATTTGTACAATTAGGACAAATGATTGGTAAAGAAAAACTCTGTGAATATATTGATAAATTTGGTTTTGGAAAAATAAGTGGAATAGATTTACCAGGAGAAGCTAAAGGAATTGTTAAACCAGTTGATAAAATTTCAGAAGCAGATCTTGCAACAATATCTTTTGGTCAAACAAATACAGTTAATTCGGTTCAATATATGTCTGCATTTAATGCTATAGCTAATGGAGGAACTTTAATTCAACCTCATGTTATGAAGGAAGTTACTCATGATGATGGAAATAAAGTTAATATAGTCGATGAAACTTTTAAGCCCAAAACTACTACAGTTGCAAGTACTGAAAAAACTGCAGAGCTTCGAACATATCTTGAACGTGTTGTAACTGGAGGATCTGGTACAGGAACTTTTATTGAAGGATACCATATTGGAGGTAAGACAGGTACTGCACAAAAGGTTGTTAATGGTAGATACCAAGAGGGAGCATATATTTCTTCATTTGTTGGAATGGCACCAGTTTCTGATCCTAAAGTTACTGTGATGATAACTATTGATGAACCGAGTAACGGTGTATATTATGCAGCACAAGTAGCTGTTCCGCCAGCTAAGACTTTGTTTACAGATATTTTTAATTACCTTGATAGTGAATTTTCAAATGAAAATTTAGGTCAAATTTCTAGGGATGTAATAATACCAGAAATTAGGGGTATGAAAATTGCAGATGCTAAAAAAGTATTAAAAGATTCAAAATTAGATTTTAATATAGATGGAGATGAGGAATCAGTAGTAGATATGAAGCCATATCCAGGATATTCAGTAAAAGAAGGCTCAAAAATAAATCTTTACACAAGTAGTGATGCGACTTATAATAATAATGTTGTAATGCCAGATGTTAGAGGATATTCAAAAGAAGATGCTACGACCTTATTGAAAAATATTGGAATAGTACCTACCTTTGAAGGAAGTGGAATGGTATCAAAACAAGACATTTCACAAGGGGAAGTTATAACTAAAGGAGCAACTGTTAAATTAACATTAACATCAGATTATAAAGATTAAAAAAGAACTAATGAAAATTTATATGGATATTTTAGGTTCAAATAGTTGTGATTTGAAAATAATTTGTTATAAACTAAACAAATGAAAAAATATTAGTATGTGAGAATGCTCACATACTATATTTTTTAGTAATGATCTCATTATATATTTTAATTGTCTTAGTGGAACTATCATTAATTAAAAAAGAGAAAACAATTTTCTGAAGTTTAAATGATTTTATACAAAAGAAAATACATGGAGGGACAGGCATTGAGAAAGAGAAATTATAGAGATAAAGCCAAAATGCGTCAGAGACTGAGAAGTACTGCTTTTTCATTAACGGTTGTTTTTGCAATATTAATAATTAGGATATCTTATATAATGATAGTTAATGGGGCAGATTATTCTGGGAGAGCAGAAGAACAATTGACAAATGAAGTGAAAATAGATGCTAAAAGAGGAAGAATTCTAGATAGAAACGGAAATGAACTTGCTGTGTCTGCTAATGTCTATAGGGTAGATTTTGATTTGAATTCTGTAAGGACATATTTAAAAAGACCATTAAAATCTATTCCAAGCAAAGAAGTAGATCATATGAAAAGTGTAGGTATTCCAGTGCCTACAGGAGACGATGGGTTGAAAACTGGTGATATTGCGCCTGTAATTGCAAAGGCATTGGATGTGGACGTATCAGAAATAAAGGCTGATTTAGAAAAAAAACTTCCAAGTGGAGCTGATGCAGGGTCTGTTACTGTTGTAAGGAAAATAGAAAAATATGTAGGGGATAAAGTAAAAGAACTTAATATAAGTGGAGTTTTAGTTTCGGCAGATACAAAAAGATATTATCCAAATAATAACTTTCTATCACATGTTCTAGGAAGTACTGATCCTGACAGTAAAGGATTGACAGGATTAGAACTTCAATATAATTCATATTTAGCAGGAATTTCTGGAATGAAGATTGCAGAACTTGATAAAAATAATAGGGACTTGCCTTATACAGTTCCTGAGTATACAGCACCTATAAATGGTAAAGATGTTACTCTTACTATTGATGAAAATATTCAAAGTTATGCTGAGAAGATAGCTAAGCAGTGTTATGAAGATAATAAAGCTAAAGCAGTTTCAATACTAGTAATGGATCCGAAAACAGGAGAAGTTTTAGCTATGGTTAATAAACCTGATTTTGATCCAAATAATCCATACGATGGTGCAGATAAATTTGAAGGAGCAAATAGTAGTGAAAAAATACAAAAGATGTGGAGAAATAGATTAGTAAATGATACCTTTGAACCTGGATCTATATTTAAAGTAATTACTGCTATATCAGGTCTAGAAAATAATGTTGTTAATAAAGATACGCAATTTGTAGATAATGGATCAATATCAGTAGGAGGCATTACTGTAAGGGATGCGGAACTAGAAGGACACGGACTTCTAAGTTTACTTAAAATTATTCAAAACTCATCCAATGTAGGGTTTGTAAAATTAGGACAAATGATTGGTAAAGAAAAGTTATGTGAAACTATTGATAAATTTGGATTTGGAAAAGTAAGTGGAATTGACTTGCCAGGTGAGGCACCCGGAATTGTAAAACCAGTTAATAAAGTTTCTGAAGCAGACCTTGCAACAATATCATTTGGTCAAACTAACACAGTAAATTCGGTTCAATATATGACTGCATTTAATGCTATTGCTAATGGAGGAACACTAATTCAGCCACATATAATGAAAGAAGTGACTCATAATGACGAAAATAATGTTAATATTGTAGATGAAACTTTTAACCCTAAAACTGCTACTGTTGCAAGTCAAGAAAAGACAGCAGAACTTAGAAATTATCTTGAAGAGGTTGTAACAGGGGGAACGGGAATAGGGACTTTTATTGACGGATATCATATTGGTGGTAAAACTGGTACAGCTCAAAAGGTTATTAATGGAGTATATGGAGAGGGGAAGTATATATCTTCATTTGTTGGAATGGCTCCAGCTAATGATCCGAAAGTTACTGTTATGATAACTGTTGATGAACCCAGTAATGGCGCGTATTACGCAGCTCAAGTAGTTGTACCATATGTTAAACCATTATTTACAGATATTTTTAACAATTTAAATAACAAGTTTTCTGATCAAAATAGTGATCAGATTTCTAAAGATGTTGTTATTCCAGAAGTTAGAAATATGAAAATTGCAGATGCTGAAAAGGTATTAAAAGATGCAAAATTAGATTTTAATGTGGATGGTAGCGGAGATAAGGTTATAAATCTCTCTCCATATCCAGGAAACTCAGTAAAGGAAGGTTCAAAAATAAATCTTTACACAAGTAGTGATGAGACTTATAATACTAATGTTGTAATGCCAAATGTTAGGGGATATTCAAAAGAAGATGTAACTTCTTTATTGAAAAATCTTGGAATAACACCTACTTTTGAAGGAAGTGGGGCAGTTTCTTCGCAAGATATTTCAGAAGGGGAAGTCATAACTAAAGGAACAATTGTTAAATTAACTTTAAGTTCAAATTATAAGGACTAAAAAAGAAGTGATAAGATTTAAAAGGGAAATATTAAGTTTATTTAGATTGAAATAGTTATATTTGAAAGGAATTTTAAATGGTTTATACAAATGATAAAATACTAGCATGTGGGAATGCGCGCATGCTATATTTTTTAGAATATAAATTCTACATCTTTATTAGAAAACTAGATTTAGAAATTCAAAAGGAATTTATCATTTATTGTTAATTTTAATAAATGCAAAGTATATCCATATAGGGATAGATATTTCAATTATGGACTTGAAATTCAAAATACAATATTAATGTAAGATAAATTAGTTAGGAGGATTCAATATGAATTTGAAAAGTATTTTAAGGGGAATAGATTATAAAGTAATTCAAGGTGAGGTTGATGTAGATATTAACAAAATAAATTATGATAGCAGAAAAGTTGAAAAACTTGATATTTTTGTATGCATCAAAGGATATGCAACTGATGGGCATAAATATATTGATAAGGCAATTGAAAATGGTGCTAAAGTAATAGTAATACAGGATAGTGTTGAAATAAAAGATAAGAATATTTCTGTTATTAAATGTGCAGATACAAGAAAAGCATTAGCACTAATGGGATCAAATTATTATGATAATCCTAGCAGTAAGATGAAGATAATTGGTATAACAGGAACTAATGGAAAAACTACAACTGCATTTATGATAAAGGATATCTTAGAATCAAATAATAAAAAAGTTGGTTTAATTGGAACTATTGCAAATTATATTGGAAGTGAAAAAATTCACACTGAAAGAACAACACCAGAATCTTTAGAGCTACAAGAATTATTTTTTGAAATGGTAAGCAAAGGCGTAGAATATTGTGTTATGGAGGTATCTTCTCATTCATTAGAGTTAGATAGAGTTTATGGTGTTGAATTTGAAATTGGTATTTTTACAAATTTGACTAGAGATCATTTAGATTTTCATAAGACATTTGAAAATTATTATAAAGCTAAATTTAAATTATTTGAGAGATCCAGAATAAAAGTTATTAATATTGACGATAATTATGGAAAACAAGTAATTAGTGATTTAAATGACTTAAAGGCAGGTAATGTATATTCATTCTCAGTAAAAGAGCATTCCGATTTTAAAGCATTTGATGAAGAAATGGGAAGTAGAGATATTAGATTTAAACTTAATTTTGAAAAAAATGAACAATTTATTTTAAATATACCAGGTGAATATAATATTTATAATGCATTAGGTGCAATTGTAGCATGCTTTAAATTAGGAATTCCAGTAGAAGCAATAAAAAACGGTATAGAAAAAGTCGTTGTTCCAGGAAGATGTGAAAGAGTAGCAAATGAATATAAGTTACCTTATGAAATTATTATAGATTATGCTCATACTCCAGATGGACTTGATAATATATTAAAAACTGCAAAGGCATTTACAAAAGGAAAATTAATATCACTGTTTGGTTGTGGTGGAGATAGAGATAAGGTAAAAAGGCCACAAATGGGTAAAATATCAATAGATCTTGCAGATATTACAATAATAACCTCTGATAATCCGAGAAGTGAAGAACCAATGGCTATTATAAAAGATATTGAAGTAGGACTTAATAAAGATAAGTATATTGTAATAGAAAATAGAAAAGAAGCTATAAAAAAGGCTATAAATATTGCAAATGAAGGAGATGTAATTGTTATTGCTGGAAAAGGCCATGAAACTTATCAAATCTTAAAGAATGAGACAATACATTTTGATGAAAGAGAAGTTGTTAAAGAAATACTCAATGCACAGTGTACAATTTAATGAATTTCCAATGGAAATTGTGCTATAATTGTGAACTGTAAATTGTGAATTGCAAGAAATAAGGGGTGGATGAAGTTGGATTTAAGTTTATCGGAAATAGTTGAAGCAATAAGTGGAGAAATCTTAATCAATAATAATGAAGGGAATTTTAATAAAATTTCTACAGATACGAGAAAAATTGAAAAAGATAATTTGTTTATTGCCTTAAAGGGAGAAAATTTTAATGGAAATGACTATGTTATGCATGCTATTGGGAATGGTGCATCTATAATAATAGTTGATGAAATTAAATTCAAAGTTGAAGAAGTAAATAATAGAGTAACTATTATCAAAGTTGAAAATACTAAAACAGCGCTAGGAGACCTAGCTAGATTTTACAGAAAAAAAATTGGAATAAAGGTTGTTGGAATAACAGGATCCACTGGTAAAACGTCAACTAAAGATTTAGTAGCTGCGTTTTTAAGCGGAAAATACAAGGTATTCAAAACACAAGGCAATTTTAATAATGAAATTGGCTTACCTCTTATGATATTTGAGCTTTCAAAAGAGTATGATATAGCTGTCCTTGAAATGGGGACTAGCAATTTTGGAGAAATAAATAGGCTTGCAAGTATTGCATGTCCAAATATTTCAGCAATAACTAATATTGGAGTAGCACATATAGAATATTTAAAGAGTAGGGAAAATATACTTAAAGAGAAGATGTGTATATCTGATTTTTTTGAGGATAAAAACTCATTAATAGTAAACTGTGAAAATGATATGTTAAAAACAGTTAATAAAGGTGATAAGTTTAACTTAGAGAAAATAGGTTATGATGAAAATTATAATCTTTATGCTAAAAATATAGAATTAACATGTGAAACTACAGCCTTTGATGCAATTGCTAATAATAACGAAAGTCATAGATTTAAGTTAAATATGGTCGGAGAACATAATGTATTAAATGCACTTATAGGAATACAAATAGCAAAAGACTTTGGGCTTACATTTGATGAAATGGAAAAAGGTCTTGAAAATTTTAATGCTACTTCTATGAGACTTGAATTTATAAATAAGAATAATTTTACAATTATAAATGATTCATATAATGCTAATCCTGATTCTATGAAAGCAGCACTTAAAGTACTTGAAAATTATTCTGGTACGCGAAAGATAGCAGTAATTGGGACTATGGGTGAACTTGGAGATTATGCAAAAGAAGCTCATACTGAAGTTGGAAAATTTGCAAAAGGAAAAGCTGACATTTTATTAACCACAGGAGATTATAAAGAATTCTATGAAGAAGGTTTTAAAGAAGGTACTATGCTATTTAATACAAAACAAGAACTAATGGAAAAATTGTCTAATATCATTAAAACCAATGATACGATTTTAGTTAAAGCATCAAGAAGTGAAAAGTTTGAAGAAATAATTAAATATATAGAAAAATAAAACGAAGGAGGTGACTTGCCTTAAAATTAGGCAGCACTAGATGGGGGATACAATAAGACTATTAATTAACTCAAAAATTTTAGCACCATTAATAATGGGATTTCTATTTTCAATAATACTTGGACCAATAGTCATACCAATATTACACAAATTAAAATTTGGTCAAAATATAAGAGAAGAAGGACCTAAAAGTCATCAAAAGAAATCTGGAACTCCAACAATGGGTGGACTTATTTTTTTCATTTCTGTAGCAACGACTATATTAATTATGGGACATAAACTTATGGATAAAGAAATGATCATTTTATATTCATTTCTTGCATTTGGATTTATTGGATTTTTAGATGATATGTTAAAGATAATCCATAGAGACAATTTAGGATTAAAATCAGCACAAAAAATGATATTATTAATTTTGTTTTCAGTAGCTTTTGCTTGGTATGGATATAAATATATAGGAACAGATATCTTAATTCCGTTTGCAAATAAAGGTTTTAGAATGGATTTAGGTATGCTATACATACCATTTATAGTTATTTTTTATGCAGCTGTAACAAATGCAGTTAATTTAACAGATGGAATAGATGGTCTTGCAACTTCAGTTACCGTAATAGTACTAACTTTTTTTGCGATAGTTGGTTTTAGAACAGGAAATTATGAAGTGGCAATTTTTGCAATAGCATTAGCTGGAGCATTACTTGGATTCTTAAAATTTAATGCTTTCCCTGCAAAGATATTTATGGGCGATACAGGCTCATTAGCTCTTGGTGGAGTTATAGGCACAATTGCTTTAATGCTAAAAATGGAGTGGTTTGTAGTTATAGTTGGAGGTATCTATCTAATTGAAACTTTATCTGTTATAATTCAAGTTACTTCATTTAAATTAACAGGCAAAAGAGTATTTAAAATGTCTCCTATACATCACCATTTTGAACAGGTAGGCTGGAGCGAAGTAAAGATAGTAACAGTATTTTCTAGCATTACAGCAATTTTATGTATTATAGGTTTTATAGCACTTTAAGTAGGTTTGGAGGATTTATATATGAATGTTATTAGGTCCAAAAGAAAAAAGAAAATGGGGGAAATTGACTATGTAATATTTTATACTGTAGCCTTGCTTTTGGTAATTGGAGTAGTTATGGTATACTCTGCAAGCTCGTATTATGCAATGTTTATAAATAAAGATAGTATGTATTATTTAAAAAGACAATTGATATCAGCAATTATAGGGGTAGGTGCAATGGCATTTACAATGTGCTTTGATTATCATAAAATAAAAAAATATACAGTAGGGATAATGATTGTAAGTATACCTTTATTGATATCTGTATTCTTTTTTTCGGGTGTTAATGGAGCACAAAGATGGATTCAAATGGGACCATTTAGCTTTCAACCATCCGATCTTGTAAAATATGTTGTAGTACTATTTTTAGCTATGAGTCTTGAAGTTAAAGGAGAAGGTGTTAAAAATTTTAAAAGTGGCATACTACCATATCTAGCAGTATCAGGATTTTATGCTGCCTTTGTTCTAGCGGAGAAAAACTTAAGTATTGCATCAGTTATAATGATTGTTACATTTATTATGCTTTTTTCAGCAGGGGGGAGGATAAAACATTTATTTGGAATCGTAGCTCCTGTTTTGGTAGCAGCAGCACTTTTCTTCACAGTATCAACAGACTATAGAAGAGCAAGAATGCTTAATTTTATAAATCCATGGAAGGATGCCACTGGTAATGGATATCAATTAATTCAATCCTTTTATGCACTAGGTGCAGGAGGCGTCACAGGTCTTGGTCTTGGTCAGTCGAGACAAAAAACATTATATATGCCTGAACCACATAATGATTTTATATTTTCTATAATAGGTGAAGAATTAGGGCTTATAGGGTGCATATGTATAATACTTCTTTTCATAATATTTATTTGGAGGGGTATTAGTGTGGCTATGAAAGCAAGAGATACTTATGGTACACTTCTTGCCATAGGAATAACTTCAGTTATAGCAGTGCAATCCTTAATAAATATTGCAGTTGTAACAGGCTCAATGCCAGTTACAGGAGTTCCTTTGCCCTTTATTAGTTATGGAGGGTCAGCGCTTTTAATGAATATGACGGCAGTTGGAATACTTTTAAATATATCACGGCAGATTGAAGGGAAAGAAGTGCTTAAAGAAAGATAAAATAAAAAATAATAATTTTAGGTATTAAGGCAGGGCAAAGAACTAAAATATAACTTCTTTGTCCTGTATTTTGTGAGGTCTAAACGAATTATAAAATCTGTAAACAAATTTAATTACATATTATATTTAAAGTAAGCAGTATATTTAGTTTGAGAATTACTATAGAATCTTTTGATAATATAATTATTATATGAAAGCGTATGTTAATTTTTGGTTATTATAAAAATCTATTGTAAAATTTAATGAAAATATCTTCTTAAAGTGGTATTATTATTATATGAAATTTTTAGCAATATTATATAAAAATTCATGTTATTATATTAGTGACATGTAAAGAGTAGGGATGTTTATGGTAAAAGCAAATAAGAAATTTATTTTAAAAGCACAACGTAGAAGACTAGTAAAAAGAATAGTTATGATGACTATAATTTTGATTATTGGAGGAACAATTTTTGCAACTAAATCAAGTATCTTTATTATTAAAAAGGTTGCTATTTTAGGAAATCCAATTATGAGTGGAGAGGATGTAAAAAAAAGAACAGAGAACCTAATTGGTCAGAATATTTTCTTTATAAATAAACATAATATAATAAACGAAGCTAAGAAAAATCCCTATGTAGAAAATGTTGAAATTAGTAAGGTATATCCAAAACAAATTAATATAAAAGTTTCAGAGAAGCAAGGGGTATATTATGTAGATAAAGATGGATATAAATATGTTTTAGACAGTCAATCAAATTTACTAGAAAAAACAGATAATATTGATAATAGAAATTTAGTAAATGTTATAGGAATAAATTTGAAAGATGTTGAATTAGGGAATAAAACTTTGGATAATAGCAGAATGTTAGAATTTTTAGATATTTTTTATAAAATTATAAAAAATAATCCAACTAATTATAATATAAATGTTATAGATGTAAGTGATTTGATGAATATAAAGGTGTATATTGGTAAAGTAGAAGGAAGAATTGGAAATGACGAAAACATACCAGATAAAATGAATAAATTACTACACATAATCGAAAATCCAAATATTGGGATTACTAAAGGATATGTGGATGTAGGATTTGATGGTGCACCTATATATTATAAAGAAGAAAGGTAAGGTAGGAATGAAGATATCTAGATCTCAAATATTTGTGGCTATTGTTTGTGGACTTTTAGGCTTTTTATTAGCATATCAATTTAAAGTTTTAGCCAACAAAAATATTGAATCAAACATTAGTAATTATGATAAAAATGATATAATTTCAGAAATTGAAACATTGAAGAAGGAAAAAGTGGAGTTGTTAGCAACAAATTCTAAGATATCAGAAGAACTTAAACAAATGGAAGAAACAGCAGCAAAGGATGGTAATTTAGGCGCAGATATAAAAAATCAACTTGATAATGCTAGAATGCATTTAGGAGTGGTTGATGTTAAGGGGCCAGGAATAACACTTACCATAACACCTAAAACATCTATATTTGGATCTAATTCAAGTGATAGTAATAGAGATTTAGGTGAAGATGAATTAGTTCATATAGTAAATTTAATTTGGTATTCTGGGGCAGAGGCTATAAGCATAAATGACATTAGAATAACTCCACAGACAGGAATTAAGACAGCAGGAAATGGAATTGCAATAGGGTCCACTGGAAAAGTATATCCAAGAGATAAAATTGTAATTAAAGCAATTGGAGAAAAGGGTAGACTTAATGTAGGAATTTCGTTTCCAGGATCTTTAGAATATGGTGTTCTTCCTAACTATAATAATGAAATAAAATCGGAAGATGATATAATTATAGGAAAGACAACACAGTCATTGAAAAGCGAATTTATTAAATTAGTGAAGGAATAGGAGAGAATTAGTTTGATCGCAGTAATAGGACTATTAATTGGAATAATACTTGGATTTGTACTAGATGTTAACATATCAGATAAACTGTCACCATACATGTCTGTAGCAATACTTGCATGTTTAGATTCAGTTTTTGGTGCAATTAGAGGAAATCTTTCAAGGAATTTTCAAGCAGATATATTTATATCAGGATTTTTTGGTAATGCATTACTTGCAGCAGGACTTGCGTATTTAGGCGATAAACTTGGAATACCAATATATATAGCAGCAGTAATAGTATTTGGAGGGAGAATATTTGATAATTTTGCAATTATAAGAAGACTTTTATTAGAAGAGTTTAAAATTAGGAGGAAAAAGTCATCTAAAAAAAATTCTATAGAAAAAGAAAATAATGATATTAAATAAAGAGGTGATGTGATGAAAAATAATAAAGGTTTTTTCTTTGTTTTCATTGCAACCATAATATTAGGTGCTTTAATATCAATGAATTTTAATTTTGAAGGTATTCGATCTTATAGTCAATTAAATGCAACCGAATATCAAAATGCAATTGAAGAAAGAGCTAATTTATATAAATCAATAGGAAATTTAAAAGAGGACAATATTGAGAAACATGATAAAATAAGGAATTATGAAAATAATTATAAGAAAAATGATAAGATTCTTGATGATATGAAAACTCAAATTAGTGATTATGAAATGTTTATTGGATTAAATAAGGTAGAAGGTCCAGGAATTATATTAAAGATAAATGACGGGAAGACTAATGCACTTGTAGAGAATACAGATGAAATTAATAATAAGCTTTTACATGATAATGATATGGGATTAATTTTAAATGAACTTCGAGTTGCTGGGGCGCAAGCTATTAGTGTTAATAGTCATAGAGTTGTTCCTTGGTCTGGTGTAATTTGTAACTGGGCATTTATAGGATTTGATGATGGTGAAATGGAATATGCTCCTTTTAATATTTATGCTATAGGAGATCCGGAAAAATTAAAGGCCGCCCTTTTAGAAGATGGAAGCCATGTTAAACAGCTTATATTTAGAAAGCTTTATGTAGATATTGAAAAAATAGATAAAATAACTATGCCGCCAACAACAGAAAACTGTAATGTTAAATATATGAAGAGAGATGAGAATAAAAAATAAAATTAAATTTATATTTTTAAAGGAAATCTCAAAATTATATAGAATATAAACTAAGTGAAGTATAGAAAGGAATAGTTTTATGGTGTTATATTATGGAAATTAAGCGAAATATAGAAGAACTAAAATTTAAAATTCCAAAAGAGGTAAGGCTTTTAGCTGTTTCCAAAACAAAGCCATTAGAAGAATTAGAAGAAGCATATATTGCAGGTCTGAGAGATTTTGGAGAAAATAAAGTTCAAGAATTAGTGAAAAAATCAGAAAACTTTCATGATGATGTAAGATGGCATTTCATAGGACAACTTCAAAGTAATAAGGTTAAATATTTAGTGGATACAGTTTACTTGATTCATTCTTTAGCTAGCGTTAGTTTGCTAAATGAAATAGAAAAAGTTTTTGGAAAAGCTAATAAAGTGGCCAATGCATTAATTCAAATTAATATTGGAAGAGAAGAAAGCAAAAGCGGTATTTTGGAAGAAAATTTATATGAATTTATAGAAACAATTGAAAAATGTAATTATGTTTCAATCAAAGGTATAATGGTTATTATTCCAAAAGGAAATGAGGAGAGTAATAGAATTTATTTTAAAAAAACAAAAAAAATATTCGAAGAACTTAAAGAAAAAAAATACAAAAATATCAATATGAACATATTATCCATGGGAATGACTCATGATTTTATGACAGCTATAGAAGAAGGTTCTAATTTAGTTAGAATAGGAACAGGAATATTTGGAGAAAGAAATTATAATACAGGAGGCGGAAAAAATGAGTAAGATATTATCAAAGGTTAAATCTTTATTAGGATTTGAGGACTATGAGGACTATGAGGACTATGAGGATGAAGAATATGAAAATGAGATGAAAGATGAAGAAGAAATAGAACCAGTTATTACAAATAAGAAAAATAGCAAGGTTGTAAACATCCACACATCTTCAACTGCAAAGGTAACAATAACTAAACCAGTAGACTATGAAGAAGCAACTGAAATTTGTGAAGCACTAAAGAATAGAAGAATAGTTTTAGTAAATACAACTATGTTAGAATTAAAAATAGCACAAAGATTATTAGATTTTATAAGTGGTTCTTGTTATGCATTAGGTGGAGAATTACAACAAATTGAAAAAGGTGTATATATTCTTTCACCTTCAAATGTTGAAGTAACAAATGAATTGAAAAATGAGCTTAGTTCAAAAGCTATATTTAATTGGTCAAAATAGGGGGAATAAGATTTGATATATAGTATTGTTATGGTTCTTAATACGTTACTTAACTTATTAGAACTAGCTATATTCATAGAGTGTATAGCTTCGTGGATTCCACAAATTCAAGGAAACAAGTTTATAAGTATAATACACAATTTCATTTATCCTCTTTTAGAACCATTTAGAAAATTGCAGGATAAATTTATTTCTGGATTACCAATGGACTTTTCACCTATAATTGCATTATTAGTAATAGACTTATTTAAAAGGCTTTTATAATAATTATGAAAGATAAAATAAGTAAGTATTTTACAGATGATGATAGAAGTGAAGCATTAAATTTGTATGAAAGATATTTGTTATCTAAAGAGAAGGATATACCAATGTTTGGAAAGAATTTCTATACACCTAATATATGGTCATGGTTTGAAAAAAATTTGTGTAATAAGGATTTTAAAGTTGAAACTAATGGAGTTTTTGAAGATGCTGAAAGAAGAATGATTTCTTTTAATAATGTATATGAAAATCCATTTCCTATGAAATTAATAAAAATTCAGAATACATCAAAGTTTTCAAGCCTTACCCATAGAGATTTTTTAGGTGGAATCTTATCTCTTGGTATAGAAAGAAATAAAATTGGTGATTTATTAGTAGATAAAAATATTTGTTATGTACCAGTATATGAGGAAATAGAAAATTTCATTATATATAACATAGATAAAATTTCTAAAGTTGTTTGTAGTGCAGAAGTTATTGATGATTTTAAACTTCTTCCTAAAGTTAATTTTAAAGAAGAGATTATTTTAGTTTCTTCTTTAAGAATTGATGGAGTTGTTTCTAAAATTATAAATGTATCTAGATCAAAAGCTACAGCAATGATAGAACAAGGCCAAGTGCTTATGAATTATGTTAAGATAAAAGATAAAAGTTATGAACTTAAAGGTGAAGAAAGAATTACTATAAGAGGATTTGGAAAATTTATTTTAGGTAATTCTATTGGAAATAGTAAAAGCGGAAGAAAAAAAATTATTATTAAAAAATATACATAATTGAGGTGAAAGTATGAAATTAACACCAATAGACATAAACAATAAGGAATTTAAAAAAGGATTGAGAGGATATCATTCAGGACAAGTTGATGAGTTTTTAGATGAAGTAGTAGAAAATTATGAAGAATTGTATAAAGAAAATACAAGTTTGAAAGAAAAGCTTGCTAATTTAAATGAAAAAGTAGATCATTATTCAAAAATTGAAACTACTATACAGAATACTTTAATACTTGCACAAAATGCTGCAGAGCAAGCGAAAAATTCAGCTCAGAAAGAAGCAGAATTAATGTTAAGAAATGCAAATGAATCTGCTCAAAAGATTATGGATAAAGCTCATAGTGATGTTATACAAATAAATGATGAATATGAAAAAGTTAAACAAGAATTTATTAAATTCAGAGCAAAATATAGAAATTTTATGAATACCCAATTAGAAACATTTGATGATTTAGAGAAGGGCTTTATTAAAAATTATAATGTTTCAGATCCAATAGATGATGATGATGTAGTTCAAGAAGAAATAATAGAAAAAGAAATAAAGTTTATAAATAATAGGATAGATGAAAAACAAGAAAAGGCTCAAGACTTACAGGAGTGTAATTTATTAAATAATGAATTAAATGAAATAAAAAATTTTTTTGTTCAAGGCGAATAATATATATTCAAAAAAATAAAGAGTATAAAAAAACCACCAATAAGTGGTTCTTTTATACTCTTTATTCCTTATTGTTTTGAAGTTTCTGAATTATTAAGTTTTCAATTGTAAAGTATAAGTTATTATATTATAATATTGAAGGAATACGCTTGAAAGAAAGGGATATTGGTTTATGGAGAAAAGTGTTTTTATAGTTTCAGAAGAAGATCAAGGAACAAGAATTGATAAATATTTATGTAAAGTTTTTGTTGATAAATCAAGATCTTTTATTCAAGGACTTATTGAAAAGGATAGCATTAAAGTTAATAACAAAATTCAGAAATGTAATTATAAATTAAAGCCCTTTGATGAAATTGAGATAATATTTATAGAACCAGAAATATTAAAGGTGGATGCAGAAGAAATACCTTTAGAAATATTATATGAAGATAAAGATGTAATAGTTGTTAACAAAGTGCAGGGAATGGTTGTGCATCCTGCACCAGGTAACTACAATGGTACATTAGTTAATGCTTTGCTTTTTTATTGCAAAGATTTATCTAGTATAAATGGAGTTATAAGACCTGGAATAGTTCATAGAATTGATAAAGATACATCAGGTGTTTTAGTAGTTGCTAAAAACGATGAGGCTCATAACAAACTTTCAGAACAATTGAAAGATCATTCCATGAAAAGAGAATATTATGCCTTAGTTGAAGGACGAATTAAAAATGAAAAGGGTACTATTGATAAACCGTTAGCAAGAAATAAAAGGGACAGATTAAAGATAGGAATTGTAGAAGGTGGAAAGAAAGCAGTAACACATTATGAAGTTATTGAAAGATATAATGGTTATACCTTAATAAAATGTATATTAGAAACAGGTAGAACTCATCAAATAAGAGTACATATGGCATCAATTGGTTTCCCTTTGGTTGGAGATCCTCTTTATGGTTTTAAAAAGCAAAAATTTAAGTTAAAAGGTCAGATGTTACATGCTAAGACTTTAGGATTTGTTCATCCAACAAAAAACAAATATGTTGAATTTACTACAGAATTACCAGAATATTTTAATGTTATAATAGATAAACTAAGAAATGAAACTAGATGATTATATTATTATAGTATAAATGAATATGTAATTATATAGGAATAGAATTATGATTTTTTGAATTTAAAAGTGGAGGGATAATATGAAATTAAAAGCACTTCTATTAGATGAGAAAGCTATAAATAGAACATTAATAAGAGTTTCTCATGAAATAATAGAAAGAAATAAAGGGGTAGAGGATTTAGTTTTGCTTGGAATTAAGACTCGAGGTTATCCACTTGCAAAGAGAATTGCAAATTATATTAAAGAGATTGAAGGGAAAGAAGTTCCAGTTGGTTCTGTAGATATAACATTATATAGAGATGATCTAACTATTTTAAATGGGAATATAGAGGTTAGAAATTTAGATTTAGGCCTTGAAATAAAAGACAAGAAAATAGTTATAATAGATGATGTTTTATATACATGTAGAACAGTAAGAGCTGCAATAGATGCTATTATAGACGTGAGCAGACCTACAGCAATTCAATTAGCAGTTCTTATTGATAGAGGACATAAGGAATTACCCATTAGAGCAGACTATGTAGGTAAGAATATTCCTACTTCTAAAAGTGAAATTATAGCAGTTTCACTGAAAGAAACTGATGAAGTAGATTCAGTTAAAATATATGATTCAAATTGCGAAGAATAGAAGTTAATTTGAACAGAGGGAGAATGTAAAATTATGTATGATTTAATTGCAACAAGTACCTTTGGAATAGAGAGTATAACAGCAAAAGAATTAAGAGCACTTGGATATGAAGATTTGAAAATTGAAAATGGAAAGGTAACCTTTGAAGGAGATGAAATGGATATAGCTATTGCTAATATTCATTTAAGAACTGCAGATAGAGTTCTTATAAAAATGGCTGAGTTTGAAGCAAAATCTTTTGAAGAATTATTCCAAGGAACAAAAAAAGTAGAGTGGAGCAAACTAATCCCAAAGGATGGGGTTATGCATGTTGTTGGGAAAAGTATTAAATCGGCACTTCATAGCGTTCCAGATTGCCAAGCTATAGTTAAAAAAGCTGTTATTACGAGTATGAGTGAAAGCTATGGAATAGAGCAGTTTAGTGAAAGTGGTCCTGTTTATAAAATAGAAGTTGCTATATTAAAAGATATAGTTACACTGACAATAGATACAACAGGTCCAGGGTTACATAAGAGAGGCTATAGAGTACTTTCTGGAATTGCTCCAATAAAAGAAACATTAGCTGCATCAATGCTTTTAATTTCAAGATGGAATGATGAGTTTGAACTTATTGATCCATTTTGTGGATCGGGGACAATATTAATTGAAGCTGCTATGATAGCTCAAAATATCGCACCAGGAGTAAATAGAAGCTTTGTATGTGAAACATGGCCATCTATGGAAGGCGATATATTTAATAGTGTTAGAGAAGGTGCTAAAAAGTCTGAAAAAAATAAGGATATAAAATTAATAGGATATGATATTGATTATAACGTAATTAAATTTGCTATGGAAAATGCTAAAAGAGCTGGAGTAGATAAATACATAGCATTTCAAAAAAGAGATTTCATGGAGTTTTCAACTTCTAGAAAATATGGTTTTATAATCTCTAATCCTCCATATGGAGAAAGACTAGGAGAAGAACAAATATTAAATAGTCTTTATAAACATATGGGCAATACTAAGAAAAAGTTAGAAAGTTGGGATTTTAATATATTAACTTCATTTGAAACTTTTGAAAAAATATTTGGATTAAAGTCAACTAAAAATAGAAAATTGTATAATGGTAAAATCAAATGTTATTATTATCAATATTTTGATAATGGTAAGATTAAAAATTTTGGAGATACATTAATAAATGAATTAATGGATTAAAGACTAATGTATTTTATTCCATTATATAAATAAAGAATTGAAAATATATTTACAAAGCTTTACTTACATGGTAAAATAAATATAAGTGAATTTTGAAAGCAAAGATGCTAATAAACGATTAAAGTTATTGGCATCTTTTTTGTTTTGGAATATAAAATTATTCTAAATGTGTAAAATTTTTGTAAGTTAACAACTTAAGAAAAAATTATAGTAGAGATTAAGGCAGTTATATATTTATTAATTCAATATATAATCTTAAATAAAAAAGGAATGAGTTCAAATAATGGCAGAAGTATATCAAAACATAGAAGAAAAGATACCTAATATGAGCAAAGCACAAGAAAAAATAGCAAAATACATATTATCATATCCCAATAGTGCACCTTTTTTAACTGTAGAAAAATTAGCAAAGCTATCTGGTGTTAGTATTGCAACTGTTACAAGATTTGTAATCTTTCTAGGATATAAAGGTTATTCTGAATTTTTAAAAGATACTCAAGAATCTATTAAGGAGCAAGTAACTAATATAGAACGTATAAAAATAGATTCTGAAAAAAAATGTGATGAAGAAAAAGAAATTTATAAAATATTTGAAGATGATGTAAATAATATTAAATTAACTATGGAGGATTTAAATTTATATGAATTAAAAAAAGCAGTTGATTTATTATTAAATGCAAAAAGAATATATATTGTTGTAAGAAAAAATTCTTCTATACTTGGCATTTTTCTTAAATATTATCTTGATTTAATGTTTAGCAAAGTTAATTTAATTGAAAATATAGAACAAATACCAAAACAAATTAATGAATTTAGTGATGAAGATGTAATTATTGGAATTAGTTTTGGGAAATATGCTAGAAGCACAGTAGAAATTTTTACACATTTAAAGAGAAATGGAGCTACAACTATAGCAATTACAGATAATATGTTATCTCCACTTGTACCATATTCAGATGTTACATTAACAGCTGTAAGCAAAGGTTCTACATTTATAGAATCTTTTGTAGCTCCACTAAGTTTAATTAATGTTTTAATTGTATATGTTGAAAAAGAAAAGAAAGATTTCTTTAATAGTAATGTAGAATTATTAGAAGAAGCGTGAAAAAAATTTGATTTATTCATTTAAAGTTTATGCATATATCATATATATCGAAATAAAGTGTACTCTGATGTAATAATTCACAAAAGAGTGCCCTTTATTTCTAGTCTTAGATATACATTTATAGTATAAGAGTAAATTCAAATTTGTATATATCTATTAATATTTATAAAGCATATAGATATGAATTTAATGCTTGTAAATTTTAAGTTAATAACCGCTAATGTAAATTATACATTAAATAAAGTATTAAAATCATTTGGATTTATAATTAAAGTCTTGTTAGTATGATAAATAACCATACCAGGCTTTGATCCGCTTGGTTTTTTTAATTCTTTAACTTTTGTATAATCAATAGGTAATTTTAAAGAATCTTTTCCCTTGCTATAAAACCCTGCAATTATTGCAGCTTCTTCAAGAGTTTTATTAGGAATATCAAAAGAACAAATAATAACATGTGAACCTGGAATATCTTTTGCATGTAGCCAAAGATAATTTTTGTTTGCAAATTTTAAACTTAAATAATCATTTTGTAAGTTATTTTTTCCTACATAGATATCAATTCCATCACTTGAAACAAAATGATGCGGCTTAGAAGTTTTTGATTTCCTTGAACTTTTATTATTCTTTCTGAATCTTATATATTTAGTTTCAATTAACTCGTTTTTTATTTCGTCAATTTCATCATAACTTTCAGCATTTATAATGTTAGTAAGAACAGAATTTAAATATTCTATTTCTTCAATATTTTTTTCAAGCTGAACTTTAGCATATTCTTCTGATGATTTGAGTTTGTTATACTTTTTATAATAACGCTGAACATTTTCAGAAGGAGTTTTTGTTTTATCTAAAGAGATCTTTAGATATTCTTCTTCATTCTCATTATAAAAATTTAATACAGTACAATCACTATCTCCCTTTTTAATACTATAGATATAAGAAGTTAGAAGATCTCCTTTTATTCTTAAAGAATCTTTTTCTGCACATTCATTAAGATTTTCATTAAGTATTCGTGATTTTTTATTACATCTTTCAATGTTTGTATGTATAAGCTTTTGTAAATCAATAGATTTATTTTGTAGCCTATCTTGTTTATCTTTTCTTTCATAAAAAGCATCCATTAAAGTATTAGGGTCATTATAAGGAATTAATAAAAAATTATCTTCTAAGGAATTTAATTTTAATGAATAAAAGTCCTTTAAAATGCCGAATTTGTTTGTAAATATATTATATGATATATTTTTATGTAAATTATTTATAAATTCATTAAATTTTTCATAAATTTCATGTCTAGTAGGTGAATTATTAGCTTTAATAATGTTATAATATAAATCGCTAGATAATAATTTACTTACTCCAGTAAAACAATTAGAGTAAAAATTAATATCAAAAATAATAGAATTATTACTTATAAAAGAATTTAATTCTTCATAAGAAATAGAAAAGGGATTTAATTTAGTAGATGATGGAGGATAAACATAATTCACTCCAGGGTACAATACTCTAAAGCTATTTATATCGGGTGTAATGTGTTTTATGGATTCCATGACTTTGTTGTCTCTATTTCTAACTAAAGTAATGTTAGAGTGACGTCCCATTATTTCAACAATAAGGGAGTATATACTATCAAAACCTAATTCATCTCTATTTTCAATTTCTATTATTAAAATTCTATCATTATCTTTTTGAGTAAGGCTAATAATCCTGCCTCCTAATATGTATTTTCTAAGAACCATTAAATACATAGGAGCTTTTATTGGATTTGCTTTAATTGAATTTGTTAAATGAATTCTAGCAAATCTAGGAGATGCAGAAATTAAAAGTTTTATGTTACTACGGTCTTTTCGTATAGTTAAAATAATTTCATCTTTTTCAGGTTGATTTATTTTATCTATTTTTGAATTTAATATTGATTTCTTTAAATCATCGACTAAACTATATAAGTAGATACCATCTAATGCCATTTTATGTCATCCTTTCTTGGTGTAAGGCACGTGAAAAGAAAATAATGAGTCGAGCTTTCTTATAAGAAAAATACACTAGCATACTGACTTATTATTTTTTGAATGTGCCTGGCTAAGAATATTATAACATTATAGCTATATGATTATCAATTATTAGCAAGGTATGAAGAAGAAATGGATATTAAGATTTAATAAGTTTATAAAAGTATATTAATATGCGTATATAATAAAGAATAAAAAAATATATAGTAAAAATTGCTGAAATTAAGAAAAAAATTATAGAAAATATATGAAAAACTTATCAAATAAGTTATAATTTAAGCTTATGGATATTATTCATCACTAGATTATAGAAAGAAATAATTATTGATATAATTATAAGTATTTTTTTCAATATATGTAATATAAATAGTTAAACTATAGAGTGGGAGGAATTTAAATGAATTTCTATAAAATGCAAGGGGCTGGAAATGATTTTATATTTATTGAAGATTTTAATTATGAGATTAAGGAGGAATGTTTACTTGCTAAAAAACTTTGTGATAGACATTTTGGAATTGGGGCAGATGGATTAGTTATTGTTAGAAAATCAGAAGTAGCTAATGCCAAGATGGTCATAATAAATGCAGATGGATCAAGGGCTAATATGTGCGGAAATGCTATAAGGTGTTTTGGAAAGTATGTTTATGAACATCAAATAGCAAATGGTAATAAATTTTCAGTTGAAACTGGTGATGGAGTTAAAGAAATTGAGATAATATTAGAAAATGACAAAGTTAAATATGTAAGAGTATATATGGGAAATCCATCTTATGATGGACTTGATATACCATTAAACAATATAGAAAGTCTTATAGAACGTGAAATTACTGTAGATAATAAGACTTATAAAATGACTACAGTATTAGTAGGAGTTCCTCATACAATTATTTTTGAAGAAGATAAAGAATACAATGTAGTAGAAGAAGGTTCTAAAATAGAAAAACTTGATTTATTTAAAGAAGGAAGTAATATTAATTTTGTAAAAATAATTGATGAAACCCATATAAGAGTTAATACATGGGAGAGAGGTGCTGGCGCAACTCTTGCTTGTGGAACTGGATGCTGTGCATCCGTAGTAGTAGCTAAGAAATTAGGACTTGTAGATAAGGAAAAAGAGATTTTTGTTAAGGCACCAGGTGGTGAACTAATTATAGAAGTTCTGGAGAAAAATGTATATATGAAAGGACCAGCAGAAGTGTCTTTTGAAGGTAAGATTTCTTTGTAAAGTGAAACTTTTGAGTCAAAATCATTGAAGAAGAGGGAGAGAAATGAAATCATTAAAAAGAAAGTGCTTGAGTATTTTAGCTTTCATTGTTCTTCCTCTGTTTACACTAGGATGTTCATCTCAAAAAGAAAAAGTACCTAATGTAGCAGAGGATATTAAATTGAATTCAGGAGCTGTATTAAAAAATGAAGAAGGAATTTATAAGTTATATAATTATCAAAATGACCAATATGAACAAATGAAAGGTAACAATATTATTTGTGCTTATGATAAAAGCAGTTCGAGTTATATATCCATTGAAGAAGGGAAATCTTATGTAGTGCGTAATGGATATAAGTTTGAAATTAAGGATTTAGGTTATAGTGACCTTAAATTATCTAAAGATGCAGGATATATATCATATTTTATAGAAGATAATGGTCTTAAGCTAAAAGTATTTGATACAAATGGAAATAAAGAAATAGAAATGAAATCTAATGTTTCAATATCGGGAAATTTATATGATTGGTATGATGTTAATACTTTGGTATATTATGGAGTTAGCAATGATGGTTTGAATGGATTATTTACATATAACATAAAAGAAAATAAAGAAGAGTTACTTTATAAAATTGAAGGAGGATATTTAGCATTTATAAAGGGAACTTTAGATAATGTGGTATTCTTACAGTTAACATTAGAAAACAAGAAAGAATTAGTAATGATAGATAAGAAAACAAAGGATGTTAAGCTTTTAACAGATAAGATAGAAGAACTTTCAGATATAATTATAAATAAAGAAAAAATATATTTTACTGGAAAAATTTCTGATAATATCAGTTCATTGTATGAATTAAAAAATAACAAAGCAAAAAGATTAGTTTATGATTTCCCAACTGTGGTAAAAACAAAAAAGGGATTAAAAATAGATGAAAATGGAAATGTTTTATTTATTGGATGTAATAGTGGAAATACTAATGAGGAACAAATTTATACATATACACAAGATGGTAGTATAAGTGCAGTATCTAAAGACTCTGTAGATTATAGGTTTTTAGATTATAAGAGTTAAGATATTTAGCGTGGAAACTGTACTTTGTCATATATCCTACCGAAATAAGGGGGCATGCATTTACTCCCATTACTAAAGATTTTGATGTAACACTCCTCAAAAGCAAGCCCCCTTTATTTCTAGATTGATATATGTAAGCGAAGTAGAAGTGGAATTCTAAATTTAGGAATATTATAATATTATTTGGGATGGAATACAAATGTATATTTGATAAAACTTGATGAAATAATGGTTTAAAAGAACTAGTAATTAGTTAATGGTATTCAGCATAAGATTAATTGTAGTGATTTATGGGAGTGTTAAATATCAATAATTTAAATGGTACTGAAACTGAAAAAAATCTTTATAGAACCTTTGCCGTTGAATGTAGAACTAATAATATTTATATAATGTTTGCCGAAAAGGCTAGGAATGAAGGTTACTTATGGATAGCAGATATTTTTGAAAGGATTGCAGGTAATGAATTAGCACACTCTAGAGCAGCCTATAAAAAATTCCTGGGGTTAATCCAAAATACAGAAGATAATCTAAAATTTGGTGTGGAGAGAGAGGATAATGTCGTTGAACTTTACAAGAAATATGAAAAAATAGCTTTAGATGAAGGGCTAGATGAAATAGCTCGTTTTTATAAAGAATTAAGTGAGGCGGAAGAATCTCATGCCGAAATCTTTACTAATTTATTTAATAGATTTAAAAAAGGGATATTTTCATCAAATTATCCTATTAATTGGGTATGTATGAATTGTGGATATATACATGAGGGGGAGATGGCTCCTAATAATTGCCCATGTTGTGGTTTTTCAAAAGCTTATTTTATGCCGAAGTGTAATCCAGAATAATCTAATGAATGAATTAAATCATAATTTGAACCTAGAATTAATATACCACAATTTCAGAAATGAGTTGTGGTATTTTTAAATTTAGCAATGAAAAAAAGCAAATTTATAAAACAATTGACTCTTACCTTACGTCAGAGTGTATACTAAAATCTATAAAAAGTAAATTGGCAAAGGAGAACGAGATGAATTTAAAAATTCAATATGATTGTAAAAATATAGATTGGAATTGTGTATCTACAATATTAAAAACAGTTGGAATGTCTTATTATGGAGGTGAAGTACATAAAAAAGCTTTTGAGAATAGCTATACTGTTGTATTTGTGTTGGACAATAATAAGATGATTGGTTTTGGACGGGCTATTTCAGATGGAATATATCAAGCTGCAATATATGATGTAGCAGTATTACCTGAATATCAAGGGAAAAATATAGGAAAAACAATTATTAATAGTATATTAAAATCTGTGCCTACATGTAATGTTATATTATATGCTTCACCTGGAAAAGAAAAATTTTATGAAAAAATGAATTTAAGAAAAATGAAAACAGGGATGGCATTATTTCTTAACAAAGAAAAAATGAAGAATAGAGGCTTTATAGAATAAATATTGATCAGTAGAATACCACAATATTCAGTAATGAATATGTGGCATTTTTATTATTTAATAGAATTTAATTGTAAAAATATTACATGATAAAACATTATATATGGGAAAATATTACTTAAAATATAATCCTATGGAAGTACGCGAAGATGTTATTAAAATGGTATCAGGTTATAAGGTAGATATTACAATAAATGAAGAGTTTAGAGCTGGACAAGAGGCACCTAAAACCAAAATAGAAAGAATTAACTTAAATTAAAATTCTCGACAATATGTTATGTGTTGTCGAGGATTTTTTAATTAGAAATGATAGAGTAGTTTAATTCTATGTTTTAGGTATCTATATAGGAATAAGTTTAGTTTAAAACATTTTCATAATTTAAGCTATCAACAAAATGAAATTATTAGAAAAATATGTATATTAATTTAAATTTTAGTCTAAAATTTTACATATGTTATATTAATTCAATTAAAACATAATATGTAAAAAATATAATAGATAGGTGGAATTAAGATTAGAGAATATGAAATCAAAGATGTCGATTTAAAAACTGCAAAGAACCTAAAAAAAGAAATATGTGAAAAATATAAGGTTATTCCAATAAAAGAAAAATCAGATGAAATTATAGTTTTGACATATGAAGCAACCGAAGAAGCTAAAGAATATTTAAGATTTATATATAATAAAGATATAGTTATAAAGGAGATAGAAGAAAAAAACTATGAAAATTTAAAGAACATAATTTTTGGAATGGAAGACAGAACGTTAGAAGATGTTTTAATATTCAATGCAATAAAAGATAAAGTTAGTGATATTCACTTAGAGCCTCAAAAGAATTGTGTTTATGTCAGGTATAGAATAAATGGTACCTTAGTTTTGGTTCATAAAATAGATTCAAGTGAATATATAACGCTTGCATCAAAGATAAAACTGAAGGCTAATATGGATATAACAGAAAAACGAAGACCTCAAGATGGAAAAATAATGATTGAATATAATGAAGCAAAATATGATTTAAGAGTATCATCTATCCCTTTAGTATATGGAGAGAAACTAGTTATAAGAATATTATATTGTGATAATTTTGATTATAACCTTGAAGATTTAGGGTTTTCAGAAGAGCAAATTAAACTTATTAGAAAGATAATATCATTAAATAATGGATTAGTTTTGGTAAATGGTCCAACTGGTTCTGGTAAAAGTACAACTTTATATACAATGTTAAAGGAAATTGATTCAAAATCCTTGAATGTCACAACCGTGGAAGATCCTGTTGAAATTGTTATGCAAAATATTAACCAGATGAGTTTAAATAAAAAATTAGGTATAACATTCTCAAATGGACTTAAGAGTATTTTACGGCAAGACCCTGATGTTATTATGATTGGTGAGATAAGAGATGAGGAGACTGCAAATATGTCTGTACGTGCATCAATTACAGGTCACAAGGTATATAGCACAATTCACTGTAAATCTGCAAGAGAAGTTTACATAAGGTTAGAGAACATGGGTATTAAACCTTATTTGTTAAGTGATGCATTAGTTGGGATAATATCACAAAGATTAATAAAAACTTTATGTGATAAATGTAAAGAAATAGATTATGGAAATTCATTGAATGAAAGAATAATATATAAGAAATGTGGATGCAAGGCTTGTAACTTCTCTGGTTATGCTGGCAGACAAATTGTTAGTGCAGTTTACTTTTTGCAAGATGAAAATAAGAAAAATATAGAAGAATTACATGAAGACAATAATTATCTATCAAATAAGAATATGAAATATGATTTAGAAAAATTGTTAGTCCAAGGGAAAATATCCAACAGTGATTATTTAGAGTTTATAGAAGGAGAAAGATTAAGTGAATAGTAGTAATGCTAGAAATAAAATTAATGAAAAATCCAAATTAAACTTGGATATCAGTAAAGTATTTGGGAATTTAAATTTTTATAATATAAGATTAGGACTACTATTTAAAACTAAAGTAAATGAAGAACAATTATCATTAATTGCAAGTAATTTAGCGCAACTTTATAAGGATGGAATATCAATAACTGCAGCGTTAGAATTGGTTGCTGATATTTTACCTAATAAAACATATAAAAATAGTTTACTAAAAGTTTTGGTGCTTATAAAACAAGGAAAAAGTTTATCAGAAGGATTTGCACAATTTAAAAACTTATACCCTGAATTTTTTATAGGAATAATTAATATAGGCGAAAATACTGGTAAATTATATGAGGTATTAAAAGGCTTGAATGTTTATTATGATAAATCTCTTTTTATAAAAAGAGACATTAAAAATGCAAGTGCTTACCCGTTATTTGTGTTTGCATCAATGATAATACTTATTATATTTTTAATAAATAAAGTAATTCCAAATTTTTGTGAAATTTATAAGGCTATGGATATTGAATTGCCTGCAAACTGTAAGTTTTTATATGATATAAATAGTACATTTAAAAATAATCCATTTTTAACAATGATAACTATGAGTTCGTGGGGATTAATATTAATAATACTTTTTAGGTGTTTATTTAAGAAAATTAATATTGAGAAATTTACAAGAATAAATATAGTGAAATCATTTTTTGAGTATATTATGGTTTTACTTTTTTCAATAATAACAAGTACAGGAATAAATATTTCACAAGCTCTTGAATATTGCGAAGATAGTATGAGTTTTGATTATTTAAGAAAGAAAATAAAAGAGATAAATTTTAGTATTTTAAATGGCAGAACACTTACAGAAGCTTTGGAAAAAACAGGATTATTCTCAAAATGTACATTGGCAATTGTAAAAATACGGGAAGAAAGCGGAACGATAGAAGAAGGCTTTAAAGAATTATCGAATAACTTAGAATTTAAATTATTTGAACAAATAAAAAAGTATCTTAGATTCATTAGTCCGATTTTTGTGGTTATAATGGCTATTTTTATTGTTACTTTTTTATTGGAATTTGTACTTCCATTATTTGATAATTTGAAAAGTGGAATGCGATAATGAAGAGCTATGGATTTACGTTAATAGAAACTGTAGTAAGTATATTTATATTAACCATTCTATTTAGTGTAGGTGTATCTCTAAGTAAATTAGGAAGTAGTTTATCACATGATATAGAAAATACGGCGTATATTTATGAAATACAAAATTTACTTTCTTATGGGAAAGCAGTTTGCAAAGAGAAAAATAAAAATGGAAAAATCACTGTAAAATCTAGTGAAAATGAAATTCATTTTATAGAAGGATGGGACAATATAGAAAAGATAATAAACTTACCTAAAGAAATTAAAATAATTAATAATGATATAAGTGTGATAATAACCTCTGATGGGAAAATATCCCAAGGGGATACAATAAAACTTATAGATAAATATGGACAAAGGCAAGATATAACAATTAGAGTTGGAGTAGATTTAATTGTTATTAAAGATGGTGAATTTGTATGAAAAAGCAGGGAAGTATTTTGATTGAGGTTATAGCTTCAATTATGATTTTGACATTGACTACAACATTTATTATGAGTGCTAGCATACAGAATGCAGATATTATAAAAAAAAGAATTTTAGAAGAAGAAGTTAGTAGGTGCGTATATAATTTGACTAATGAATTTAAATATAATATCTCAAAGGAAGAAATAGAAGAATTGTTAAGTGATGAGAATATTGGATTTAAGTATGATGGTGATTTCTCAAAAAGATTACTTAATACTGATATTAAAGATCTTGAACAAGGGGAAGATATTCAGGTAAGCAAAATTGGAGTGGATAGTGTGGGGTTAAAATTAAAGATTGTAGCCAATGTTAAAGTTGAGAAAAATGAGGTTAATGTAGAAAATGAATTTACCAAGAGTTGGTGGATGGATGAAATATAAAAATTATGTTACTTCAAAGAAAAAAAGAGGATTTACGATTATTGAATCTTTGGTGTATATTTTTTTGACAACTATAATTTTAGTAGAAGGGATAAATTTATATGTATTAATGTATAAGTCGTATATGGAAGCGGTAAATTTAACCATTGAGTATAATGATTTCCAAAATTTCTATATAAATTTAGATAATATTATGCCAGATATAGGACTTGAAAACATAGTAGTAGATGATAAATATATTTTATTTTCAATGGACAATAAATCAGGTAATTCAGACATATTGATAAAATCTTATGATGGTAACATTGTTGCAAAATATACGGAATCTGGTCCAATGCCTCATATGATTCAAGATATAGATTATCTTGAAGTTAAGAAAAAAGGAAAACTAATTTATTTAATAATACATGATAAAGAAGGAAAGGATTTTATTAAATGTATTTAAAGAAGAGAGCTACAGTTTTAATAAGTACAGTAATAATATTATCTTTAATTAGTATGCTTGGATGTTTTTTGTATAAAATGATGAAAAATAATAATGAAATGGCCGCTCTATATAAATTTGATAAAGATATATATGATTTCGATAAAGATGAAGAGGAAATTCTTAATGAATTTATGAAAGAACTTAATAAAAATCGAGCAGATAAGTTAAGTAATCAAGATAAAGAAGATATATTTTCAGAAAGTTTTGAGAATAAGATAGAAGATAATAGTCTTGAGTATGATAAAAACAAGGATAATTTTTTTTTAACAACCCATAAAGATAGGCAAAAGAAAATAAAAAGAAAAAGAGAAATCATATATATTTTAAGAGATGAAAAAATAATATTAGTTCCAACATATAAATTTGAAAAGATTCCGAATAAAAATATATAAAAAAGTAAATAATAAAAAATGCACTTTCATTTAAGGAGAAAATAAAATGAAAAAATCTATAATTATTATAAAGAAAAATTTATTTATATATAATGAAGAGGAATATGATTTTGATAAAGTTGATGAAATGAACAATTTGTTAAAATCTAATCTTAAAATAATAATACTTGAAGAAGAGCTTTATGTAAAACAATTTACAAGTGAAATAAAAAGAAACAAAATGTATGAATTTATAGATTATAAGATTAATAATGAGTTTCCACAAAATGGAGATATATTATATGATTTTGAGAGAAATAATAATATTATTTCTATATATTATATTAAGGGTGCTAAAAGAATAGAAAAGATATGTGAGACAGCAAAAAATATAGAAGTCAAACCAATTCAATTTATAGTTAAAGACGTAATGATGAAAATTTTAAAGACTAATATTTTTAATTGTAAAGTTTTTATAAAATTCAATGAATATTATTATTACATATCATTTAAAGAAGGATTATTTTATTATGGCTTAGTTGAAAAAGATAAAGAAATAGTTTGGGATAAAATAAGTCAAAATGATGATTTTGGAGAAATATACGTTGATAATTCACTATGTGATTTACCTATTACAAATAAACTAAATATAATAAAAATGAATATAGGAGAGTTAATCAATGCAAAAATATATGAAAAACAAAGATTTCATTCCAGAAAAATTTTATAATAAAATAGAATTAAATAAGAATAAAACAGAAAATAAATTATTTACATTATTTTTAATAATAAATTTGCTGTTAATTCCATTTACAACAAAAAATATGGATGAAGTTAAAGAAAAATCTATAGCTAATAAAAATGATATATATGATAATAAATACAGTAATATTAATTCAAATGATATTAATATATGGATAGAAAGTATAATTAAAAATGACATTGAAGAGGCATATATAACTAACAATAATGGAGAAGTTGTAGTTAAAGATTTAGAAGAAATTGATGAGCTTAGTTTAAATAGTTCAATTGAGATTAATGATGTGAATCTAAATAGTAGTGGTAAATATACGCTAGGAGTAAGCTTAAATGAATAAATTATTTAAATATATATTAATAATACTAATGATTATATTTGTTTTTGTACAAATTTTTTATATAAATAAAATTAATAAAGAAAAAAATAAAAAAGTATATAACAATGCACAAAAGGTTATATATAATAATAATAAAACTTTAAAAGAATTCAATGATGAGTTAAATTGTTTAAAAGAAAAAAACATTTTATCTGCAAATGAGGTCAATAAAAAGTGGTATATTAAAGTGAAGATACAAGGTAATAAGGAAGAATTGTTAAATGAAATATCAAAATTAGAAAACTATGAGATAAGTGATTACATTATAAATAAAAACAAAGATGAAAACTCAATTGTATTAGAAATAAGTGCTAAAGAAAGTGTTTAAAACATAAAAATATAAATTTTTACTGAAAAATAATCAGAAATAATTGCAATTATTATTTTCTTTTGATAAAATATGAGTATTATGTCAACGATTAAGTATTAAACTTAATGTTTGAGGTTAAGGTTACATTGTAATTATATTATAAATTTGGAGGGATATTTAATGATATCAGCAGGAGATATAAGAAAAGGAACAACATTTGAGTATGATCATTCAGTATTTACAGTAACAGAATTTTTACATGTTAAACCAGGAAAAGGAGCAGCATTTGTAAGAACTAAACTTAGAAATGTAATTTCAGGAGGAGTTACAGATAAAACATTTAATCCAACTGAAAAATTACAAGAAGCTGTAATCGAAAGAAAAGAAATGCAATATCTTTATTCAGATGGAGAATTATACTATTTCATGGATCAAGAAACATTTGAACAAATTCCTTTAAACTATGAAAAGGTTGAAGAAGCAATAAAATTCTTAAAGGAAAACATGTTTGCAACAATAAAATTCTTCAAAGGCGAAGCATTCTCAGTAGAAGCACCAAACTTTGTTGAATTACTAATTACACAGTCTGATCCAGGTGCTAAAGGAAATTCAACTAGTAATACATTAAAACCAGCAACTGTTGAAACAGGTGCAATAGTAAATGTTCCTATGTTCGTTAATGAAGGTGATGTTATAAGAATAGACACTAGAACTGGCGATTATATGGAAAGAGTTTAAATTATACATATGCCTAAGTTGCTAAGCATAAAGCTTAGCAACTTTATTTATATATAGGCATCTTTAAATAGAGAAAAGGACGTGAAAAGATATGGAAGAGCTTAGAAATGAGATTGAAGGCTTGAAAAGGAATTTATTAAAAATAGAAAATAAAGAATATAAAGAATGTTTTAACAGTGTCTTTTCAATTTTAGAAATAATGAACCAAAAAATTGAAGAGTTAACTGTAAATCAAGAAACTATTCAAGAAAATATTAAATTCATGGATGATGATTTGACAAACATTCAAGACGAATTATTTGAAGAATTATCTATAGATGAATTAAATGATATGGAAGATGAGTATAAAGAGATTATTTGTGTTCATTGCCATAAATCAATTTTTATTGAGCAATCTACCCTAAGCAATAATGATGAAATTCCATGTCCATATTGTAATAAAAATATTAAGGATAACTAATATAATATATAAATACAAGAGAAATGCAGGACTATCTTAAAGTTTGATTTAAGATAGTCCTTTTTATTTCACATATTTTAATCTTCTTCAGTAATATTTTAGGTTAACATTACATATTAATTAAAAAAGAGAACGGGAGAGGAGGGAGTGAGAATTTTGAAATGTGAAGAGGATATTATAGGGATTTTTCCACTTACAATGGGAAATTTGCTCAAGGATAGATTCATTAAAGAACAAATATATGAGGTAAGAATTAAGATTGGAAAACCAATTTTAGTGTATTCAAAGCATGGAGAAAGTATTATAAATTATAAGCCTACAAAAGAAGATATTAAAAGTATTATGCAGAAGATTTCTAATTATTCATTATATGCTTATGAAGAAGATATACGTCAAGGTTTTCTCACAATTAAAGGTGGGCATAGAATAGGCATAGCTGGAGAGTGTGTTATGGAAAAGGGAGAAGTTAAGACTATAAGAAATATTTCATCTATAAACATAAGAATTTGCAGAGAAATTATAGGATGTTCAGAGAAAGTTATGAAATATATAGTTTCGGGGAGTAGAGTTTATAACACCATAATAATTTCACCACCTAAATGCGGTAAGACAACAATTTTAAGAGATATAGCTAGAAATATATCAAATGGAATATCTTCCTTGGGGATTAACGGAAGAAAGGTGGTAGTAATAGATGAAAGAAGCGAAATAGGAGCTTGCCATTTTGGAATTCCTCAAAGTGATTTGGGCATAAGAACGGATATTTTGGATAATTGCTTAAAAAGAGAAGGTCTTATTATGGCAATTAGAAGTCTTTCTCCTGAAGTTTTGATTTGTGATGAAATTGGAAGTAAGGGTGATATTGAAGCGCTTATGATGGCTTTTAATTCTGGAGTAAACATAATTACTACAATTCATGGTTTTACAGTTGAAGATTTATACAAAAGAAAAGTTTTCTCTGATTTGCTTGATAATGAAATTCTAGAAAGAGCAATAATCTTAAGTAATAGACGTGGTGTTGGAACGATTGAAAATGTGCATAGTTTAAAGGGCGGTGAAAACATGTGCTTAAATTAATTTTTATAATTAGTATAGTTCTTATAAGCACTTATATAGGTTTTGCATATGGAGATACTTTTAGAAAAAGACGAGATGAGCTTAAGGAAATATTAAAAGCCCTAACAATTCTTGAGAATGATATTGTATGTGGAACAACACCTTTGCCAGAAGCTTTAGAGAATCTTTCTCATAAGGTATGTGAACCTATAAATTATTTTGTTAAAGCTATCACAGATAGGTTAATAAAAGGAGATGTAGAAAGTGTATATGGAGGAGCTTTAGAAGAATTTTTAGTATTAGAAGATAAATTTTACTTATGTGATGAGGATAAAAAAATAATGGAGGATTTTTTCAAGTCCCTTGGAGAATCAGGAGTTTATGGTCAAGAGAAAATATTCTCTTTAGCAATTGAAGGTATAAAAATGAATTTAAAGGATGCTGATGAAAGTGCAAAGAAAAACATAAAGCTCTATAGATATCTTGGAGTATGTTTTGGAGCAATGATAATCATATTTATAATATAAAATTGCCAATTATTAATTAATAATAAAATCCTCTTTAGGATTTTTTAACATAGATAATTTTCCAAACTCCGTAGGGGTTTGTTCCTCAATTGACAATTGTCAATTGAATTTAATATAGATTGGGGGAAGATAAATGCATGATATAAGTATTCTTTTTAAAATTGGTGGAGCTGGAATACTCTTGGTGGTTTTAGATAAGGTATTAACTAGTAGTGGAAAAGGTGAGATTGCAGCTATTACAAATATTGCAGGAGTTGTAATAATTCTTCTTATGATAGTTTCCATTATAGGAGATTTATTTAGTACCGTTAAGACAATGTTTATGATGTAGGTGTAGTTATGTTAATAGTAAAAATTGTAGGAATAGCATATATAACATTATTTATTATGTTACTATTCAGACAATCTAAAAGTGAATTAAATACATTTCTTACGTTAACAGCAGGAGCATTAATTCTCCTTATTATGATAGAACCACTCAAACAAATAATTGATTTTTTAAAACAAATTTCTGATAAAGCAAATATCGATACAGTTTATATTGGAATTGTACTGAAAATTTTAGCAATAGCATATATAGCTTCATTTTCTAGTGCACTATGCAAGGATGCAAATGCAGATAGTCTTGCAGCTCAAATAGATCTTTCTGGCAAAATAATGATTTTAGTACTCGCTATTCCAATACTAATGGCGGTATTAAATTCTATATTACAGATAATGTAGGTGTTTATTATGAAGATGATAAGAAGAGTTACATTAATATTAATAATGAGTTTTACAATTAATATAATTATAGCAGTAATACCTAGTTGTACATTTTTAAAATTAAATCATGTTTGTGCTACAGAAATTAATAATATAAGTATAGACAGTAACATAAATGATAGCAAGAAAATAGAAACTAAACAAACTGTAGAAAAGCAAATTAATATAGATGATTTAGGGGGAAGCACAAAGGAAGAACTTAATTCTTTATATGAATATATAAGGAAAATGAAAACAGATGTGGAACTTATGGATAGCCTTGATCCAGTAGAATATATAAAAGCATATATTAAAGATGGAAGAGGTAATCTTTCTTTTGATACCATTCTAAATGCAGTTCTAAGTATTGTCTTTAAAGAAGTTAAAAGTGTTTTAAAACTTGTATTATCAATAGTTACAATAGCAATAATATGTTCATTACTAAAAAATTTACAAGATGCATTCTCAGATGAGAGCATATCACAAGTTGCTTTTTATGCCTGTTATGCCTTAATCATAATGGTGCTATCAAAAAGTTTTATAATCTCAATTTCAGTTGCAAAGGAAGTAATAACTAATATTTCAGATTTTATGAGCGCTCTTCTGCCTATACTTATTACTATGATTTCCCTTGCGGGAGGAATTACATCGGCTGCCACTTTAGATCCAATTGTGCTTGGTGCAGTTGTATTTATACCAAAAATCTATTCTAATTTTATAATTCCAATGATATTAATGGGCTTTGTATTAGAATTTGCAAATAATCTTTCTACAGATCATAAAATAACAAATTTATGCAAATTATTCAAGCAAGCCACTATATGGTTTCAAGGGATTATAATAACAGTCTTTATAGGCCTTTTAACAATTCGTGGAATTACATCAACTACAATTGATGCAGTAACACTTAAAACAGCAAAGTTTGCAGTAGATAATTTTATTCCTATAGTTGGAAAGGCCTTCTCAGATGCAATTACATCTGTTGCTGGATACTCGCTTATAATAAAGAATGCAATAAGCTCTATAGGGCTAGTTGTAATTATTTTAATTCTGTTGCATCCACTTATTAAGCTTATACTCATTACGTTTATATATAAATTATCAGCAGCATTAGTTGAACCAATAAGCGATTCAAGGATAACAAAATCATTAGAAGCAGCAGGAAATTCTATGACACTAATAACATCATGTGTTTTAACTGTAAGTTTAATATTTTTTATATTAATTGGTATTATAGCATCATCAGGAAGGTTTATAGTTGGAGGATAGAAGTCTTATGTTTATAGAAACTCTTAAGAATATTGTAATAACACTTGTAACAGTGCTTATATTTATAAGTGCCGTAGAGCTTATATCTCCTAATAATAAAATGAAGAAGTATATTAAATTCATATTGGGATTAATATTAATAAGCGTGATTTTAAATCCAATTTTGCAATTTATATCAAATGGAGAAAAAAGTGTTGTTGATGGCATTGAAAGTTATGAGCAAGTATTCTCACAAAGCAAAGATAAAGTCGATTTAGATAATATAAATACATTAAAAGAAAATCAGGATAAGGGAGAAAGCAGAAAAAATGCATTTGTGAGTAATTTTAACAAAAATTGCGATAACGTACTCAAAAATCAATTTAAAAATATGAGATTTAAGAGTGAAATTGATTGTGATGTAAATTTCACCGATATAACTTTGAATGTAAAAAAGTTAAAAATAGGTGTAGGTGAAAATAAAATAAATAAGATAAAAAAGATAGTAATTAATGACGAAACACAAAGTAGCACAAAAGAAGAAAATAAAGAATATACAGAAATAATTGATTTCGTATCTAGTGAATTGAATATACCAAAGGAAAAAATAGAAGTATATAAATTAGATGAATAGGAGGTATAAATTATGGATAAGGACAAAATTATAAAAGAAATAAAAAAAATATTTGCTCAAAAGCAATTAAAAAATCTAGTAGCTGTATGTATAGTTTTAGGATTTATTTTAATTGCTATGAATGTATTGTTACCAAGCAGTAAAAGTTTGACTAGTAATAAGATATCAGAAGTAACAGCTCAAGAAAATGTGAAAAATACTCCAATTTCTAATGAAACAGATGAAAAAAGTTATGAAGACCAACAAAAAATAGATTTAAAAAATATATTAAAAAAAATGAATGGAGTTGGTGATGTTGAAGTAATGATGTCTTTTGATAATGGAGAGAAGAAAGTACCAGCTTACGATACAAATGCACAAAAATCAACTACTGAAGAAACTGATAATCAGGGAGGGAAACGAGTTAATAATCAAAATACAGATTCATCAAAGATTGTAATGACAACATCAGATGGAAATAATGAGCCATTTATATTAACAACATACAAGCCTAAAATTAATGGAGTCATAATACTAGCAGAAGGAGCTGAAAATAGCAAAACAAAGTATGAAATCGAACAAGCTGTATCTAAACTATATAACTTAAGTTTAGATAAGGTTAATGTATATAGTATGAAGAAGTAGCATATAATTTTATAGAAAAATGATTGGAGGAAGTTTATTATGACAAAGAAACAATGTGGTATTATTTTTACATTGTTAGCATTAATATTATGTGTAGGAGTGCTAGCTGCAAAACTTAATAATGGAGGGTTAAATGACCCAACAGATTTAAGCCAAGTTTTATCCACTGAAAAAGTAAATGATCAAGATGCAGAAGCATTAAGTCAAAAAAATTATTTTTATGATTCAAGAAGTTCAAGAGAACAACAAGATTCAGCAACCATTCAAACTTTAAATTCTATAATTTCAGATGCCAATACATCAAAAGAGCAAAAGGATGCAGCAACAAAAGAATTAACTCAAAAAACAATGGTAAAAGATAATGAAAGTAGAATAGAATTAAGTATAAAAAATAAAGGTTATGAAGATGCTTTATGCAGATTAGACTCAAATAAAGCAACAGTAATAGTTAAATCAGCAAATGGGCTTCAAGAAAATGAAACTGTAGCAATACAAGAACTAGTTCAAGATGTATCAAAAATAAAAGATGTAATAATAGAAGTTCAAAAATAGTAGAAAAACCATAATATAATTGTAATGTTAAAATATATTTGATATAATAAACACAAGATTATCATGTTTTGTTATTACAAAACCTAGGAGGTTAAGTAACATGGAAGATTTAGTTAGAGAAGAAAATATTGGAATTATTAAAATTTCTGATGAAGTAGTAAGCGTTATTGCTGGAATTGCTGCTCAAGAAATAGATGGAATTTTAGATGCTCAAATGGGTGTTGCAAGCAATTTAACAAACATATTTAAAGGGAAGAAGAGCACTGTTAAAGCAAGTAAAGTAACACTAGAAGAAGATAAAGCAATAATAGATATGAATGTATCAGTGGAGTACGGAAGAAAAATCATGGATGTTGTAGCACAGGTGCAAGACAATGTTAAAAAAACTGTTGAAGCTATGACTGGATTATATGTAGAAGCAGTTAACATTTATGTTCAAAATATTTATTTGCCTAAAAAGGAAGAAAGTGAATCTAACTAGTTTGATTTTCACCCTCTGAAGCTTTCAGAGGGTGTTTCCATGTAAGTTAGGAAAGGTATTAGGTTTAAAAGAAAGAAAAAATGTATATAATGATAAATGTACATAATTAATTATGATACAAATTTAGGAGGACAATATGAATAGAAAATTATCAAGGGATAAAACTATGGAGTTATTATTTGGGATGACTTTAAGTAAAGATACAACTGAAGAGGCAATAGAAGGATTTATAGAAAATTATGAAGGTGATATAAAAGAAATTGATTTAACTTATGTTAAACAAGCATTAATTGGAATAGAAAACAATAAAGAAGCAATTGATACAGTTATTTCGGAGAATCTACATAATTGGAAAATAGATAGAATATCTAAGGTAAATTTAAGTATATTGAGACTTGCAACATATGAGTTATTATATGATGAACAAGTTCCAAGACCAGTTGTTATTAACGAAGCATTGGAAATTACAAGAAGATATTCTGATGAAAAAAGTGTAAGCTTTATTAATGGAGTGTTAGATAAAATTAAAGAGAATTAATTAACTATAAAAGAATGAAAGTAGGTATACATTAAAATGGGGCAAATTATAAATGGTAAAGAAGTAGCGTTAAAAGTAAAAGAAGATATTAAGAATTTTGTTAATGACAGAAAAGAAAAAAATCTTAAAGTCCCTAAAATTGCATCTATATTAGTTGGAAATGATGGTGGGTCTATTTATTATATGGCAAGTCAAGAAAAGGTTGCAGTGTCTCTTGGTGCTGGATTTTTAAAAGTGACGCTAGCTGAAACTTTAAAAGAGGAGGATATAATAGCTGAAATACATAAATTAAATGAAGATAATGATGTTCAAGGGATTATTTTGCAATTACCACTTCCAAGTAATTTTGATGAAAAGAAAATAATTAAAGAAATATCTCCAAGTAAGGATATTGATTGTCTTACATTTGAAAGCCAAGGAAAGCTATATATGGGTGAACCGAAATTTTTGCCTTGTACTCCTAATTCTGTAGTTACTTTAATTAAAAGTTTAAATTTTGATATTACAGGTAAGAATGTAGTAGTCCTTGGAAGAAGTAACATAGTCGGAAAGCCAGTGGCACAGCTTTTATTAAATGAAAATGCTACAGTTACTGTATGTCACTCTAAAACAAAGAACTTAAAAGCAATTTGCAAGGGTGCAGATATATTGGTAGTTGCTATTGGAAGACCAAAGTTTATTGATGAATCTTATGTAAATGAAGATGCTATAGTAATTGATGTAGGAACATCATCTTTTGAAGGTAAGATAACTGGTGATGTAGATTTTGATAAGGTCATAGATAAGTGTAAATTCTTAACTCCAGTTCCAGGTGGAGTAGGAGCACTTACAACAACTCTTTTAATAAAAAATGCATGTGAGGCTTTAAAGGAAAATGAATATTAAGACGTTAACTGTTTCTGAGGTTACGAATTACATAAAAAGAATGTTAGACAGTGACTTTATTTTAAGCAATCTCTCTGTAAAAGGGGAGATTTCTAATTTAAAATATCATGGTAGCGGGCATATTTATTTCACTCTGAAAGATAGCAATGGAAAAGTAAATTGTGTTATGTTTAAAGGTAATGCAGTTTTACTAGACTTTGCTTTAGAAGAAGGCATGGAAGTTGTAGTTAAGGGAAGAGCATCTATATACCCTGCAACTGGAAGTTTTCAACTTTATTGTGATGAAATAAAAAAAGAAGGGCTAGGAGATTTATTTGTTAAATTTGAGAAGCTTAAAGAAAAATTGTCTAAAGAAGGATACTTTGATGAAGCTAATAAAAAACCATTGCCTAGGTACCCTGAAAAAATAGGAATAGTAACATCACCTACTGGAGCAGCAATTAAAGACATTATAAATGTTTCAACTAGAAGAAGTACTTTAGTTGACTTGGTATTATATCCAGCAAAGGTGCAAGGAATAGGTGCCTATAAAGAAATAATTAATGGAATTAATTATTTTAACAAAACAAAGTCTGTGGATATAATAATAGTAGGTAGAGGTGGTGGCTCTATAGAAGAATTATGGAATTTTAATGAAGAAGAATTAGCTAAGTCTATTTTTAATTCTAAGATACCTATAATTTCAGCCGTAGGTCATGAAATAGATTTTACTATTTCAGATTTTGTAGCAGATTTTAGAGCAGCAACGCCATCACAAGGGGCTGAAATATCAGTTCCATTAATCGGTGATATAGAGTCAAAAATTTATGATATTACAAGGTGCTTAGATAAAAAAATGGAAGATAAATTAAAAATGTGTAAAAGTAATCTAGTTGGAATTGAAAGAATATTAAATATTCATTCTCCAATAGCTAAAATATCTAATTCGTATTTAGAATTAGATCAATTAAAAGATAGATTAAATTTCGTAATAAAGACCAAACTTAAAAGAGAAAAAAATCAAATAGAAAATTTTAATAATTTACTTTCTGCTCATAATCCAATTAGGGTTATATGCAAAGGATATGCTATAATAGAGGATAATGAAAAAAATCTCATTACATCAAAAGAACAATTAAAGGAAACAATAAATTTAAAGATTTGTCTTAAAGATGGAAACATAGAAGGAAAATTTGTGCCCAAGACACATGAAATAAAATAGACTATATAAGTTGAGTTAAAGATTTTACAGTGCATACTTAAGTGTTAGTTCTGTGCCATTAACTGCAATATAAGTTCATTATCGCAACTTACATAGCATACTGACTTGTTATTTTTTGAATATGACACAGATAAGGAGTTAAAAAAATGGCTAAAAAAGAAAGTTATGAAGAAATGTTAACTAAGCTTCAAGATATATTAAACAATTTAGAAACAGATGATCTAAATCTTGAAAATTCTATGAAATCTTATGAAGATGGTGTTAAACTTGTGAATAAAATTTATAAGATTTTAGATTCATATGAAGCAAAAATTTCTATAATTAAAGACGAAAAAGAAGTGGAGTTTACTGATAGTTATGGAGATAAGTAATTTAAAACAAGACATTAATGATTATTTAGAAAATTATTTTAAGGAAAAAGGTACATATAATAAAATTATATATGATTCATGTAGCTATAGTTTAAATATAGGTGGAAAGAGAATTCGTCCGACATTACTTGCATTGTCTTATTATATATACAAAGAAGATTATAAAAAAGTTATGCCAATGGCAGCTGCAGTAGAAATGATTCACACTTATTCTTTGATTCATGATGATCTTCCTTGTATGGATAATGATGATTTAAGGAGAGGAAAACCAACAAATCATATTAAATTTCAAGAAAATATAGCAGTTCTTGCAGGAGATGCTTTATTGAATGAAGCTATGATACTTATGATGGATTATGCTTTGAAAAATAAAGAAAATTCATTAAAAGCAGCCTATGAAGTTGCAATTGCTGCAGGTGCTGAAGGCATGATAGGTGGTCAGGTTGTTGATGTTATCTCTGAAGGCAAAACAATTTCAAAAGATGAATTGCAATATATGCACTCAAAGAAAACAGGTGCATTAATTAAATCATCAATACTTGCAGGAGCAATTTTAGCTAATGCACCAGAGGATGATTTAAAGGCTTTAGAAGAATACGGAGAAAAACTAGGCCTGGTATTTCAAATAAAAGACGATATATTAGATGTAGTTGGAGATGCAGAAGTATTAGGGAAAAATATAAATTCTGATGCAGAACATGATAAGGTTAATTTTATATCAGTTTATGGATTAGAGAAATGTAATGAATTATGTACTACCTTAAGTGAAGAATGTACTCAGATTCTTAGACAATTAACTGTTAATGCAGATTGCTTGATTGAGCTAACATATACTCTTCTAAATAGAGAAAATTAATAGAGGGAATGATTGTTGTGAAATTATTGGATAAATTGAATTTCCCAAAAGATTTAAAAAAACTTAATGAAAATGACAGTAAACTCTTAAGTGATGAGCTTAGAGAGTTTTTAATAAATAGTGTGTCTAAAACAGGAGGGCATTTAGCATCTAATTTAGGTGTTGTTGATCTTACTTTAAGTTTATTTAAAGCCTTTGACTTTGATAAAGATAAGATAGTATGGGATGTAGGACATCAAAGTTATGTTTATAAAATTTTAACTGGAAGAAAAGATGGCTTTAAAAAACTTAGACAATTTAATGGAATGAGTGGATTTCCAAAAAGAAATGAAAGTAAATATGATTATTTTGATACAGGTCATAGCAGTACTTCTATATCAGCAGCACTTGGAATTGCAAGGGCAAGAGATTTAAATAAAGAAGATTATAATGTAATTGCTGTTATAGGTGATGGTGCATTAACTGGTGGAATGGCACTTGAGGCGCTAAATGATGTGGGTTTTAGAAAAACAAATCTTATTGTTATTTTAAATGATAATCAAATGTCGATTTCAAAAAATGTTGGAGCACTTTCAAGGTATTTAAATAAGCTTAGAATAGAACCTAGGTATAATAAGTTAAAAATGGATATATACGCTTCCCTAAATCAATCAGATTTAGGGAAAAATATTGCAGGGAAAATATCTAAAGTTAAAGATAGCATAAAGCAATTAGTAGTACCATCTATGCTTTTTGAGAATATGGGAGTTAAGTATATTGGGCCTATTGATGGTCATGATATAAAGGGAATGACTGAGGTTTTCATAAAGGCTAAGGAAGTTGAAGGGCCAGTTATAATACATGTTATAACTCAAAAGGGGAAAGGACATATATTAGCTGAAAAAAGTCCAAGTAAGTATCATGCTGTAGGTCCTTTTAATTTAGAAAGTGGAGAATTAAATGTATCACCAAAGAATAGTTACTCAAAAGCTTTTGGGAAAGCATTAATAAATATTGCCTCAAAAGATGAAAAAGTTGTAGCAATTACAGCAGCAATGCCAGAAGGAACAGGGCTCAAATGTTTTTCTGAAAAATTTAAAAATAGATTTTTTGATGTAGGAATATCAGAAGACCATGCAGTTACTTTAGCTGCTGGAATGGCAAGTAATGGATTAAAACCTGTTTTTGCAGTTTATTCTACGTTTCTGCAAAGAGCATTCGATCAATTGTTGCATGATGTTTGTCTTCAAAATCTTCCAGTAGTATTTGCAATAGACAGAGCTGGAATAGTTGGAGAAGATGGAGAAACACATCAAGGCATTAATGATTTATCTTATTTATCTATGATGCCGAACATACATATAGTTGCACCAAAGTGTTTAGAAGAAGTTGAAATTTTATTAAAATGGGCAATAGACCAAAATGCACCTGTTGCAATTAGATATCCAAGAGGTGGAAACATAATAAATACACTTTCTCCAATTACAAAAGTAGAGGAAGGTAAATGGGAAATAATAAATAAAGGCTCTAAGGTATGTATTATTGCTACTGGTAAAATGGTACAATATGCAGTGCTCGCAAAAGACATATTATATGAAAAGGGATTAGATCCAACTATAATAAATGCTACATTTATTAAACCAATTGATAAAAATTTACTAGAAAATATTAAAAAAGAGGGATATAATATTTTAACAATAGAAGATAATATCTTAAAAGGAGGATTAGGTTCAGCTATTAAGGATTATTTAAGCAGTATAGATTATAAAGGAACTATTAGATCTATTGGATATGATGATGAATTTATTCCTCAAGGAAATGTAGAGACTTTGTATAAAGTATATAAGTTAGATTCTGAAAACATAAGTAAGGCTGTTATAAAGCTTTATGATTAAAAGGAGAAATAAATGGCGGAAAAAAAGGAAAGACTTGATTTACTTTTAGTAGAAAAGGGCATAATTACTTCTAGAGAAAGAGCAAAAGCATGCATCATGGGAGGGAAAGTTTATGTTGATGGGCAAAAAGTAGATAAAGCTGGAGAAAAAGTAAGTCAAAGTGCTAATATAGAATATAGAGGAGATACTCTTAAATATGTTAGTCGCGGTGGACTCAAATTAGAAAAAGCAATGAAAACTTATAATATTTCATTAGAAGATAAGGTGTGTATGGACATAGGAGCATCTACAGGGGGCTTTACAGACTGTATGCTTCAAAATAAAGCATCTAAGGTATTTTCTGTTGATGTTGGATATGGACAGTTTGCGTGGAAGCTAAGAACTGATGAGAGAGTAGTTTGTATGGAACGAACAAATATAAGATACGTTACTTTAGAAGATATAGGAGAACCTTTAGATTTTGCATCTATAGATGTATCTTTTATCTCTTTAAAAAAAATAATGCCAGCAACCTTAAATCTTTTAAAAGATAGTGGCGAAGTTGTAGCACTTATAAAACCACAATTTGAAGCAGGACGTGAAAAAGTAGGCAAAAAAGGTGTTGTAAGAGAAAAAGATACCCATAAAGAAGTAGTTTATGGAATTATAGACTTTTTGATTCAACAAAATTTAAATGTTCTAGGAGTAGGATATTCTCCAATTAAGGGACCGGAAGGAAATAGAGAATATTTAGTTTATTTTTCAAAAGATAAGAATAAAGAAAGTAATTTTAAAAGAGAAGATGTAGATACAGTGGTTGAGGCATCACATGTAGAAATTTAACTTCTTTGGAGGGGCTATGAATAATATTGGGATTGCAATTAATCAATCAAAGGACAAAGATAATAACATATTAAATATGGTTATAAATAAATTTAGAGAAAAATTCAAATTAAAAGACATTGCTATTTTTAGCTCTTTTGATATAGAAAAGCAAGACTTAAAAGATATTGATTTGCTTGTTGTCCTGGGAGGAGATGGAACTCTTCTTGGAATAGCAAGATCTTTAAATGAAAGCTTTAATGCACCTATTTTGGGAATAAACATAGGAAATTTAGGTTTTTTATCAAGTGTAGATATTTCCGACATTGATGATGCACTTGAAAAGCTTGAAGAAGGTAAATATAAAGTTGTAGACAGAATGATGTTAAATTGCAAAGCTGAGTCTACTGAAAATAAAGAAGAGCTTAAAGCTTTAAATGATGTGGTATTAGCAAGAGGAACCTTATCAAGAATGGTACGATTCAAAATATTCGTAGATGGTAAAATATATTCAACATTTAAAGGCGATGGACTCATTATAGCGACCCCTACAGGCTCTACTGCATATTCTTTTTCAGCAGGTGGACCATTTGTATATCCTGACTTAGAACTTATAACTATAACACCCATATGTCCACATACAAAAAGTATGCAAACTATTGTATTAAAAGGTGATAGTATTATAGAAATACATGCAGATTATGAGGAAGAAAAAGTTTATTTAACCGTAGATGGTCAAAAGGCCATTAAAGTTAGTCATGAGACTTCAATAACAGTAAGTAAAAATAAAAAAAGTGTGAAATTACTTTTATTTGATGATTATGATTATTTTAAGGTTTTAAGGAGTAAGATTTTAAACAATTCTAAAGAATGCGATGGTGAGGAATTTTGAAATCAAAAAGACATACGAAAATATTAGAAATTATAGGAACTAAAGAAATAGAAACTCAAGAGGAACTTGCAGAGGCATTAAAAAAAGAAGGATTTGATGTAACTCAAGCAACTGTATCAAGAGATATTAAAAATTTAAAATTAATAAAAATGCAAGCGTCTAGTGGTAAGTCTAAATATTTTGTATCTACAGTAGAAGAAAAAAATATAATTAATAGGTTAAGTAATATATTAGTTAATACAGTGATTTCTGTAGAAAATGTAGATAAGATGGTTGTTATAAAAACCATAACAGGGTCAGCACCAATTGCAGCTGAAGCTATTGATAACTTAGAAAGTGCAGATATTGCAGGAACAGTGGCTGGAGACAATACTATCTTTATTTTAGTTAGAAGCATAGAAAGTGCTGAAAATTTGGTAGATAAAATAAGAAAAAGAATGTCATGATAAGTATAAGGATGGGATGAGATGTTAATTCAATTAAATATTAAAAACTTTGCGTTAATAGAAGAAATAACAATAAACTTTAGTGAAGGATTCAATATACTTTCAGGAGAAACAGGAGCTGGAAAGTCTATTATGATAGATGCAATAGACTTTGTTCTTGGCGGAAAATTTTCTAAGAGTATAATAAGAACTGGTGAAGATAAAACATATGTAGAAGCATCGTTTACCATTGAAGGATCCAAAATTTTTAAAGTTTTAGACGAACTAGATATAGAGTATGATGATGTATTGATTGTTTCAAGAGAAAGTCATACAAGTGGAAAAAATTTAATTAAGATTAACGGAAAAAGTTTAATTACATCTCAGCTAAGGAAAGTAAGAGCAAAACTTTTAGATATTCATGGGCAGCATCAAAATGTAGATTTGCTACAAAGGAGTAGTCATATATCATATTTAGATGATTTTATTGATAATGAAATAGTAAATCCACTAAGTAAGTATAGTGCTTTAAGAGAAAGCTTATTGCAAATAAAAGAAGATATTAAAAGAATTTCAGGAAATCAAGATAGAAATAAATTACTTGATTATTTGAAATTTCAAATTGAAGATATTGAAAAAGCCAAGCTTAAAGAAAATGAAGAAGAAAGCTTAAAAGAAGAATATAATATTTTAGCAAATGCAGAAAAAATTAATAATAGTTTATCTACTTCTTATATAATATTAAATGGAAATGAAGAATTTAGTGTAATTGATTCAATTTCAAAAGTAATTCAAGAATTATCCAATGTAGAAAATCATTTTGAAAAAATAAAAAAGAATAAAGAAGCTATTGAAGGGGCATTTTATACTATAGAAGAAGTAAGTCATGAACTTCGCGATATGGCTGAAGAAATTGTTTTTGATCAAAATGTTTTAGATAAAGTAAATGCTAGAATTTATGAAATAAATACGTATAAGAAAAAATATGCACCAACTATTCCTGAAATATTAGATTATCATAGAAAAATAAAAAGAGAATATGATGAGATAGTAAATTCAGAAAAAATAATTGAAGAACTTAAGAAAAAAGAAAAAGAAATTTTATCTAAAATGGAAGAAGAAGCGTTAGTGATTCATGAGCTTAGAGTAAATAAAAGTTGGCATTTAGAAGAGAAAATTTTAAAAGAACTTACGTTTGTAGGACTTGAAAAATCAAGAATGGAAATAAGAGTATCTAGGCAAGAGGATTTTAATGAAAAAGGCTTTGATGATGTATGCTTTTTTATATCTACTAATCCTGGAGAGCCGCTTATGCCACTAGAAAAAGTATTGTCTGGTGGAGAGCTTTCAAGAATAATGTTGGCTTTAAAATGTGTTTTTGCTGAAAAAGATGAAATACCTACTTTGATTTTTGATGAAATAGATACAGGTATAAGTGGAGCTGTTGCGCAAAGAGTTGGAGAAAAAATGTATCAATTATCGAAAATACATCAAGTTTTATGTATAACTCACTTACCGCAAATTGCAGTATTGTCAGATTATCATTATTTTGTTACGAAAAAGGTAATAGATAATAAAACATTTACCCAAGTAAGAACTTTATTAAAAGAAGAAAAAGAATTTGAAATAAGCAAAATGCTAGCTGGTGATGATGTAACAGAAGCTACATTAAATAATGTTAAAGAAATGATAAAATTAAGTGAATTAAAAAAAATAGAAATTAAAAAATAAATACATATACAAATAAAAATTGGTAAAAATAAAATCATGGGTATCGTGGTTTTATTTTTTTTATGAAATATTGATCTATCTTAAAATTAAAATAAAACTCTATTGTATATTTTTATGAAGCTCATAAGGCTTATATTTGCAATTGAAAATACAAATTTGCAAAATAAGATCTGAATGATTTTTATGCTTTGATTAGATTTTAAAGATTTCTTTCATATAAGAAATAAAATTATAGAATTATTAAAATTTAGTATATGCTAAATTTTTTGTCTCGAATAACAAAGTTCTTATAGGATAAGAATATTGTATAGTGGGAAAATTAAAAGTAAGAAGTAAAGGAGGAGAGAAATATGAAGAAGAAATTTTTATGTACAACTAGTCTACTTATAGCTCCAATCCTGATTCTAGTTTTAATTACCATGATAAGTATAAATAATTTGCCGAATAAAATTTATACTAGAAATGAAAAAGCGGTACAGTCAATTTCACCTATAGGAAATACAATAAATAAAATTAGTAATAATGAAAACAAGTATCAAATAAAATTTTTAGGTATGATTCCACTTAAATCTTTAGAGGTTCAAAAAATTAAGGATTTAGAAGTTTATCCAGGAGGAAATTCTATTGGTGTAAGGGTAAATAGTGAAGGTGTACTAATTGTAGGATATTCTGATATAGAAGTTAATAATAAAAAAGAAGAAAGTCCTGGGAAGTTATGTGGTCTTGAAATTGGAGATATAATATTAAAAGTTAATGGCATCGATATGGAAAATTCTATTGATTTGTTAAAAACAATTAAAACATGTGAGAAAGAAGATATAAACGTTGATATTCTAAGAAATGGCGAAAATCTTACAAAAATTATTCATTTAAAAAAAGAAAATGATAAGGATTATAAAATTGGATTATGGATTAGAGATTCTGCAGCTGGAGTTGGAACAATGACATTCTTTGATGATAATACAAAGAAATTTGGAGCATTAGGACATCCAATTACAGATTGTGATACCAATGAACCTTTCATAATTAAAAAAGGAGATGTATTACAATCATCTATAATAAGTGTTAGAAAAGGAGAAAAAGGCTCACCTGGGGAATTAAGAGGAATTTTTATAAATGAACAAACACCAAGCGGTGATATTCAAAAAAATACTCAAAGTGGGATTTTTGGAGAAATTAAAAATATTGAAGCATTAAATCAAGAAAGAAAACCACTTAAAGTAGGATTTAGAGATGAAATAATTATAGGGAAAGCAAAAATAATTACAACTATTGATGAAAATGGTCCACAAGAATTTGATATTGAAATTGAAAAGCTTTTAAATCAATCTACTGCAGGTTCTAAGAGTATGGTAATTAAAATTACAGATCCTAGATTATTAGAGAAAACAGGTGGAATAGTTCAAGGAATGAGTGGAAGTCCAATTATTCAAAATAATAAAATTATAGGAGCTGTAACTCATGTACTAATTAATAAACCTGACACAGGATACGGAATATATATAGAATGGATGCTTCAAGATGCAGGTATAATAAAATAGGAACAAATAAATAATTCATAATTAAAGAGGAAGTCTAGAGTAAAAGTTCTGATACTAAATATAAAATTTGGTTAGCAGAACTTTTGCAGCTTGATTTTTTACTGAGTGATTTAATAAAAATACAATTTTTAGAAATCCGTAATTATATATTAATATATAACAATAAGAAATTAAAAAATAATTCTTTTTTTGAAGATAGGGTATATACATTGTAGAAAAAGAGATATAATTATATAATATATATATATTCGATTAATAATTGAGAATTTAGGAAATATATAGTTACATTTTTATTTAAAAAAATACTTTAAAGTATTTTTTAAGAAACTATTTACTTCTTAAGAATATAAGTGTATAATTTACAAATAGTGGAATAGAAATACATTATAACAATTAAACATATAAAATATTTAGGTAAAAGTAAATATTTTAATATAAATTATAATATCCATTAAGACTAGTGTACATACCCTAATAATAAAAAGTATTTTACAAAAATTTGTAAAAATAGTATTTCATATGGTATTTTATAATAACATAATTATTAGATAGGATATGGTTATAAGGGTAAACGAATATAATACAACATATAATTTAATAATGGACTAAAGGAGAGGGAAAAATATGGAAGATTCAAAAATATCTGTACTTATTGCTGACGATAATAAAGAATTTTGTAGCATTTTAAATGACTACCTATTAAATCAAAGAGATATAGTTGTAACTGGGATTGCAAAAGATGGTAGAGAGGCTTTAGAATTAATAGTAGAAAGAAAGCCTGATTTAGTTATTTTAGACATTATTATGCCACATTTAGATGGATTAGATGTTCTTGAAAAATTAAACACTATGGAATTAGAAAAGGTTCCAAGAGTAATAATCTTATCAGCAGTTGGGCAAGATAAAATCACTCAACAAGCTATAACACTTGGAGCAGATTATTATACTGTAAAACCTTTTGACATGGAAGTATTCACTAAAAGAATAAGAGAAATGTTTAATGGTGTTTCTTCACAAACAACAAATGTAAGAGCTTCATATCAAACATCATTAATGATATCTTCATCAAATGATAATAGAACAAAGGTGCCTATGGATTTAGAAACAGAAATAACTAATATAATACACGAAGTTGGTGTTCCAGCTCACATAAAAGGATATATGTATTTAAGAGAAGCTATTACTATGGTAGTAAACGATATGGAATTATTATCAGCAGTAACAAAGGAATTATACCCTTCAATAGCTAAGAAGTACAACACAACAGCTTCAAGAGTTGAAAGAGCTATAAGACATGCAATAGAAGTTGCATGGGGCAGAGGTCAAATAGAAGCTATTAATAGACTATTTGGATATACAGTTCATAATGAGAAGGGCAAGCCTACAAATTCAGAATTTATCGCAATTATTGCAGATAAATTAAGACTTAAGAATAAAGTGTCTTAATAAGCCTTAAAGCAAGATGAAAAGCTAAGTTGAAAGTTGTGGAAAATAATTTCCATCCATATATTAATAGCAACTAATAGTTTTTCATAGCAATTAATATTACAAAATTATGTAAGACTAATACCTTTTATTAGTTGGGTGTAACAATCTAACTAATAGGAGGTTATTTTTATGCCAAAAATTAAAACCAAAAAGGAGTTTACAATTCATATTAAGGATTTTATAGATTATTGTAAACTTAAAAATCTGTCAATTAAAACTATAAAAAGTTATTATCAAACATTAGCTTTATTTGCTAAGTATTTGGAAGAAGAAAAACAAATATCGAAAGTAGATGAAGTTAATAAAAACATTGTAGAGGAATATTTGGAATTTACTAAAGAAAGAGGAAAATATTCATATGTTGCAAATGACAAAAGTTTAGAGATTAATTTTCAGCAAAATAGAAGAGATTTAGGGAAAGAGATTAGTCCAGTTACTATAAATTGTTATCTACGAAATATAAAAGTATTTTTCAATTGGCTAGAAGAAAATCAAATTATAAAATCAAATACTGTATCAAAAGCAAAATTTTTAAAAGTAAAAAGAAAAGCTAAAGACCAAATAACAGATGATGAATGGAAAGCTCTTATAAAAGCTATGGATTTAACAAAATTCCATGAATATAGAGATTATGTAATAACAAATCTAATTTTGGATACAGGAATGAGATTGACAGAATGTATTAATTTAACCATAAATGATGTTGATTTAGACAGAAGAAGTATACTAATACCAGCGGAAATTAATAAAGGTAAAAAAGATAGAGTAGTTTTCTATAGTCCACTAATGGCCAAGATACTACAAAAATGGCTTAGATTTAAAGATAGTATGCAAAGCACTGAATTACTATTTCTAACTCAAAGAACAAATGGAATACTTACTGCATCTAATTTTGAAAGGAACTTTAGGAGTTATATGCTAAGAATAGGATTAAATAAGAATATAACACCACACTCACTAAGAAATAATTTTGCTAGACGATTTCTAATAGCTTCTAAGGGTGATATCTATACATTATCAAGATTATTAGGTCATAGTTCTGTAACTGTTACTGAGAAAGCTTATTTAGATTTGTCTGATGAAGATTTGAGAAATGCATATCAGAAGTATAGTCCTTTAGAGAATATAAAGAAGTGGTAAATACATAATGTGTTAATAAATATATGCAGGAAGAGTTTATTATTATTGATTTATATATTTTATATTCATCTCAAATTGGTGTTGAACGGTAGACAATATTTGGAATATTTACTAATTGCTATGCATCATAACAATATCATTTTACGTATATTGCGATTTTTAATTACAATATAATTAAAAGCGGGCAAGAAATGCTAAAGAATACGTGTTAAGAGCTAATTATAATATATTGCAGTAGTGCAAAAATTCTAAATGTTTTTGAAGAATAATTAAAAATTTGAAAAATCATGAATTTGTTATGTTCTTTATGTAGAGCATGTTTGTGGAGTTATGGTGAGGTGGTAGAGGATTAGAGTTAGTGGAGATATTAATTAAAAATTGAGTGATAAAGCGACACTACATGAAAAACATTTGGTGCCATGATGTTTATAAATATTTAAACTATTGCCTTTTCAATTTATTAATGATATGGTAAAACATAAATATGTTATAATATTGAAGCTATGAGATATTATGCTTTAAATTATTAACAAAGTGATGATTAGAGGGGTGGTAAAATGACTTATTGTTTAGCTTGGAAAAAAGAAAAGAGTGTATATATGATTGCTGATACAGCAGTATCTGAAAAGACAAATGAATTAGAATCTACTACTAATTCATTTGGAGAGGTACAAGGATTGTATGGAAAACACTACATACAAGAAGGGGTGTTAAAAATTTATAAAGTATCTCCGAATTTGGCTATATCATATTCGGGAAATGTTGATGCTGCTCTTGAAATCATACAAAGAGTATATCAATGTATTTATGAAATGAATATATCTGAAATAGATACTATATTGAAAAGTATTGAAAACAGTTATGATAAATACGATGTAGAAATGATTTTTATTTTTTCGAAAGGTCAAGATGATAATCATATATACTTATTTTCGGAGGGGAGTTTTAGTGAGTGTGATTATGCTGAAATTGGTAGTGGAAAAAGTATACATTTCTTGTCGGATGATATGAAGGGAATAGTAAATGGGTTATATTCTAGTAAGTTTGAAAAGGAATACTATCTATCAATGATAATTGCCTGTAGTCAATGTTATATTCTAAAAAATGATATTTTTAAATATGGAGTTGGAGGTACGCTATCAGGGATTTTGCTTAATAATACATTAAAATGGTTTAGAGATATTGAATATTATTTAGTTGATGATGACATAAGTCAATGTAAAGCAATATCGGTTATAGTTAGAAATAATAGTGTTTTTTCATCATCTGATATAGATGGTAAAAAAAGATATATGCTTAATAGTATAACTGATACAAAAATTTGGGAGGATCTATATTTAAGAAAAGGAATTATAAAGTCACTTGATACAAAGAATGCTTTTTATTATGTTTTTTATAGTAGAAAATATAATGTGATTTATTTTATGAATGTTAATAGTTGTGTACATAATATCCATTTTAGAAGATATATAAGACGTGGTAATGAAGAAACAGATTATGCATATACATTTCGTCCTGACTTTAAAAAACATTTTATACAATTTGATAGTCATAATGAAAGAATACCAGCATTATCGGAAATGCAAGTTATACCAACTAAATATATTTCTCATAAAGAAATTCTAGAACAGTGTAATGAAGAGGATATTTTACAACAAGCTAAACATGAGGATATGGATTTTGATTTTAGTATTGGACAATATCCTGGTTATGATATTTCACTTATAACTCCAATAAAAAAAGTAATAAATGAATACCACAATTTAGTGTTGATAGATTATCAGTATTTCTGTGATGCTGTTGAAGAAAAAATAAATCTATATGAACCATTTAGGGCTTTTAAGATGGAAAATTTAAATTTAGAAGCAATAGTAAATAATTTCATGAAACAAATGATTCCAGATGAGTTTGAAAAATATTTATTTTGTGTGGTGAAACAAAATAATTATAAAAAAGTAATTTCAGGTTATAATATGGATGATTTCTTTGATAAATATAATAATGCATTTATAATTAATGTTTCTGATTTAAAAAATGGTTTCTATGGAACATTATTAGCAAAACAGACTATGCCAAAATGTGCAATATAAGCAGGCCAACTTTAGATAAATATATAAAAGTTCTTGTAGAAGGTTAGAAATAATCTTCTTTTATTTTAATAAAATATGGTATCATAAGTGTGTAGCGGAAAAAATTGAATATAAGCTAACATTACAAGAGGAGAAGAGAGTTATGAATATTAGTAATGTCTTTGTTTATTTAAATGAAACATTTAATAATAGGGAGCTTGCAACTGCTTTTTGGATTTCGATGTTTCTTATCTATATTTTATTAAAAAAAGATACTAGAGTATCGCTGTTTAATATTATTAAGTGTGCATTAGAGAAAAAATTAATTATTTGGTATATAACAATGGTAGTATATTATTTGGGAATAGTATTTATATTAATTAAATGTGGATATTGGGAAAAGAGGCTTTTAAAAGATACAATTGTATGGTTCGTTACCATTGGATTAATTTGGTGCGGTAAAGCTATTGGAACAGCAAAAGATTTTAGTTACTTTAAAAAGCACCTTAAAAGTAATATAAGGTTAATGATAATTCTTCAATTTATATTAAATTTATATACTTTTTCATTTATTGTAGAAGTTGTTTTAATGATAGGCATGACAATTTTAACATTATTTATAGTCTTTCTTGATAAAAATGAAGAGCTTCAGAACCAAAATAGTAAAAAGTTAAAGAAACTCTTAACTATAATTCAGAGTTTTATAGGATTGTACATGTTATTCTATTCAATTAGAGAAATTGTTATAAACATAAGTAGCATTATAGTAAAAGATAAAATTAAAGATATTTCATTACCTGTAATACTTTCATGTATGTTTATGCTATATATTTACTTATCATGTATTTATGCAAGTTATGAACAACTATTTGCTAGAGTAAGTTTGAAAAAAACAATTGATGATAGAATTAGATTCTTTTTAAAAGTGAGAATTATAATTTTTTGCAATATAAATATTAAAAGGATAAATTGCTTTATTGAACGTAGTAATATAATGAGAAGTTATGTAAGAAATAAGAAAGAGGTACAAGAATTGATTCATAATTATAAGTCATTTAGTATTGACAGAGAAAACAATAGAATAAGTGTATAAGTAATATTGAAGAGGAGTAGTGTTTATCCTCTTCTCTTTTGTTTTAAAACTTAAAATTACTATTGTTTTCGTTTTAAGATAGTATATAAGAACATTTATAATTTGACTAGTTTTTGGTCTGTTAAAAGCTTATAGGGGCTCTTGGTTACGTTTTGAAAAGTTCTACGTAGTTGATATGAGGCGTTCACACCTTGATAATTACACCATTGAAAATTTATTGACGATAAAAATATATTGTTCAAATTTTATGGTTGAGTACATAAACATACACAAATTGTAAAAAAAAGTTACTATTACATACATTTTGAATAATTGAAATAGTTAAGTAAATACTAGCGATTTATCGTAAACGAAGATATCTTAAAACCAAGATTTTATATTGAAAAATGTATATCAATAGATATGTTATTCTGGAGAAAATGGAAGTAAATAGAACAAAAAAATAGATATAAAAAGATGTTTATATCTAAACGTGAATAATATCTAAATTTAACCATATTTGAACTTTGAGTAATGCTTTAAATTATGTTATATTAGATTTTACTTGGCTAGTTCATACGATATCTCAATTATATCCTATATTATATATAATAAGTTAATACTAACTTACTGTCAAGTAAAATTATTTAACGTTAAGAATTATTTTAGAAAGGAAATAAGATAATGGGGAAACAAGTGATTTACAAAGAAAGACTAAGGCCGTGGAGTTATATGGATAGTAGTTAAAATTAAGTCAAGAAGTTGATGATGAGTTATATACTCTCTTCAAAACTAATATTTACAAAAGATAAAATTATTAAATTTACGAAGGAGAAATAAAAATGGATAAGATTAATTTAGAAGTATTAAAGAAATTAGAATTAAATAAGGAATATACGTATAAATAGCTATGTGATTTAAGGTTATTTAACAAATACTATTCTGGAATGTCGAATGGCAAAAAGGGGCAATTTGAGGAATTAGCTGTATATTGCAAATATTCTAAGCTACGAAAATCTCGAGGCAAATATATAATAAAAGAAATATATACACAAATGCAAATAATTAACCAACTATCACAGAGTCAATTACAAAATGATATTCAGTTATTGGTGTTAGATAAATTAGCTAGAGCTAATAGGAATAATATAATAATTACTACGCGTAATTTAATGGGGGATTGCGGAATGGTTAATAATAATTATTTCTACAACATTGAAGACATTGCCTATACATTGAATATTGAAGAAGATATTGTGTCGGAGATATTATCTTTAACTAATAATACTAATTCTGGATATATAAAAAGAGCATTAAATGGTTTGAAAAGTAAAGGATTAATATTGTTAGAATATATTTTATTTATAAATGTACAAGTATTTCTTGAGAATAATGAAGATGGAACACCTAAAAAAGAAGGTTTATATGATATAGAAACAAGAGAAGCAACTCAAGAAGAAAAAGCTTTATTCATAGAATTGCAAAACCAAACCATGGAAGGAATGAAGATAGATAATCTTAAAGATTTATATAAGCTGAAAAATACAACTCTAAGAATGGCATTCTATAAAAATTTAAACTATAAGTTTAAAATGCATGGAATATATTCAAGCTTTTTTGCGTATAACATTACTTCATCTAAGGAATTTGTTATTAAGGAATTAGGAAAACGTAGGGCAATGGAGTTAAAATCAAATTTAAATCAATCTATCTTAGATAGTATTTATTCTAAAATAGAGATAAAAGCAATTGATGTGGATGCTAAGTTTTTAGATGAATTGGATGAATTAGTAATTCCCTTATATGATGATTTAATAGAAAAAGAGAAAATTAAAGAAGGAACTAGAGCAAAAGACAATTATATTGAAGATGGAAAAGAAGTTGCTAAAACTGTTATTTCATCTAAGACTAGAAAACAAATTAAAGAAGCACCTAAAAAAGTTAGTAATTAATTTATGTTTTAAGGTCATTGTAGCTAGTGCAAAATAATAAATGTAATGTATTTTTAGAAAATATATAATAAATTTTGAGATGAAAAATTATAGATTAGCACCAATTTTAGGTATATAACAGTAATAGTTATATAGTTAAATTTGGTGCTAATATTTTGTTTCTAAACAACTAGAAAGTTATATAATAATTATATTTTTTAGTGATTAAATTTTTAGTAAGAATTGCAACGAGGTATTTAGTAATTATTAATAGGTGGAATAGTGAAGTATTTTTATTGGAAAAGTTTTAAGTAGTTACAAAATAATTCAATAATATACTATTTATGCTATAATAAATATAAAAATATAAGAATTGTAGGAAGGTAGTAAAAATGTGTAGTGTTGCAATTAAGTGTTTTCCAGCGAGTTATGGGGAAAGTTTTTTATTAACAATATCACAAGATAAGGAAGAGTATAATATCCTGATTGACTGTGGGTTAGTAGATACATATAAAAATTTTATAAAGAAAGAGTTAGAGTCTATTAAAAAGATTGATTTGATAGTACTTACTCATATAGATGATGACCATATAGGTGGAGCGGTAGAGCTGTTTAAAGATAAAGAGATTATGCAAAAAATCGATATTGGTAATATATGGTTTAATGATTTATATAAAATTACTGAAGGAAAATATAAACATGATATAGTCTTAGAGTCAAACGAAAAAGAAGAGTCTAATAAGAGCATTTTTGATGAAGAAGTATCATATGAGAGCGCAAAGATTTTAGCGAATTACATCTTAAAAAGTAAGCACCGAGATGTTTGGAATAAGGATGAAGTTGTTGTACAATGTGAAAAACAGCTCTACAAAGAAGTGTATCCTATTAATGATTCAATAAAGTTTGTGCTATTATCTCCTAAGTCCCAAAGAATAAACAAACTTTTTGAAGAGTGGTGTGATGAGTTAGAAATAGAGAGTGATGGTCTAGTTATTGATAATAAAACAATGAATAAATTCTACAATTACTATATAAATAGCGAAGATAGTAGTGAGGTTTTTGATGAAGATTGTTGTATAGGAGAAATACAAATAGAAGAGTTAGCAAAACTAGAATTTAACAAGTCAAATCCAGCTAATAATGCTTCAATAGCTTTTTTTATAGAAGTGGGAGGAAAGAAAATGTTATTTTTAGGAGATTCTAATTCGAGCGATATTAAGAAGAGCCTTGGGAAATATGTAGAAGATAATGAGTTGAAAAAGATTGATTTTGATTTGGTTAAATTAAGTCATCATGGTAGCAAATACAATATTTCTTCAAAATTTTTTGATTTATTTAGTTCGAAAAAATATGTTATATCTACTAATGGAGATAGGTATAATCATCCAAACCTAGAATGCTTATGCAAAGTAATAGTTAAGCAAACTAGTATGAAAGAAATTTTATTTAATTATAGAAATTGTGAAATATTACGAGAGCTAGATAAAATTCAACTTAAAGAAAAGTATAAATATATCATTAATATGCCAGCTTCTGCGGAAAGCGAAGAAATACTCAATATAAACATATAGGAAGGACAAGATATGGATTATTCATTTGTATGTAAGTTGTTCAAGGCTGAAAAAGTTTTAGGAACGGCATTTCTTATTAAAAAAAATATATTATATACAGCAAATCACAATTTTAAAGAGCTAACTAGCTATGATGATTGCTATGTAGAATATAGGAATGATTTTGGGAAAAAATACTTTTTTGAATCGGTTAATAGAATCCCAGATTTGGATTTAGCAGAAATTATATTAACAGAGGAAATTCCTATAAGCTACATACCAGAAATATCAACAGAGTGTATAACAGAGGAAAAATTATTTGCCTATGGATATAAATACAATAAAGAGACGGGGGAGGTAGTAGGAGTTCAACTTAAACTTGAAAAATATGATGATTTAAACGGGGAGATTGGAGATAATCTATTCATGATTGAAAATCAGGAGGATAGAGCTAAATGGAATGGAGTATCGGGTGGAGCGGTTTATTCGGGAAAATATATACTTGGGATGGCTATAAGAAATTATGGTGGAGATGGTGTGAAAACAAGAATCAAGGTCATTTCGTTTAATAAAATAATAAATTATCTAGTAGAACACAATAGAATGGAGCTGATAGAAAACATTCCTCAAAAACAGTTTTCGTTACAATTGAGTAAAAGATTGATAGAAAATGAGAAGCTATGTAATGAACTATATTATCATTCATTCCATGAGTTTGAAAATGAAAATATAGATTTTAGGATAAGTTTTTTTAAGGTGGAAGGACATGGAACTATAAATACAAAAAAATATTTAGATGAGATAAACAATGCAATAGGAGAATATGCTTTGACTTATGATGAAAGATATTCTTTAGAAAATAATGAGTTACCTAGTATAAAGTATATAGAAAATATGCATAAAAGAATAGAGAAAGTTAAAGCCAGAATGAATTGCAATTTTAATAGTGCTTATATTATATTGTGGATGTTATCAGAAGGAATTATTAATGCTCCTAAAATAGGAAAAGTTTTAGTAGAAAAGGAGTGCCAATATTATGAAGAGGATATATATTTTAAAAAAGGTGAAAAAGGAATTAAGTTATTAATTCCAATCATCTCAGTTTATGAAGATTTATTTCTCTCTTTAGAAAATTTAATAAATTCCATAGGGATAAGAGACAAGAATAACTTTGTGGAACTCACAGGAATAGAATGGGATGGAAAAGCAGTTGAGTGTTTAGATTACAAATCACAAGTAGAAATTGGGAGGATAACTAGAAATGAGTATAAGGGGAATGTTGATATTGATATAACTGCATTAGTTGTATATAATAGCAAAATATATGAAAATATTCCTTGTATAATAAATAATGAAAAAAGAATAATTAAATATTTTACAGATACGTTTACGAAAAAAATCACTGATGATGAGAATAAATATAATGGATTAGTAAGATTAAGTAATAACATAGGAGATATAAATGTAAATTTATTTGTATTGCCAATATCAGATATAAGAACTATAGAAAATATTTAGAAATAATGGGTGTTATATAATGATTATATTAAAAGAATCAGACTTGTTATTAGTCAATATGTTAGTAGATAAGTATACAAGAGTATATATAAAGAAAGAATTTTTAAAGTTAAATGTTAATTCTGAAATTAATGCGGATGAAATGAAGATAGGGCTTGGGCTAGCTAATATAATGTCATTTTCTGAAAAGTTTTTATATCAAAAGCTGGCTTTAAGATATGCTACTATAATATCAAGCGTTAGTGAAGATAATAAGATATTAATAAAATGTAATAATATATTATCAAATTTAACTATATTTACATTTGAAAATGTTTTAAGAAAAAGAAAAGGATATGATAAAAATTTAGTACATTATAAGGGAATTTCTTTATTTGAAGAATTATATAAAAAAGAGTTTTTTTCGAAGAATTTTGCGGGGAAAAAAGAAATATTAAATAGGTTCCAATTATCAACAAGTAATGCACTAAAGAATGTAAAAAATATCAGTATATCAGCCCCCACATCAATAGGAAAATCATTTTTGATGAAAAAAATAATTATAGACCAACTAGTTAATACACAAACTAGAAAAATAGTGTACATAGTTCCAACACGAGCATTAATTAATGAGGTTATGAATGATATACAAAATGAGATAGTAAGCCTAAATTTAGATGAGAGAATATTTGTAACGTGCTCATCTGAACTAAATGATGAAATGGTAGAAAATAAAGTGATATTTATTTTGACTCAAGAAAGATTAAATCAATTATGCAGTAATGCTAGTGAGTTTAACTTGATTTTAGATTTATTAATAGTTGATGAAGCTCAACAGATAGCAGAAGGTGCTAGGGGAATATTGTTAGAATATACAATAAAAAGAGCTAAACAATTATGGAGAAATATAAAAATATTTTTTGTAAGTCCGTTAATTGAAAATCCAGAAGTATTTATTAAAAGATTTGAGTTGGAAAATACGTATTACAGACATGAAAAACTATCAACAGTAAATCAGAATGTAATAACACTAGAAGAAGATAGTAAAGATTCTGATATCAAGATAAAATATAAAGATAAGACTATAAGCAGCTTTGAATATAGAAGTAAAAGCTTTCGTCGTTTAGAAGATAGAATAGCATATGTAATAAATAAATTTAACAATGATGAAAATTCTATTATATATTGTAATATACCAAGTAGTACAAGGAAAATATCAAATAAATTAGCTAAGCAGAAAAATTTTCCTAAATTAAACATTATAGAATTAGATGAGTTTAGTGACTTCTTAAAGAAATATATATGTGAAGAATACGATTTGGCTGATTTAATACAACGTGGGGTAGCATATCATTATAGCAAGCTTCCAAGTATAATAAAAAATGGAGTGGAGGATTTAGCTAAGGATGGAAAATTAAAAATAATATCATGTACATCTACTCTGCTGGAGGGTATTAATGTACAAGCAAATAATATATACATATATAATCCTAAGAAAAATACGGAATTTTTATCAAATTTGGAATTTTGGAATCTTTCTGGTAGGGCAGGAAGAATGAATAATGACTTATGTGGAAATATAATTTGTATTAATTTTAAATCTGATTGGTATAATTCAAATTATGCAAGAAGAAAGATAGAAGACATAGAATTTAAAAAAAATAAAATGATAAGTGAAGAATTGAACCAATTTAAGTCGTATATAGAAAATAAAGAGACTATAAAAGTTAATAGAAATAATAAAGAGGTAATAGTATGTAATGAAAATCTTGAAAGTATCTTACTTTTAGAAAAAATTGATGGACAAAATATAGTGGAAAAATATTTAGATAAAAGCAATGATATTCTAGAGATAGATTCTATTTTAGCAGAAAAAATTAATAATAATGAAGCTCCGAAAGAATTATTAAAAAGACTAGTTGGAATTGATATTGTAGCAATAAATATATTATGGAATACATTTATAAAAAATTATAATAGTATAGAATTATATTTCTTGCTAAATCCATTTTTTGAAGAAGCTGATAAAAGATTTGGAATTATTCTAGGAGGAATAAATAAAATATTTTTTAATGGTAAATATACAGATAAACAATTAAATGCAATAAAGATAACAGGCCTCAAGTGGATGAGGGAAAAGAATATTAGAGAGATAATATTTTATGATTTTAGTCCAAGTGAGTATACATCCAGTGAGATAAATGAAAAGATACAAGATAGATTGGGATTTTTAAATGAAGAGATACGATTTACTATAAATAAATATCTTTATGCATACCAAGAAATATTAAAGGAAGTTCTTAAATTGAATGGTGGGGAGTTATATATAGAAAAGTTATGTAATTACTCCTTATATCTAGAATTTGGAGCATCAAAAAAGACGACATTAGAATTAATGTATTTGGGAATATTTAGAGAAGGTGCAATAAGTTTATCAAATTACATATTCAGCGAGGAGCCTGATAAAATAAGAAGTGAGCTTAAAGCACTAGATATTAAATCTTTAAAAATTAATAGTTATATAAAGAAAAAAATAATGGAAAAACTTAGCATGCTATAAAATTTAGTATTATGAAAAATGTTATACTTATAGATAATTAGTGCTTATTTATAAGTATTTAATAAAATCTCATTTTTAGCGTGATAAAGTATGATGTAGATGTTTTACTTCATTTACTAAAAGATAATATTAAAAGAATGATTATGCATAATTTTTATAAAGGAGATATTAAAATGAAAAAAAAATAATTCTTATAATATTAACATTGATATTAGTAAGCATAGGAATGATAAGTAACATACCAGTTATTTCCGATATGGTATCAGGAGTATTATCAAATACTCCAATAATAGGACAAGTTCTTACCGCAATAGATATAGTATGGGCATTTAAGTATTTTTATTATGGAGTAGATAGTTCAAATATTGGATTTATGGCACTTAGAGTGATAAGTATATTAGCAACATTAGTAACATCATCTTTAGTTTATAAAGTTGAAAAGAAATGTATTGATAATGATATAAAATTAAAGATAATGCTTATAATTTCATGTGCAATTGTCTATATGGCATTTAATTATGTTATTTCGAGTGTATGTATTAAAATAATCAATGCATATATTAGTGCGGGAAATACTGTAGGAAATTTACGAATAAGATAGTGTAGTAATTAATATTCTGTTTTGGTTACTAACGTATTAGTTACTACTATATTAATAATTATAATTTAGTAAGATTATTGAGGTGGAGTATACCCTATTTGATAGACACATAGAAAAGTATGTATAATAAGTACAGATAAGGATGTGTTAATCAAATGACTAAAAGAAAGAAATTTTCAGTAGAATACAAGATGGAAATAATAAAATTAGTAACAGAGCAAGG
>NZ_JAJFUC010000052.1 GCF_021372645.1 Clostridium sp. | reverse complement strand
ACCAGCCATTATACTTGCAGGAATGGCTACTGCGGTACCGAAACCAGCTATTCCCTCAAGAAATCCTCCAAATCCCCATGCTAAAATAAGTACTAAAATTCTCTTATCTGTAGTCACACCTGATAGCATGGTTTTGATCTTGTCCATACTTTTTGTATGAACAGATAGGTTATAAGTAAATACTGCAGCTATAATAACAACAATTATAGGCCAAATTGCAGTTGCTACACCTTGAAGCGCAGCTGTTAATGCAGAAACTATCGGCATGTTAAATCCAACTAAGGCTAGTATAAACGTCAATACTAAAGCTATAGGGCACGCCTTATATCCTGGTATTTTTAGAACCCCTAAAGTAATAATTAAAAATAGTATTGGAATTAATGCAAGAACTAGAAGTAATAAATTCATATAAAATTCCCCTCCATAAATAAAATAATATAAGTCTTGGTAATACGATAATTTGATATGACCAATTTCTTAATAACATAATATCACATCGTTTTCATAATTTCTACAATAGTTAATTTTTTAACATCTTTTTTTTTTAATAAAACGTTAATACTACATTTCCAAGATAGTTTACAGATATCTTTCATATATTTTTTTAAAATCACTTAAATATTTGTGATATTATTAACATTTAAAGTAAACATGTAATCTAGAAGAACTGCTGTATTAAATAATCCAGATTCCTATAAAAGGCAAGCTTTAAGATTACTAGTTTATAAAACTCCAAATATTATTAATTGTGAAAATGAAGATAAATAATTATACCAAATTCTAACTTAATGTATAAATCTAACTATGTAGTTGAAAAGCTTGAGAATGCTTCGCATTACTCAGATATCCCAAGCTTAATAGAAATTGACTAAGGTACTTAATTCAAGGTCGAAAGGTGAGTTATATAATAACTCATTAATTTATCGTCATATTGTGGGACAAGCAAATCCATGGACCTCAACTTATATACAAGCAAAAGGAGATGTAATTGCCGATTTACATGAAGATATGGCAGCTGAACAAAAAGCAAGATCAACTTATGAAAATTTAATACACTTAACTGATGAACAAGATATTAAAGAAATATTGAAATTCTTAAGAGAAAGAGAAGTTGTTCATTACCAAAGATTTGGTGAATGTTTAGACCATGTTCAAGATGCTATATGTATGAAGAAATAAATCTTAATTATTTAGTATAATATTAGGTATAATTAAAAAAAATAATAAGTCAATATGCCTTATTGTACTAAATAGAAGACCGCCTGAAAATTACATTATTTTGAGGCGGTTCTTATATTAAAAATTCTCTTTAATTATATTCAATCTAAATTTTTCCAACCTATTATACTTAATATTCTTATGTTTATTATACTTAATACTAACTAAATTGTTTTTCTAATTTTTCTAAATCTCTTATGATCATATTTATAACTTTAATCTTAGATTTAGCATATTCGTTCTTAGACAACCATTTTAATCCACTTTCTAAATATTCCTTTGTGTTTCTGTATTTGTTTAACAATTGTTTTAAATTTTCTACCATAACCTAAATACTTTCCCTTGATATTAATATATAAATTATATTTTTCCATTTAATTGAAAATCAATGTTTTCAAAATAATATTCTTCATTTTCAACTTTTAATAATTCCCAAAACATCTTATGCTTCTTTGCTTCATTATTAAATTGCTCTTGAAGATTTTTATTATTTTTCTTTATATTATTTATGATTATATTAATATTGTTTCTTTTCCAATTATTATAATTAAATTGAATTTCGGAAAGTATTTTTGCAGTTGATGAAATTTCAATACTAGGTCCACCAAGATCTCTTTCAAGATTTCTTATTGTATATGAATTTTGACCTGGATCTAAAATTATAAAATATCCATAATCAAAGGTACTTCTAATAAGCCTTCCATATATCTGTTTAGTTTTTATACAAACTTGAGGATAATTTACATCTTGATATCCTTTTTTTTGATATGTTGTAATTGCTCTTAAAATAGGATATTCTGGGCTATAATTAGGAACTTTATCTAGCATAACACAGCTTAATGCATCTCCTGGCACATCTATTCCTTCAAAAAAGCCTTTACTCCCAAGTATTACAACCTGCCTGTTTTTATCATTTAAGGCTCCTGCAGATTTTTTGTTAGTATGAACTTCTATTTTAGTTCCTTTAGCAAGTAATTCTAATTCTTCATTGACAGCTGATCTCCTTGCATTATTATTAAATAGTACGAGAAGATGTCCATTTATTTTTTGTGCTGTATTAAATATGAATTTAGCAACATTTTTAATATAAGATGGCTCATCATATCTTCCCACATCATTTAATGCAAAAATCTTTGTTCTTTTCTTTAAATCAAAGGTTGATGGAATGACAAATTCTTTTGCCTTTTCCTGTCCTAAATGTTTCTTTATTTTATTAAATGAATTTTCTATTCTAAGAGTTGCTGATAAAAATGTTGTACTTTTAACATCCTTAAGCATATGTTCATTAACTAATTCACCAACATTTAGAGGCACATTTTTAAGTTTAAAACCTTTATATTCTGAATCTACTTCTAATATCTTTGCATAAAACACTGAATTTTCTAAGAACTTATCTAATATATCAAAAGTAGATTTAATCTTTGAAATATAATCAGATAAACCCTTATGATCATTATCACCATTAATTTCATCATCTAAGGTAATATTAGAAACATAATCATTTAAAATTTTATATAAGGAATATATGCTTTCCTTTAAAACTGATATTTCAGAACCTATGGCTTTTGTGATGCCTTTTAAATCTTCTCTTGGAATAAAAAATTCAGTATTAAAGTTATACTCTCCACTAACAAGTCTCATGCTTCTAAAATCATTTATAAGTATATTTATATTTACTATAATATCATTTACCAAATATGTAAGTTTATCTTTTTCTATAGTTTCTCTACACCCATAGCTAGCATTTAGACTTAAAAGCATAGCTATAATACTTGGATGACCTTTTTCTATCATATCTAATAACTGTAGAAATTCAAAAGAAGAAAACTCTTCTGCAAAGAAATCATAACATTTCTCCATTAAGTTATGACCCTCATCAATTATAATATGATTTATTTTCTTTTTTTCAGCATATGGCCAACATGCGAGTAGTGAATGATTTATTACTGTTATGTTCTCCTCTGGAAGCTCATTATATCTATTTCTTAAATAACATGGTCTTGTGCATTTTTCTAATTTACATTGTTCACTATCACAATTAATTTCATTTATATATTTATCTAATTCAAAATGTTTTTGTGCCGAATAATTTATGTTTTCTATATCTCCATAATTACCCTTTTCACAAAGTCTTCTAAGAAAAAGTAGTGTTAAATTACCTTTTTCATCAAATTCTAAGTTTTCACATTTATTTAGCCTTTCTATACAAAGATAATTTCCTTTGCCCTTCATAGCACCATAATTTAATTTATCATTTAATCGTAACTTTTTAAGGATGATTGGAATATCTCTTTCAATAAGTTGATTTTGCAATTCCTTTGTATTAGTTGATATAATAAAACTAGCATCATCTTTTCTCTTTTTTTCCTTATTTAAATAAGTTACTATGGCTGCTATTATGACATATGCAAAAGTTTTACCACTACCTGTTGGTGCTTCAATAAATATTCTCTCTGATTTTTCAAAATTTTCTCTGATTTTCTTTGAAAATTCTCTTTGATCTTTTCTATATTGATATCCAAAATCTCCACCATTATTCCAAATCTCTTCATTTTCAAGTAAACCTTCATATAGTGAATAATCTATAGGAATTTTCTTTAATTCAACTTCATCTTTTTTATTTTCTTCATAACTCACATAAGGATATTTTTCATCTGTAAAAAAAGGTGGTTTTAATAAATATTTAGTCCATGACCAATTCTTTAAATACTGATAATCCTTAATTATACTCATATATAAAGAGTTATTTTTCTTTTTGCTTTTCTCTTCCCTAGCCCATTGTCTTAATATAAGGGAATTTACTACTTTTAAAGTATCAATTGAATCTTCTAAGCCTCTATGTAATTCATTCTTTTTTAAATTAGTAGTTTTTTTTACTAAAGCATCTAAATTAAATTCCTTTCTCCATGGTTCGAGTATTGCCGCAAGTTCCATAGAGTCCATTATTTTATTTTTAATTTCTGGAATGTGGACATATAAAAATTTTCTTTCAAAGTTAGAATTATGACACACTAAAGGGAGATTCTCTAAAAATTCTAGAACCTCTTGTTTTATACTATTTAAACTTCTAGCACTTAATAAGTCCATTTCATTTAAGCCAGTGCAAAGATTATAAATACCTATGGGCACTCGTCCCCTTGGTCTTATTAAGGTATTATAAGTAGTTATAATACCCCCTTTTACCTTAACCGCACCAATTTCTATAATCTCTGAACTATTTTCATCAAGTCCAGTTGTTTCAATATCTAAATATATTACATTATCTAAAATGCTACTTAATTCTTCCAGCATATCTTCTCCTAAATTTTATACTTTCAAATGTTTCTTTGCTATTCGTATTATTCTCTTAAAATTACTTTTATACTTTAATATATGGTTCATTAGTTCTTCATGATCTGGTTCCTTATATCTATGTGAAATTCTGTTTCTAAGTAGCCTTGATTTTTCTAGAAAATTAAAAAGTTCTTCATCTAATATATGTGCCGATTTCAATACAATTAAACTATCATTTAATGTCATACCTATTTTATACTTTTTAATTTCCTTAAGCATTATAGATGCAAATTCTTCAAGTATTGTATGAAAGCTTACGAACAGTTGCCTCAAGCTGGATTTTGAAAGCTTTACCATAATTTTATTATCACACTCACCTTGTAGTATTTCAATGCATTCTTCTATATCGGAAGTACACTCTTGAAGGTCTTCTATAATTTTTACAAGTCTTTCTTGATTCATGACAACACATCCTTCCTTCTAAACCAGAAAAAATTCTCATTTTCCTTATAAATCCTGTCTGTTTCATCTTTGAATATTTCTAAATTATAATTATCATCATTAGAATAAATAACTTCCCCTTCGTTTAATACATTTATTTTTAAAAAAATATATAAACTTTCGCTTTTTAAATCTATAACATCAATTTCCTTATTAAGTAACTTTGCTAAAAATAATTCAATTTCTAATATTTCCTCTAAGTCTATTTTATGTTTCCCTATTATAGCAATATCTATATCTGAATCTTGTGTAAAATCTTCATTATTAAAACTTCCAAAAGTGAGCATACTTGAAATATCATATTTATTAAGAAAATTCACCACTTCTTCACTTTTTAGTTTATCCATAATTAACTTCTTTTCATCTTCCAATTTCATTTTGCTCACCTACCTAATTAATACTTATTTTCTTTCATATATCTTAGAAATCTAAAAAATATACCTTTCTAAAGATAACTTATCTAATCAATTATATCATAATTTAAATAAAAGAAGCTGACACAAAATAATTTTTAAAATTATTTTATATCAGCTCTATTTAATTGTTTATTTTTTCTAAAAACATATCTGAAATTTTAATAAATTCTTGTAAATTGCAATTTCCTGCTCTCTCTCCAATTCCATCTAATGTGCAGTCCACATATTTAGCTCCACTTTTTACAGCTTCAAGTGAAATGGGAATTGCCATACCAAAATCATTGTGAGCATGTATTTCGATTTCTATGCCTGTATTATTTATTATGGTTTTAATTGCTTCTTTAATTATAGATGGCATTAATATTCCTACTGTATCTGCATATCTAACTCTTTTAACATCCATACTTCCAACTATTTTACACAAATCAATAAGATAATTTATATCTGCTCTTGAAGCATCTTCAAAGCCAATGGTTACTTCATAACCTTTATCTTTTGCAAGATATACGCATTCTCTAAGATTTTCTTCAACCCATAGTTTATCTTTTCCCAAATTTGAATATATCTGTATATCAGAAGTAGGAACACTTATATGGATTATATCTGGCTTACAATCTATTGAATGAAGTATATCTTTTTTATTCATTCTATTCCAGGTAGAAATCAAAGAATTCTTTCTACTAGCTAAGATTCTTTTGATACATTCCTTTTCTAAATCACCCATTACGGGTATTCCCGCTTCTATTTGATATATATTATTTTCATCCATATATTTTGCAATCTCTAACTTTTCATCTATAGAAAAAGCTCTCCCAGCACTTTGTTCTCCATCTCGTAATGTTGTATCTACAATATATATTTCATCATTAAATCGTTCTTGTAAATTCATTGTTTACTTCCTCCCCAAATATAGACTTTCTTACTTATAATTTAAGATATTTGTACAACTAACTGGAACAAATGCATGACCTTCATTTCGGAGTATATACTCATATCTCAGGTATTTATATACTACATTTTCTATAAATCTCTTGAATTTCATCATTATTTAATCCTCTTCGTTTTTGTGTACTAAGATTTCTTACATGTTCTAACATACATTTCAAATTATTTGAATTATATGTTATATTCAATTCTTTCAATTTTATCTCTAGTGCATTGACGCCTGAATGCTTACCAATAACAATATTTCTTTTTCTTCCTATTGTACTTGGATCATACGGTTCATAGGTACATGGATTTTTAGCAATTCCATTTACATGAATTCCCGATTCTACATTAAAAATATCCTTACCTATAAAAGGCATATTGGTCTGAAGTTTACTTTCTGTAATATCTTCAAAGATATTAAGTACTTCTGGGAAAAGTTTATGATTTCCTTGAAGTTTAATTTTCTCTAAAAGAGAAATAGAACCTAATATTTCTTCAAGGGGAGCATACCCCCCAATTCCTGCAAAAGTTGTGATCACCTTTTTTCCACCAAGTTTGATCCACTCTAAACTCATTGCTGTAGATGCTCCATACTTGTTCTTAATGCATATTTGTATGTTTTCGCCTAAAATATTTATAATTTCAGAAAATATTTTTTCATAGTCGTAAAAAATAATATCATCTAATCCAATTACTCTAACATTTTTTAAGTTACATACATTAGATTTACTATTTAGGCTATTATAAAATTTATTAACATTTTTAGTTTCAATGCTATTATTATTAGCTATTATAAATTTTACATTTTGTGGTAATGGTGATAATTCTTCATAAAGTTCTTGAGTAATTTCTATATAATCGCTTCCTATTATATATAGTAATTTTATTAACTCTTTTATTTTAGAAATCTTTGCCTTTAATTTATCACCATATATTTCTTTTAAAACAACTATTGTCTTATCTATGATTTCAATTTTTCTTTCACCCATAATTCCACTCCTCTTCAGATATATTATTAATATAACTTTCAATTCTATTGAAGTACTTTTAAATATAAAAAGAGCCTTATTTAATATAATACTATTAATATTATATTAAATAGGCTCCTTTGCCGATAAAAAAAATAATCTAAGAATTAACTAATTTATGAGTTTATTCTTAGACTTCATTGCCTTTATTGTAAATATTTATTCTATTACTAATATATTATCATACAAAATAAGATTTGTATAGAGTTTTTTCATTTTTGTTATATAAATTTAATTTTATATCTTCTCTTTATCTTAGATTCTTAAAATATCTTCAATATTTTCTCCTTTGTTAATCTATTATATAATCCGATTAATTATTTACAAAGCATCCATGAAATTATTGCAATATAATAGTATTAACATTATAATATATTTAAACACAAATTTATATTCACCTTCATTAATAATAACATAATTTGTAACCTATCAAACAAAATTTCATGTTAAATTTCAACTGTCCTAAGGAGGTGTTTTCCAAATGGAATTGATTAAAGATAATTCATTTTTAATGAATTTAAATATAGAAAACTTTTCAAAAATGATTGGAGAAAACTGGCATATTGATTCATCTATTTTTAAAAATTATATTTTAGCAAATATAAGTATTGCCATGATTAGAAACGTTGAACTTAAAAAAAATATTGATAAATTATATCTTCTTGATCAAATAAAGTATTATGATGCTGCTATAAATTCTTCCTGCATCAACCACGTTATAATGACTGAAGGTACGCTTGATCAAGAAATTGAGAGTAGAAAAGCATTAGGTATACTCTTAATTGCTGAAAAAGATCATAATTTAAGAAATAGCATAATTACTTTATTAAGAAAAACTTATCCAATGGTCTTTAATGCAGTTAAAAAACATGACAAAAGTCAGTTAACTAAAAGATATCTTCAAATGGATAAAATCACAAGAAAAGTCGAGGCCCGATTGGATTCGTCAATCTATTTTTATTTTTCTATATATCGTTCTGAAGAAGCTGTCGATCAGGGTTTTATCATCTCTATTATAGACGATATGAATTTTTTTGAGTTCTGTGATCCAATAACTAGAGTAATAGATAAAGAGGTAGAACTCCATAAATCTGAATTAAAGAAAATTAAATCATTATTAAAAAGAGAATATGGTAAACTAAACAATTATAAAGATGTTTTAAACAGTGAAGTTGGAGTCATTGAGGAATTTGGATCTATACTAGAAAATATGTTTATTATTAATAAATTTGATATAAATCATCTTTTTAATAATTCAAATTTTTTGAATATTGATGAAATACTTTTATCTTATATAAAGAGTAATGATGGCGATTTAGATTTAAAAGTAATACTACAAACTGTAATTAATGGTATCTTTATAAAATCTCTAATTAACGAATATAACAAATCTAGAACTTTATACTTTCAAAATAGCCAAGAAACTTTATTTTTTAAAATAGACTCTTTAGAAGGGGAACTTTCTAATATTGAAAAAGAAAAAATAGCTCTTTTAACCAAAATTGATGCACTTGAGAAAGAGAACGAGTCATTTGATAAGGTTCTTACCCGTCAAAAAAATGATTTAAATAAAAAATATAAATATGAAATATTAGCTTTTCAAAGTCGGATTAGTGAACTTGAAAATCAATTATTATCAGAGAAAAAATATAGAAATGAACTAAATGAATTAAGAGAATATTTATTTAAAATCAAGAATAACTATGTTCCTTCTAATTCTAAGAAAACCTTAGATTATTATATAGCTAGAAAAAATATAATAATTATTGGAGGAGCTAAAGAATGGAGAAGAAAATTCAGAGAAAAGTATCCTGAACTTAGAACCTTATCAGGATTTAATGGGACCTTTGATACCAATATTTTATCCAATTACGATTATGTTTTTTTCTATACTGGTTTTATGGATCATGCTACTTATTATAGAGCTGTTAATTTTATACGTTCAAATTCGATTAAATTTGGATATATCGGAAAAACAAATATGGAATTGGTGGAAGATGAACTTATAGATGAATTACAGAAATGTGATCTTGACTAGTATAGAAAGAAGTAATTACTATTTTGCTGCCTACATGCAATCATAAAATCCATATTTTTTTAATTCCATAACTTAATGGATAATGGACATGAAAGAAAATAACAAGTCAGTATGCTAGTATATTTGACTTGCTATTTTCTTTCATGTCCCTTAATTTGATCCTTTACACTAAGTACACCTATAGTTTTATATTTATCAATTACTTGATTCCAAATTGATTTAGTGATAAAAGGAATTCTAAAACAAACATATTCTTCAATTACTAAATATTATGACTGTTACAATTTTTTGTGTAAAGCAATCATTTCTGTACACTTCCAATTATGCTGACGATAGAAATTTAACGCTGACTTGTTGCGTTTATCAGCTAAAAGATCCATTCTACTTGCACCACAGCTAATAGCCCATTTTTGAATTCCTGACAATAGCGCTAATCCTATTCCACAATTACGCTCATTTCTTGCTACCACTAAGTCCTCTACTATTACTTTCAAGGCCCCTTCTGCTGTAGACACTAATAACTGTCCACTACACATACCTATAACTTTTTTATCACGCTCTGCTACCATAATGCAACCTTGCACATTTTGTTCTAACATAAGCAAAAGTCCATTTTGTTGTTTTTCTCTATCTATTATAAAATCTGTTTCAATAGTAAACAAAGTTGTTAATAGTTCTACTAGAATATCAATATCATCTATTTTAGCTCTTCTAATTACCATATTTCAGCACCTCTTTTTATATAAATCTTACTACTATTTTATATAGTAAGCCTATTGTATCCACATATCTAAATAGTTTAGTAAATTTGTCATCTTCATCACAATCTTTTTGTCCATTACAGAATTTGTCTATATCTCTTTTTTTATTTATGTTCCTTCTTCTCCAGTATAAGTAACCCCTTGTATAATTTATAAACTTATGCAGTTATTTCAGATCTTATAGCATTCATTGTTACAGTTATTAATATGCACGCGTCCATGATAACATCCTAAAAAAAGAGATGTACAAAAGCACATCTCAAATTTATAGTTGAAATTTAATTATATATTTAAGGCACTATTAAAAAAATAACAAGTCAGTATGCTAGTATATTTTTTTAATAGTGCCTAAAAACTGTGTAATAATAATACCCTAATTTCTTATCTATATGTAAAATACTATTATTTCTTATATAACTAATTCTTCTACTACTTTTCCGCCTTCGATGTGTTCTTCCACAATCCTTTCTACATCTTCAACTTTTACATTTCCATACCAAGTTCCTTCTGGATAAACAACCACAATAGGACCTTTATTACATACCCCCAAACAACCAGTATTAGTAACCATTACTTCGTTTATTAGGTCTCTGTCTTCAACTTCCTCCATAAACTTTTGCACAACCTTTACTGAATCTTTAGAATAACACATTCCCTTTTGCATTCCATTAACTCTACAGCTTGCACAAACAAAAATATGATGCTTTAAATTAATCATTTTACGTGCCCCCTTTTTTATTAAATATTTATATTTTCCTCAATTTTGTTGAAATATAAGTAACTAAAAACAAAATTGAGGCGAATATCAAAATCCTTAAATATTTTAAGCTCTTAGCATTTCTTTAACTTCTGTCCCTTTTAATATAGCTTCTGCAGCTTTTACAACTGCTGTTTCAATTGTTTCGCAAGTCATAAATACTTCTATGCCCATATCCTTGAATTTCTTTTTAGGCTCATCACCCATTCTAAGTGATAGCACTCCATCACAATCAGAAACAACTTTAGATAGTTTAGCAAATTTGTCTTCTTCTTCATCACAAACTTCTTTTCCGTTACAGTATTTATCTACATCTCTTTTTTCTATATATTTTGCATCTCCATTTTTATATTCATAAATATAAAATTCTGATGCATGTCCAAAGTGCATATCAACTCCAATACCGCTTTTTGAAGCAATTGCAAATTTTAGTGGCTTTTCATCTGATGAATTATTTTCATTCATAGGTTTATTAAATTTTTGAGACTGATCATCTCCAAGTAATCCAATTGCGTCAGCTCTACATTGTTTGCAATGATACATTTGTTTTATATTTACTTCACATTTTTTTCTTAAATCCATTATTTCTTTATTACTTGTAAGTGGCATATTTTCAAATACACTTCCCTTAACTGGTATCATTTGCATTATATTTGTTATTCCAGCCCCAAGTTCTTTAACTTTTTTAGTTATTTCTTCTATATGGTGATCATTAATTCCCTTAAGCATTACGATGTTAACCTTACACATAATTCCTCTATCAGCTAAATACTTAATACCTGATAATTGATTATTTAAAAGAATTTGAGTTCCTTCTTCTCCAGTATAAGTAACTCCTAAATAATCTATGAATTTATATACTTTTGCTGTTATTTTAGGGTCTATAGCATTCATTGTTACAGTTACATGTGTTACGCCTAAATCAATTAACTCTTGTGCATAAAATGGAAGCATTAAACCATTGGTTGATAAACAGAATGTTACCTCATTATTATATTCTTTTATTAACTTAAGAGTTTTTCTTACTTCATCAAAGTTAGCAAGTGCATCTCCAGGTCCTGCTATACCAACAACCTTTAAGTTATCCATTTTAGATTTTACAAGTTTGTATTTTGCAAATGCTTCTTCTGCAGATAATACATCTGTTGTAACCCCTGGTCTACTTTCATTAACACAATCAAATTTTCTTAAACAATAATTACAGCTAACATTACACTTTGGTGCTATAGGAAGATGCATTCTTGCATATTTATGTGCAGAATCACAACTAAAACATGGATGGGTTTTTGTTTTTTCCTCTACTTCTTCTCTAATACTAGATTTTATTTCTACGTTTCTTTCTTCAATCACCTTTTCTTCAATTGTGTTTTCACGCATTTCGCTCTCCTCCTTATAATATTCATTATATAAATTTTCTCTAAAAGTCATTTCTGTTTTTGCAAGCATTACATTTGTAATTTGATCACTCAAATTTAATGAACCTTCATATCCAATAGATAAAATTCTTTGTCCACCAATCCTATCATGAATTGGGAATGCCATTCTAATTAATGGTATTTTATGTTTTTCCTCTATTCTTCTACCATCAGAACTTCCAAGCATTACATTTACCTTTAGCTCCAATGCATATTTTTCTATTTCTTTAAAATCTGCTTCATCTATAATTTTGCATTCTCCTGCAAACAATTGCTTTGAAAGCTCATCTACTTCATCTCTTAAACTTGGTTCAAGTTTTTTGCATACATCTCCACTTGCAATAAGTACTGGTACTACTCCATTTTCTATAGCTAATCTTGCTGCTGAATATACAAAATCAGGTTCTCCAAAGATTGCTATTCTTGCTTCTGCATTATACTTGTGAGAATCAATCATAGCATCTAAATATCTACCTCTTTGTTTTTTATATTTTTCAGGAATAGAATTTCCTGAGACTTCAGATAATACTTTTAAAAATTTATCTGTATCTCTAAGCCCTCTTGGGATGTTAATTCTATAATTTTTAACGCCAAAAGCTTCTTCTAAGTAGCTTCCAACAGAATGTTCATCTTTAATAAAGGTAGAAAGTTCAATTGTAGCTTTTGCACCACCCATATATTTAATTTCTTCTATAGTTGTTCCATTGTCTGGCAATCTACTATATTTTTTGCTGTGAACTCCATCTAGATTTTCAGATATATCTGGAAGTAATATATAATCAACTCCAAAATCATTTAATATATCTTTAAGTTCTCTCGTATCAGCACTACTTATTGGTCCAGTAACAATATTTATTTTTTCATTATATCCAGATTCCATTTCTACCTTTTCTACTACTGCTCTCAAGGCTGTGAAATATCCACCATATTGAGTTCCACCATAACCTGGAGATTTTATTGGTATTAATTTAACCTTACTTTTTGGATGTTTTTCATAAAATATTTTTGAAAGTCTATCTACATCTTCTCCAATAGTCTCAGCAAGGCAAGTTGTTGCAATACCTATAACCTCTGGATTATATAATTTAATTAAATTTTCTAAACCTTTAATCAAATTGTTTTCTCCACCATAAACAGTTCCTTCTTCTGTAAGTGAAGAAGATGCTATGTCTATTGGTTCATTATAATGTGTTGCCATATGTCTTCTAATATATGTACTGCAACCTTGTGAACCATGCAAAATTGTCATGCAACCTTTGATTCCATATAAAGCATTGCAAACTCCCATAGGCATACACATTTTGCATGGGTTAACAGTCAGATTTACATAACTATTCTTCATTTTCTTCACTCTCCCTTACATATTTCCATACAGGACTATTTATTGAAAGATTTATTTCCTTTGCAAAATTAACTGCTCCAATAAATCCTCCAAGAGGATGCTTTCTTTCATGGTTATGGTCACAAAAAGCAACTCCTAATTTGTAAGCAAGTGGTCTTTCTTTTACTCCACCTACTAAAATATCTACATCTTGCTCTAACATAAATTTTTCTAATTCATATGGATTTGCATCATCTAAAATAACTGTTCCATCGTTAACTAAGCTATTTATAACTTCATAGTCTTCTTTTTTTCCAGTTTGTGTTCCAACCATCACTGTATCTATTCCAAGTTCATTAAATTGCTTTATTAAAGAAATTGCTTTGAAGCCTCCACCTACATATATAGCTGCTTTTTTACCTTTAAGATTTTCTTTATAAGCATTCAGTATAGGCATTATTTTTTCTTCTTCTTCTTTTACAAAGGCTTTAGCTTTTGCTAAAGTTTCTTCATCTCCAAATAAACTTGCAATTCTAAGTAATGAATTTTTACTATCCTCAACTCCAACAAAACTTATTTTAACAAAAGGAATTCCCATTTCCATTTCCATCCTTTTTGCTAAATATGTCATAGAGCCTGCACATTGAACAACATTAAAACTTGCACTACTAGCTTTTATTAATTTATCATGACTAGAATCACCTGTGATTGTCGATATTACTTCTATTCCTATTCTCTTTAAATACTCTTTTACAATCCATATTTCTCCTGCTAAATTAAAATCACCAAGCATATTAATTCCTTTTGTCTTAGGTAAAATATTTCTAGAAAAAAGATTCATAAGTGCATTACATGCTAATTTATAACCTTTAGATTTATTTCCTGAAAATCCTGGTGCCATAACTGGTATAACTGGTACTTTATATTTTTCTTCTTCCATCTTACAAACAGCTTTAACATCATCACCAATAACTCCAACAATGCAAGTTGCATAGACGAAAATTAACTTAGGGTTATGTTTTTCCATAATCCCTTCTATTGCTGCTATTAACTTCTTTTCTCCACCAAAAATTACATCTTTTTCTTGCAAATCTGTTGAAAAACTATTTCTATATAAATCATCACCACTTGAAAGACTTCCTCGTATATCCCAAGTGTAACTCGCACATCCTATAGGTCCATGAACTATGTGGTATGCATCTGTTATTGGATTTAATACTACTCTTGCACCACAATAAACACATGCTCTTTGACTAACTGATCCAGATACACTATCACCATCACACTTCATAGACTTTTTATTATGGTCTTCCTTAAAACATACGAAATCTTCTCTTTCTTCAAGAAGTGAATTTGATATTTTCTTATCCATAATGTCACACACCACCCTTTCAATTTATAATTTAGAAATTTGGAATTCAGAATATAGGATGAAATCCTTACATAATTTCTTAAATATATTTTTTCAAACTCTTATATAAATGCATTTCTTAATCCATTCTACATTCTCAATTCTAAATTCTTAATTTATTAATGAATTGAGCAATTGGCATGTCTTAGTTCATGTTCAATTGCTCAACCATTGAATTTATTTATTTTTTAATTACTTATACATGTCTTATAAGGTTTATACTATTTGACACTATTTAAAACTTACATTACTAATTCAAAATCTTCTTCCTTAGCATCTCTATCTTGTCTATCCATTAATGCACCAAGCATTAATTCTAACAATCTCATTGCACCTTTATACCCAACTGTTGGCATATATGCATGTATATATCTATCTAATACTGGGAATCCAACTCTAACTAATGGAATATCTTCAGCTCTCGCTATGTATTTACCATGAGTTCCACCCATTAATAAATCTACTGGTTCATTTTTAATTAATTGATGTAATTCAAATAAATCTGCATTTTGTTTAGCAATACATCCTTCAACACCAAATTCTTCATATAAAGCTTTCATTTGTTTTTCAAATACATTTGATGGAGTACCTGTAATTACATATTTAGGAATCATTCCTAGCTCTAATAAGAACTTAGATAATGCAATAAGTATATCTGGATCTCCATATAATGCTACTTTCTTACCATCATAATATTGATGAGAATCTACCATTATATCAACTAATTGTCCTCTTTCTTCTTCAAGCTCATAAGGAACTTGTTGCTTGCTAAATTTACTTAATTCCATAATTAAATCATCTGTAGAACCAATACCTATTGGCATGTTCAATGTAGTGTATGAAACTTTGTATAATTTTTCAAGAGCAGATGCTCCTGCTTCTGAAGCAAAGCTTCCTAAAGCTAAAGTTTTTTCGCAGTCACCTAATTCAATTATATCTTGAATCTTTGTACCACCCTTTGGATACATATCATATTTGCCAGTCATTGGAGCATCAAAAACTCCAGTTGTATCTGGTAACATTGTATAATCTACACCCATAAGTTTTAATAATTTCTTTACTTCACGCATATCACCAGGATTAATGAATCCAGGAATTACGCACATTTTTCCGTTCTTTACTCCAGTTGTTTTTGCTAGCTTATTAACAAAACCTACAACCATATTAGAGAATCCAGTAATATGTGATCCAACATAACTTGGAGTATTTGCATATATTACTCTTTTTCCATCTGGAATATTTATATCTTCAATAAATGCATTTAAGTCATCACCTATAGTTTCTGATAAACATGTAGTATGAACTGCAATTATTTCTGGATCATACATATCAAAAATATTTTTTACAGCAGTTTTTATATTACTACCTCCACCAAATACGCAAGCACCTTCACTAAATGATGAACTAGTTGCTATAGCTGGTTCCTTAAAGTGTCTTGATAAAACTGTTCTGTGATATGAGCAACACCCTTGTGAACCATGACTGTGTGGCATACATCCATGAACTCCAAGAGCTGCATACATAGCACCAACAGGTTGACATGTTTTACTAGGATTAATAGTAATGGCCGTTCTTTCCTTAATTTCCTTAGGAGTTAAATCTAACATTATACCTCACCTCCAAATGTTCCTTCTAATATAGATTCTTTCTTCCATGGAGCTACAACATATCCCCATGCTGGAGTATATAAACTCATAGTTACATCTCTACCAAAGTTTACAGCACCTTTAAATCCTGCATAAGGTCCACTATAATCATAAGAATGTAATTGTCTTGATAATACTCCACCTTTTTGTATTGAAAATTTATCCTTGATACCTGAGAAGAACATATCAAGTTTTAATTGCTTGATGAATTCTTCAGTTTCAAAGTGATTTAAATCATCAACTACAATTGCACCTTTTTTCATATCACGCATCATACCTGGATAATATTCTAAATTAACAATTTCTTTCTTTAATTCTTCTAATTCTTCATCTGTTTTTACTGGTCTATATTTATCTGCAATTTTTTCTACTTCTAATACTTCAATATTTTTTAAATCTGCATCTTCAACTATAGTTGGTATTACTTCTCTACCTTCATAATCGTCTCTATGTGCAAATTCAAATCCTGCAACTAATGTTTCTACACCTAAATCATTTAATAACATTTGATAATGGTGAGATCTTGAGCCTCCAACATATAATCCTGCTCTCTTACCAGTTAATTTACTTCTGAAATATTCCATATCATCTTTCAAATCTTCAAGTTCTTCAGCTATAACAGCTTCTGTTCTTTCTGTGAACTCAGGATCATTAAAGAATTTCGCAATGTCTCTTAAAGTTCTAGCTGTACAATCAACACCAATAAAATCAACTTTTATCCAAGCAGTTCCATATTGAATTTTCATCATTTCTGCTATATAATTAATTGAACGGTGACATTGGACTAGATTTAAATCTGCAGTGTGGGCTTTACGTATATCATCAATACTACAATCACCAGTCATGATAGATACTACTTCATAGCCTATTTTCTTAAGGATTCTTTCTATTTCCCAAGCGTCACCACCTATGTTATATTCTCCAAGAATGTTAACTGAATGAGTCTTAGGTGTATAATCCATAGTTCCGATTACAGATTTTATTAATTTATTATTTGCAATATGGTGACCTGCTGATTGAGATACACCCTTATATCCTTCACAAGGGAATGATATACATTCAATTCCATATAATTCTTTAGTTTCAGTTGCAACAGCTGGAAGGTCATCACCAATTAATCCAACTGGACATGTTGCACATATGAATATAGCTTTTGGATTAAATATATCAACAACTTCTTTAATCGCTTGTTTTAATTTCTTTTCTCCACCAAATACGATATCACTATCACTTAAATTTGTACTAAAACAATATTGAATAAAGTTTCCATCACCGTTTTGTGGTATTGCTTTATTTCTTCTAGTTCCCCATGAATAATATCCACATCCTATTGGTCCATGAGTTATTAATACTATATCCTTTAAAGGTCCAAGAACAACTCCTTTACAGCCAGCATAACAACATCCTCTATGTGTCATAATACCTGGAATAGTTCTTCTATTTGCATCTATTTCTTGAGTTTCTTGCTCAAGTTCTAACATATGTTTTTTTCTATTTTTGTAAACTTTAGCACTATATTTGTCTAAAACACTATCTACTTTACTCATTAACTTCACCTCCACGCTTTAAATTGCATCTTCTCCTGCTTGTCCATCTCTAACTCTATACACTTCTTCTACTGGTAATATAAATATCTTTCCATCTCCTGGTGTACCAGTTGAATTTATATTTATTACTGCATCTACAACAGTTTTTACTTCTTCATCTTTTACTACTAAAGTAATAAGTCTTTTTGGAATTAGTCTACCTCTTTCAGATAAGTTTTCACCATATGCTGATTGTGGTATTTCACCTGCTTCAATATATGATTCAATTAAAGCCATATCTATAGATTTTTTACCTCTTCCAAGTACTTTTCTGCAAGTAATAGATGGGAAACCAGCTTCTGTGAGTGCTTCTTTAGTTTTATTTACTTTATTCAAACGAATAATACACATAACTTCTTTCATAAAGCTATTCCTCCTAATTTAATTTTATAATCCTGCTTTACCACTACTTACAGTGTAAACTTCTTCAACAGATGCAACAAATATTTTACCATCACCAAAAGCACCTTTTTCACCTGTTCTTGAACTTCTCATTATAACTTTTATTACATCATCTTTATCTTCATTTTTAACTGCAATTAAAAGCATTTCTTTTGGAAGTTCATCATAATGAATATCTCCAACTTTAATTCCTTTTTGCTTTCCTCTACCATAAACAGCCATCTTTGTTACTTCTGGAAACCCAGCATCTAATAATTCTGAAAGTACAGTACTAACCTTTTCTGGTCTTATTATCGCACGAATCATATACATATATCTCTATCTCCTTTTATTATATATTTTGTTATTAGATATAAATCTAAACTTATATAAAAGCATTAAGTACTTTTATATAATATGTTATCTTTTATCTTAGATATCCATTAAACCATATTCCATTAAGATTTCTTCTAATCTTTCTTGTTTCATTGGAGTTGGAACAACAAATAATTTGTTATTTTCAATGTTTCTAGCTAAAGTTCTGTATTCATCTGCTTGATCAGCTTTTGGATCAAATTCGATAACTGTTTGCTTGTGTATTTCAGCTCTTTGAACCATATTATCTCTTGGTACAAAGTGAATTAATTGGCTTCCAAGTTCTTTTGCAAAAGCTTCTAATAAGTCTAATTCCTTATCAACTTTTCTACTGTTACAGATGATACCACCTAATCTAACTCCACCTGTTTTAGCATATTTTTGAATACCTTTTGAAATGTTGTTAGCTGCATATAATGCCATCATTTCTCCAGATGCAACGATGTATATTTCTTGTGCTTTACCTTCTCTGATTGGCATTGCGAATCCACCACATACAACGTCTCCTAATACATCATAGAATACATAATCTAAATCCGGTGTATAAGCTCCTAATTGTTCAAGCATTCCTATTGAAGTAATGATACCTCTACCAGCACATCCAACTCCTGGTTCTGGACCGCCTGATTCAACACATTTGATTCCCCCATATCCTGGTTTCAAGATTGCATCTAATTCGATGTCGTCTCCTTCTTCTCTTAAAGTATCTAGAACTGTTTTTTGTGCTAATCCTCCAAGAACTAATCTTGTTGAATCTGCTTTAGGATCACATCCTACTATCATTATTTTCTTACCCATTTCAGCTAAAGCTGATGTTAAATTTTGTGTAGTAGTTGATTTTCCTATACCACCTTTTCCATAAATAGCTACTTGTCTCATATAAATTTCCTCCTTTTAATTAAATAAATTTTATATAAGCCCATTTGGGACATTATAACTTAAATGTATTAATATAACTAAAATTTAGTTTTAAAAAAAGAATCTATTTCATATAACTTTTAAAGTTATATGAAATTAGACTCCTTTGTCCTTCATTTAATTAATAAAAAAAATCTAAGTTTAACTTCTTCTTCGAATTAAAAACTTAGACTTCGTTGCCTTAATTATAGGTACATATATTGTAAAAAATAACCTTCATGAAAACAGTTAATAGTAAATTAATTTTTATGAAGAATATATTTGTTGCAATATATATATTTAAATTTTATTTAGTTATTAAAATTATTATATCAAGAAATCTATTTTATATAATTTCTAAAGTAATAATAAATTAGACTCCTTTATCCTTCATTTAATAAAAAAAATCTAAGATTTAACTTCTTCTTTGAGTTAAACACTTAGACTTCGTTGTCTTAATTATAGGTATTTAAATTTTATTTAGTCATTTTAATTATTATATCATAAAATTTTGATTTTGTAAACTATTTTTTCAAATTTTATAATACTTGTAATATATTGCTATTTTTTGTTGATTTGTTTTAGTTATTAAAGTTATCATATCATAGAAAATTGATTTTGCAAACTCTTTTTCATATTTCTATGATATTTCCAATGATAACGATACACTTTTATTAATTTAGTAAAAAAATATCCCATTTAGCTAAATCAATAAAAAAATCATTTATTCAAATCACCACTAAGTGTAAATTGCTTTTCTCCAAAGTTCTTTATTTCAAACTTATTTCCTTGAATATTATATTCATAATTACCATCTATAATAACTTTATCATCTATAAATTCTATAGATAAAGTTATTGTATCCATCACTTCGCTATTAGAATATATTCTGACTTTTCTAGGTGAATGAATAATTTTATCTCCACCTAAAGTATGAATTGTTATTGTATTTCTAGAAGTAATAAGTGACTTGATCCTACCATCTTCATAAAAATTAAGAGAATTTTCATCTCCATGAATTCCTATAGCATTAATATCATAGGCTTCTATATCTCCAATAAGCGTATTTATAGTAATTGGTCTAAAAGGCTCACAAGATTTGAGTTTACCACTTTCATATAAGGAAAATCCTATTCTACCTATAATATTATAATCTTCTAAGTTTAGATTAACTCTTTCCTTAGGCCACAAAGTAATACTCTTTAGCTCCTCAGTTTTATAAAAATGAAGGGATATAGCCTTAGCTTCAAAAGATGCAAATTCAAAATCAAATTTATATGGTTTTGCTAAATCATATTCATCTTCCTCTGACCAATATCCAGATAATTTACCATCTAACAAAAATAGTCTATTAATTGGACCATCTTCATAAAATGTGATTTTTTCAACTTCAAATACTCCTATTTTAGTTGTAATAGAAGTTGAGTCATTTAATAAAATGCTTCTTATATTTCCACTTTTATAAACTTTCACTGATGGAAATTCTTTTCTTCTTACATCGGGAAATTCATATGAAGGTATTAGCTTGTACCCCCAAATATTAAGCTCACTTTTTTCTTCTAATCTGTATTCTTCAGCTTCTCCAGTGGAATAATAACCAGCAACAATGGCATCATTTAAAGTTCCAAATTTAGTTTCGATTGTTTTCATATTATTTTCCTCCATTCTAAATTAAGATACACAGTTGTAACTTCAGTAGTTTATACGCATAAACCTAGTTTTTATTTAGTATACGTATTATTTACATTAATTCTTTTTTTCAATAGTGACCATGAAATCATTTTTTTTCACCTCTTTAATATCCAGTTCAATAGCTCCTCTATCTTTTTCTTTAACTAACCAAGGTGGTACATGGCAACAATGAATTTCTATTTTTTTAACATCATATTCTTTCAAATAAGGAATTATTGCTTTTTTTGAAGACATCTCTGGATTTGATATTTCTAATTCCATTAGATCTATAAAGTAATGACCTTCTCCAAGATTTTTTGCAATTTCTTCTTTATTTTCTTCTGCTTCCTCTTGTTCTTTCTCTTTTCTTATAATTTCATTCAAAAAATTCATAGGATTTCCTTCTAATTCCCAAACACTAAAATCTTCTGCATAAAATACACTATATGGAATGCCAAAGGCTTTAGTTACTATAACAATTTTGCAATCATCCATTTGTTTTACTAAATTGATGTACTCTTCTCTTACTTCTTTTATTCCTTTTCCACTACTTGTCCGTTCTACTAATATTTCTTTTTTTACCTTCCATGAATCTTCCTCCCGAGCAAAAATATTTACACACTTTGCTTCTGTAAAAGAACTTATCTCATTTTTTTCATCAAGAAATACTGCTATTTCATTCATAATATCACTCCTTTAAATTTGTACTTTTAGATAACAAAAAAGACACAGTAAAATCACTGCATCTTTGCACCTAAAATCTTTTATTAATTTTATACTATATTATTATTTAAGTTTTAGCAAGTATTTTACCAATATCTTTTAAATCATACCCACCTAAACCTTCAATTTCTTTTTTAAACTCTTCACTTTGTATGGTGTTTATGATTAATTTGTATATTGGATATTTTAAATCTGATTCTTTAATTACTAAATCATATCTTTCTTCTTGAAGTGGTATAAAATCAATTTCGCTTAAATGACAAGCTACCTTCTCATTTCCTATTCCAACATCACCTTCGCCTCTAGCAATACCTCTTGCTACTGCAAAATGAGATTGTTTTTCTATATTATATCCATTTAGGTGCTCTCTATTTATATTGTTTAATCTTAACTTTTCATCAAGTAAAATTCTTATTCCAGAACCCTTTTCCCTATTTATCATAGATATATTTTGTTTAGTTAGATCTTTCCATGTATTTATTTTATGTGGATTTCCTTTAGCTACATAAAAACCAACATTTCTATAAGCTAAATTTATAAGTAAACATGATATTCCTAGAAGCATTTTTCTAACAAAAGCAGTATTATATTCATTAGTATCCCCATCCCATAAATGTGCTGAAGAAATAGAAATTCAATTCCATCTATGCCATAGTCTTTATATATTGCAAGCAATGTTGTTTCGCAACACTTTCCTTTTTTACCTCGTATAGCAACTTCATTTTGAAATTAACCATTTAAAAGTTCTCCCCACGAGTTAGGTATACCTCTACCATTTAATTTAGTTAAATCTACAATCTAAAAGATATAATAACTTTTAAAATCACAGAAGTTTTACCTGACGATGGTGGTCCCGAAAATGTCACAAATTTCATACTTCAATATTATCTCCAGATTTAATATATCCTTCTTCTAATACCTTAGCAAATATTCCTTCCTTTGGCATTACACACTCGCCTACTAAATCCTTAATTTTGCACCCCTTGTGACACTTTTTCCCAATCTGTGTCACTTCCAAAAGAACCTCTCCAATTTTAAGTTTTGTCCCAACTGAAAGTTCATATAAGGTTAATCCTTCTGTTGTAATATTTTCAGCAAATTGCCCTGTGGCTATAACATCAATTCCAACTGCTTTCATTTTTTTAATACTCTCTATTCCAAGTAAGCTTACTTGTCTATGCCAATCTCCTGCATGAGCATCCCCCTCAAGACCATGATTAACTCTAAAAAAACCTTTTTCTATATGATGTTTTACTTCACCTTTTTTATCGCTTATATTAACTGCAATAACTTTACTCATCATAATCCCTTCCTTTCAAATGTACCTGATTTTCCTCCACTTTTTCTTACAAGCATAATATTATTTATAATCATTTCTCTATCAATAGATTTGCACATATCATAAATAGTTAATGCTGCAGTAGATACTGCAGTGAGTGCCTCCATCTCAATTCCAGTTTTTCCTACAATCTTTGTGGTTGCAGTTATTTCAATTCTATTATTTTCAAAATCAATTCTAAAGCTTATATCACAGCCAGATATCATTATAGGATGGCACATTGGTATTATTTGTGGAGTATTTTTAGCTCCCATTATTCCTCCTACTTGAGCAACAGCTAATACATCGCCTTTTGAAATAGTACCTTCTTTTATTCTTTCAAGGGTTTCTTTTTTCATAGAAACATATCCAATTGCTACTGCTTCTCGTACAGTATCAACCTTTTCAGATACATCAACCATTTTAGCTCTTCCTTCTTCATTTATATGCGTAAGTTCCATTATTTTTAGCCTCCTATCTGATACATCATCTTATCACTTCTACTAACGCTTTCCTCTTGAAGGTGATGCTCTAGTGGTTTATTAAATATTGCTGATTTTAGTTTTGTTGTAAGCAGTTCTTCATTATTTAAATATTCTTTAAGATTTATTTCCTCCTTTGAATGAAGACATGGCTTAATTGTTCCTGTCGATGTAAGCCTTATTTTATTACAATCTGCACAAAAATTGCAGCTTATAGAATTAATAAAACCTATTTTTCCTTTTGAACCTTGAATCTTGTATAATTGCGCTGTTGTCCCCTTTTTACTTTCGATTGGGACTAACTCCGGATGCCTTATCAAAATATTTTTAAAATTTACCTTGCTTTCTTCGTATAACTTAATACTTTCGCCGATTGGCATAAGTTCAATAAATCTTATTTCTACTGGCATTTCCTTAGCTAAATTTAAAAAATCTGTAAATTCTGTATCATTAATACCTTTCATTAAAACTGTATTAATTTTTAGTGGTTTTATTCCAATTGATAAACACTTATTTATACCTTCTAGTACTTTATCTAAATTCCCTATTCTCGTAATATCTTTAAATTTATCTTTATCTAATGTATCTAAGCTTATGTTAACTCTTTTAAGTCCAGATTTTTTTAAATCCTCTGCCATATCAGATAGCAAAATGCCATTTGTGGTTATTGCAATATCTTCTATTCCCTGCAATTTAGAAGTTTCATATATTAATTTATCTATATCCTTCATTACTAAGGGTTCTCCACCAGTGTACCTTATCTTATTAATACCAAGTGAGGCAGCTGCCTTTACAATTTTTAAAATATCCTCAAGGCGAAGAATATCATCATGTCTTAAAGTTTCTATGTCTTCTTCTGGCATGCAATATATGCACCTTAAATTACATCTGTCAGTCACTGATACTCTTAAATAATTGATATTTCTTCCTTGCTTGTCTCTCATAACACCGTCTCCTACTATTTAATTAGTGATTAAGATTGAAATTACTTTATAATTCCTTTGGAATTTCCTTCTTAATCATTAATTATTTTTCATTATTCTTTTGTTTTAACTTCCCGCACACTCACTAGCTTCTCCTGTAAGTATTGCAATACCATGTGGAATTGCTGGTAATACAAATTGAAGATTTTCTACAGCACCTTTAGGACTACCTGGAAGATTAATTATTAATGTCTTCCCACGAATTCCTGAAATCCCCCTAGAAAGCATGGCCTTTGGTGTAATAGCTAGAGATTTCATCCTCATGGCCTCGCCAATACCTGGCGCATATTTCTCTATTACATTTTTAGTTGCTTCAGGTGTAACATCCCTTTTCGAAAAACCTGTACCTCCATTGGTCAAAATTAAATCAACTTTTAACTTATCACACAAATAAATTAATTCTTTTTCTATTTGTTCTATTTCATCAGGAACAATTTTATAAAAGCTTATAGTATACTCATTTTCTTCTAATTCCTTCCTAATTGCTGGCCCTGTCTCATCTATTCTTTCTCCTCTAGCTCCCTTATCACTTATAGTTAATATTGCGATTTTTATCATCTTCATTCCCCTCTCTTTCATATGTTCAATGTCTCTTGCTTAACATCACTTAATCTTAATATTTCCATACATTCTTCATAATGAGGAAAAGGCTCTTTTAGTACATGTATTCTTTCTCCCATCCTTGAAGAATAGCCTGCCGCAAGAATTATGGCAGAATAGTTTTTCATATCATCCTCTCGCGTCGAATCTTTATAAGTTCAGCTGCAATACTTACTGCAATCTCTTCAGGTGTTTCAGAACCAATTTCAAGGCCTATTGGATTATAAACTTTATTACAATCATCAACTGTAAATCCCTCTTCTTTAAGTGCTTCATAAACAATATTACGTTTCCTTCTGCTTCCTATCATTCCAATATAATATGCATCTGTTCTTAATGCCTGTTTTAGACAAGTCAAATCAAATATATGTCCACTTGTTACAATTACAATATAACTATCTTTGTCTATTGGAAGTTGTTCAAAACATCCTTCAAAAGAATCAGGGACAACTACATCATCAACCGTTGAAAATCTATCTCTGTTGGCAAATTCAGCCCTGCTGTCTACTACTGTAACTAGAAAATCTATCTTCTTAGCAAGTTCTGCAAGCTTTTGAGAAACATGACCTGCGCCAAAGATATATAATCTCCCTAAATTGCATATTGGCTCAATAAGAACATTTGCATTTTCCTCCTTAAGAAGAATAAGATCTCTATATCGTACAGCATCTGAGTATTTTTCAATAACTTCCTTTTCTATATCCTTTGAGCTATAAATAATTTGCTTATTTTTATATAAATAATTTATACTATTTCCATCATAAAAAAATTTTCTAATTATAAATGCTTTTTCTCCATTTTCAAAACATTTTATTACTTCTTCATACAATTTAATATTTTCTTCTTTTTCTTTATCTACATATTCCATTAAAATACTGACATCACCACCACATACCATTCCAATTCCTTTATTTTCAGTTTCCTGCAATTTATATTCCTTTAGAATTGTAGTTTTTGTATCAAATATTTCTATTCCATGCTGAATTACTAATGCTTCGACTTTTCCTCCCCCAACTGTTCCTAGAATAGACCCATCTTTTCTAATTATCATTCTTGCACCAATTGTTCTTGGTGCTGAACCTTGGCTATCAAAAATAGAAGCTAATACAAAGCTCTCACTACTTTTTAAAAGTTCTAATCTCTCCTTATAGGATTCTTTCATTCAAATTTCCCCTCCTAATCTACAGATACCAGACTCATAGATTTATCAATTATTAATTTTTAATTATTCATCTTTGACATTAGTATTGCCTTAGCTAAATCAAATAAATTTATAGTATATTCAATCTTTTATTGATTGTCATTAACTTTTTTCATACCACAAATATCTACTTTATATTCACCTAAATATTCACTAACATTCAACTCATCAGGTGCTCCAATATCATTCAACTTTTCCTTCGAATTTATCTACTTCTACTTTTGAATATGGGCCTTTTCCATCCCAAGCACCATTTTCATTATTGAGATCTTATATTAAATCTTTTTAACAAAACATAACTATATTTAAGTTGAGAAGTATGTTTATGGAATAGTTTAATAATTATCAATAATGATACAGTTTACCTAACTTTTCACAAGATCATTTATTTTATTTTTAAGCATATTCAAAAAGAGAATGTCTCAAATTGAAATATTCCCTTTCTCTTATGTATTATTGTAGTAAATTAAGCCATAATGATAACTGATGAAGCTTTAATTACTGTTGTAGCATCTAATTCTACTGTTAATTCTAATTCTTTTACAGAATCCATAGAAATTACAATATCTTTAGCAATTTCTATCTTTACTAATGCATTTACTGCACCTTCTTTAAGTTTAACAACTTTTCCAACTAATTGATTCCTAGCACTTAATTTCATTATTATTTCCTCCTTAAAATTAAATATAATCAATATTGATTATATATTATTAGAATATTATTTTTAACCATATTTTTTATATTTTACCAATTATTAATTTATATTGGAAGTAATATGAAAAATATTTTTCCATAATTATTGCACCAAATCTATTTTATTCTTTATTAAACAAGTAATAACCTTTAAGATCACTGAATTTTTACCTAAAGATAGCGTCCTGAAAATGTAACAAATTTGAATTTACTCACTCCTCCTTATAATAGTGTTTCAACACAAACAAAAAAAATCTCAAAAAGGTTCATACATTTCTGTATTCTCCTCTTTGAGATCTTTAAATAAAACATAACTAAACATCACATTCCTATATTAATATATAATCATATTCAAATAAATTTATCAATAATTTTCACAATACGTTTATATTTATATGAGTATATTGCATTCTTTTTAATATAATGTTAGTATAATAAAAAACATGATAAAAAGTAGCTAATATAACTAAACATAACTATTAATTTAAAATTATGAATGTGAGGTTTTATTTATGAAAAACAAGATTGTATTTTCCACTTTAGTAACGTTAATGTTATCTGTATTAATTATTGGTTGTGGTGCTCAAAAGGATTCATCTTCTGCACAAAAAGATACTACCACTACTGAACCTCCAGTAGAGCTAAATATTTCTGCAGCTGCTAGTTTAACAGAAGCAATGGCAGATATACAAACTGAATTTAAAAAAGTTAAACCAAATGTAACATTAACTGTTAATTTTGGTGCATCAGGTTCTCTCCAACAACAAATAGAACAAGGAGCACCTTGTGATATATTCATCTCAGCTGGTCAAAGTCAAATGAAAGCCTTAGATGAAAAGTCTTTGCTTCTTGAAAATACTAAAAAAGATTTAGTTAAAAATGATTTAGTTTTAGTTGGACCTAAAGACACTACCTTAACTGGTCTTTCTGATTTAACAAGCGACAAAGTTAAAAAGATTGCAGTTGGAGAACCTACAAGTGTTCCAGCTGGGAAATATGCTGATGAAGTTTTCACAAAGCTTGCTATTAAAGATTCTATAACATCAAAACTTGTCTTTGGAAAAGATGTAAAAGAAGTACTTGCTTGGTCCACTTCTGGAAATGCTGATGTTGGATTGGTTTATAAAAGTGATGCTCTAAGTAGTAAAGATGTTAAGATAATTGAGATAATTGCTGAGGACAAGCACTCACCTATAACATATCCTGTAGGTGTAATTAAAGCTAGTAAAAATCCAGATGTTGCAAAAGCATTTGAAGATTTCTTATTTACTGATACATGTAAAAAGATTTTTGAAAAATATGGTTATGGCATAGCTTAAGTGAGATAAGTGAAAGTCCAAAAAGTGAGAATCGAAATTTTACATTTCGTTCTTCGAACTTTCTCTGTGAGCTTTTATATTTGGCTACTTGAACTTACTCAACGAACAAATGCGGAGCGAGCTTCCTTTCAGTGTCAATAAAGAATTGTCAATTTAGGCACATTCAAAAATAACAGATCAAAGATGCTCTGTTTATTTTTTGAATGTGCCTTATGTTATATATTTATTAGAAAATTAAAAATTTTTTCTTAAAATAACTTCGAAGGAGGAATTAATATGGATTTTACACCTTTATGGATTTCCATAAAAACTGCCACTGTTGCAACAATAATAACATTCTTTTTCGGTATTTTAATATCTTATTGGATGTCAAATTTCAAAGGAAAATCTAAAGGAATAATAGATGGATTATTTATTTTACCTTTAATTCTTCCACCAACTGTTGTAGGTTTCTTTTTATTACTAATTTGTGGGAAAAATGGTCCTGTAGGTAAACTTTTAGAATTCTTTAATACGTCTATAATTTTCAGTTGGACTGCTACGGTGCTTGCAGCTATAGTGGTTTCTTTCCCAATGATGTATAAAACTACACGTTCTGCTTTTGAGCAAATAGACATTAATATCCTTTCTGCTGCTAGAACTCTTGGTCTTAGTGAATTTAAAATCTTTTATAAAATTGCTATTCCTTTAGCAATGCCAGGTATTATTGGTGGATTAGTTCTCTCTTTTGCAAGAGCTATAGGTGAGTTTGGTGCAACATTAATGGTAGCTGGAAATATTCCTGAAAGAACCCAAACCATGCCCCTTGCTATCTTCTTTGCTGCTGAAGGCGGCGATATGCAAAAAGCTATGCTTTGGGTTATTATAATTGTAACTTTATCATTAGTATTAATTTTAATATTAAACTATTGGTCAGAAATTCAGCTTAAACTTATGGGAAGGAGGGCTAAATAATGTCGTTATATGTAAATATAGAAAAACATCTTCCGTCTCTTGATTTAAAGGTTAATTTTGAACATAAAAGTGGTGTTCTAGGCTTTTTAGGAGCATCTGGCTCTGGTAAAAGTATGAGTCTAAAATGCATATCTGGTTTAGTTACTCCTTCTAAAGGAAAAATAATTGTAAATGATAAAATTTTCTTTGATTCAGATAAAGCAATTAGTTTAAGTCCTCAAAAAAGAAAGATAGGTTATCTTTTTCAAAATTATGCTTTATTTCCTAATATGAATATAATTGATAATATTGAAATAGGTATTTCTGAAATGAAAAAAGAACAAAAAAAATCCTTAAGCAAAGATTATGTAGAAAGATTGGGTCTTGGAGGTCTTGAAAAACATTATCCTTGGCAATTGTCTGGTGGTGAGCAGCAAAGAGTAGCTTTAGCTAGAGCACTTATAACGTCTCCAGATATTTTACTTTTAGATGAGCCCTTCTCTGCATTAGATCAACATTTAAGAAATAATTTAGAGAAAGAATTAATGTCTATAGTAAAAGATTATAGTGGAAATGTTATTTTTGTTACTCATGATATAGCTGAAGCTTATAGAGTTTGTGATGATATAATTGTTTATGAAAATGGCATATCTTTAAAAAAACGAGAAAAGAAAGATTTATTTAATTTTCCTAAAACTCTTGCTGAAGCAACTTTAACAGGTTGCAAAAACATATCAAAGGCTAAAAAAACTGGTAAATATACTATTTATGCTGAAAATTGGGGCCATGAATATATTGTTGATGATGAAGTTCCTGAAAATATTCAATATATTTGTATAAGAGCACATAATATAGAAATATGTGCAGATAGTGAAAATCCTAATACTTTCCCTTATGAAATTGATAATATTATAGAAAATCCGTTTGAATTTACTATTTATTTGAAAAATAACACTAACCCTCTAGCTAATCTTATAGAATTTAAAATTGAAAAAAATAATATAAATTTTTATTTAAAAGATATAGTTAATCTTAAATTTTCTTCAAATAGCCTATTCTATTTTTAAATCATTATTTTACAATATATAACCACTGTGTAAATTGAATATATGATTATTTATATACAAAAAAGATAGCACACATTACTGCTTTTATCCTTTCATTAAATAAGGCACATAAAGAAATAACAGGCCAATATACTTGTCTGTTATTTTCTTTCATGTGCCTAATATATTACTTACTACAATTATTTTCGAATAATATAAACTCATCTAAACCTATTTTCACTTAAAGCATACATAAAAACGATTTAAGAAATGCCATTGCCTAAGCCCTTGGATGTGTATGCATATATATATAATTAATTTTATCATTGTTTATTATTTCGTAATATGTGTCCATATATGTTAGAACTTGATTTCCTAGTAATTTTTGAACAGCTCTAACATTTGCTCCATTTTGAAGTAAATGAACTGCAAACGAATGTCTAAAGGTATTTAAATTAACGTCCTTATCAATACCTGCTTGTCTAGCATATTCTTTAACAATTCTCCAAATTCCTTGCCTTGTAAGTTTATTACCATTTAAGTTTACAAAAAGATTAGATACTCCACATTGTGCAATTTTATACCTTATGCTTAAATACTCTGCTATAGCCCTGCAAGCACTTCTTCCTATAGGTATTATTCTTTCAAAATGCCTATTATCTGTGCACCTTACAAAACTCAAATCAAGATTAACATCCTCTACATTTAGTGAAATGAGTTCTGAAACCTTCATTCCAGTAGCATACATTAACTCTAATAACGCATTATCACGGACTCCCTTTGAGCAATCTTTTTCAATTATTCTAATTATTTTATCTACTTCTTCAATGGTTAAAATTTGTGGTAATTTTCTATTATTTTTAGAGCTCTTGTATTCAATTTTGGGCACTTCCTTAATTAAAGTTTCATTTTTTAAGTATGAGTAGAAATTTCTAAGACTTATGACTATTCTATTTATAGATCTTTCAGATTTCCCTTGAGTTATAAGATTTTGTATATACGACATAATTGTTAATTTATCGCTTTTATACAAATCTATTTCTTTTTTATTTAAAAATTTAAGATATATACTGACATCGGTTACGTATGCGTATATAGTATTTTCACTTTTACCGCTCTCTAACAAATAATTCTTATAATTACTTATACTATTTATCATTATTATCTCCTATACCATTAATTATAATTAATATTTGACAAAATTGTCAACTTTCCTTCTTTTTCAATTATCATATGTTTTATACTACAAATAGAATTTTTTAGTCACAAATTTTATTAGAGACGGTGATACATAAGTTTCAACCAAGATTCCCATTACAAATAATATTATAATTATAATTAACTTATTTAATACACCATCAAAGAAAGTATCTTTATTTATTCCACGTTTAAAAAACTTTCCTTTGAATTTTTCTGTAGACATAGATAAACTAATCACACTTAACGCTATAAAACATGGAATATATATTAAATTTTGAGGAATAATAGATACTAAGGCTAGTCCAATCCCCTTGCCTTCAAAAGTAGTTACCATAAAAGAAAAAGTATACCCTAATGTAAACCCTTTTAATAAGTCTAAAAGTAATATTATGGGAGCTCCAAAAAAAGTTAAACCTAATATAAATATAGGTACAATTATCAATATATTCTTCTTAATAACCTCAAATAATAAATTTCCATAATTAATGGGTTCATTTTCTATAGAATTAGTGAAACTAAAAAAGTAGTTCGTTAAATCATTCTTATCTGATACCCTCATGTATTTAACAGTATAAAGTCCAAAGGATATTCCCAAACAAAACATTATGAGCACAATGAAAAAATAGGCTTTTTTATCCCTAAAAGTATCATGTAGTCTAGTAAGTAAATAATTCATCTCTTATTCCTCCTTTAGTTACTCTACATTATACTATGTTTAATATTTGAAGTTTATTCACTTCCTTAATCATGAATATGTAAAACTATTAAAATTAATTATATCTTGTCTGTATCATGTTTTATTTTTAGACATAAAAACATCTTATATATACAAAAAAATCAAAATACATAATATTATTCACTATATAAAATGCGCGACCAGGTGCGTAAACTTGTTTCATTGTAATACCTCCAACAATTATTATAATACTAACATATTTTACAAGGAATTCAACTAAAAATCTTCCTATATTTCACCGAGTAATTTTATGTTAATGAAAAAATGATGTCATTCTGTAGTTTGATGTATATTCATAATTCCATAGGAAACTATATAATTGCGTTTTTATTATAATAGGCTTAAAATAAATATAAACTATTAGAAGGAGGTATATACATGTCATTTAAAGAGATTGAAATTAAAAAGTTAAACATGAATCCTTTCACACTTATTGGTGATGAATGGCTATTAGTTACTGCAGGTACTGAAGGTAAATTTAATACCATGACTGCAAGCTGGGGTGGCTTAGGTGTATTCTGGGGCAAAAATTCAGCTACAATCTACATTAGACCAGGTCGCTATACAAAACAATTTATAGATTCAAACGACACATTTACATTGTCATTTTTTAAAGAAGATTATAAAAAATCTTTAAGTATTTGTGGAAGTGTTTCTGGAAGAGATGTAAACAAAGTGGAAAAGGCAAACTTAACTCCTATTTTTGATGAAGAAAATACTTATTTTGATGAAGCAAAAATGGTTGTTGTATGCAAAAAAATGTGCCATACTGACATTAAATTAGAAAACTTTGATAATCTAGAGTTTGATGAAACCATATATCCTGACAAAGATTATCATACAATTTATATTGGTGAAATATTAAAAGTATTGGTAAAAGAGTAATTACCTTAATCTAAATACTCAAGTTAAAAACTATACTTATGCGTATGCCCCCGAAATAAGGGGTCATACCATTTGTTAATGTTACTGAAAACTTTGATAGATGCTTATAAAACGTGGGGGTAGGTATTATTAAATTGAAATGCATTTCTTGTTTATAATTTTCCATAGAAAAAATAAGTCTTTGTATAACACAAAAACTTATCTTTCATATGCCTAATATGTATTTAGTTATTTGACTTATTAATTCTTGGTGTGTATCCTTTTATAATCAAGATTGACCAATCACTATTTGAATGTTCAATCCACTCACATTGAACATCAAGAAATTTAAGCCATGCATTAAGCCCATGACTTTTCTTAGATACATTTGGTGATTTTCTTCCATGTATTTCTTTTATTTTTTCTAATAATTCTAATTGCTCTTCCTTGCCCAATTCCTTATTTACTAATCCCGTTATAAATTCTATGCATTCTGTATAAACCACTGCATCACCTAAATATAACTCATCTGCATATACTTGTCTTTCCTTATTTAATAAGTCACTAACTTCGTTGATTTCATCTTTATTTGATAAGTATTGTTTAACTCTTCTTAAAGCCTCAATATCATTATCTAATTTATTTATTGTTTTTTCTAAGCCTTCAAATCTCATTCATGTTTCTCACTTTACATATTTATTTAGCCATTAATAAATTAATGAAGATTAGTTTATTATAACACTATTGTTGCTATACATCTATAAATATATAAAAATCGTGTAAATTTTATGTTTTTGATTTGCCTTTGTTTTTTTATTTAATCTTAGATTTAATTCCATCATAAAGATACATTAAATATTCAACATTAACGCCATTATCTATTAATTTATATATTCTGCTCTTTACCATTTCCATTGTATCTTTTGCCTGCCTAAAATCCTTATCTTTGATACAGGTATTGGTATAAGCCAATAAATAATCTATTTTTAAAACATCTTCTGCTAAATCTTCTCTATTGTCATTTACTAACTTAACTAATAAAGAATATATTTTAGGAGAAGTTGTGTTTCTAGTTTCTTGTAGTATATCTGTATTTCTGCTAGTTTTCTTTGCCATAAGTTTTAAACACCTCATTTCAACAAAAATTATATCATTGAAATCTAAAATTTTCTAGCATTAATACTTATTGCTACTTTTTAATGCTCTCAATAATTAGATACTTGTCCATATATACACAACCTAATAGCAATATGTTTGCATATCCTTAATTTAAAAAGTATTAATTGGAAATATGGACAATCATCTTGAATATCAATACATTTAATATTTTTTAGTCTTCAGTAATTAATAATTAAAATTCTTAGATTATTAATTAAATCCCGCTTTTAAGTCTTTTACAAAATCAATTACTGATTGTTTTCCTTCTGCCATTCTCTTAACTATTGCACTTCCTACTATTACCCCATCACAATAATCTTTAACTTCTTTTACTACTTCCTTTGAAGAAATTCCAAAACCAATACACATTGGAATATCTACAATCTTTTTAACTTCTTCTAAGTATTCATGAGTTCCACTATCTAAAGATGTTCTTTCTCCTGTGGTTCCATTTGTAGAAACACAATATACAAAACCTTTTGCGTTTTTTGTTATAGCTGCTATTCTATCTTTTGATGTTCTAGCTACAAGTGGAATTAAGTAAATTCCATTTTCTTCACAAATCTTATTAAGTTCTCCTCTTTCTTCAAGTGGAACATCTGGAACTATAATACCATCAACTCCATTTTTTGCTGCTTCTTTTAAAAATTCTTCTATTCCTTTGAAATATACAACGTTAAAATAAACCATAAGTACAATTGGTACTTCAGAAGATTCTCTTATTAACTTCACACATCTAAATACATCTTTAAGTTTTGTTCCATTGTTAAGAGCTTTAGTATATGCATTTTGTATTACAGGGCCATCTGCAAGTGGATCACTAAATGGTACTCCAATTTCAACTACAGTTGCTCCTTCTTTATCTAATGCAACCACTAAACCAGCAGTTTCTTCAATAGTAAAATCTGCTCCACATGTTACAAACGGTATAAGAGCTTTCCCCTTATTTTCTTTTACTTTGTTAAATGATACATCTATTCTATTCATTATTATTCACCTAGATATGCAAGCACTGCATCCATATCTTTATCTCCTCTCCCTGAAAGATTTACAATTATAATTTTATCATTACTTAGTGTTGGTGCTAATTTCTTAGCATATGCTATAGCATGTGATGATTCAAGTGCTGGTATTATACCTTCAATTTTTGTTAAATACATAAATCCATCTTTTACTGCTTCCTCATCTGTTACACTTACATAAGTAGCTTGATTAGTTTCACATAAATATGCATGTTCAGGTCCAACACCTGGATAATCAAGACCTGCTGATATTGAATAGGCTTCAAGTATCCCACCATCATTATCTTGAAGAACATAACTTAACATTCCATGAAGAATTCCCTTTTCTTTTTTCGCCATAGTAGCTGCATGCTCTCCAGTTTCAAGCCCCTTCCCTGCACCTTCAACTCCCATTAAAGTAACTTCTTTATCGTTAATAAATGGATAGAATATTCCTATTGCATTACTTCCACCACCTACTGGAGCTAAAATATAGTCTGGTAATCTTCCTTCAAGTTCTAAAATTTGCTTTCTTGCTTCATCACCTATAACTCTTTGGAAATTTCTAACCATAGTTGGGTATGGATGAGGTCCAAGTGCTGATCCTATAATGTAAAATGTATCTTCTACATTTGCTCCCCAATATCTAATTGCTTCAGTAACTGCATCATTTAAAGTTCCTGCACCATTAGTAACAGGCACTACTTCTGTACCTAAAAGCTCCATTTTCTTAACATTCATCGCCTGTCTTCTTATATCTTCTTCACCCATGAATACCTTGCATTCCATTCCAAACTTTGCTGCAACTGTAGCTGTAGCAACTCCATGTTGTCCTGCCCCAGTTTCAGCTATAACCTTAGTTTTTCCCATTCTTTTAGCTAAAAGCACTTGACCTAATGCATTATTAATCTTATGAGCTCCTGTATGATTTAAATCTTCTCTTTTTAAATAAATTTTTGCTCCACCTAAATCTTTAGTCATGTTTTCAGCATAATAAAGTGGACTTGGTCTTCCTGTATAGTATTTTAAATAATACATATACTCCTCTATAAATTCCTTATCATCTATTACCTTTTCATATGCTGCTTCAAGCTCTATTAAAGCATTCATTACAGTTTCTGGAACATATTGTCCCCCAAAGTCATTAAATTTACCATTCATTCTTTTCTCCAACCTTTCTTATTAAGTTAACAATTAACAGTTAATTGTTAACTGTCCTAACTTTGTCTATTAAACTCTTCATTTTCTCAAAAGACTTTGTTCTATCTCCATTTTCATCTATGATTTCAACGCCTGATGAAACATCAACTCCAATAGGATTTGCTTTAGATATTCTTTCTATAACATTTTCATCTGTTATTCCTCCTGCTAAAAAGAAGTTATATTTTTTTAAAATACAATCATCTACATATTCTAGCCTATGTTCTTCACTAAAGTACTCACTTATATTCTCTAAAGAAAATGTTTCACCACTACCTGGATTGTCTCCATCTATAAGAAAATTATCGATCAAATTATCCCTACTGTTTTCATTATATGCTAATTGTTTATTGCTTCTTATATGTTTTTTTATATTTTCAATATCCCTTATAGATATTGCTTTCCATATTTCTATGGATTTATTTATGCTTTTCTTTAATAAATTTATAAATTCTTCATCTTCTTTTCCATGGAGTTGGATAATATCTAAAGGTATCACTTTAATAATATCTATAATTTCATTTATTGAATTATCTTTAAACACTCCAACAGTTTTGATTCTTTTATCTAGACTGCTACATAATTCATTTGCCTTTTCTCCAGTTACTTGTCTTTTGCTCTTTGTAAAAACAAATCCTACATATTCTGGCTTTAAAATATTTAAATATTCAATTTCTTGTTTATTAGTTATTCCACATATTTTTACTTGAATCATATTAATTCCTCACATATGCAAATATTAGTTATGGTTCCTAAATTCTTTATACTTAGTTTTAAACTCTGGATCATCTATGTTTCTCATGAATAATTCTCCAATTAAAACTCCATCAACCCCAAACCCTTGCATCATTTTTAAATCTTCAATGCTCATGATACCACTTTCAGCTACTACTATCTTATCTTTTGGTATGATGTTAATAAGTTCTTTAGTAGTATTTAACCCTACATCGAAAGTTTTTAAATTTCTATTATTTATTCCTATAATCTTACAATCATATTTCAGTGCTAAATCAAGCTCTTTTTTATTATGAACTTCAACTAAAGGTTCTAAATCAAATCTTTTTGCTTCTTTATAAAATTTTTCTAAACTGTTTCCTAAAACACTTACAATAAGTAATATTGCATCAGCCCCTAAAACCTTAGCCTCATAAATTTGATAAAAATCTATTATAAAGTCTTTTCTAAGAATTGGAGTATGTGAAATCCTTCTTATTTCTTTAAGATATTCATCACATCCTAAAAAGAAATCTTCTTCAGTTAAAATTGAAAATGCATCTACTCCAAGATAAGTGTAATAATTTAATATTTCTTTTATATCAAAATTTTCTACAATTACTCCTTTTGAAGGAGAAGCCTTCTTAAATTCTCCAATTACAGATAAGCCTTCCTTTTTTAATGCACTTTTAAAAGGATTCTTATAATTTGATTCTCTTTCGACTTTAACTTTTGCTAATGCTTGTTTTTCTAATTCCTTTATAGGAATTTCTTCTTTTCTTTTGTCTACTCTAATTTTTTTCTTTGCTATAATATCATCTAAAATCAAAATATATCGCCCCCTAGTTAATTTGTAGCTTATTTTAAATTTACAAGTTCTTCATACTTTTTGAAAGCACCGCCTGAATCAACAAGCTCAATAGCTTTTTTTATTCCTTCTTCTAAAGAATCAGCAAGTTTTGCAACATAAAGTGCAGCTCCACTGTTTAAAACTACTATATCTCTTGATGCTCCCTTTTCCCCTTTTAAGACACTTAAGATAATTTTTGAGTTTTCCTTAGCATCTCCACCTTTTATATCCTCTAATGTTGCTTTCTTAAATCCAAGCTTTTCTGGATCTAATTTATAAGTTATAATTTTTCCATCTTTAACTTCACATACATTTGTAGTAGTTGTTGTTGTTATTTCATCTAAGCCGTCATCACCATAGACAACCATTGCTCTTTCTAATCCAAGGTTTAATAATACTTCTGCAGCAGTTTCGATTAAAGCCCCATCATATACTCCCATAAGCTGTCCAGTAAGTGGTGCTGGATTTGAAAGAGGTCCTATTAAATTAAATATAGTTCTTGTTCCAAGTTCCTTTCTTTCCTTAGCTACATTTTTCATTGCTCCATTATACTTTGGTGCAAATAAAAATGCCATTCCATTTTCTTCAATTATCTTTTTACTTTGGATTTCATCAAAGTCAATCTTTATACCAAGCTCTGTAAGCACATCAGCACTTCCGCTTTTACTTGATACTGCACGATTACCATGCTTTGCAACCTTTGCACCTCCACTTGCTGCAATTATTGCTACAGCTGTAGAAATATTAAAAGTCTTCGCTTCATCTCCGCCAGTTCCACACGTGTCTATTAAATGTGCTGTATCTTCTATTTTAACAGGAATTAGATTGTCACGAAGTGCTTTAACTGCACCTAGAATTTGACTTGGAGTTTCCCCATTTACTCTAAGACCTATTAAAAATCCCCCAATTTGAGCTGATGTTGCTTCGCCCCTCATGATTTGATTTATTACAGCCCTTACATCTTCTTCAGTTAATACTTCCTTTAAGGCTAATTTTTTAATTGCACTATCTATTGTCATTTTTTAATCCCCCTTAAAACTTTATTATTTGCTTATTGGTTTATTTTATTTATCTTTTTTTTACTTTCATAACTTACATAAGTTATGTATTATCTTATATTTGTTTATCTTCAAATTCTGCAATTCTTTTTACTTTATCCATTAATGAATCAAATTGATCTGGTGTAAGTGACTGTGGACCATCACTTAATGCATTTTCTGGATCATTATGAACTTCTATCATAAGTCCATGTGCACCTGCACTTATTGCAGCCTTTGCCATAGGTTCTACTAAATAAGCAAATCCTCCTGCATGACTTGGATCAATTATTATTGGTAGATGTGATAACTTCTTAATTACAGAAATAGCTTGCAAGTCCAATGTATTTCTTGTTATTGTTTCAAATGTTCTTATTCCTCTTTCACATAAAATTATATTTCTATTACCACCTGCCATTATATATTCAGCTGACATAAGCCATTCTTCAATTGTGGCAGCTATACCCCTTTTTAATAATATTGTTTTATCACTTTTACCAATTTGTTTTAATAAATCAAAATTTTGCATATTTCTAGCACCAATTTGAATAACATCAACATTTTCTATGAATTCATCTAAATAATCTGTTGACATGAGTTCTGTTACTATTGGAAGTCCAGTTTCCTTTTTTGCAATTTTTAAAAGTTTTAATCCTTCAAGTTCTAAACCTTGAAAACTATATGGTGAAGTTCTAGGTTTAAAAGCTCCACCTCTTAAAAAATTAGCGCCTGCTTTTTTCACTCTTTTGGCAATTTCTACAATCTGCTCTTCACTTTCAACTGAACATGGACCTGCAATTATTCCAAGTCTATTTCCACCAACAACTGAATTGTTTATATTTATTACTGTATCTTCAGGATTAAACATTCTATTTACTTTCTTAAATGGTTCTTGTACTTTCATAATTCGTTCCACTCCATTTAAAGACTGCAATTTATCTTTATCTATTATAAAAGTATCTCCAATAGCACCAATAATACAATAATCTTTGCCTTTAGATATATTAGTTTTTAATCCTTTTCCTTCAATAATTAATTTTACTTTTTTAATTTCTGCATCACTAGCAGTTATCTTCATTATAATTACCATTAAAATAAATCTCCTTAATTGTACATACAATACTACTTTTCTAAACTGTCATTACAAATACTAATTACAAAATTTCCAATCATGCGCTTCCCATTTGGTGTGTATATTGATTCAGGATGAAATTGAAGTCCAAATACATTATATTCTTTATGCTTAAATGCCATAATATCATTATTTTCAACAGTTGAAGCTATAACTTCAAGACAATTTGGAAGCGAACTATTTTCAACTATTAGTGAGTGATATCTCATTACATCTAGCTTTCTTGGGATTCCTTCGAAAATATCTTTTCCTTTTACTTGAATCCTTGAAGTTTTACCATGAAAAATTTCAGGTGCTCTAATTACCTTTCCCCCGTAAGCTGCAGCAATACTTTGATGTCCAAGACATATTCCTAGTATTGGAATTTTATCCCCTAGTTTTTTTATTACTTCTATTGATATCCCTGCATCTTCTGGAACCCCAGGACCAGGCGAAATTACTATTCCTGTTGGATTTAATTCTTTTAATTCTTCTATAGTTATTTCATCATTTCTAAAAACTTTTATTTCTGTAAATTCACTTAGATATTGATATAAATTAAATGTAAATGAATCATAATTATCTATTAAAGCTATCATCTTAAAGCCTCCTTTAAAGCCATTAATTTATTTTGAACTTCTTCAAATTCTTTTTCTGGTACTGAATCATAAACAATTCCAGCTCCTGCTTGAAGATAAGCAGTTTTACCCTGTAATATAAGAGTTCTTATAGCAATTGCCATCTCCATATTACCGCCATATGAAAAAAATCCAACTGCCCCAGAATAAATTCCTCTTTTAAAGTCTTCAAGATCTTCTATAATTTCCATAGCTCTTATTTTAGGTGCACCAGATACTGTTCCAGCTGGAAGACAAGCTGCCAAAGCATCAAATCCATCTAACTCGTCTCTTATTTCACCAATAACCTTAGTTGTTATATGCATTACATGAGAAAATCTTTCTACTTTCATAAATTCACTTACATTAACTGTCCCTATTTTACTTACTTTTCCTATATCATTTCTTCCAAGGTCAACAAGCATAACATGTTCTGCAAGTTCTTTTTTATCTTCCATAAGTTCTTTTTCAAGAGCACTATCTATTTCAGGTGTTTCTCCTCTTTTTCTTGTACCAGCTATTGGATTTGTAATAGCCTTACCCTCCATGACTGATACAAGACTTTCTGGTGACGAACCTACAACTTGATAATTATCATAATCTATTAAAAACATATAAGGAGATGGATTTTCTTCTCTAAGTTTTCTATAGATTTCTAAAGGAGTTTTTTCTGTTTCACAAGTCATTCTTTGAGATAATACAACTTGGAAAATATCTCCGGCTAAAATATGTTCCTTTGCCTTCCTTACTTTTTCAACATAGTCTTTTTCAGAAGTATGGAACTTAAAAGTTATATTCTTTTTAGGTTCTGAAGGTTCTGTTATTGTTGGCTTATAAAGTAAACTATTTATATATTCATTTTGTGAAGAAATTATTTCATCATATTCTCTAGTATCATCTTTAAAAATATTATCTATAACATAAACCTTATGCATAAAGTGATCATAGCAAATATATCGATTATAAAAATTAAATCTTATTACTGGAACTTTTAATTCATCTTCATTTTTAAAATTAAGCTTTTTCTCATATAGCTGTATAGAGTCATATCCCATATATCCAATTGCTCCACCTTTAAATGAAAAGGAGTTAGTGCTTTTATCAAAATTTATTCTACTTTCTTTTTTAAGTCCATCTATCTCTGCTTGGCCATTACCGGAAATTTCTTTATATGGATTTTCTCCCATAAATGAATATCTTCCAAAATAATCTTCCTTAGTTCCACTTTCAAAGATAAACCTTCTACTTCCTTTAAAACCGTTAAAAATTTTTATAGGAGTAATTTCATCTCCCCTAAATTCGCTTATTAAAGAAAATACATTTTCTGATTTTTTCTTTTCATTAAAACTCTCTTTTGATATGTTAATCATAAAACTTCCCCCTTAAGTGATAAGTGAGAGTCCAAATCTATGATTTGGTTACTCGAACTTAGCTGATGACATTAGGAATCAGCATCCTTTTTATATAAAAAAGAGCCACTTCATCCCAAAATTTTGGGACGAAGTGACTCGTTATGCCACCCAAATTTAAATACAAGATATGTGATACATTGCAATTATAATTTTATATTTTGATTAATATTTATTTTGGCAATTTTAAATTATAAATTTTTTCTTAGAAAAACTTTTTATATATTCTAAAAATAATTTGCCCAAATACACATTTTCTTAATCAAAAAATATAAACAAAAAACATCTCATCCTAACCAGGACGAAATGCTACAATTCCGTTATACCACCTAATGTATATACTTTATCAGATACCAATAATGAGATTATCAACTTAAAGAAACTTTACAACATGCTTCTTGCATTAAAATACAAATAAAGTTATGTTTATACTTCTCACAATTTATATCCTGTCATTTTAACGGCTGACTTCCCGTACATTTCTACTCTTAAAAATTTCAAAATGTCACCTCAAAGACCCATTCAATAATATCTACAGTATTCGAATCTCACCAACTTCGAACTCTCTTTACACTAAGCATTATTATCTACTATTCTTATCACAGGCTTTAACTTTATATTTATTATATGCATATTTTATAAATATTTCCACTCCGATAATACATCAAATTTCAAGCATTATAATATTTTTTCTTTAGAATGCTTACTAGATCTACATATTACTAAACATCTCAAAATATATTAAAAAGTATTAAAATAACATAAACAACATAAGTCTACAATAACAGTAGGCCTCTTCATAACTTTACATATACATAGTATAGAAAAATATATAATTCCACATAAAAAGTCTCACTTTATGGCATACACCTAAATATATTATATATAATACATATCTTCTTTATTGTTATTTTTATAATCATTAAGTAAATCTTCTAAAGTTATAGAATTAAAAAATGAACTTATCTTATTATTTATAACATTCCATAAGTTTTCACTTATAAAATTTTCTATTGCATTTTCATCTTTTTCTACATCAATTAAAAGCAAATCTCCTTCTAAAACACTTAAAATATCCCCAATTGTGAATTCTCTAGCGCTTTTAGCCAAAAAATATCCCCCTTGAGCTCCTTTTTTAGCATTTATTATTCCACCTTTTCTAAGTAAAGAAAATATTTGCTCTAAATATCTTTCTGATATTCCTTGTCTTTCTGAAATACTTTTTACTGTCACCATTTCAGCTGACGAATATAAACAGATATCTATTAATGCTCTTAATCCATATCTACCTTTTGTTGAAATTTTCATAAAACCACCATACTTTAGCCTTTCTCTTTACTCTAATTATATTAAGTTATGTTTAAAAAATCAAATACTAACATATATATTGCTTTTCTATTTAAATTTAACATATTTTATTGTTTTGTAACGCTATTTTTTAAAATAAATATTTTTATTAATTGACTTTTATAAATAAGTACCTATATTATATAGAATAGTGCTTAGTTAAAATTAAAATACTAGATTAATATATACCAAAGCTAAAAATCTGCTTAGTACTTGGTTATCTATAAATCTTAGGCATATGAAAGGTATGAAGAATATGAATTTTAAACAATTAGGTCTTAGTGATGATTTAATAAATATATTAAAAAGTACAGGAATTGATACTCCTACCCCGATTCAGGAACAAAGTATATCTCTTATAAAAGAAGGAAAAGATATAATTGCAGAAGCAGCTACTGGAACTGGTAAAACTCTTGCTTTTTTGCTTCCTCTTTTTGAGAATATAAATTCAGAATCAAATGAAATTCAAGATCTCATATTAACTCCAACAAGAGAACTTGCTATTCAAATAACTAACGAAGCTAATAAGCTTAAAGAAGCTAAAAGCGTAAATATCTTAGCCACTTATGGTGGAAAAGACATTGCATCCCAGTTAAAAAAGTTAAATAATAATATTCATTTAATAATTGCAACTCCAGGTAGGCTTTTAGATCATCTAGAAAGAAAAACAATTGATTTAAGTAAATTAAAGACTTTTATTTTAGATGAAGCAGATCAAATGCTGTTAATGGGCTTTAAAAATGAAGTTGAAGCAATTATGAAGCTAATGCCTAAAAACCGCCAAATGCTTTGTTTTTCTGCAACTATGGATTCATCTGTAAAAAAATTAGCATATAGATATATGAATGATCCAAGTATTGTTTCTATAAAAAAAGAAGAAGTTACTTTAAGTGCCATAAAGCAAGATGTAGTTGAAACTACTGATAGAAATAAAAGAGAGGCTTTATGCAAAGTATTGGATGAAGATAATCCATTTATGGCTATTATATTTTGTAGAACTAAAAGAAGAGTTGATGAACTTGAAGTAATTTTACATACCCGCAACTATAATTGTGTAAAATTACACAGCGATATTCCACAAAATAAAAGAGAGCGAATAATGAAGTCTTTTAGAAATGCTGACATTCAATATTTAATTGCAACAGATGTTGCAGCAAGAGGCTTAGATATAAATGGAATAACTCATATTTATAACTATGATATACCAGAAACCGTTGAAAGCTATATTCATCGTATAGGTAGAACTGGTAGAGCTGGAGAAAGTGGTTATACATGCATGTTCATAGATCCTAAAAATATGAGAGATTTAGAACAAATTGAAGACACCATTGGATTTAAAATTCCTAGAAGAACTGTAGAAATTTAAATATATATAAGTTTATTCATTTTAATCTATATTATATTCTCGTTATTGTTAACGTGATGAATTGTATATTAGTGTAGTTAAATTAGATAAATAGAGGAGCTGTCTCAAAAGTCTATGTTATGAAATTAAAATTTTAAAAATTTAATTTAAGCCAACTAATTCTAATACAGCTCCTTATCAAATTAAGAATATTATAAATCATTTCAAAGAAAATAACAGTCCGAATATGCATCTTAATTAATGATGGAAACTAACTTTGCTTAAAGAATTTAATACTGGGTTATTCTTTAAATGCTCCAATTCCTTACGTAAATCACGAAGGAGTAAAAATACCATATCACGACTAACACCGTGACGAATTAAAATACGTTGTACGGTTATATTCTGACGATTGCTTGGGAGTGGGTAGGAGGCAATTTGCCAGCCATGCATTCTCAAACGATCAGAAAGATCGTAAAGTGAAAATCCAGTTGCATTTTCATCCTTTAGGGTATAACAAACTGCGGGGATACCACCGTGACCATCATATAATATTTCCAATAAATCTATTTTTCTAATCTGTTCTCCTAAATACTGGGCAGTATTGGCACAGTGTGACTTGTTGCTAGACAAAGATAAGCGAAGGTTTATTACAAAACTAGCCTAATTAGCTGATTAAATTCAGAAATTAGAACTATTATTATGATAGGTAGAATGATAGGGTAACGCCTTGAAATGCCTTCCCAAAGGATACGACTTGCCTTTAATTAAGTAAATAGTTTTAGGTAAGAAGCTCGTTAAAACGCCTTAGAAATCACCCTAACAAATGAGTAATCATGTTGAGGAAAACCGAGTTAGAGGTAACCGAGTGATATAGGGCTAAGGTCTATAAAATATCTATGGTTAGTATGTCTTATAAAAGACTGACAAAGTTAGGAATGTACGGGTCTAAAAATACAATGTGTAGAAATGCACATAACACATAAAGTGTAATAAGTGTGGATTAGTAAACTTTATGCCTATGAAAATCCATATAGTGTTACAGGCACTATCAAGCTTATAGGCTCAAACTAACGACCTACGGATATATGTAAAGATAATAATAATGGAACAAGGAAAGTTTGGAATGTGGAGACTTTACTATCGGTGAAGCATTGGTAAGGAAAATGTATAACATATAACTTATCTTAATCCAAAGGAGTGTAGTGGCATGAGCATAGAAGTTTCTGTAATGGAAATGGAGCAATAGCCACAAGGCAAATTTATATGAAATATTAAATACTAAATAATATTCAAGGTTCGAGTATGACTAAGAGATGCCAAACTCCATAAAGGGGGATTAACAGACTTGAAGGAAAGCTTAGACTTAAAGAAACGACAAATGCTAAGAAATAACGAATATTACTCAATGCAGAATACTTTTGATAAGTTACATGAACAGTCATGTAATGATTATAAATTCAGAAACTTAATGCAATATATATCAAAGGAGGAGAATATACTTCTAGCTTATAGAAATATCAAGAAGAATAAGGGTTCAACAACTGTGGGAACAGATAATCTTGATATTACTCACTATAAAGAATGGGATAAAGATAAATTCGTTAGCTACTTTCAAAATAAATTAGCTAATTATCATCCTAAAAGTGTTCGTAGAGTTGAAATACCCAAATCAAATGGTAAAACTAGACCTTTAGGGATACCATGTATGGATGATAGGATTATACAGCAATGTATAAAACAAGTATTAGAGCCAATATGTGAAGCCAAATTCCATAATCATAATTATGGTTTCAGACCTAACAGGTCAACAGACCATGCTATAGCAAGAAGTATATTCTTAATGAATAGAAATAGCTTGCATTATGTAGTGGATATTGATATTAAAGGGTTCTTTGACAATGTAAATCATGCAAAGTTAAAGAAACAACTCTGGAGTATGGGTATTCAAGATAAAAACTTAATAAGCATAATTGGCAAAATACTTAAATCAGAAATACAAGGAGAAGGAATACCAACAAAAGGAACGCCACAAGGTGGTATAATAAGTCCTTTGTTATCTAATGTTGTACTCAACGAATTGGATTGGTGGATTAGCTCACAATGGGAAACATTTGAAACTAAACACAATTATCTATTTGATAGAAAAACATACATTGACCATTCAAATAAATATAGAGCCATAAGAAAATCTGAACTGAAAGAAATAATGCTAGTACGATACGCAGATGACTTCAAGATTTTCTGTAGAGATTACGACACCGCCCAAAGGATATATAAAGCAACTAAACAATGGTTAAAAGAAAGATTGGATTTAGATATAAGTCCTGAAAAATCTAAAATAACCAATGTAAGGAAGAATAGAACTGAATTTCTAGGTTTTGCCTTCAAAGTAAAACCCAAATCAAATAAATACGTCTGTCAAAGTAATATGAGTGATAAAGCCAAGAAAAACACAATTAACAAAATAAAAGACCAAATAAGAATAATACAAAAGAACTGTAATAGTAAAGAGGTATCAAAACTCAACTCTATTATACTGGGTAGTCACAATTATTATAATAGTGCCACCAATGTAAGTTTGGACTTTGGCGAAATCAATTTCTTAGTAACAAAAACTTTGGATATAAGATTAAAGAATTATGTTACAGATAAACCTAAAAAATCTGAAACTTATAATAAATTATACGGTGACTACAATGGTAAAATCAGAACCATTCAGAATGTAACTCTTTTTCCTATTTACGGATGTAAAACTAAACCACCAATGTGCTTTAGTCAAAACATCAATAATTATACAGTAGAAGGTAGACAACTCATACACAAGAAATTAGGAGGATTCAAACACCTAATGGAATATTTGTTAAGGAGTAACAATGACTCACAATCTATTGAATATAATGATAATAGAATCTCGTTGATAGCAGGGCAACAAGGCAAATGCTATGTTACTGGAAGTCAATTAGAAATAGGAAATATGGAATGTCACCATAAAAAACCAAAAGTTTTAGGTGGAACTGATGACTATAAAAACCTAGTTTGGATATGTGAAGAAGCACATAAACTAATTCATAGTGCCAAACAAGAAACCATTGAAAAGTACATGAAAATCTTAAATTTAGACGATAAAGGTTTCAAAAAGGTTAATTCTTTAAGAAAGCAAGTAGAAAATTTAGCTATATAGTTAAGTAATATAAATTTGTTGGACTGCGGAATGAGGTGAAAGTCTCACGTTCCGTATGGAGTGGGGGAAAACTCGGAGATTACTTCAAAGAGTTACCTATCACTAATTCATTCTGAATTGCTGTGTATCCCTCATGACCCAATCTCAAAAAATTGTAATACTGAGCAATAACTTGACCAGCTGGCCGTGAAAAATTTAGGGCAAAGGTTGGCATTTGTCCTCCTAAATAATCAACATTAAATATTAATTCCTTAGGCAAGTCTGCCACGGTCCTCCAGATGATCCAACCAACACCAAGTGGAGCCATACCAAATTTATGACCTGATGCATTAATAGATTTAACCCTGGGAATACAAAAATCCCACTTGAGGTTTTTCTGTATAAATGGAGCAATGAATGCTCCACTAGCTCCATCTACGTGAATCGGTATATCGAATCCAGTTTCATTTTGAATCACATCTAGAGCTTTAGCTATATCCTGCACAGGTTCATATATACCAGTAAATGTGCTACCCAAAGTTGCCACTACTCCAATTGTGTTCTCATCGCAATAATCTTTTAGTTGATCTGGATTCATACCTAACTCATCACACATTAGCGGAATTTCTCTAATTTCAACATCAAAGTAACGTGCAAATTTATGCCAGCATATCTGTACAGGTCCACATACAAAGTTAGGATTATTTGTAGATTTTCCTTGAGCTTCACGACGCTTACGCCACTGCCATTTAAGTGCTAAGCCTCCAAGCATTGCTGCCTCGCTAGATCCAGTTGTTGAACATCCAATTGTGTCTTTTTTCTCAGGTGAATGCCAAAGATTCGCCAATATATTCACACATCGTTGCTCAATTTCAGCAGTTTGCGGGTACTCATCCTTGTCTATCATATTTTTATCTATTGCCAAATCCATGAGATCACGTACTTCGTCTTCAATGTATGTAGTACAAAATGTTGCTAGGTTTTGACGTGCATTTCCATCCATAAAGAGCTCGTCACACACCAATTGTCGAATAACTTGAGGATTTGAAACTTTTTCAGGTAATTCATTTTTCGGAAGCTGAGTCTTGAATATTGAATTAGTATAAAGGTCGTCAAAACCTTCTTCATATCTCTTTTTTTTATAATGATGCAATGTCATATCTTATCCCACCTCTCTTATAAATAATATTATTTTAACTATTAAATCTGTAATTAATGTATCTTACAAAAATAAAAATTTCAGTTGATAAAGGAATTCCTAGAATTTGATTTTCATTTACTATATATCTATTCCACTCATTATCTACTTCATCCTTCTTTTTATCTCCAACTTTTAGAAGTCTTAGAATATACTTTTGTCCGTCTATGATAACCACTTTACCAAATACTAAATTTTGATTATTTAACTCATCCCAAGATACTCCTTTTAAAATGTTTCTATCACAAATCAAAAGTTTCTTAATATTATAATTAATTTCTATCCAATATAGTTTGTTTTCATCACTCTTATCACTATTTTTGATTTCTATTTTTTCTCCAATATATTCATAAACATCATCGTAATATATATAAATCACACTCTATTCTAATACAGAGTGTGATAAATTTATTTTAATTTTAAAATTTTATTTAACTAGTCACATGGTAAACTAAACAAAACCTTTAAATTTAACATTTTTTATCTTCAGGTACATTAGTAGGATCTTCAATTAGAGTAGCGAAATAATAATCATGAGTATGATTATTCTCTTCTGCAGGACCTGTTGTACCTTTTAGTAAATGAATGTGTTTTCCATCTGGAAGATAAAGAGCTGGACCTGTAGTATCACAAATTTTATGAAAATGATCACCAAAAGTATCTGTATACTCCTCTACTTTGTGAACATGAGATTTACCATATCTAATTGGAGGACCAGTCACACCAGCAATACGATGATTGTGTTCTACACACTCATCATCCTTTGCATAATCTGTACTTGATAGAAATTCATGATTATGATTTTTTACTTTATAGCAATTTTCTTTATACTCTTTATCATCTGTATTTTCTTTATAATAACGTTCCTTACATTTGTTATTATTACATCCCATTGAAATTTCCTCCTTAGTTATATTAAGATACTATATATTATGTTCATTTACATATTTATGTGAATAAAATAAAATGAAATTATATGCAATTACATAGGGAGGATAATTCCGTGGTTTATTAAGGTAAGAAAAATTTTCTGTCAACAAATCATTATTTTCTAAGTAACATAATGAATATTATTATGGTTATTACGTAAAATACAACAGAAAGGTGGTTATATAATGAAAAAATTCACTATGTCATTATTAATTTTAATATGTTTATCATTTAATATACTTCAAGTAACGTCTGCTAATTCATCCAATGTCTTTAAGGAAGGTATTTATAACATAAGTGATTTTAATCTTTCATCAGATAATCTTTATACTGTTCAAAATGTTTCTGATAAAAATGATCTTTATATACTCATTTTTGATGAGAATAAAATTGGATTACAATATATACGATTAACTACTAAATCACAAAAATACAATATGGTACCTCTCAAACCTACTTACAAACTTGTAGTACTTGGTGAAGGAGAAGCCTTTATTGATAAAGTTCACTCTTAAAAGAGGCTGTTGCAAAACTAACAAAGTTAGTTTTGTAGCGGCTCATTTTTTTGATATAAAAAAATGTGAATTCCGAAGAACTCACATTGATTGTATAATTAAATTATGCGACTAACTAAATCATACATTAAAAATTATAATGAGTTTAATGATAATTTTCAACTTATATTACCATTAAATTTAGAAAACTTAATACCAGAAGATGATTCTGTCCGCTTGCTAAGCCATGTATTGGAGGGATTAGATTACAGAAAGTTGTATAAGGCGTACTCTTCCGTTGGAAGAAAACCGGCAGTGGAACCTAAAATCATGTTCAAAATAATATCATATGCTTATTCTCAAAATATTTATTCAAGCAGAAAAATAGAAAAAGCATGCAAAAGAGATATAAATTTCAGGTGGTTACTTCAAGGCTATAAAGCACCTGATCATGCTACAATTAGTAGATTTCGTAAAGACCATCTTTCAAATGAAGTAATTGAAGATTTA
>NZ_JAJFUC010000025.1 GCF_021372645.1 Clostridium sp. | reverse complement strand
CATTTTCTTTCACAACTTTCGTTGTAACTATTTGTTTTTATTTGTCACACTCAAGCGACTTACTTAGTGTATCACTTGGATTGAATGCTGTCAACAACTTTTTTAAAATCTTTTAAACTCTTTTTTCAAAAGGTTTTTATTAGATTCTTTTAAGTTATTTACGTCTCTTAGCGACGTGTTTCATCTTAACATATATAAATATTATAAATATATGCAATATGACCTTATATATACTTTAAATCGTATATTCTACATTCTGCTCTTATTTTCTACTTTTTTCTATTATTGATACGCCCCGTACAGTTATTGATCATTATATTAATTATATTCATTAATTTTGTTATTTCACTTTTAATGTTCTCTATTTTATCAAGCAATCTTATTCACTCCATTCTATAATTATAAATAAAATAAGTGCAAATGCTAACCATATATATCGGGCTTAACATTTACACTTATACATTACCAAAAACACGTGGTTAAACCAGTTTACATGCTTAGATAGAGCTAAAGTTTTTTTCTTTTCAATTTCTTTTTCTTGTGATTTCACCTTTTTTTTAATTTCTTGTTTATTGTTACAAAAATTTTCTAAAGACGTGCAAGCACCTCATAGACTCAGTGATTACAAGTTAGAAAGCACTAACTATTAATATTTATATTCTTGTATAATATAGTTGTACCTGGAAAATCTTAAAACCCCCAGGGGATTTTGGCAAACAAATCGTTCGCCTTCTTATTAACAAATTGAGGTTAAGTTAATGATACATTAGTTACCTGTACTTCCAGTTGTTCCACTTGATGATATCTTTGTATCCGAACTTCCAGTTGTTCCACTTGATGATGTCTTTGTATCTGTATTTCCAGCTGTTTCACCCGTTGATGTTTTTGCATCTGTATTTCCAGTTGTTCCACTTGTTGATGTCTTTGTATCTGTGTTTTTAGTTGTTACATCTGTTGATGTCTTTGTATTTCCAGTTGTTTCACCCGCTGATGTCCTTGTATCTGTATTTCCAGTTGTTTCATCTGTTGCTGTTTTTGTATCTGTATTTCCGGTTGTTCCACTTGTTGATGCTTTTGCATTTGTATTTTCATTTGTTACATCTGTTGATGTCCTTGTATCTGTATTTTTAGTTGTTCTATCTGTTGATGTCTTTGTACCTGAGTTTTTAGTTGTTCCACCTGTTGATGCTTTTGCACCTGGATTTTTAGTTGTTCCACCTGCTGATTCTGTTGCATCAGTGGACTGTTTTTGAATGTCAGTTTCTGCACTAGGAGTTTGTGTATTATTATATATCTCTTGGAAATAAAGTTTTCCTAAAATCCCAATACTTATAACTAAAATAATCGATGCAATGGCTATCATTGCCTTTTTATTCTTACTCAGTTTCTTACTTCTATGGAGTATTTCTCTATTTTCTTTATTTTTTGTTTTTTTAGTACCTGGTACCTTACTCATAACAGTTGTAAAATTACCTTTTTTATTAGAAACCATTGTTTCGTTATTTTTCATTGTCTTCGAAGCTACCTTATTTATATTTTTAGGTATATTAAACAATAAAAATAGGATTCCTTTTTCTTCTACAGAGTCTACCTCCTTAAAATCTTCAGGTGATCTAATTGTAACAACAGGTTTATTATACTCTCCGTATTGATTTTCTACATATAATGTAACTGAAAATTCATCATCTTTACTTAAAAAAGGTATATATACATCTAAACTGTTACCTTCTATTGAAGAATCAAATTTTAAACCTTTTGTTATTTTGGCATCTCCAATTTTTAAGTTATTTTGTGAGCCTTGTATATTTAAGGTTAGCTTATGAATTGTTTTATTAGAAATATTTCTAACAGTAAGAATGTACGCACAAATTTTTTTGTTATTCAATTCTAGAGGTATGCCATTTCCTATATTACATAATATTCTAGGTGCTAAATTTTTATAATGCTCTAACAGTAAACCTGATATAAATGATATTATTATAGTTATAATTGCAGTTTTAATAATACTTATCATATTAATTTTCACATCCTTATTTTTTCCATTTTATAATCAAATTATAAAGTAGATGGATACTTATGTCAAAGTTAAACGTTAATTATAATGGACCTAAGAATTTACTTTTAGTCATACGAATCTGACACAAAAAAATATGCAGCTAAATTAATGACTACATCCAGTTCCATATTACTAACACATCCGTGCTTGTACTAATAATGTAATTTACCTATTATTTTTAAAATATATTTAAAACAAAAAGAAGTAGAAATCACTTTGTTCGATTCCTACGTAACTTCAATATCAAATTACTATACCCTTATAAGCTAACTTGTACCTGGAATATTTTATAACCCCCAAGGGGTTTTGGCAAACAAACTGTTTGCCTTGCTAATTGGGATTTAGGATAACAATGCCGTATTTATTCCATTAAATAATGCTTGTGCTATTTTATTTTTATACTCATCCGTATTTAATAGCTTGTCTTCTTGTGGATTTGATAAAAATCCCGTTTCAACCAATATAACAGGAACCTTTGACCAATTAAAGCCTGTAAGATCTTTTCTCTCAACTACTCCGTTATTTTTCATACCAACTTCATGAACTAAATTTTCAAATACAATCTCTCCATATTTTCTACTAATTCCACTTATATCCTTAGCATTACCTATAGGAGCTGGAACTAGCATAGATGCTCCTGAAGCACTTGAACTTTCAGAAGAATCCGCATGTATTCTTATAACTAAATCTGCATTATTTTTATTACCTACTTCAGCTCTTTCTATATTACCTGGACTTTCCTCGGAAGTTGTTTTAGTCATTATTACAATGTATCCCTTGTTGATAAAAAGTTCCTTTAACTTCATAGTAATCCCCATAGCTATAACATACTCTGGGGTTTTACTTTTTATTCCTTCTGCTCCGCCGCCATCCTTTATTTTCAATTCTTCAGCCCCTGGATATATAGGCTCTTTTTCCATATTTGATCTATTGCCATGACCAGGGTCAAGAACTACAATTTTCTTTTTATCTTCTTTTGGCTTTTCGACTCCAATATTTTCTTCATTGTCCTTACCACTATTTTCTGCTGTTTTTTCACTAGAGTCCTTCTCATTCTCTTCATTATCACTAGGCTTATTTATTGATTCGCTTTCAGCAGCTTTACTGTTTTTATTTTCACTAGAAATAATTGAAACTATTTTCAAACATCCTACTAATAAAAATATAAAAAGTATACAGAAGAATGTTACTTTTAATTTAAACTTCAATATTTCAACTCCTTGTAAAGTATTATTTTAATTCTTAATATTGACTACCTAATTCATAATTAGATAGCATATTGTAAATACGCTTGTCTTCAACCTTTCTTATAAGTTCTATATTATACTCCTCAACTTCACTTAATGTCACATCATTTGAAATTTTATTGTACCATCTTTTTGATTGAAAATAGTCGTTTAATTCTGGTACTCCAAATATATAGCCATGTCTAGCAAATATCTCATTTCTTGCAAGTAGAATCTCAAAATCACTTAACCTTTCAACCTCATCCGATGTAAGCTTCGTTATATGACTATTATTCAACACATATTCTCTATTTACTATAGGTGAATTTTTAAAAGCTAATTTTATTTCTTCCATATCCATTATAGTTTGTGCATTATAGTCTTCTATATCATTTGAGGGTTCTCCCTTTGCACTAGGATTAGGGTTGTACCAAGCTTGCGCTTCAAAATAATTCTGTAACTTTTTATTATTAAATATATAGCCATGCCTTGCAAATATCTCATTTCTTGCAATAAATAGTTGATCACTGCTTAAGTTATATAAATTACTTGGAGATATCTTGCTTGTACTACTATCAGGAAAAATAAAATTGTTCAATTTTGTTTGTGTATTTTTTTCCTTTGTATTGGTGTTATTAGTAGTATTATTTTTAGTATCTACGTTATTTTGATTGCTATTAGTCTCCTTAGACTCCCTTGCTGCATTTGTAAGATTTTTATCAGTAGTAACTTTACTGCTTCCCAATGAATAAGCTGCTGTAGAAACTACTACTATAATTAATATACTCAGCATCATACCTATTATACTTTTTTTCATTTTGTTACTTTTAACAGGCACATTATTTACTTGTTGATTATTCATAAATACAGTATTACTACTATAATTTTGCTGACTATAATTTGCAGCACTTCCTGGCCTTAGCTGTCCATAATTGTTATTATTAGATACTGGTGGAGTACTCATAATTACAGTATTGGAGCTATAATTTTGCTGACTATAATTTGCAGCAGTTCCTGGTCTTGTTTGTCCATAGTTGTTATTATTAAAATTACTTGAACTTTGATTATTAACCTTTATATGTGTTTTATTTAATATTTCACACCATGCATCTATTGTTTCCTCTGCTAAATCCTTAGATATACCTAAATTATCAAACAACTTACCAGCTAATTTGTTATATAAGAAATCATCTATTTGTGTTCCATTACAATTTACTATCTCTTCAGGTATTTTTTGCTCTACAGAATCTACTAAAAGTCTCTTTTCTCTAGTATATTTGTCAGAATAATAATCGCTCAAAAATGACTTTAATTTTCTACTATCTGTATATATTGTGTTACCATATTTATTAGTTAATTCTTGAACTGTTTTTATAACTTCATTATTCAAATATTTCGCCTCCTGTGGAATTTAATCCAATTATTTTCTTTTACAGAATACCTATAAAAAATTATTATAATATCTTTTCATTATAGCGGTACCCTGCTCTAGTTTTATCTATGCCATTACCCCATATTGATATTTATTCTGCAATTTTAATAATTTTATTTAAATAAACTTTGCTTTTTTGTTATTTCGTCTATACATTCTTTTTCCATAAGCTCTTTAGATAAACATGTATCTGCTTCATCTTTCTTTTCTTCTATCTCTATAATTGTGGTTACTTCTTTTAAAGGACTTATTATAGCTTCTTCTTTCTCCGATATATTTTCATTATCTTCCTGCTTCACTGTAGTTTCCTCTCTGTCATTGTCACATGGTGATATTTCGTCTACAACTTTATCAATTTGATTTGAACAAATTAATCCAAGGGTAATATCATCTCCACTGCCTTCTCTAGAAGAATCCTCTAGCCAAGCACCAATATATTTTTTCACTTCATCCAATCCATAGTTTCTTATCAAATGTAAGTAATCTAAACCTACCTTTTTAAACTCTTCAACACTTATAAAAGAATTATAATATCCATCTGTGCTTACTAATATTAAAACAGGTGGTTCCTCATCTTTTATGTATTTTACCTTTGTTTTTATTTCCTTCCAAGAATTATAAGAACATAAAGATGTAGTTTCATTTCCAAGAAGATTATTATCTTTTTTTATAGCAAACTTAACTTGTTTGTCCTTAGTGACTACGATTATATCTCCATCACCAAGTTGCAAACAAAATATAAACTCAGGTGTTACCAATACTCCTAAAAGAGTAGTACCATATTTTATATATAACTTTTCTTGATCTAAGCGCTCTCTTCCATTTTCATTATGATAATTTTCTACATCTTTCTTCCAGCATTTTTCTATGGATTTAAGCAATTCATTTACATCATCATCATGTGCTATAATATCTTGCCTTCCTTGGCTGTTATAAAGTTCTTTTAAAATATTTGCAGTTATACCTACAGCTATTCTTGAACCATCTTCACTGTAAGTGCATCTTTCACTTCCATGTCCATCTGCTACAACTATTAATGCTCCATTTTCAAGCTGCTCAGTATATATCGCATCTTGACAAGGTTTATCTTGCTTTATGTGTGTAAATCCTCTAACACACTTACCTGCTACTGACCATTTTAGAGATTCATTACTCATTTAATTTTCTCCTTTACCAAACGTCATCATTTGAAATATCTGTTGGTGGAGGAGTTGGTATAGCTACATTGCTTTTTACAGATTCACCTTTAAGTTGGCTTGGTGGTGCTGATGCAGCCTTAACTACTGCTGTTGATGCCCATTTAATAAAATGAACTAGTGAATCTGAGTTATTTGCTTGAAGAGGTGCTCTTTCAGTATCATCTATAAAGTTTTGAAGCACATCTATATCCGCATCTTCTCCTATAGCAATAGCTATTTTTACAGCCTTTTTACCCCAAGGAAGGCTTAGCAATTTACTCAATCCAACTTTATAGTCATCCGTAGGTTGTCCATCTGATAGTAGTACAAGTACTGGAGGCAGTGCCCTTTCTGACATTGGTGGTATTTTAAGCTGATCCGCTACCATAGAAAGAGCAACTCCAAGATCAGTAAGCCCCCCTGCTTGTAGATCCTTCCATTCAAACTTATCTACTGCTGTTGCATCATCTATATGCCACTGTGCACCACTAGAAAATTTTATTGCCCTTACAAGTACCTTTGCATTTGGATTTTCACTTGCAACATCCCTCATACTAGGGATTGCATTTCTTATAGCATAATTTAATGATTGAATCTTTTCTCCAGACATTGATCCTGAACAATCTGTTATCCATATAAAGTGAAGTGGTCTTGAAGACATTTCTCCACCTGGTCTTTTCATAATTCCTTCTAACATACTTATCTTTACCGAGAATATATGCAATTTACAACTCTCGATAAATACCTCCCTTCATTTATTAAATGTATTTTAATTGAAAAATATAATCTTTTATAACCTTATTTCTCCTTCAGCTGTACCAAAGTTTATCTTTGTACCTATTGCTAAAGAAACACTTCTGCCCGGTTCTACAGTATTTACATTACCATCAGCCTTAGTTATATTCCATAATTCATTAGATACATTTTTAATTCCCCAAAGGCTTGGATTATTTGGATGTTGAGTAACCTCACCTACAATTGTATTAAAATCTAAATTATCTTTTATATGATGGGTATAAATTTTTGTATCGGCATTTAGCATTACAATAGATTGACCTATTTTTATCCTTGGTGGAATCTTAACCCCATTATTACATCCCCAGCATATATGTATCTGTCCACTTTTTAATTTTGCAGCATCATAAAAAACTTCTGCTCCACAATTTCCACAATAAATTATGCTATCTCTTAACTTTACAAAAGCCTTTCTCCATTCAATTTCAAGCACACGTTTTTGTGTATTATTAAGCCCCTCTGTAAATGCCCTTGTAAATAAATCTTTTATAAAATTAGGATATATCCCCCAATAAATTAATGCGTTATCTTGATATCCAACTACTGGTCTATTTGAAGTATTTACAGGATCCCAAATAAATATTGGTTCATCGCCATAAACCTTTTTCATAGCAGGTGAATCAAAGCACTTTATTTCTGACTCTATTTTTCCTTCTAATGGATGATGAAGCATAAACATGTAAAATAAAAGGGTAGATAATGAAAATAAATCTGTTTCTGTAGATGGATTAGCTTCCCCTCTTACAATTTCTGGTGCCATAAATCTCGGTGTTCCAATTACACCTCCACAATCTGCTCCAGTAACATCCACATTATCGTTATCACATATAAGTATATTTCCATTATCAGGATTAACAAACACATTACCAAATGATATGTCTCTATAACATAATCCCTTTGAATGAAGCTGAAGAAAGCTATCTACTAAATTAATACCAGCAGTACATAAAGCTTTAAATGTTGGTTCAGCTCGTCTTGCCATCATATCTACTATACTTTTATATTCTTTAGGTCTTAAATGCATAATATAACCAAAAGTTTCATTATTTTGACTACCAACAATATCTAATGGCCATAAAAATCTACTATTAGGACTGCCCTTTTGTACTAAATTTTCAATTATTCCCCTTTGAGCATCTGTTGCTTGATTTTTATAGTACCATTTTAATGCATATTTTTTACCTGATATTTCAACTTCGTAAACCTCGCCTTGTCCACCACTTCCTAATAACTTATTTACTATGCAGTTTTGTCCACTTTTAGTCACTAAAGTAGTTCCGCTTTTTAATAACTGATCCAATTTACTCCCCCCGCTCATCATTATTTTCTTCTTTGGTGTTAAAACCAAAATAGCATCTCTCTTAAAATAATAACAAAATTATGCATATGTTTCCACAAACTCTAGGAACATTTGTAAATAAAAATAATATGTAGCTCTATCATCATTTCTTTGATCTCATCCATAGACAGGATTCTACTAATTGATTTGCTACAATCATAGACGTAATTACTGTAAGTTTCATCAAATTGATAGGTTAGGATTATAAATTAAATATCTAGACAACAAAAAACCATCAATTAGTCAAATTATATTAACTAATTGATGGTTAAGCAAATCCTAACTCTTTTCTAAACTGAAATGGTTCTTCAATTTGAATTCTTTTCACCCCTTTTCTCTATATTTATTCTTACAACACCTAATATTATATTTGCATTGGAATCACCTTATCCCTTTACATTTTAAGATAAAATTTTAATTGTATTAACTAATATTCTTTAGATAGACTTTATTGAAATAACTTAAATATGTCTTAGTAATATCAACTTGCGCCTTAACTCACACTATTGGTTACTAATCAAATCTTCCGATGACTTGTACTTAGTAATTTCAACTTGCGTCATAATTCACTTTATATATTACTAGTCAAACACTTCAATTGGTTATGTCTAATTAACAGTTGCTACAAGATGTTAATTTTATTGAGTTAGGATTGCTAGAAGAAATTACTTTCTTCTTGTATTTATTATAACATAACAATTGTCAGAATACAATGAATTTTCCAAAAAATATAAAATATTTAACAAAAAAAACCTCCAATTAGTTTATTTGTATTAACTAATTAGTGATTACTAGCTTTTTATTTATTTAGGGGACTATCCTTTGCACTGAAAGGTGTTGAATAATATCATAGTGCATAAAGGAATATACAAGAACATACTCAAGAAATTTTGTGCCTATTTCATTTAAAAGACTTAATCAACAGAATTTCATGTTGAATGTTGTCGAAAAAATGTTAATATAGAGACATGCCTTTTCTTGAGAACAACAAAAACTTAAATAACGTTTGTTGTTTATATAAAAGATGAAAAGGCAAATAGAATACATTAAAGGAGAAAAACTAATGAGAAAGAATTTTATAAGAAAAATAGTAACTACAGTTATTGCAGCTACAACAATAGGAAGTTTATCATCATTAGGAGTATCAGCAGCAACTATTAATTCAAATAATAACGGTTATTACAATATAGTTACAAATAATCTTTTAAATACAAGCACAAATAATGTAGGAAGTAACACAACTACTAATAATGCTTCTACATCAGAAACTTCAGTAGATGTACAGGGGTTACCTAAATTGCCAGCAAATTATTCAATAAATGTACAAGCTTCTGCTGAGCAAAAAATTCTTGAATTAATGAATTCAAAAAGAACAGAAGCTGGTCTTAAGCCACTTACTATGGATGATACATTAGTACAAGTAGCAAGATATAAGAGTAACAATATGATACAAAATAACTTCTTTGACCATACAAATCCAGATGGAACTAAGTGGACAAACTGGTTGCAAACAATAGGATATAAATATACTACATCAGGAGAAAATATTGCATACAATACTAATGATCCAGTTGAATTATTTAATCAATGGTGGAATTCACCAGGTCATAGAGCAAATATGATGAATACTTCATATACTAAGGTTGGTATGGGTGTAATCTATGGAAACGGTAAATATATGGGAACTCAAGAATTCTCAAATTAATAATTATCTATAAAATTAAATAGACTAGTTACTTAATTATAATTTTGTAACTAGTCTATTTAAATTTAGATTTTAAATTAACATATTTATTTGAAATTAGTCGTAAAAAGTGTTATGCTATCAACGGTAAACCAAAACAGAATATCGTTACTATAATAATCTTCCCAATTGCAAAATTGCGATTTAGAAGATTATATATTGAAGATATATTGAAGAGCTTATTTTTATAGGCTCTTTTCAAATGATTAAAGAGAGGTAATAATATGATAAAAATTGATAACTTATCGTACTCATTTCCGCAAAAAGATCTCTATAATAAGATTTCTTTTACCTTAGAAGATGATCAACATTGCGCTTTTATAGGTACAAGTGGTAGTGGAAAAAGTACACTGATAGATATAATTATGGATCCAGAAAGATATATGTTCGATGGTACGCTTGTGATTGATCCAAATTGTAGAATTGGATATGTAAGCCAATTCTCACAACTTGATGAAGCAAAAGAAACTACAGTTTTCGAATATATAGGGGAAGAATTTATTAAGCTACAAAATGAAATAACCTCTATTTGTACTGAAATGGAAACATCTTCGGATATTGATCCCTTACTAAAAAAGTACCAACAAGCTTTAGATGCACTTGATGCAATTGGCGGAGATGATTTCGAAAGCATCCTTAATAAGAAATTAAATCTTGCAAACTTAAACATGATTAAAGATCTAATGGTATCTGAACTTAGTGGTGGACAATTCAAGCTTATTCAAGTGATTAAGGAAATGCTTAATAGTCCAGACTTAATGATTATGGATGAACCTGATGTGTTTTTAGACTTTGAAAACCTTAATTCTCTTAAAAATCTAATTAATTCTCACAAGGGAATGATGTTAGTTATTACGCACAACAGATATCTATTGAATCATTGTTTTAACAAAATTATTCATCTTGAAAACATGGAGCTTCAAGAGTTTGATGGAAGATATATTGATTATAACTTCACATTACTTCAAACTAAAATTGAGTTTCAAGAACTGGCTATTGCTGATGATGAAGAAATTAAGAGAAACGAGCACATAATCAAGAAACTAAGAGATAGAGCAGAAATTACAGGTGAGACTTCTGCTGGAAGATATCTAAAAGCTAGAATGAAATTTCAAGAAAGATTAGAAGCGCGTAGGATTAAAACACCATTTGTAGAAATTAAACAACCAGGCATCCGTTTATTTACTAATAATAAAATCGAAGAAACCATTGCTTTAAAAGTTACTGATTACAGTGCTAGCTTTGATGATATGCTTTTAGAAAATGTTAACTTTGAGATAAAATCTACTGATAAAGTAGCTATTATCGGATTAAACGGCACTGGGAAAACGACTTTGCTCAGAGACATCTTTAAAAATAATCATGCTGCTATTGAAATAAATTCTGATATTGAAGTAGCTTATTTATCACAGCTTCAAGGGGAAATACTAAATGAGTCTAATACAATACTTGAAGAATTCCTAAATGCAGGATTTAAAACTTATGAAGAGGTTGAATCATATATTTCAAACTATGATTTTGATGAAGAAATCATTAACCAGAAGATAGAATCTTTATCTGGTGGAGAAAAGAATATACTTCAATTAGCCAAAGTTTCTGCTAGCAAATCAAACATGTTGCTTCTCGATGAACCAACAAGTCATTTAGACACCTATTCACAAATAGCACTTGAAAAAGCCATAGAAAATTATAACGGTGCTATTTTAATGATATCACATGATTACTATTCTATAATAAACTGTGTAGATTATGTTTTACTCATTGAAGATAAGACAATTAGAAAAATGAATATGCGAAAATTTAGAAAGATGATTTATGCGAATTATTTTGATAAAGACTACTTAGAAATTGAACAAAAGAAAAGATTAGTTGAAACAAAAATAGAATCAGCTTTGCAACGTACTGATTTTGAGCTTGCAAAAATTTTATCTGAAGAGTTAGAATCGCTGATTAAGTTACTTTAGGCATATTAAAATAAATGAGCCTGTTGCAAAATGATTTTTTTTAAAATCATTTTGTGGCGGCTTCTTTTTTATATTTAAAAGTGAATTTATAAGTAAATCATATAAATAAATTTGTTTTTGAGCATGACAAATAGAAGGACTCTAAGAACCTTCTAAAGTTTACTATTTAAATTATTTTTTAGGCAAGTTTACGTATGTGCAACAATATACCACATCTATTTTGCTGTATTTTTTATTACCTTTAGCTTTGGTGTATTGATTTTTGTAATTCACTTTTTCTTTTTCCTTTTGAAACCACCTTTTTCCGTATATGAAAAGAGACTGTTGCATTTTGCAACAGCCCCATTTTCTTTAAATATGCCTTATTACTATTCTTATAAAAGCAAAACATCATATTTTTTATTTTCATGTGCCTAAATTTTATATTTTTAAATATAAGAATGCAGAAAATAATGCTGCAAATATTATTAGACTGATAAAATTATATTTTATAAATTTAGATAAGTATTTCTTTCCGTCATATTCCTTAGCATAAAATTTATACGATATTAAACTTGCAAGTGATGCTATAATTGTTCCCATTCCACCAATATTAACTCCAATTAATATTGGCTGCCAAGCATTTGTAAATTTAGATAAAAGAATAGCACATGGCACATTACTAATCAATTGGCTGAAAAATATAGCCGAAAAGTATACTTCAATATCATTATTCAATAGAGTTTTCATAATCTCATTAATACTTTGCATATTAGATAAGTTTCCTATAGCTACAAAAAAACATACAAAAGTAAGTAATAATATATAATCTAATTCCTTGAACAATTTTCTTTCCAAAATTAAACTTACACAAATTGTTATTATAAAAGCTACTTTATAATCAATCACATCAAAAACTGAAAGTAATATAAACATAAACAAAACACAGTAAATAGCTGAAGCCTTTGTATTTTTAATCTTTATCTTATCTAAATCAAATTTTAAATCTGTATTTAAAATTCTTTGATTTAAAATAAATAACCACAATACACCCGATATAACAAAAAATATTGTACTTTTAAAAAAAGTTAATATACCTATATTAAAAAATGAAAATAAATATAAGTTTTGTGGATTTCCCATGGGTGTAAAACTACTACCAATATTGGCGGCTAATGTTTCTAAAATTATTATTTTCATTGGATCAAAGTCAGCCTTTTCAGCAATAATCATAGTAAGAGGCACAAAAGTTATTAGCGCTACATCATTTGTTATAAACATTGAAAAAACAAAACATAGACTAACCAACACTGATGAAACCATTCTAAGGCTTGTATTCTTGCTTAATATCTCAACTGCTATCTTATCTAATAATTTTAATTTTTCAAAGGCACCTATTACTATCATAAGGTTGAACATTAATATTAATACCTCAAAATTTATATAACTCAATTTTGGCTTAGTAACTATGGATGTACTAAAAGCTAGAATTAGTGAAATAGTAAAAACTACTTCCGTTTTTAACATTATTATAGAATTATTGAAAATTTGTTTAACATTCATAAAGTGTCCGTTACCAAAATTCTATAAAACTTTACAAAAAGAATATAAAAGTCTATAATTTTGTTTCTTTCCTACTTCATAGTGTCCAGTTTTGCCAAGGCTACTCCTGTTTGCTATAACACTCAATAGGCTTTGCTACTTAAAAAG
>NZ_JAJFUC010000010.1 GCF_021372645.1 Clostridium sp. | reverse complement strand
CCTTGAAAGTTAAGCCTTTATCATTTAAACTAACACTGTACATAAATTTAACTCCATTCATTTTATCTACAATAAAATTATAATGGATAATTTATGTATTGTAGAGATTATTTTACATCTCTTTTCTTTTTTATTATCTTTACCTACTAAAATTATACTCTAACTTAAAAATTTATGTTAGAAATCAATAAAAATCTTTTATTAGCTTTAATTATATAAGTTTGAATAATGAACTTATATTACAGTTAATGGCAAAGAACTAACACTTAAGTATGCACTGTAAAATCATTTTTATAGAATAATGCAATGTATGAAAAAATAGTTCTTGAATTATTTTATTATACGTGATATAATAATTTTTGTCAGTTTACATGCCGCTGTGATGGAATGGCAGACGTGGTGGACTCAAAATCCTCTGGTAGTGATACCGTGCCGGTTCGAGTCCGGCTAGCGGCACCATAGCTTATGTTAGTAAATTGCTGTATTGCTTGACTTATCTTGCAATATGGCTTTTTTATTTTCTGTATTTTCTTCTAAGTTCTCTCCTACTTTGCGAGAGAACTTTTTATCATTTAAACAATTTACCATTACATTGGCTGATGCTATTTTTGTACTATAATCAAGATGAGCATAAATATTTGCTGTGGTTGAAAAATCACTATGCCCAAGCCATTCTTGAATCTCCTTCATACCTACACCATTTGCTAGTAACAAACTTGCGCAGCTATGCCTTAAATCATGAAATCTTATTTTTCTCAAATTATTTTTAGCAAGTACAATTTGAAAATGTTGAGTAATATATCCCGGTTTAATACGTTGCCCTATTTCATCTAGATAAATATACTTTAGATATTCATTGCAATAAGAATTTTTACATATTTTTCTATTTGCATATTGTTGTTCTTTTATTTTTAAAAGTAAATTTTCAAATTGTGGCACTAAAGGTAATGTTCTATGACTTGCTTTATTTTTAGTTCTATCTTTTTCTATTATAACTACTTTACCTTCAACAGAAACTTCTGTAACTGTATGCTTAATAGTAATTGATTTATTCTTAAAATCAATTGCATCCCATTTTAAGCCAACTATCTCACTTCTTCGTAATCCATAAAAAGCAGCTAGCATAACTGCAAGCTCTATCTTGCTCTTCTTAACCACTTCAAATAGCTTATTAATCTCTTCTCCATCATAAAAACTCCCAACAAATTTCTGTTTTTTAGGTCTTTCAACTTTATCAGCTGGATTTGATGATATCATATCAATCTTTACAGCATATTGTAGTGCCTTTCTAATATTAGCATGATAATGAATTACAGTATTAGCACTGATTTTATTATCATTCAATTCATGTTGATAATATGTTTGAATGTGTTTCGGTTGCAAATCTTTTAATAAAATTTTCTGTTCTTTAAAATAAGGTGCGACACGTTTTTTAACACAATTAGAATATGATGCATATGTTGTAACCTCAATATTATTTTTCATCATTTCTAACCAACTTAACATAAAATCTGAAAACAAAATATTTTCATCTTCAATTTCAGAAATAACTTTAAAATTTCTTCTTGCCTCCATTAACATTACTTCTGCTTTTTTCTTATTTCCTTTTGTTAAAAGACCTGTTGGTAACCACTTTGTTTTTCTCTTTCCATTTACGTCTTTATAACTTAGTACAATATAAAAATAACCTTTTTTATCTTGTAGGTGACCTGCTACCATTTTATTCCCTCCATTTTGTAACAACTTGTATCATCCTACCATTGACATCTTTATTATATCTCACGCGTCACTTGCTTTCAAGGCTTTAAAACGTTAAAGTGAGTATTATTTATGCTTGGTTCTTGCATTACTTTTAGATATATAAGTATGCTAATTTTAGGGATTTTATATTCTCTTCCTATTTTAAAATGATTAATTTTATCTTCTCTTAAAATTCTATATCCAGTTTTTGTACTTATTCCTCCAAGCATTTCACACATTTCTTTAATATTCACTACATCTGAATACTCTTTGAACAATAAACAATATGCATTATTTTCATTAATATTTGCTTCACTCATCATATTACACATCCTTTTACAAATTATTTAATTACATATATATGTTGCAAATTGGTTTCTACATTCGGATGCATAGCCTGTCTATTGTCTGAGTAGGAACCATATTTATGTTTCTTATAAACTTTTCAATTGAATTTCTAACTTGTGGTAAAGAATGATAAAACACATTGTTAATAATAGAAGATTTCAACCATCCCCATAACCCCTCTATTAAATTCATTTCCGGGCTATATGGTGGTAAAAACATTAGTTCAAGCCTATCTTTAACTTTATTTAAAAACGGTTGTATCAATTTTGCATGATGA
>NZ_JAJFUC010000101.1 GCF_021372645.1 Clostridium sp. | reverse complement strand
ATGCTTCTGCAAATCCTTTTTTTGCTAATACTGTTGTAATTGCAGCTGTTAATGTTGTCTTACCATGGTCTACGTGACCTATTGTTCCAATATTAACATGTGGCTTATTTCTTTCATACTTTGCTTTTGCCATTATAATTTCCTCCCTTATCATCTTGTAATAAACTTTGCCTAGTGTTTTCTTATCTTTATTATTTGGAGCTCACAATCGGGATTGAACCGACGACCTCCACCTTACCAAGGTGACGCTCTACCAACTGAGCTATGTGAGCATTCAAAAATCTTTATGCTCTTTTATATACCAATTATAAAGTTTACTATCATTTTTTTTATTTGTCAATATAAATCCTCACTTTAAGTCTAAGCATTTTTCTAATTTTCTTTTAACTCTTTGTAATGCATTATCAATAGACTTTGAATGTCTCTCTAAATCACTTGCAATCTCTTGATATGATTTACCATCTAAATATGATGTAAGAACTTCTAATTCCAAACCAGACAATACCTTCGAAATTTTTTCTTCAATATAATCTATTTGTTCTTTGCTTATGATTAATTCCTCTGGATCTGAAATTTTTAGTCCTGCTAGTACATCTAAAAGAGTTCTCTCAGCTTCTCCTTCATATATTGGTTTATTTAAAGATATATATGTATTTAATGGAATATGTTTTTGCCTAGTAGCCGTTTTTATTGCAGTTATGATTTGTCTAACTATGCATATTTCTGCAAAAGCTTTAAATGATGTTGATTTTTCTGGATTAAAGTCTCTGATAGATTTATATAACCCTATCATACCCTCTTGATAAATATCTTCCTTGTCAGCTCCAATTAAAAAGTATGATTTAGCTTTTACTTTTACAAAGTTTTCATATTTTGAAATTAGATATTCTTGGGCTCTATTATTTCCACTTTTAGCTTGTGCAACAATCTCTTCATCCGATTTATCTTTGAAATCTAAAAAAACTTTCAACTATTCACTCTCAACTCTCTTTTGCATTCAACTGACTACTCATTTAGACAATTATACTCTAGTAAAAATAAATTAGTCAACTGAATTTACTTGCTTCTTCTAATTTCTTCTAACACTTTAGCTGTCTTGTCATCTATATTATCACTTATACTATTTTTTTGTGTACTTTTGTTTTTATCAGTTTTAATTTTTATAGATTTCTCTACTTTAAGTACTTCGTTATAGAATTCCAAGGATGACATCCTAACTGCACCTCGCTGAAAAACAGTTTGTTGCTCTAAATTGTCTGAAGTAACCACAACTATTTCATGTTTTCTTCCTAAAGCATTTACCTTTTTTTCAATATAACTATCTGCTGTTTCTCCATCTTTTGTAAAAATTACAGAAATATTTTTGTTTACTTCTTCTTTTTTTTCAAGACTACCTATAACTTTATGTGCATCAAATACCAATACTATTTTACAAGCTTTAAAAACTCCATAATTATGTAGTTTATCAATCAAAGTTTGTCTTGCACCCTCGAAGCTGAAATCTTTTCTTTGCTTTAAATTCGGCCAACTATTTACTACATTATATCCATCAACAAAAATAGTTTTCACCATATACCTCTTTCTATTTTAATCGTCCCTTTAAAACTTCATACATAATTATACCACCAGCTACTGAGGCATTTAAAGAGTTAATCTCTCCGACCATTGGTATTTTTATTAGTTTATCACACTTTTGTACTGTTAATTTTGAAATCCCTCTCCCTTCATTTCCAATTACTACCGCACATGGACCACTAAAATCTACTTGATAACTGTATTCTTCTGCTCTTATATCCGCTCCATAAACCCAAACACCTTTTTGTTTTAAATCTTCTATTGTTGCGTTTAAATTGGTTACTTTTGCTATTTTTACATGTTCTATTGCACCAACTGAAGCCTTGTATACTGTTGTGCTTACAGATGCACTTCTTCTTTTAGGAATTATAATTCCATGTACCCCAAATAATTCCGCAGTTCTTACTATTGATCCTAAGTTATGTGGATCTTCAACTTCATCTAATATAACGATAAATGGAGATTCACCTCTTTCTTCAGCTAATGCCAATATGTCTGATATCTCAGAATATTTGTAAGGAGTTACCTTAGCTATTACGCCTTGATGTGTTCCTCCATTACACATCGAGTCAAGTTTTCTTTTATCCACTTCTTTAATCAAAACTCTTTTTTCTTTTGCTAAACCAACAATTGTATTTATGGACCCTTCCAGTTTATTGTTAGATATATACAGTGTTTCAATTGTTCTATCTCCTTTTAAAGTTTCAATTACTGCATTTCTTCCAATTACTATATCTTCTCTCTCTTCAATTTCACTATTTTCTTTGTTTATGCTAGTTTTTACTGTGTTTTCTTTTTTACTTTTACCTTTAGTCTCCTCATGATTTTTATCTTTATCTCTTAATCTAGATTTCTCTTCATTCTTTTCGTTTCTAATAAATTTACCACTTGAATTAAAACTTTTCGGTTTACTTGGCATTATAACTCCTCCTTTTTGAAAGATTAAATTTTATTTTATAATTTCAATACTTTTATTAAATATGAGGTCTAATCTTTCTTTATTTCCTGTTAAATATAAATATCCTACTAATGCTTCAAATCCTGTTGCCATCCTATAGTCTCGTACATCTGCATTTTTAGGAACTGTAGGAGATTTAGCATTTCTTCCTCTCTTGTAAACAGCTTCCTCTTCCTCAGTTAGAAGTTCTTCAATTTCATGCATTATGCATGATTGACTTTTGGCTTTCACATACCCAATTGCCTTAACATGAATTTTATTTGCTGACAATGCTGTATTCTGTGTCAAAATATAATTCCTAATAAAAACTTCAAATATACCATCTCCTATTATTGCTAATTGAAGTGGATTTAACATTCTTGCTTCATCTTTTGAAAATTCCCTCATTTTTAAATCATCTAACATTATAATTCTCCTTTTAAATAAGGCATATTCAAAAAACAACAAATCAGTATACTAATCTATTTTTGTCATACTACGTCGGCAGGTTCACCTAATAGTCCGTTATGAAGCAAATATACCTCCTTTTCCGACGCAAAATATACATCGCATCATTGACTTGTTATTTTCTCTCATATGCCTAAGGGGTGCAGAATTGCAACCCTTTCCTTAATTAATCAAGCTTTTTCCATCTAACCCCTTGTGGTGTATCTTCTAAAACTATATTTCTATTCTTTAAATCATCTCTTATCTTATCTGCTAAAGCAAAATCCTTATCTTTTCTTGCTTGCTGTCTTTTATCAATAAATTCTTGAATTTCAGCTTCTAAATCTTTCTTCATACGATTTTGAAGAATTCCAAGTGGTTTTCCAAGTTCTCTGATTAAAGCTTCTGCCTTTTCACATAATTCCACAGATGAATTTATATTAATAGTATTGTTAATATCTTTAATCAAATCAAATAATATTGAAATTGCATCTGCTGTATTAAAATCATCATCCATCTTTTCAATAAATCTCTCTTTATATTTATTTAAAGATTTTAAATATTCGTTTTCTTTATAATCCATTGTTTTTCTATTAACTTCCTCTTTTAAATTTTCAAGATTGTTTATGCCATTATACAATCTTTCCACGGATGATTTCGCTGAATCTAGAAGTTCTTTAGTAAAGTTTATTTGAATTCTATAATGCCCTGATAACATTAAAAATCTTATTGCATCTGCATCATATTCTTCAAGAATCTCTCTAGCCGTAAAGAAGTTATTTAATGATTTTGACATTTTTTTATTATCTACATTAACGAATGCTGCATGCACCCAATAATGTGCAAAAGGCTTACCAGTTACAGCTTCACTTTGAGCTATTTCATTTTGATGGTGTGGAAATTTCAAGTCCATTCCACCAGCATGAATATCAATTGTATCGCCTAACAACTTTTTTGCCATGCATGAACATTCTATATGCCAACCTGGTCTGCCAAATCCCCAAGGACTTTCCCATGCGGGTTCACCTGGTTTCTTAGATTTCCAAACTGCAAAGTCCATCGGATCATTTTTTCTTTCATCAACAGATATTCTAGCGCCAGCTTGTAAATCTTCTAAATTTTGACCTGCTAATTTTCCATAATCAATAAATTTCTTTGTGCTATAATATACATCTCCATCTACTTCGTAAGCAAATCCAGCTTCAATTAATTCTTGAACGAATTTTATTATATCTTTAATATATTCTGTTGCCCTAGGATTAATAGTTGCTCTTTCAATTTTAAGTGCATCAGCATCTTTATAATATTCTTTAATATATTTATCTCCAAGTTCTTTTACAGTGACACCTTCATCATTCGCCTTATTAATCATCTTATCATCTATATCAGTAAAGTTTTGAATAAATGTAACTTTATATCCTCTGTATTCTAAATATCTTCTGATAGTATCAAAAACAATAAACGTTCTTCCATTTCCTATATGAAAGAAATTATAAACAGTTGGCCCACAAACATACATTTTAACTTCACCTGGAATAATAGGGATAAATTCTTCTTTTTGTCTAGTCAAAGTATTATATATCCTCATTAAATTACCTCCTAAAGTTATCTTAATTTTAAATTATTTTTTTCAAATTCACCTTTTATTACATTAAAAACATCACTTATTTTGATTACTCCCATTTCGCCATCTCTAAGCTTAAATTCAACTTCTCCGTCACTAATTTTTTTACCTACAGTTACTCTCATTGGTATTCCCATCAATTCTGAATCTTTAAATTTTACTCCTACTCTTTCATTTCTGTCATCTAAAAGAACTTCTATACCTATGTTTATTAATTCTTCATAAAGCTTATTTGCCACTTTAGCTTGTTCTTCATCCTTAACATTTACAGGAATTACTGAAACATGATATGGTGCAACAGATAATGGCCATATTATTCCATTATCATCATGATGTTGTTCAATTATAGATGCCATTGTTCTTGTGACTCCAATGCCATAGCATCCCATTATAAATGGCTTTTCTTTACCTTCTTCATCAATAAAATTAGCATTCATTGCTTCTGAATATTTAGTTCCAAGTTTAAATATATGCCCAACTTCTGTTCCTCTTGCAATAGTAACTTCACCACCACAAATTGGACACTTATCTCCTTCAACAACATTCCTGAAATCACCAATTGTTCCTTGGAAATCTCTTCCATAGTTCACATTTCGCACATGATATCCTGTTTCATTTGCACCAACAACAAAGTTATACATATTCTTTATTTCTTCATCTACCAATATTAAATCAGCCTTTATCCCTATTGGTCCAGCAAATCCAATGTCACATCCAGTTGCATCTATATATTCTTGATGTGAAGCCATTTCTATATCTCCAGAAGCATTTGAAGCATTGGCCACTTTAACCTCATTGACTTCTCTATCTCCCCTTACGAATACTGCAACAATTTTTCCATCAACATTATATAATAAAGTCTTTACAGTCTTTTTAGGCGATATGTTTAAAAATTCTGATACCTCATCTATTTCTCTACTATTTGGAGTAGCTATCTTTTCTGATTCCATTAGTTCTTCTTTTTCAACTTCTTCTAATTCAGAAGTTGCTTTTTCAATATTTGCTGCATAATCACATTCACTGCAGAATACTACATCATCTTCTCCAACTTCTGATTTAACCATAAATTCTGCTGAGTTAGAACCACCAATAGCACCTGAGTCTGCTGCAACACATTTGGCATCTAGTCCGCATCTATTGAATATTTTAGCATATGCGTCATGCATTTTATCATATACTAAGTCTAAACCCTCTTGATCTTTATCAAAACTATATGCGTCTTTCATAATAAATTCTCTAGATCTCATAACACCAAATCTTGGTCTACGCTCATCTCTATATTTAGTTTGAATTTGATATAAATTAAGTGGTAATTGCTTATATGATTTAATTTCATTTCTTGCTATATCAGTAAATACTTCTTCATGAGTAGGTCCTAAACAAAAATCTCTTTCTCCTCTATCTTTTAATCTAAACATTTCTGCTCCATATGCATCCCATCTACCTGACTCTTGCCATAATTCTGCAGGAATAATAGCTGAAGCTAAAAATTCTTGTGCACCTGCTGCATTCATTTCTTCCCTTACTATATCTTCTACCTTTTTTAAAACTTTTAATCCAAGTGGCATATAGTTGTATATTCCTGCTGCCATTTTTCTTATCATTCCGGCCCTTAGCATAAGTTTATGACTGTCAATTTCTGCTTCTGCTGGTACTTCTCTTAATGTTGATATTAACATATTAGACATTTTCATTTTGTTTTTCCTCCTATAATTTTATTTATATTATATCTAAATAATTTAGCTAAAAATGTATTTTTCAAATTCTAAAAGAGTTTCTTTTTTAAAAAATAAAAAAGCCCGCCTAATATATTCATTAGGGCGAACTTTTTATCGCGGTACCACCTAAATTTGTTCTCTAAATAATGATAACGGTATTAAACCGATAGTTTTTACCTATACTCCGAAGCTGGTTCAAAGTCTGTTTAAAAGTCTTACAGCCTACGGACTTTTTCTCTTAATAATCGACTTCTACTATTCTTCATCATCGCTCTATGAACTTCATTTTATTTTAACTTATTATAACTTCTTGGATTTTACCTGTCAATATATTATGATTGTACTACTTTTTCACCAAATATTCTGCCAAAATTAAGTCTTCTTGTGTTGTTATTTTGATATTAGTATAGTGCCCTTCGTAAATATAAACCTTATTTCCACAAAGTTCTACTACCATAGTATCATCAGTAACCATGATTCCTCTTAGTTTAATTTTTTTATGACACTCATATATCATATTAAAATCGAAAGCTTGTGGTGTTTGAATCGCAACAAGATTATTTCTAATCAATGTATCCATTGAAAAATTATTCGCATCTTTAACTTTTATAGTATCTTTAGGCATTACTCCTGGTGCTGTAGCTTTATAAATTCTAGCGTATTTAATAGCGTCATTTATTATTCTTTGTGACACAAATGGTCTTGCTCCATCGTGAATTAATACTATATCTGAACCTTCCAATTGAACTAAAGCATTATATACAGAATCCTGTCTTTCTTTCCCTCCAAATACTATTCTGTCAACCATTAGTCCATATTTATCTAATACCTCATTCTTACAATAATCTCTTTCATCTTCTGGAATCACTAAAACAATCTTATCTATTAAATTATTTTTTATAAACTGTTTCAGAGTGTAATAAAGAATGGGTTTCCCATCCAAATCAATATATTGTTTGCTTTGAACAGAACCCATTCTCTTACCTCTTCCTCCAGCTAATACTATTGCACTAACCATACAGAAAAATCTCCTTAATTCTTAATTATCTTTTGGTTTTGCAAAAATCATTCTTCCTGCTGCTGTTTGAAGCACTGATGTAACTATAACATCTGTTGTTTGTCCTATATATTTTCTTCCACCTTCTACAACAATCATAGTGCCATCCTCTAAATATGCTACTCCTTGACTTGATTCCTTACCATCTTTTACTATATCAATTGTCATTTCCTCTCCTGGTAATACAACAGGTTTTATTGCATTTGATAATTCATTTATATTTAATACTGGTACTCCTTGAAACTCAGCTACTTTGTTTAAATTATAATCATTTGTAATAACTTTTCCATCTATCTTTTGAGCAAGCTTCAGCAATTTTGCATCAACTTCAGCAATTTTGGGAAAGTCATCATCTACGATTTGAGTTTCTATTGATAATTCTTTTTGTATTCTATTTAATATATCTAACCCTCTTCTACCTCTATTTCTTTTTAAGGAATCTGAAGAATCTGATATATGTCTTAATTCATCTAATACAAAATTAGGTATAACTAATGGGCCTTCAACAAATCCTGTTTCACAAATATCAAATATTCTTCCGTCAATTATAACTGATGTATCTAATATCTTTGGAATCCCTATAACAACTTCTTTAACTAATTCTTTAGCCTTCTTTTCTTTAATTACAGGCCTTTTAATGTTAACAAGTAGAGCTGTAACATCCTCTTTCTTCTTAATCATTATCTTTGCACCAATCACAGCTGCTAATATATTTAATAAAATTAATAGTATTGGTCCTAATTGTTTGTGAATACTACTTATTGGTTCTGCAATAAAGGTCATAAGAATTAAAGCAATAACAGCTCCTACAGTTCCATAAATTATTTCTGTTATGCTCATTTTTTGCATACTTTTTTCAATATATTCAATTAAATTAGAAATACCCTTATATATAGTAGGAGAAATAATATACAATATAAGTCCAAAAATAAAACATATAATAATAATAAATACAACCTTAGAAATATCAGTTGAAAGGTAAATTAAACTAGCAATTGGGGGTATTGTAAGTAATAATTCAGATATAAAATATCCTATTATTAACCCAATTACAAAAAAAATTCCACTTAATAATTTCTTTAACACATACTTCACCTCCTTCTAATTATTTACATTTTAATAGTGCTTTAATCATATTTTTAATATTTTGCCTATACAGTTTAATTATAACATACAATAAGTTTATCTAAAATGAATAAATTATTAAGTTTAATTAATAATTTCATATAGATACTAAAAAACTGACCAAAAATGTAGCTATAATAAACTAAAATAGATGAGTTCTTTCTATTCTAAATAACTTTATTTTAAGACAGTTTCTTTTTGGCTATATTTCTTTTTTTAATGATACTTGTTCTTTTATACGTTTCAATCCATCTTTAATAGCAGTAGCTCTAGCTTCTCCTATTCCCTCAACATTGTCTAAATCAACTATATCTGCGTCTACTATATTACTTAATTCTTTAAATTCTTTTATAAGATTATCAATAACATTTGATGGTATCCTTGGTACTTTGCTTAATGCTCTATATCCCTTTGGAGATATTAATGTATCCATAAGAGGAATCCCTCCATGACCTAGAGCTCTTGAAATTGAATCTAATTCCAATAATTCTGATGAATTTAACTTTTGAATATGTTCATACACCTCATTATATTGCAATCCATCCTCACAATAATCCCTAATTAATAATATACCATCTCTTTCTATATGCTTAATTAGTTCATTAAGCTGCATAGATATTAATCTGCCTTCATTTCCAAGCTCTAATATATACATATTGATCTCTTCTACTATTCTCATTACCATTTCAGTTCTTTGGACTGCAGTAACTACATCAAAAAGTGTTGTTAAATCTTGAAATTCTAATAGATTTAAATTATTAATAACACGATCAAGTACTGCAACATATTTCTCTAATGTTTGAATTGCTTGATTAGCCTTACTCAGAATTATACTACTTTCTCTTAATACGTATTTTATATCACCTTTATACATAGTTATTATATTTCTTCTTTGAGAGATTGCAATTACTACCTTGTTAGTTTGTTTAGCTACTCTATGTGCTGTCCTATGTCTAGTTCCTGTTTCATAAGTTGGAATAGATGAATCTGGTATTAATTGAGCATTAGCACAAACAATTCTCTTTAAATCTCCAGTTATTACAATGGCACCGTCCATCTTAGCTAATTCATATGCATATGATGGGGTATACTCTGAGTTAATATAAAAACCACCATCAACTAGCTTCATCACATCTTCATCATCTCCAATTACTAATAGTCCACCTGTCTTGGCTCTTAATATATTTTCAAGACCTTCCCTTAGCTGAGTGCCTGGGCACATTATCTTTAAGACATTTTTGATTCCTATTCCCTTCTCTATTCTCATACACTCACCCATTTTCTTTAAAATCTTATTTGTTTTTTTATTTACTATCCCTACCACATCTATGGACTATTACGAAATCCGATATTTTAACAATGCCAATATATAAGTAATTTCAAAACTTAACTTTTAAACTCTAAAACTATAATACTATAATAACTATAATCTCTCAATCATATTTATTAAATTTAAATATGATATGTTTTCTTGTTGAAAAATATTTCTGTTCAACACATTGAAATTACTTTACATACATTATTCTTACTCCATATCACATACAAAATATGCATACATTTACATTAAAGTTATTTATTAATTATATTCTTTCTTTAATCAAAATTCTAATGATTATACACATGACTTATTACATTCGTTAATGTCTTTACTTCAATTACTTCAATTTTTTCAAAATTACTTTCTCTTATAAATGAATCTTTGGGAACATAAACTTTTTTAAATCCCATCCTTTCAAGTTCTTTAACTCTACTTTCCAATGATGGTACCTTTTTAAGCTCACCAGTCAATCCTACATCTGCTATAAATGCAATATTAGACTCTATACCTTCTTGCTTTACAGATGATACTATACTCATTATCACAGCTAAATTAATTCCTTGTTCCCTTATTTTTATACCACCAGTAGTTTTAATAATCACATTTTTATCATACAGATTAATACCACCACGTTGTTCTAATATAGATATTAAAGTATTTAATTTATCTTTACCTAATGTTTCTCCTATACGTGTAGGATATGGTGTAAAGCTTTTAGACACTAGACTCTCTATCTCAGTTATAATGGCTCGTGTTCCTTCCTTGATTACAGTTAATGCGCTTCCAGAGACTACTTCACCTTCTTCACGTTTTGTCATAAAAAACTCTGATGGATTATCTATTGAAATAACACCTTTCTCGCACATTTGGAAAAATCCATTTTCTATACCACCAAATCTATTTTTAGAGCTCACAAGTACACGTAATTCTTCATCATTATCATCTTCTATTATAAGAACTGTATCAACTAAATGCTCTAATGCTCTTAATCCTGCAAGTTCATCATTTTTAGTCATCTGTCCTACCACAATAATAGCTCTTGGATTTTTTTCATTTTTAGCAATCTGAAGAAGTGCATTAGCACATTCCATAGTTTGTGTAGGAGATCCTGCTCTTGCTGGTAATGACGCTTCCATAGTAAATGTTTGAATACTATCTACAATTAGCATGTCAGGATTTATTTCTTCCACCGCATCCAGAACATTATCAAGACTTGTTTCTTGTAATACCCATATTTTATCATTAATCTTATCAAGAATTCTATCTGCTCTATTTTTAATTTGACTGTCACTTTCTTCTCCCGATGCATAAATAACTTTATACCCTTTTTGCGCTATGGCATCTGAGATTTGAAGAAGCAATGTTGATTTTCCAGCGCCAGGTCTAGCAGTTATAATTGAAATTGAATCTTTTACAATTCCTCCACCCATCACTCTATCAAATTCATTTATTCCTGTAACTATTCTATCACTTTTATTAGAAACTACTTCTAAAAGTTTTTTTATTGGCTTTTTAGATGCTTGCCTTACTCTTGTTTGTAAGCTTTTTGATTCAACAACAACTTCTTCTAGTGTATTCCAACTATTGCATGTTGGACATTTACCAAGCCACTTTATACTTTCAAAGTTGCAGTTTGAGCACCTATATAAGGTTTTCTTTTTCATAAATATCTCCTTCTATTTTGTAAATAGATGTTATTTTAACTCTTCTATAATATAATTAATCAAAAAATATATACTACATATTTCTATAATATTATTGTAAAGAAATATTAATATTATAACATACTAATTCTTTCAAAATATTGACTTATCCAATATTGATTTTAAATTAATTATGAATTTATCATCTTTGATTCACTATATTTTACTTTTATAAATATCATTTATATCTTTTTTTAATTTTATCATTAATATCCCTGTGAACTATTTATATATTAGATTTAGAAAAATAGACCATTTCAAAATATAAATAATTTATATTTTTGAAATAGTCCATTAAGCTTTAAATTATTCCCCAACTAATTTATTAAAAACAAGTTTATTTTCTGATTCACTAACTTTTACCTTATCTCCAATTTTTATATTTCCTTGCAAAATTTCTTCACTTAATCTATCTTCTACTTCTTTTATAATAAGTCTTCTTAACGGTCTTGCTCCATAATCAAGGTCAATTCCTTTGTTTAATAAGAACTTTTTGCTATCATTTTGAAAATTCAGATAAATTTTTCTACTCTCAAGTCGTTTTCTTATTGATGCGAGCATTAAGTCCATTATTGTATCTAAATCTTCATCGCTTAATTTATGGAATACTATTGTATCATCAATTCTATTTAAAAATTCTGGTTTAAACTTTTGTTTTAATTCTTCTAATATGTTTTCCTTCATCTTTTCGTATTCAGTTTCACTATTAGCACTAGCATTATTAAACCCTATATTCTTTTGCTTTCTGATTTGATGAGCTCCAACATTTGAAGTCATTATAACTATTGTATTTTTAAAATTCACTACCTTTCCTTTGCCATCTGTAAGTCTTCCATCTTCCATAAGCTGAAGCAATACATTGAATATATCAGAATGAGCTTTTTCAATCTCATCTAAAAGAATTATTGAATATGGTTTTCTTCTAACAGCTTCTGTAAGTTGACCACCATCATCATGTCCTACATATCCAGGTGGAGAACCTATCAATTTAGATACCGAATGACTTTCCATATACTCTGACATATCAATTCTTATAATACTATTTTCATCACCAAACATAGCTTCTGCAAGAGCCTTAGAAAGTTCGGTTTTTCCAACTCCAGTTGGCCCTAAAAATATAAAACTGCCAATTGGCCTATTAGGGTCTTTAATTCCAACTCTTGCTCTTCTTACAGCTCTAGCTATAGATTTTACTGCCTCATTTTGTCCAACAACTCTTTTATGCAATATGTTTTCTAAATCTAATAATCTTTCACTTTCTAATTCAGTTAATTTTTTTATCGGAATCTTTGTCCATGATGATACTACACTAGCTATTTTTTCTGCGTCTACAATTAATGTCTTAATTGAATTTTGAGTATCCCAATTATCTTTCATACTTCTTAATTGTTCTTTTAATGCTCTTTCTTTATCTCTTAAATTTGCAGCTCTTTCAAAATCTTGAACTCTTATAGATTCTTCCTTTTCTTTATCTATATTTTCAATTTTTCCTTCTAAATCTTTTAAATCTGGTGGTGTTGTTAAGTTCTGTATTCTTACTTTCGCAGCTCCTTCATCTATTAAATCAATGGCTTTATCTGGCATAAATCTATCTGTTATATATCTGTCAGACAAATTTACTGCTGCTTGTAGTGCTTCATCTGTAATCTCAACTCTGTGATGTGCCTCATATTTATCTCTTAAACCTTTTAAAATTTCTAAAGTTTCTTCTTTCGAAGGCTCTTCTACTGTTATAGGCTGAAATCTTCTCTCTAATGCAGAATCTTTTTCAATATATTTTCTATATTCATCAATAGTTGTTGCTCCAATACATTGAATTTCTCCTCTAGCTAAAGATGGCTTTAATATATTTGATGCATCAATAGCGCCTTCTGCTCCACCTGCACCAATTATAGTATGAATTTCATCTATAAAAATAATAATATCCTTATCTCTAACAATTTCCTCCATACTCTTTTTAAGTCTCTCTTCAAATTCCCCTCTATACTTCGCACCTGCAACCATAGATGTTAAATCCAAAGAAATAACCCTTTTATTTTTAAGTATTTCTGGAATATTTCCTTCAATTATTCTTTGGGCTAATCCCTCGATTACGGCTGTTTTACCGACCCCTGGTTCACCAATTAGACACGGATTATTTTTAGTTCTTCTACAAAGAATTTCCAATAATCTTTGAGTTTCTGTCTCCCTTCCTATTACAGGATCTAATCCTTGCTCCTTAGATAAAGCTGTTAAATCTTTACCATACTTATCAAGCATAGGAGTGGTTTGTTTTTTGCTATTATCTACTGCCTTTCCATCGCTAACCTTATCTTCATAGGTTCCTGATAAAAATATAAGCAATTCTTCACTTATAATAGCAAAATTAAGATTCAAACTCTTTAAAATGGTATATGCCATTCCTTCTTCTTGATTAAGTAATGCTAGCAAGATGTGTTCTGGACTAACATATTTATGGTTTAATTTTTTAGCTGCTGCAAAACTCTCATCTACTAACCTCTTAGTTCTCGGTGTTAATAATATATTATCATCTGATTTTTTGATATCACCATATCCTAAATATCTTTGTATCATTGTTGTAATATTTTCACTAACGATTCCATTCTTTTTTAATAATCTAGCTGAATATCCATCTTCTTTTAAAATTCCCAATAATATATGTTCTGTTCCAACATATCCATGCTTAAACCTTTCAGATTCATTTTCAGCTTCTAAAATTACCACTTGTGCCCTTTCTGTTAATTTATTATATTCCATATTCTTTAAACCTCCTATCTTTTCTTCATGTCAATATTTCCTTCACGAGTTTTGCTCTTTCATACTTAATTTCTTTAGCATCTAAATATCTTCCTAAATAGTTTTGAAGTGATGAATTGCTTGTAAGTATAAGTAATTTATCCAATTTACTTTTATCAATATCTATAAGTGAAAGTTCTGCTCCTAATCTAACATTAGACAATAAATCAATAATTTCCTTAGAATCTAAAAGAATTGCACATTTTAATATTCCATATGCTCTATATACCTTATCCTCTAATTCATATCTACACTTGCTAAGTAATATTTCTCTAAATTTATTCTCTTCTACTATTATCTCTAAAATTGCCTCTTTTAATTTGATTATAATATCTTCTTCTGTTAATCCCAATGATATTTTATTAGCTATTCTATATAAATTTCCATAAACATTTGTGCCTTCTAAATACACTCCTTTTATATTCATTCCTATTTTGCTAAGATTTTTTGAAATATTTTCAATTTCCTCACTCATAGTAAGTGCCGGTAAATGTATTATTACTGATGCCTTCATTCCTGTTCCAATGTTTTCTGGTGATGTTGTTATATATCCTAAAGTTTCATCAAATGCATAATCAAAATTTTTTTCTATTTTATCATCAATGCTTGTTACTTTCTCAAAAGCTTTTTCTAAATTTAATCCTTCACTTATACATTGAAGGCTTACATGATCTTTTTCATTTATCATAATACTAAGAGTTTCTTCTTTATTTAAGATAAATGACCCTTTATCAGAATTTTTTAGAAGCTCTTCACTTATTAAATCTTTTTCTAAATATTCTTTACCAAATTCTTCTTTTGTATTCCAAATTTCATATAATGTAAGTTCTTCATCAATTAGTTCATTTTTAAGTACATTATATATTTTTTTGCCATTATCTCTACCCTTTATATAATTTAACTTATTAGGAAAATGCAAATTGCTAAAGTTTCTAGCTAACAATATTTTGCTACTTAATACTATACCTTTTTTACTATCTTTATGAATCAAGCTGTCCATTGCAATTTTCCTCCTTCACACATACTGTTTCTTTAACGTTACTTTCTAATATATAAAGTTCTAATTTTTTAATCTCATCTCTTACAATTGCTGCTCTTTCATATTCCTCAGTCACTATTAATTTTTGCATTTCTTCTTTTAAGTCTTTAAGTTTTCTCCTTCGAATAAATTCTTTACCCTTCATATTAGGTATTTTACCCACATGCTTTACTCCTGCTTGTGAACTTTTTATTCTCGGCTCAAGTACAACTTTAAATTCTTCATAACAGTCAGAACATCCTAATTTACCTGTTTTTTTGAATTCATCATAAGTTAACCCACAATTTGAACAAACAATTTCTTTTATTTTATTATTATCTATATTAACTTTATTACTATCTGCATTAGATAATATTTCTGTAAGCATACCTTGTAATGGAAAATTCACATTTTGACCAATTGAATTAAAAAATGGAATGCTAGATATATCCTTAACACAATTTTCACATAACCAAATCTCATGCTTTTGTCCATTTACTACTGTAATTAAATTTATTTTCGCCTCATTTTTTTTGCATTTTTCACATAACATATATATCCCCACCTTTAAGATAAAATTATCATAACCATTCCTTTTAAAATATCAGCTCTAACTTTATTTTTATTATCTGTTGAAGTTAAACTTCTATCATTTATTGCTATTTTCATTATCTCATATTCTCTTTTTTCAATAATTCCAGACTCTAATAAATCTTTGAGTAATCCATTTGCATTATGATATGTCATTGCATCTCCTATACTTTGATTTATTAATTCTTCTCTTTTATTAGAACTATCATATTCTAATTGTTTAATAGCTATATGACCGCCTCCACCTCTTTTGCTTTCAATTAAGTATCCTCTTTCATAAGTAAATCTAGTTGTTAATACATAATTGATTTGAGACGGTGCACATCTAAATTGATCTGCCAATTCGTTTCTTTGTATAAAAATTACGTTGTCTCTGTTTTCATTAAACATTTGTTTTATAAAAGCTTCTATTATATCTGAAAGTCTTGCCATAATATCACCTACTTAAACTTTAATCAAAATATTCGTTCTTGACTTACTTTGACTTTACACTATTATACTATAATATTTTTATTTTTTAAAGTATCAATACAAATTTATGATTATTTCTAATTTTATATGTTAATAATATTTAGTAACACTTAAATTTAATTCATGGAGGTTTTTTTATGCAAATAACTTGGTATGGACATTCATGTTTTCTTATAAAAACATCCATTGGTAAACGAATTTTAATTAATCCATTTGATAATAACCTCGGATATGATAACAATTTTCCTAAATGTGATTTAATAACTATCAATCATAATCATTTATATAGTTCATATTTAAATAATAGTAATGGTACAACTAAAGTCATTAGCGAAATTGGAACTTTTGATATGAATTCTTTAAAAATAGAAGGTCTTAGTTCGTTTCATGATAAATGTAATGGACTTAAAAGGGGACCCAACATTATTTATATATTTAAAGATGATACTTATTCTCTATGCCATTTAGGAGACTTAGGTCATATTCCTCATTCATTAGTCTTGGAAAAATTGAAAAACATTGATATTTTACTTATACCTATTGGTGGTCACTTTACCTTGAATGGATTTGAAGCTGCAAAACTTAGCAACCTTATTTCCCCTAAATATATAATTCCTATGCAATATAAAACTAATAAAACATCTTTATATTTAGATGATCCTAAAAATTTTATTATATCAATGAAACATATAAAAAAAATTAATTCAAATATATTAGATACTTCAGATTTAGATTTTAATTATAAATCTGAATGTATAATATTAACACCTCCATATAGTTAATATTATAAAAATTATTTTAATCAACCAACTTATTAATTTAAAATATTTTATACTTTCTTATATAAAACAGAAGTAGCTGTGTCACGCTTCTTTCAGATACCAATCAAGAAATTTTTCTCACTCTTAAACATCTAAATTTATACAGTAAGGACTCTAAGTTTAGACCTAATAACTCTTTCAGCCTTGTAAATTCCATACTTCTCCATGCACAAAAAAAGACCGCCTTAAAGACGATCTTTCTTTTTATTACTCTTGGTTTGGAGCTCCCACTGGGCAAACATTAGCACAGTTTCCACAATCGATACAAGTATCTGCATCAACAACGAATTGAGTATCTCCTTGAGTTATAGCACTAACTGGACATTCTCCAGCACACGCTCCACAACTAACACATGAATCATTAATAACAAATGCCATCTAGAACACCTCCTAATAAATTGTAGTAATTAACCTCTTACATTTTAACATGTATTCTTATGTTTTAAAAGTATTTTGTGTCCTAGGCAACTTATTTTTTAGTATTAATATTCTATAGATTAAAATCACATGATTATATATCCTAAATCTTCTATAGGATTAATAATTTTTTCAATATTCAAAAATGTTTCATTATATATTACTGTTAGTTCTTTTTTGGTTAATGATATTTTACTAGCTATTATTCCAGAATTACTTTTAACAATTTCTTGAATTATTTTAGCATCGTGATGAGACTCCATATTACAAATCTTAATAACAGATTTCATAGAAATTCCTCCTATTTTTCCTTAATAAGATTTTTCATTAATTTTCTATCTTCTTCCGATTCTGCTATTATTTTAATATTACTTTCATCAATAGTATCTTCATATTCTCCTGAAACAAGTTCTATATCCGTTATCTTAAATTCTTCAACAACTTCTTCATCGCCTCTTTTAAGTTTAACTTTTATAATTTCTTTAACTATTGAATTACCAATAACTTCTCCATTCCCTTCTTCAGTTTTAACAATGGACCCAACCTTAGGTAATCTCTTTCTTATATCTTCATATGTAGTTTGCTCATAGTTTAAACAACACATTAATCTTCCACATATTCCAGATATTTTAGTTGGATTTAATGAAAGATTCTGTTCCTTTGCCATCTTTATAGACACTGATGCAAAATCTCCTAAAAATGTAGAACAACACATAGATCTTCCACATGGTCCTAGACCTCCAACCATCTTAGCTTCATCTCTAACTCCAATTTGTCTTAATTCTATTCTAGTCTTAAATATAGTCGCTAAATCCTTAACTAGCTCTCTAAAATCAACTCTACCATCGGCTGTAAAATAGAATATAACTTTATGATTATCAAATGTATATTCTACATCTATTAATTTCATATCTAGCTGATGTTCTTTGATCTTCTCTAGACATATGTCTAATGCTTCTTTTTCTTTCTCCTTATTGTCTTTATGCTTATTAATATCCCTTTCATCAGCAATTCTAATAACACTTTTTAATGGTGATACTATTTCTTCTTCTTTTACTTCTTTTATTCTTATAACGCATTCACCAAATTCTACGCCTCTTGCTGTTTCTACTATTACATAGTTTCCCTTTTCAATTGGTAATTCTTCTGGGCTAAAATAATAGATCTTTCCTGCCTGTTTGAATCTTACTCCTATAACATTTATCATTAATTATACCTCCGCAAATCCCATAAGCAAAACACTTATAGTCATTGAATAGTTTGCATTACTATTTAAATTTATTCTAGCTTCTTTTATGTATTCTAACATACTATTTAACTTTTTATAAGACATTCCTCTTGATATATCCTTTATTTTATATACTTTATCAAAATTAACAATAAGTTCATTATTATTAAGTTCTTTAAATATCATAATATCCCTTATATATGACAAAAGTATATTTAATAGTTCAATTTTATTATCTTTTGAATTCTTTAACATTTCCCCATATTTTAATGTAATTCCTTGTTCTCTTTTTAAAATATCTTCAAATAACTCTATGCATATATCTCTTAAACTTTTTAAATTTTCATCACCTATAAATCTATCTACTTTTCCTGGCACACCTGCACTATATGCTAGTGCAGATTTTTTATCTTCTGAAGTCAAATTAGCATATTTCTCTTCAATATAAATTGAAATCTCTTCTTTATTTAATGGGGTTAATTTATAAATTTGGCAACGAGATTTTATGGTATCTAGAATTACTTCTAAAGAATCACTCAACAATATTAAATATACTCCTTTTGGGGGTTCTTCAATGGTTTTGAGTAATGCATTTTGAGCCTGTGTTGTTAATTTGTCACATCCATATAATATTAATACTTTTTTGTTACTCTCATATGGCTTTTTATTAACCTCATTTATGATATTTCTAACATCATCAACTCCGAAAGAACTAGAAGAAGGATAATACCTTACAATATCAACACTCTCTGCATTATCTCTTCCTTCTATAATTTGATTTGAAATATATTTAGCTATTATGCTCTTTCCAATCCCATCATTTCCAATGATTAAATTAGCATGAGAAAATGAGTCATTTAATTTCCTATTATTTATACTATTAATAATATTTTCATGCCCAATTATTTTTCTCAATGCCTATCTCTCCTTGATATCATATTTTCGCAAATTCATCTACATTAATTTGTACAGCATATTGTTGCATATATCAACCTTCACTACCTCCCAAAGTAGTTGATGTAACTAATGTTTCTTTTCTCTTTTTAGATATCTGTTTAATAACATCAATAACAGTATGAACTTTCTCCTCTTCAATACCCACCATTAGTGTAGTATTACCAGACTTAAGAAATCCCCCTGTTGTTGCTAATTTTATAACTCTATAATTTTCTTCTGTCAAAACGTCTATAACATCTGTTGAATCCTAATCTTGAACAATTGTAATTATCAACTTCATTATAATTACTATCCTTAAATAAAATAATTTACTATCTATTATTTTACCACAAATAGAAGCTTTTTTATCATTTAGTTTATATTTGCCCATATTTTAGGCTTCAATATATTTTTTATTTGCATAATTACATTTTCCTTTGATTGCTCTGCATCTATTTTTATGATTCTATCCCTATTATTTTCATAAATAACATTATATCCTGACCTAACCCTTTCATGAAAATCTAATTTTTCTAGATCTAATCTATTTATTTCTCTGTGTTCATTACTATTAATTCTTCCTAACCCAATTTTAGGATCAAGATCAAACAATATCGATAAATCAGGCATATATTCTCCAATAGCAAATTTATTTATGCTCATAACTTCTTCAATACCTAAATTTCTTGCATAACCTTGATATGCTAGCGATGAATATATAAACCTATCACAAAGAACTATTGAACCTTCTTCTAATGCTGGTATTACTTTTTCTACAAGATGTTGTCTTCTTGCAGCCACATAAAGCAAAGCTTCTGTTCTAGCATCCATAGTCTTGTTTTCCTTATTTAATATAACTTGTCTTATTTGTTCTGATATCTTAATTCCGCCAGGTTCTCTCGTCTTTATGCACTTAAAATTATTTTCTATAATCCAATTATATATTTCATTAATTGCCGTTGTTTTTCCAGTACCTTCTCCACCTTCAAAAACTATAAATAAACCTTTTTTCATATAAATACCTCACTCTTAAGAATGTTTAAGTATAAATAATTCACTCTTAAGCATGTTCATTAAATAGAATTATTTTAACCTGATCTTTGTAAATATCATAATCTGGATTGATTATAGTTGTATTCACAATTTCCTCTTCACATGCTTTGCAAATCTTTTCCCCATTCAATATTATACCATTACAATCACTTGCACCACATATGAAGCATGATTTATTTAAATTTTCCATGTATATTCCCCCTTATGTTTGTAATTCTTATATAATTATTTCCATATTAACTACTTTTAATACAAATCATAGGCTTAAATAATTTATTAATTGCATAAATATTTTTTTTTACTTTGGGTAACAATAATAAAGAATGAAACAAACTTTTCCATTAATAACTATTTTAGAAATAAAAACAATAAGAAGAAAGGAGAACTTACTGTAAAACAAAACAAAATATGAGCTATATAAAATTTAGCACTTTACTTTTGTACGTTTTGAGTAACAAATTGAATTTATGAAACAAAAAATTATTTCATTTTTATCTACTTATAGTGATAATATTAAAAACTTATGTACTTATTTATATGAGAATCCTGAAGCAAGTTATAATGAGTTTAAGGCTTCTAAATATATTTGTGATTTATTATATAAATATAATTTTGAGATCGAGAAAAATTTTTTATCTATTGAAAATGCTTTTATAGCTAAAAAGGGAGTAGGACATCCAAAAATTTGTTACCTTTGTGAATATGATGCTATAAAAGATGAAGGTCATATTACAGGACATAACTTGGTTACTGCCATGTCTGTCTCAGCTTCGCTGGCCTTGGGGAATATTATAGATAAGCTTGGAGGTTCTGTAATATTGATTGGTTGTCCTGGTGAATATTTAGGTGGAACTAAAGGAACTATGGTTAAACAAGGAGTATTTGATGATATAGATGTAGTAATGTTAGCTCATCCTGACATTTCTACTTGTGAAAGTGGTTCCTCATCAGCAATTATTCCACTAGGACTTAAATTTGAGAGTGAAAATAAATTAACCTTCTTAAATAAAAGAGATTATACCTCCCTAGATGCAGTTTTATTAACTATTAATATTTTAAATTCTATAAAAAAAGGTTTCCCTAACAACTTAGAAATAAATTCGATTATATCAAATGGAGGTTATACTACATTATTATTGCCATCAAATTCTGAGATTAAGTTTTGTATTCGTGCATCCGATACAAAAACTGCTAACTATGCTTATGGCAAAATAAGAAAAATTGCAGATTATGTATCTAACTTAATAGACGTACCCAATAAATTTTTCTTATATGAGTCTCCAAATACAGAGTTAATTACAAACCGTACTTTAAATAGATTATTTAGTCATAATTTAAAAGAGAATGGAATAATAAATATTAATTCTGCAAGAGATATATATGCTGGATTAAGCATTGGTGATGTAAGTCATAAAGTTCCATGTATACATCCTTATATATCTATAGTAGAAAATAGTGATATTAAATACGGAAGTTTAGAATATGCGAAAGCAACCGTATCTCCATTTGCCTTAAAACAATGTACTATAGCTGCTGCATCACTTGCCTCAACAGCTATTGATTTAATAGAAAATGAATCTCTACTTAATGAAGTTAAAGATGAATTTTTTAATGCTAAAAAAATTAAAGTAAAAAACTTATTATAGAATACTAAGAGTCTATGAAGGAACTTGTATCTTCTTAGGCTTTTATTTTGTCATTAAGCATCTAAAAGAAATTAACAATTCAAAGATTCTATTTATATTTTCTGAAATATACCATAATATTATTAATGCTAAAATAGTAATTAATAAATTAAAACAATCATCAAGTGCTTTATGTTTACAAACTACCTTACTGGACAGTCAAAAATTTTATGAATTAAGTAACAAAATTTTTAGGTATTTAATAACATCATCAAAAACTATAGTTTCAGAAGCAACTGTAGCATACTACTTACGAAAAAACATTATTCGCATTATACCTAAAAATGCAGGTTTAAGCATAACTAAAATAATTAAAAACAAGAAAGTTATAGAAACAACTGAAATTTATAGTAACATATTAGCTAGTACAATGGATTTCTTTGCTTTGTAATATCTAATAATCTAAATATAGTAATGAAGGTTCTTGCATCAGTTACAATACTTATGGCAATACCCACTATTATCAATGGAATATTTGGAATGAATATAACCCTACCAATAGCCCCAGATGATCCAACTGGGTTTCCAATAGTTACGGGACTAACCCTTTAGAGCAAATACATTATATTTCTTGTGTTTTGTTTTATTATTTTCTTATTATTTAAAATTATACTAATTCAATATATCTTAAACTAATATATATATTTTCCTATTTATATTTTAAATTTACATACATATCAAATATCATCAATTAACTTTTTTACTTACTATAACATGTATAGATAATATACAACACATGTATTTACTTCAATAACTACCGGTAGAAGGTAGAGCTAATGGCATTTTAAGTACAACAAAAAAACCTTGAAATATACATTTCAAGGTTCCTTGGAGGCGCCACCCAGATTTGAACTGGGGATAAAGGTTTTGCAGACCTCTGCCTTACCACTTGGCTATAGCGCCATTTTATGGTGGCTCGAACTGGAATCGAACCAGTGACACGAGGATTTTCAGTCCTCTGCTCTACCGACTGAGCTATCGAGCCATCTTACCTCGCAACTTCCTACTCTCCCACACAGTCACCCGTGCAGTACCATCAGCGTAATAGACCTTAACTGTCCTGTTCGGAATGGGAAGGAGTGTTACCTCTATGCCATCATCACGAGATGTTGAAAAAACTATGTTCTTTCAAAATTGCATATAAATATTAATGTATTATTTACAACTTGATTATATATTGGTCAAGCCCTCGACCTATTAGTATCAGTCAGCTAAATATGTTACCATACTTACACCTCTGACCTATCAAC
>NZ_JAJFUC010000083.1 GCF_021372645.1 Clostridium sp. | reverse complement strand
GCACTAGACTTAGGATCTAGCGCCTTTCGGTGTAAGGGTTCGACTCCCTTCATCTGCACCAAATGAGCGAAAATGACTCAACGGTAGAGTGCCACCTTGCCAAGGTGGAGGCTGCGGGTTCGAATCCCGTTTTTCGCTCCATCAATTAAGATATAGACAAATATATATGCGGGTATCGTATATCGGTAATACTCCAGCCTTCCAAGCTGGAAAGGTGGGTTCGATTCCCACTACCCGCTCCAATTAACAACTGTTTGCAGTTGTTTTTTTATATATAAATTAATAATATGCATCCATAGTTCAGTTGAATAGAGCGTTGGACTTCGAATCCAGAAGTCGTGGGTTTGAGTCCCACTGGGTGTACCATAAAAGTAGTTATACCAACGATTTAGAGAAATTTAAATCGTTGGTATTTTTGTTACTACAACCATTACTACAACCAATGGAAAATATTAAAGAAAATTTATATATAATATTAATAGCTATACCAAGGATAAGGAAAAAAAGATAACCTATTTAACCTAAAGGGTGAAAAACGTTGGTATTACTGGATTTGATGAAGTGATATACTAGAATCTATATTTTAACCTAAATTGTCAAAATTATTGGTATTACTAGCTTTAAGACGAATTAAAGGAAGGTTAATATTTTTTAACCCTCCTTAACTTAATTATTCAATAGTGAAAATAGTATCAAGTATTTCAGCAGCTTTATTCTTTTGTGAATCAAGAACCCAAGTGTATAGATTTAATGTTGTCTGAATATCTTCGTGTCCCATTAAGTCGGATACAGTTTTGGGCTGTAGATTGTTTTCAAATAATCGTGTAGCATAGGTATGTCTTAAGCTATGAAATTTAATTGGCTTAATTTTAGCATTTGTCAATAATTTTTTAAATCTTCTATTTAAATTAGATGGATCGATATAAGTTCCAAAATCAGTGGCAAAAATTATATTATGATCATTATAAATATCACCGGCTTTAGATTTTATATCATCTTGTTTTAATCTATGTGCCTCTAATTCAGATAAAATATTTTTTGGAATAGGTACAGTGCGATTTGATTTTTTTGTTTTAGGTGTATCTTGTAATAATAAAGTCCATTTATCATTAATTTTAACGCTTTTTATATTCTTATTTACTGTGACGTTATTATTGTCTATATCACTCCATGTAAGTGCTAATATCTCTCCTAGACGTAATCCAGTACCTAATGCAAATAAATATAATACTCTATCTGATTTCCCATCTAATGAGTGAATAAACTTTCCTTGATCCTCTAGTGTTAGAACAGTCATACTAGTATTTTTCTTTATTATTTTAGGTAATCTTAAGATCCCTGTTGCTCCTAAGTCTTTAATGGTAAAACCATTAATATATAAGTAATTTAAAAAGGGCTTTATTATTTTATGAATCATTTTAATTGTATTTGCAGTTGTTCCTTCGGTTTCTAGTGAATTATAAAATTTCTGTATATCTATAACTTTAATAGTACTTATTTTCTTATTTTTCAAACTTGAATTTTTAACATAGAGATTATATAGACCTTCATATCTGTTTATAGTTGACATTTTTTTATCTTTTAAATGAATATTATAAAGCCATTCATGAAATAAAGCACCAAAAGAATTATTATTTGATACATTAACACCATGGTATATATCATTTTTGATAGTTTCTAATTTAGCTTTTAATTCCAAAACAGTTTTTGAATATACATGTTTTCTATTACGCTTTCCATTTGCCTTTCGTGGAAGTTCAATCACTTCATAATAATATTCAACACCATCAATAATTCTTTTTTTATATGTTGTCCTTGCCATTTATATATCCTCTCTTTAATTTATTGAAATTATCTATACATGCCTTTATCATATCGAGCAGTATATCCATATCATTTTGTGTATATTCCGCACCATTAATAATTAATGCTAAATCACATTCTTCACCACCCGAAAAGTCTAAAGTATACCCGAGGGATCTTAGAAATTTAGAAGTGTTCATAACTAAATCTAATTCATCTCTTTTATTTTTTTGCTCATTTGTTAATCCAAACATTAACCAGTTAGGGCTAACTTCTAATGCATTAGCAATTTTTGTTACTGTATCAATATGTAATTTTCTCGATTTATCTTCATATTTTTTCACAGTGACTTCCGCTACATTTAGTATATTTGCAAGGTCTTTTTGTCTTAGACTTTTTTTTAATCTAGCGTCCCTTATTCTTTCGCCTATACTTTCATTTTTAGTTGTAGTCATTATATATCCTCCTAACGTAATTTATTATAGTTTAGCATAAAAAAAATGATAAGTATATATAAACATATACTTATAAGGATAAGATAAGGTTGACATAGTACGGGATAGATATTATAATTTTGGTATAAACTTATTTATACTTTTACGTATAAGGATATTTCGAGTAGCAAAAAGTACGCATCTTTACTAAACAATTATTACCGTAATGTAAACTTTCAATTCTGTAAGTATTGGATAGGTGCAACGCCTATATGGTAAAGGAGGAAAAGAGATGAGAATAACAATAGATAGAAAAAATAAAATAATTATATTTGAAGTACCAAAAAAAGATATAAGAATAACAAAGGGGAAATGAAATAATGAATAAAGAAATATTAAATATTAAAGATGTACAAGAATTTTTAGGAATTGGGCGTTGTTCAGCATTGGAATTGTTTCATAATGTAGAGTTTCCGAGTTTCAAATTAGCAAATAAGTGGTTTGTAAAACGTAGTGATTTAATGGACTACTTAGATAAACTAAAAGGAGGACTAGCTATTTAATGAATTATGATCATATAATAAAAAAATTTAATGTGACAAGAAAATATAAGAATAAATGCATTTGTAAATGCCCGTCACATGATGATAATAAGGCTAGTTTGACAATTACATATAATGCTAAGGATAAAAAGACATTATTGAATTGTGGAGCGGGTTGTGACACTAAGGATGTATTAAGTTCAGTAGGATTAAGTATATCAGATTTATTTGATGATCAGATAAAATCAGTAGAAAAAATAAATTGCAAAGATGGATTTGAAAATTATGATCAAGTTATTCAATATTTATATGAAAATTCAATTAATGGTGATGAAGTAATTAATGTTTATAAATTTAAAGATGAAAGTAATAAGATTGTATATTTAAAATTAAGAACAAAAGATAAAAAGTTTTTGCATGTAAGGTTAATTAATAATTATTTAATTTGGGGACTTAAAAGTGGTTCATACTATGAAACATTTAAGGGATCTAATATATTTTCATCAAATGAGAAAAATACCAAAGAGATAGAAGTAAAAGAACAACAAAAGATACTATATAATTTACCGAGTGTATTAAAAGGGATTACGGAAGATAAAACAATTTATATTGTAGAAGGTGAAAAGGATGCTGATAATTTAATAAAGAATGGGTTGATTGCAACAACAACATCAACTGGTGGAGGTGTAGGCAATGAAAAATGGAACGATTCATATAGTAGATATTTTAAAAGTGCCAAAGTAGTTATATTGCCCGATAATGATTCTAGCGGTCAACAATTTGCAGATCAAGTAAAAGAATCGATATTAAATTATTGTTATAGAGTTCAAGTTTTAACTATAAGCAATATAGAAAAGGGAGATATATCAGATTGGTTTGAAGAAGGGCATAGTATACTGGAATTATACGAATTGTTAAAAGAAGTAAAGCCACAATATGCAAAGTGGTATAACGTAAGTAGTAAAGGAAATGTAACACTTAATCGAAATAGATTATCACATCATTTATCTCTTCAAATGGACTATGTTGTAGCTAGCAATGGAATTGGACAAGGAATGTTTCATCTGTACAGCGAAGGTGTATATATCCCTATACATCGACTAGAACCTTATATTCGAGAATATATCTATATTGATTATAGGAATCCTGATGCAATAAGAAGTATATTTGATAGTTTAAGACAAGTTGAAAGCATAGATTTTGAAAAGCTGCATGGGGATGAAAATATTATTAATTTGAAAAATGGATTATTAGATATTACAACGATGAAATTAAAACCACATAATAAAGATTATATGTCAAGTAATCAGTTGAAGTGTTGTTATGAGGCAAATCCATGTAATGGAGGGAAATGGGACAATTATATAGATGATTTAACAGAGGGAAATAAAGAGGCAATGGTATTTCTTCAAGAGGTTGCGGGTGTTATATTATCTAATGTTAAAGGCTATAGATTAAAAGCTATAATAGGATTACAAGGAAAGGGAGATTCGGGGAAAAGCCAATTTTTTAATGTGCTTGGAAATATATTAGGTGATGATTTGGTGGGAACGGCATCATTACAAAAGTTATCAAGTGCACAATTTATAGGAAGTGCTATATATGGAAAAAGAATTGTATTTGATGGAGATTTACCTTCTGAACCATTAGGAAATGTAGATATAATTAAAAAACTGTCTGGTGGAGATAAGTTACCAATAGAATTTAAAGGTGTAAATTCATTTAATTATAGGTTTAATGGACTTATTGTATTTGCTTGTAATGACATGATCTATCTTGGAAATGATAAAGGAGAGCATTTTTATAATAGATTTCACATATTACAATGCAATAATGTAATACCTAAAGAAAAGCAAAATCCGTTTATAGCTGATGAAATATTTAATGAGGAAAAAGAATATGTTTTTGGATGGACTTTAGAAGGACTGAAAAGAGTTATAAAGAATGGATACAAATTTGGAGTGCTCTAACCAAAATAGACACACAATAAGTACGATTTTCTTGTATTTTCACAGCATTTCATGTAATGTTATATTTTGAATTTATGTATAAATATTGAATAATATATGTATAACAATCCAATACTTAATATCATGA
>NZ_JAJFUC010000082.1 GCF_021372645.1 Clostridium sp. | reverse complement strand
TCATGATATTAAGTATTGGATTGTTATACATATATTATTCAATATTTATACATAAATTCAAAATATAACATTACATGAAATGCTGTGAAAATACAAGAAAATCGTACTTATTGTGTGTCTATTTTGGTTAGAGCACTCCACACACCATCTTAAACTACATAACTCCCCAACTCTTAAACCAGTAAAAACTTCTATTAAAATTGGAGTATATAAGTGTAATTCGTTAATTTTATTCAAAATAGAAATCAATTTCTTCTTTAGTCTAAAATTCTACTTTAGGTTTATTAATTGGCTGTACTACAAGTTACAAGTATTTAAATATAAGGACAAATATTTTCTGAGTATTTAATTAATACGAAAGAAGTCGAAAAATTTTATAATATTCATCATATATTTTTACAAATTATGTAAAGATAGTGTGATAATGTATATATTGTTATTACAATATATACTAGGAGGTATGTGATGAAAGATGAAACTATAATGATTAGAGTTACAGCAGAGCAGAAGTTAGTTATAAAAAGAATGGCTCGGAAACAAGGTATGACCATTACCGAATTTATGCTATTTAATATAATGAAATCAATCAACCAATCTGAATTAAATGGAGAATTTGATTTAGATTTAAAGGTGGTAAAGGAATAGATGGGATCTTTTCTATTTGCATATATCGTATAGACAAGTAATACGATATATACAAATATGCATATCATTAATATTATATTAATTTTTATAAGGTAATTGTAGTATAAATGCCATACAAAATAATATTAAAATATACATTTAATCTAGATAAATAATTTATAAGGAAATGGTGCTATAAATGCCATACAAAAGTATTCGAACAGAATATGAAAGTAAAAAAGGAGGAATAGAAAATGAGAATTAGTGCAGATATAGGTTATAATACAACAAACTTTATTGGACATAGCATAGAAGGTTCTTTTTCGTCTACAGTAAAAGAAAAAATACATGAGTTGGAAACAGCTAAATATACAGTAGAGTACAATAATAAAACATACTTAATTGGTAATGATGATGGATTTACTAGTACTGAACAATCTAGAGACAAAGACATTATTTTTCATATTTGCTTATATACAGCTATAGCAGCTAGTATGACTTCTACAATAGATAATAATGTTAGAATTATAACTGGGCTTCCTGCTCAATTTTTTGCAGAGCAAAAGAGTTCTTTGATAAAAGCTCTTGAAAACAGGCGAGTATTTATGAAGCTTAATGGAGAAAATAGGAGTTTTACGATTAATAAAGTAGTTGTATTTCCCCAATCAGCTGGGTTATTTCTATATGATAAGTCACTAGTGGAAAAGGATACCTTAGTAGTAGATATAGGAGGAGGTACATTAGATATAGCATATATGAGTAATGGACAATTTAAGGAAGGAAGAACATATCCTCTAGGTGTAAATCCAACTTATGATATTCTTCTTCAAGAGTTAACTAAGTATGGTGTAAATTATTCTAATCGTATGAAGGCAGAACAAATAATTTCAGATAAAGCTATATTTGTAGAAGGCAGGGAAGTCGATGTAAGTAAAGATATAGATAATGTCTTAAGTCTTAGAGCAGGAGAAATTATAAATGCTATAAAGCAGGCATTTCCGGAGCAATCAAAATACTCAAGATTTGTTTTTATAGGTGGGGGAGCTCTATTACTTAAAAATTATCTAAGTGACTATAGGGTGCTAGATGATGCACAAATGATTAATGTTAAAACATATGACATAATAGGCAAGAGTAAGAATGTGTAAAAAAATAAAAACTACAATTACGTTAGCACCCCATATCAAAGACTTTGCTTCCGAAGAAGCAAGGTCCCTCGGTTTAGATTTTTCGGCATATATAACAGTATTAATAGCTGAAAAAATGAGAGGAACTATGCTTACTTCACCTACAAGACTTGTTACTGATAATACGACTGATGAAATAGCTATAGATAACAAAGATATTATAACAATAGATAGTGAACAGGAGAACGAAATAGATAGATTATTACAATGGTAAAAAATAGGTGAATTTTTTATTCTGAAATTTAGCCTATTAAAAACGCTGATATTACTTGTTTAAAAGTATATTAGGTTAATATTATTTTATATTAATTTGTATTATAAAAAGAAATATGCATTAAATAATTAATAAAGGAAATAGAAATATAGGTGTTTTGTTTTATATATAGATAAAATATTGTATATACAAGTAATACAATATATACAATTATAAATTTTTATAAGGTAATGGTAGTTTAAATGCCATATGAATGGTATAGCAAAGAGTATTAAAATATGAAATTAACTTAGATAAGTAATACTATAAGATAACGGTAGTATAAACTCCATACAAAAGTATTCCAATAGAATATAAGAGATAAAATAGAAAAAGAATTGTATAAAAGAACTAGAAAACAAAATTATAAAATTAAACTAATGACAATAAAAAATAGCATCGGTATAATATTACTACAGAATTCACGAAAATTAAAAGAAATGGATTAATTACTAAATATTTATAAGAGAATTGAGATATGAAGGAAAAATGATTATATAAGGTGATCATGAGATGATCATTCTCCAACTTGAAAGAAAAAGTTAATTAGTTTAATGAAATATATAAATGTTCTTAAAGTTAGCAATATCAATACCAATACTTAACGTGATGTAATAAAATTTATAAAAAGTGTAAAAATGTTCCAGGCAGGGGATACTATAAATAATAACAAAAGGGCTTAACTGGAATAGTTAAGCCTTTTGTTATGCTAATGTTGTTGCTATATCTTTATGACCCAATCTATCAGATACAACCTTTATATTTTCACTATTCATTAATAGGCACTGATATTTTACAAGTATCTATACAGTATCTTCACATAAAAAGGACCCTATTTCTAGAACTCTATATTTATTATTTACATATGGAAGTTTCCATTTTCATCAAATTTAACAGACATATCATAATTTAGATAATCATAATTTATTGGTTTATTATTAATTTCACGTATAATTATATTAATAGATATTTCAGAGTTGGATTCCATGTAATCAAGTATGTCTTTTTCTTTTTTTGTTAAAATCTTTTTATCCTTTAATTTTTTATAAATATTATATTCATCGTCTGTAAAATTATGATTACTTGATAAATTATACTTTATTATTTGTAATTTAAATTTTATCCATTCCTTAAATTTTTTCAATAAACTTATTATTCCTTTAAAAACTTTTTCGGATATTATTATAAAAATTTTTGTCAAAGCTTCATCAATTATTTTCACTATAGTAGGTGAAGCAAGCCCACCTATAAAACTTATGGTACCAACAAATAATAGTTGCCAATATTTTTGTATCCAATCCATAATAATCTTCCTCCCTTTATACAATTAATTATACAGATATCACCAAATTCCTTTAAATTATTCTCAAGTAGTTATTGATACTACATTATATTAATATATGAACCATTTAGGGGAATACCTCATATTTATTATATATATTCGTGTATTGCTCACGTATGAATTATTATGAAGAAAGCATTAAATTCTGTGGTAAAAGTACAGTAATATTTCTTAGTTTTTATTATAAAATAATGCACATTTATATGAACATTATTCAATATCAAATATACAGATAACACCCTGAAAAATTATAATTGTAAAAAATTCATTTAACAATCAAATGTAGATTGGCATTGAGAATGCAAGAAGACTAAAAGAAATAGTTGGAAAGTTTAAGGTCTAGGTCGTTGCATAATGGGGAGGAGGGGGAGAGGGACAATATCCCTGTAAACCAGTTTAATCGTAGACTTCTTACGTTTGCAAGGAAGTTTAGAATTATAAAAGAAGAGTTAGTTAAAAGAAAATTCACATTTTAACTACAATATATAGTATAATATTTGTTAGAATGTAAAGGGAACATAAAGGGGAGAATATGGAGTTACCCAAAAAAATAACTGATTTTGCTTCATATGGATTTATAGTTTAGAGCAATTAATATTGAAAGGAAAAAGTCAGTACTAGGTGCAAAAAAAATTTTAATTTGTTTTCTAGAATGAAGGTTATTGGAATTTAAGTATACAAAGAACAAATTTTGTATTTAATAATTTTTAATATAATAATAGATGAGGAACATGAAGAGATGACAATAGAATTAGAAAAATACTACAATAAATTTTGTGAGGATAAAAGATTAACGAGAAGACATGGACAAGTTGAATATAAAACTTCCATGAAGTATATTCATGAGTATCTAAAAAATAATGAGAACGCAAAAATCTTAGATGTTGGTGCAGGGACAGGGAGATACTCTGTACAATTAGCAAATGAAGGATATGATGTTACTGCAATTGAACTTGTGAAGCACAATCTAGGTATTTTAAAGTCAAAAGGAAGTACAGTAAAAGCAAAGCAGGGAACAGCATTAGATTTATCAAGATTTTCAGAAAATACTTTTGACATGACATTGGTGTTTGGACCAATGTATCATTTATATAAATTTGAGGATAAAGTAAAAGCACTACAAGAGGCAAAAAGAGTAACGAAAGTTGGAGGTGTTATCTTAGTAGCATATTGTATGAATGAATATAGTGTATTAACATATGGTTTTAAGGAAAATAACATTCGTGCATGTATTGATAATGGGAAACTTAATGATGATTTTCATGTTATATCGGAATCAAAAGATTTATATGATTATGTAAGGATTGAAGATATTAATAAGTTAGATGAGGAAGTAAGACTGCAAAGGATAAAATTAATTGCAGCAGATGGACCAGCTAATTATATGAGGCCTGTTTTGAATGCTATGGATGAAGATACATTCCAACTTTTTCTTAATTATCATTTTTCTACGTGTGAAAGACCAGATTTGTTGGGAGCAAGCGCACATACATTAGATATTTTGAGAAAGGAATAAGGAAAAGAGAAGAAGGCAATCAAAAGGTATATTTTGAAAATGGTCATATAGAATGGATATATAAGAAGATTCCAGATTGGATAAGGATAATATTATAAAATAGTTAGTAAGATATTTTAATCTAACTAAGCGTTCTCTTTCAAACAAATACGTAAAAATCTAATAGCGCTAAAACATCCTAGGAAAAGAGGTTGTTGCAAAACTAATTTAGTTAGTTTTGTGGCAGCTCATTTTTTTATAAAAAATAAAAAATGTGAATTTAAAAAATACAAATGTTTGTATATAATCTTTTTCTGATGTTTAAGCAGGAATATCTTTTAGAGAATCAATATTGGCAGCAAATAAAAACCTGTAGACTTAAATATATATTTGTAGCAGCTAAAATTGTAAAAACAGGCAGACAAAGAATAATGAAAATTTCAAAAGAATATAGATATAAAGAAGTTTTTCGAGAAAAATTAGCTTAGAAATATGAAGTTCTTAATATTAAGCTAAAAATAATGCAAAAAAATAATAATCCACAAACAAGGGGTAAGTTTGCCCTTTTTTAAGTATAATTTGTGCATTAATATCTATGTTTAGAAAAAGTATAAATTAAATGTGAAAATAAAGGATATAATTTATATTTCAAATGTTAGTTCATCCTTTGTTTTGTTTCGAAAACTACCGCGCAGTTTTCGGGGAATTATATTACTTCTTTTTAGGTTGTGATATAATAGATTATAATATATAAATATTTAAATTATTAGGAGAGTGATTATTTTTGGACCCCAATTATACGTGGCAGATAATTAGTTTAGTTATACTAATTGCATTATCTAGTTTTTTTTCAATGTCAGAAACCGCACTGATGTCTTTAAGTAGAATAAGGCTAAGGCATATGGTGGAAGCAGACGTTCCAGGCGCTGAATTGGTAGAAACGCTTACTAAAGATCCAAACAGACTTTTAGGAACAATTTTGATAGGAAATAGTGTGGCTAATATTGGAGCATCTGCAATGGCTACAGTACTTGCAACAGATATTTTTGGTAATAGTGGAGTTGGAATAGCAACTGGGATTATGACTGTTTTAGTGCTTATTTTCGGCGAAATAACTCCGAAGTCTATTGCAAAACAGAAATCAGAAGCTGTTGCCTTAAGAGTTGCAAGACCAATAGAATTTGTAGTAATAATATTTAAACCGTTAGTTTATATATTTACTTCTATTTCTTCATTGTTTATTAAAGTTTTGGGTGGAGATCCTAATGAAGCAAATTCTTTTATAACGCAAGAAGAATTAAAGACTATGGTTGGAGTAAGTGAAGAAGAAGGTATTTTGGAAAATGCTGAAAAAGAAATGATCTTTAATGTATTTGAATTTGCAGATCTTCAAGTGAAAGACATAATGGTTCAAAGAGTTGATATTATTTCCGTTGATAAAGAAACAAGCTATGATGAAGTCATGAATGTTATTAAGAATGAACAATTTTCAAGAATTCCAGTTTACAATCAGACAATAGATAATATTATAGGAGTGTTAAATATTAAAGATCTTGCTACTATTGAAAATTTAAGGGAAGATTTTAATATTTCTAAATATATAAGAGCCCCATTTTATACATTTGAATTTAAAAAAATTGTGGAATTATTTAATGAAATGAAAAAAACAAGAAATCATATTGCAATTGTATTGGACGAATATGGTGGAACTGTTGGATTAGTTACAATTGAAGACTTAATAGAAGAAATAGTTGGAGAAATTGAAGATGAATATGATGAAGAAAAAAAACCTATTGAAGTAATTAAAGAAAATGAATATTTAGTTGAAGGAAGTTTAAGGCTTCATGATATTAGTGATCTAATAGGTATTAATATAGATTCAGAGGAATTTGATTCTGTTGGTGGACTGATGATTGAAGATCTCGGAAGAATACCAGAGGAACAAGAAGAAGTCATGGTAAACAACATAAGATTTATTGCTGAAGAAATAGAAAAAAACAGGATTAAAAAGGTTAGGATGATTATTAATATTGATGAAAAGCAAGTTGCTAATGATATGTGAAGGATAAAGTGATTCTTAGCTTTAGGAGGAATTTCTTGAATAAGAATATAATTTTCATTACCTAAAGCTTAGAAGAACCAATTTAGGAGTGTGCAGGCATTAACTCCCATAGAGAGTGCTACGGATGCTAGCTATCAGATAAGCACAAAGAAGCTGTCTAAATGATAATTAGATAAAATCAAAGTAGAAGAGATATTGTTCTAGTAAACAAGGAATATCCCTTCTATTTCTTTAATTACTTTTATAGCATATTATATTTGTATTTTCCACCATATGCCTAATTTAATTCATGATTATAAGTTAATGAAAGAAATGAGTAAAAAGCATATAAATTTATAATTTCAGTATATGTTAAGGTATATAGAAAAGTAACAGCTGAATATGTCTAAATAAGAAAATTTATAATAGGAGCATTATAATGATGATTGATTTCATGAAATTTGCAAAAGAAGAAGCCATTTTAGCAATGAATAAAGGAGAAATCCCAGTAGGAGCAGTCATCGTAAAAAATGGAGTTGTTATAGGAAAAGGTCATAATTTAAAAGAAACTTTGAATGATAGTACAGCTCATGCAGAAATATTAGCAATTAAAGAAGCTTCAAAATATATTGGAAATTGGAGGTTAAATGGAGCTAAAATGTATGTGACACTAGAACCTTGTCCAATGTGTGCTAGTGCTATTTCACAAAGCAGAATATCTAAAGTTTATATAGGAACTTTTAATAAGGATATGGGAGCCTGTGGTTCAGTAATAAATCTTTTGGATGATAGGAGACTAAATTCATTTGTAGATATTAAGTGGGTTTATGATGAGGAATGCTCGGAGTTATTAACAAAGTTTTTTAACAGCAGAAGGAAAAGAGAATTATAATAGACTTTGCACAAAAATAATAAGCATATAGTTAATTATAATTTCGTATAGCTTGAATTATTATCTATAATTAAAATTGTACCATAAAAATATTAAGTTGAATTTAAAAAGTATATATGATATTATGAAAAAACATTAAACATTTAATGAATTATATGGAGAGATGTCTGAGTGGTCGAAGGAGCACGCCTGGAAAGCGTGTATAGGGGCAACTCTATCAGGGGTTCAAATCCCCTTCTCTCCGCCAAAGCATTTAGGCGTGCTCCACCTTTGGAGACGTAAAATTACTACACACGTTTTTTTATTGAGAAATAATCGAAACGTGTGTATTTTTTTATGTAAAGGTGGTAGATATTTTGAAAAGAAAAATAATAGAAGTTAGTACAAAAGATATGACCTTTGATAGAGGTTATGATGAGTTCATCTTCAATTGCAGAGCTAGGAATTTAAGGCCTGCTACAATTCAATTTTATGATAATAGTATAAGAAGTATTTATAAGTTTATTGAACCTAAGATGCCTATAAAGGATATTACAAAGGCTACAGTAGATAAATTTGTAATTGGATGTCAAAATGAGTTAGATATAAAGGATATAACTATACACACTTATCTTAGAGCCTTAAAGGCCATTCTATATTATTTCATGAAACTAGGGTATATGGAAAAGTTTCATATTCCATTGATTAAATATGATAAACCCATTATAGAAACATATACAGATGAAGAAGTTAAACTGCTGCTTAAAAAACCTAATAAAAATAAATGTAGCTTTATAGAATTTAGAAACTGGACCATATGTAATGTACTTTATGCGACAGGAATGAGATCTTCAAATTTAACTAATTTAAAGATCAATGAAATAGATTTAGATAATAATTTGATAAGTCTAAAAACAACTAAGAATAGGAAACCTCTAGTAATACCAATAACAAAGTCATTGCAACCTATTTTAAGGGAGTATTTAGCCATTAGAAAAGGAAATGAGAGTGACTATTTATTCTGCTCTGCTTATGGAGATAAAGTCAGCAGGGATGCTCTTAACGCTAGCATGAAACTTTATAATAATAATAGGTATGTAAATAAAACAGGTATTCATAGATGGAGGCATACTTTTGCTAAACAGTGGATTTTAAATCATGGTGACATAATAAAGCTTCAAAATATACTCAATCATAGTGATCTAGACATGGTCAGAAACTATGTTAATATGTTTACTAAAGATTTGCAAAAAGATTTTGAAGAATTTAATCCTTTAGAATTTATAAGTAAAAAATCAATAAAGATGAGAGATAAGAAAAAAGAAGATTAAATGAAAGAAGGGGAGATATTTTTTTATCTCCCTTTATATTAACATTGCATATATTCTTATTTTGATTGTTTAGAAGTAGCTTTTTTTCGTTTCTTATCCCTTTTATACAACATTTCCATAACTTCTAATAAGTATAGGTCTGCTTCGTTCATAATATATAATCCTCCTATGTTGAATAATTTACTTGCTACCTAATTATTATCTGATTTCTTTTTCATTGTCTTTACATAAAGGTAAATCCATTTTAAAGAATTCAAATTATCAATACTTTTAATCATTTCTATTATTTGTTCTTTCACAACATGCTCCCCCTAAAATTTAATCATATGGTTTTTAATATTACCTTTTAGCTTTTTTAGTATCTTTCTTTTTATAAGTAACTAAGTCAGTAACCTTTTTTAAGTTTTTAAACTGCTTTTGTCTATTGATATAATAGTCTGCAATTAAGTCCATAACATCAACGTATATTTTATATTTGATTTCCTCATATTCTTTTAAACTAATTTGGAAAAAATACATAGCATTAGCTTTAGTGTGTATCTCATACCAATGATATTTTACAATTTGATAATATACTGGATCATGTTCATTGAAATATTTTTTTACAATTTTCACTATTTCGGGATTGCCATTTTTAGAAATTAATATCTGACGTATATCCCCTAAACTTTTTACATTTTTCATTACTGCTCCTGTTTCAATCCAATATATCCAATTACATCATCATATTCATTCTTAAGCATATAGCACCACTCAAAGTCTGCTATTATATTACCTGGTCTTTTAACCGATTTAATCTTATCCATATATACATCTACAGTACCACCAGTAAAATTAACATTTAGAGTATCTTTACTCATTTCTAATACTAAATTAACCTTACCTTTGACCAATAAACCGAACTTATGATAATAGAATGTGCCTTGCTTTAATTGCTCCTTAAGTTCTTCCATGACCTAATCCTCCTTTAATGATAATTGGTGCATTTCCTTGGCTAATATTAAACCTTGCTTAAATCCTTCTTGAAAATATACATTTCCATAGGCTCTTACCATACCTCCAATTAAATCATCAACTTCAAAACCTAAGTCCTTATTTAAATCAGTTATCTTTTTTATTAATTCTGCCGCTTGGGCTTCCAAACTTGAAACTTTATCCACCTTATGAAAACTATATCTATTTGTATTAAAGCTTTCAAATTGCTTTTCTATAAATTTATCTATCATACATACATTCTCCTTTACATAGAACATATCTCGTGATACACTTTAATTGCGTTGTGGGTGTATCTTTTGATATGCTCTTTTTTTATTTTTAAATTAATATTTTTTGTTGAATTTCTTTTGGTTCAATGTCTTTAAGTTCTATTGAATTATCATCTATAGTAAAGTTTACTGGAGGAACTAACCACCAACGCTTAGCACCATCATAGCCTTTAATCCTAAATGTTTTATTGTTAGGAGGAGGACTAGCACCAAGCCTCATTAGTGTATTTCTTGATTCAGTATTGGGTTTTATACCAAGTTCATTACAGATTTGGGTAAATGTTTTATATATCCAGCATTCTCTAGGCGCTGACCAGTTAAATGTGTCCATAACCCTTGAATCAGCTTCGGTTTTGACTTCGAAATTAGAGTTAACAATATATAGTTGCTGTTCTTCTTCTTTATCTAACCAATGAGGTTCTTTCTTATCTCTCAATAGATGCATTACTTCTCCCCATAACTGGTTAATGTCAATTCTATGATCTACAATTATATTAGTAACATTAATACACCAATAACGTCGATTACCTGTGTTATCTTCAAGAAATTCATTATTGTTAATGGTTGCATAAAAAGAAGTTACCCTGGGATATTCTTCGGCATTTGTGCCATATGGACGTCTATATCTGTCTTTAGTTCTAGTAAAAAACATTTTCAGTGAGTCAACGCTATCTTTCTTTAAGCTACTTTTCAATTCTCCAAGTTCAACAATCAAAGCAGATGTAACATCAATAACATCATCAACCTTTTTGGGATTGATAAGTTTATCTGTATCTATCCATTTAGAAGTAGGTAATAACGTCTTAATCCAACGTGTTTTTCCTATCCCTTGACTTCCTTGAATAACCAGTACTCCATTCATATTTTGAGTACCATCATTGAAAGCTATGTTCGCAGTACCTATAAGCCATTTTTTTAGTAGTAGTAATTTAAAATTATCATCATAATCATTTGCAGTTATTATGGTATCAGCCAGTTGTTGTATATATCCTTCTTGATGATTCCAATTCTTATAACATTCTTCAAAGTAATCTCTTGCTGGATTATATGAGTTCGCTTGAGATACTCTAAATACAAAATCTCTTAAATTTGATTTACTAATATTAAAATTGAATTTTACACACAAAGAATATAAATCTTCCATGCAAGCAACACTATTATTTTTCAGGTTGAATATATCACCTTGAAATTCAAGTTTTTTAGAAAGCTCATTATACTTAATTGAAATATTGTTAAGTTCACATATGCGCTCGAAATTCTCCCATATCTTTTTAGGAAAACCTTCTTTAGTGACATATTTAAAATTTTTATTTTTTATATAATCCCATTTATCAATTAAAGCTGATTTAAAGTCAGATAATGTTTTACCACTTTGAAAATAATCTGTAATATCTTTATTATTCCCTAAGTCGGACAATCCTTTTGGATAGATTACATTAAACTCTTTTACATGATCTTTAAGTTTGTAATATAAATCGTCTTTATATTTTTCACCAGCAACGCCAGTATCGGGTATTATATAAACTCTTGCATCTTTAAATATACTATAATCAAATTCAGTTACGCCCTTAAATGAAGTTGTTGTATAACCCATATACAAAAGAGTATCACTGTCCTTTTCACCTTCACAGATAAATATATCTTTATTGGTTTTTAAGGCTTCATGTAGCTTATATAGGCTATATGGAACTTCACTGCAACCACGACCAGTAACTATATTATTATCCTTAATTGATAGATAGCGACTTTCGCTTTTATTGGCACTATCTTTAAATTTAGCCTTAAAATACAATGGATTATTCAATTGATCTACAAAGGTATAAGTACATATATGTTTTAATGGTTTATCATCCTTGCTTTTAAAATTAATTTTATTAATAGATTCGTTTACTTTTTCTTTTAAGGACATTAATTTACCATATTCCTCGTTGGGTTCAATATTAAGATAATTACAGGCTTCAATATAATTCATGTTCTTATATTCTTTTACGAAGTCTATAATATCTCCATGGCAACCGCAGCCATAACAATAGAATCTATATTTATCATTATATTTTTTTATTGCAAATGAAGGGGTTTTTTCTCCATGTTGTGGTAGTGGACAACATATCTTATTGTTTCTATCAAATTTTCTACCAGTTTCAGCTTCGATATAATCTTTTAAATTAATGTTTGAGATTTCTTCTTTTAATGTCAATAGTATCACCTGCTTTTATAAATCGAAAGCTCTTCTAAAGTAAGCAATTCCAGTAAATGTTGGTTGCTTATTTAGAGACTTACAAAGTTCAATGTATTTTTTTAATTCTTTAAATTTCATTTTTACACTTCTTTTCGGTCAGGGTTTTATGTATCCTAATTTGTTCTTTCAATTTGTCTAACATCTAAATGGACATTAAAATACTTATTATCTTTGCTTTTACCAATTTTGCCTTTAAGTTCTACTTGTGCTCCAGCTGATAAAAGTTCAATGTATTTATTTATTTCAGTTTCTGTTTTACTACTAATTTTAATTTTTGTCATTAATTCTGTACCTCCATAATTTATTTTGTTAGGCATTGCGCCTTTTTAGATATGTTTATTATTATTAATGTGATGAATATACCGATTTAGGTCGTTTTATCCGATTTTCGGATCGAATTTTATGATATGATTTTTTAATGATTCCAATTCTAGCCAAGTCAATGTTCAGATAAGAATAATTCTTCTATACTACTATCAAGCAATTCAGCAATTTTTTTCATAATACCGAATCTGATATTATCAAGTTCAATTCCTTTTTCCCACTTAATTAAAGTTGCTGGGGAAACATGAATTTCTCTTGCCAAATCAATTTGCTTTATACCTTTTTTGATACGTGCAATTTTTAAATTCATTCCCATAGATATTCCTCCTTTGATAGATACCGATGTATCGATTTGATAATATAAATATACGATACATAAGTATCTATGTCAAGCATTTTGTTAAAAAAATATATACATGAGTATCTCTTTTTGATATAATTACTTTCAGAGGTGATATAATGAGTATTGGTGATAATATAAAAAAAATAAGAAAAAATAATAAATTAACTCAAAAAGAATTTGCTAATAAAATAGAAGTTTCCGAAGTATCAATAAGAAAATATGAATCAGGACAAAGAAATCCATCATTAGAGGTATTAACTAAAATTGCACAAAGATTTGACGTTAATTTATCTGAACTTATGCCAAATACTGAATATAATCAAACATTAGATGAGTATATGAAAAGTAGTTTTAGCGCTATTGATATATTAAGAGAGTTTTTAAAGTGTGATGCAGTGCAGGAAGATTGTAATTATAATTATGATGAGTTGATGTTTGCTGAAGATATAGATAATATATATATATTTATTGTAGAAATGTTAAAAATGAAGATGGCTGAAATTAAATCAGGAAATAAATAATTTTTTAATTATCCTTTACTAAATAAGTAAGGGATTTTTTATTTTACCTGAATAACTTTCTAAAATATTGATATGTGTCGCTAGGATGTGACATATATATGAAGGCTGTAAACCCCATAATATCAAAGGTTTGAGTGCTTGTGACGTTACGTGTCAAAAATTTTTTCACTAGGGCGTATATAGGGTATATATAACCTATTACTGCTTATCTTATTATTATTTATTTATTATATATAATATAAAGTAACAATAGTCACATAGTAGTATTAATGTAAGTAATATCAATACTTTTGAAATGTGACAGTATTATAAAATTAAAGTCACAATTACGTCACACTTCAATCAATGTCACAAATATTTATTTATATGATTATTGGAAAATATAAAACTGAAAATATTTAAATGGAAATATGCCTTAAACTATTGAAAACACTATATTTAAAGGCAATATTATGTTATAATAAATATAAAGATAAAAATAAAAAATTTAATACAATTTAATATTTAAGTACCCCACTTTTAGAAGTGGAAAGCATTAAGAAATTGATGGCTGCGGGAAATATCTAACTAAGTCCAAAATTGGATTGAGTTATTTATTGCCGTAGCCTTTTTATTTTATCTAAATACAGGAAGGAGGGTTTATATTGACTGATAGAGCTAAAGAACAAAGAAACACTTATATGAAGGAATGGAGGGCGAGGAATAGGGATAAGGTAAAAGCTGCTCAAGAGAAGTATTGGGAGAAGAAATTTAAGGAAAAGGAGAATGAGAAAGTATGATAAAAAAAGGTAGCATATTCTATAAGTCGGTTGGAACAAAAGATTACATGCACAAAGAAAAAGCAAAGATTCAAAATAAAGAATTATGTAAAAATAAAAAATTAGTGGAACATGATAAGAAAATCTTAAAAGTTAATCATGATGCTAATACAAATCTAAATATGTAAAGGAGTGTGAGACGATATGAGATATGGTGGAATAGTTGGAAGTAACAGAGCAGAGGTTGTAAGATGCGGGACAATAGTTGATAGATTGAAAGCTATAAATAGCCTACAACAAAGAACTGGCAATAAAAAGTTATTTGAAAGTCAAAGAGAAAAGTTAATGAAAGAATTATCAGAAGTAAGGAAGGGATTGTAATAATGAAAGTAATTAATAAAAAAGCTGAAAGAGAAAAGGAAATCATTGAAAATAATAAGAAGAGTCCTGCTGCTATTTCAAGTAAGAAAGCGGATAAGGCAAGACAACAGGAAGAAGAAAAGAAAGCGTGTACTATAAGAGTTGTATTGGATTGGAGAGTATCTGGTCAATTGGATCCTATCACTAAAGGTATATGGGAGATTGACACAACGCGGAATAGAGAGAACTTTCTCAAGACTGCTATTGAGAATAGGAAACAAATAGAAGAATTATATGTCGAACCATTTGACTATATTGTAGGTGGTAACATAAGAGCTATAGAAGTAGAGTATGACAAGGATACTATTGAGATGCTAAGTAATGAAGCAAGTAAGGCAGGGTTAGGCTTTAATGAATATGTAACATCAATTGTATATACTACTGCATTTAACATTAATCAAGAACGTGAGAAAGCAAAAGCTATTTCAGATGCAGACACTGCAGAGAGAACACCTTTCATGATAAGTGAAGGATATATAAGTCAAGAACTTAAAAGAAAATTAGAATCAAAGTATGGTATGCCTAAAGGTTTATTGATACCAAAAGATATTCATACTAACATGCTTATTGATCTAGCAAAAGAATATTTTGGAATTGAGAAGTAAATAAGATATCCCCCCCACCTTCAAGCAAAATAAATAAACGGTTGGAGACCGGGGAATGGAACTCCTTCCAATGGAGCGACATTTTAAAAAAATTTTTAAGGGGGTGTGAATATGCTTCTAAAGGCTCTAGATAAAGAAAACATCAAGGTTAACATAATTCACTATGATTACAAATAGGCTTGTTTAAGGCTTGATATGATAGGTTTATTGGTCTTTATTAACAATGATATTAAATAAAAAAATATATATATGAGGTGAAAGAAAATGCAAAATAATATAAAAGTAATTGAAATTGATGGGAAACAAGTTGAATTTAAATCTACTGCTGCAACTCCGCTAAGATATAAAAAACAATTTGGTAAAGATTATTTTGCAGAAATATTAAAACTAGAAAAGTTAGAAAAAGCAATGAAATCTAAAAAAATGTCTGATGCTGAAAAACTTGCTAATATTGATTTTGAACTATTTTATAATATAGCTTGGATATTTGCTAAGACAGCAGATAAAGCAATAAAAGAGCCTATAGAATGGTTAGATGAATTTGATTCTTTCCCTATAGGTGAAATATTGCCGCAATTATTAGAGTTGATTACATCTAATATGCAAAGTAAAAAAAAATAAAAAATGAAGATAAAGGGAACGGTGAAGTTATTACAACTGAGCTGTTCCTTGTTTTGTGTAAAAAAAGTAAATTGACTTACGAAGATATGGAAAATATGACAGTTGGTATGTGTTTAGATTACATGCAGGAATATGTTGACATGAATAATCCTAAAAAAGTTAGAAATAGAAAGGCTAGTCAAGCTGATTTTGATAGTTTTTAGCCTTTTAGAAAGGAGGAAATATGGCGGATAGAATAAAAGGTATAACCATTGAGATAGATGGACAGACAACAGGCTTAAAAAAGGCTTTAAGTGATGTTACTTCTCAGAGTATATCTGTCCAAAAGGAATTAACTGATGTAAATAGACTTTTAAAGTTTGATCCAGGTAATACAGCAGCACTTGCACAAAAGCAAGAATTATTATCTAAGCAAATAGAAGTAACTAGTCAAAAGCTAAAGGCTTTAAAAGATGCTCAAAGCCAAGTAGATGCACAATTTGCTAGTGGGAAAATTGGCGAAGAGCAATATAGAGCCTTTCAAAGAGAAATAGAGTTTACCGAAGCTTCATTAAATAAGTTTAAAAGTGCCTATAAAGATGCAATGAATCCACCTACAAATGGTGATTTAGCAAAACCCATAAAAGATTTAGAACAAGAAGCCGAAAAGAGCAAAGGCGTATTTGATAACATGGGCGAATATATCAAACGTGGTGTTGGTATGGCTATTGGTGGAGATATTTGGGATAAGGCTAAAGAGGGAATAGGCGAATTAATAACATTTGGTGGAGATTGGCAAAAATCTTTAAATGGATTACAGGCCCAAACTGGTGCAACATCTGAGGAAATGGCAAAATTTAATGAACAAATTGAAGCTGTTTATAATAATAATTTTGGATCCAGTGTTGAAGATGTAGCAGAAAGTTTTTCACAAGTAAGGCAGTATATGCAAGGTACTGGAGAAGATCTACAGGCAGTAACTCAAAATGCTATTGCCTTTAGAGATACGTTTGGAGTAGATATATCTGAAAGTATGAGAAGCGTCACAACTTTGATGAATAATTTTGGATTAACAAGTGAAGAAGCGTTCAATTTATTGGCACAAGGGCAACAGCAGAATCTTAATTTTAGTGGTGAGTTATATGATAGTGTAAATGAATATTCAGTTCAATTTCAAAAATTAGGCTTAGACGCTGAGGATATGTTCAACGTATTTGCAGATGGTGCAGCAGACGGAGCTTTTAATTTAGATAAAATAGGTGATGCGGTAAAAGAATTTTCCATTAGGGCAATAGATGGTTCAAAAACTACTCAAGATGGTTTCACTGAATTAGGCTTTAGTGCTGATAATATGGCTTCTAAGTTTGCAGCAGGAGGCAGTAGTGCTAAAGAAGCATTTATGCAAGTTACTCAAGCATTAGCTAATGTAAATGATCCAGTAAAACAAAGCACTATAGGTGTTGAATTGTTTGGTACTATGTGGGAAGATTTAGGACCTAAAGTTGTAACTCAGCTAGGCAACATTGGAGATAATTTTAATAAAGCCCATAATTCAATGGAGCAAATAAACCAAATAAAATATAATACGCCTATAGAGGCAATGGAAGGGTTAGGAAGGCAAATTAAGACAAGTGTATTATTGCCTGTATCTCAAGAATTAATGCCTAGCTTAAATGATGCAGCTAGCCAATTAAGTCAAACTTTTGCAAGTTCTGATTTGAAAAGCGGAATAGAAAGTTTATCACAGGGGCTAGGTGATTTAATAAAAAGCATAGCAGATATGGCAACTAATGTATTACCAACACTACTAGAAGGGTTAGGTTGGATAATGGATAATGCTAATAATATTGCTACTGGAATAATTGCTATAGGAACAGCTATGGAAGTGTTTAAGGTGGCAACGCTAGTATCAGATTTTGTAGGTAAAATACAAGCAGCACAAAAAGCAACAGAAGGTTTAAGCATAGCGCAAGCTACTCTAAATGTTATTATGGATGCAAATCCTATAGGATTGATAGTTGCAGCAGTAGCCGGATTGGTGGCAGCAATAGTTTATCTATGGAACACCAACGAAGGTTTTAGAGATGCAGTAATTGGAGCATGGACAACAATATCTACTACTATAGGAAGTGTTTGTACATGGATTTCTACAGCTTGGAATACTCTTTGGGGGGCTTTGGCTTCAATAGTAGAACCAGTTATACAATCAATTGGAATAATGTGGACAGGATTTGTTGCGAATATAACAGGTATTTGGAATATGCTACAAAATACTTGGAATGTCTTATGCAATGCATTATCTCCTATAATAGAGCCAATAATTACTTTAATTGCAGGTCTATGGACTGGATTTGTAAGTAATGTACAAGGTGCTTGGGCAACACTACAAACTGCTTGGAATACTGTTTGCAGTTATCTATCGCCTGTAATTATGCCAATAATAGAAGGAATAACAGCAGCATGGAATGGCTTTCAAACAGCTTTTCAAACAGTGGCTAGTGGTATTCAATATGCATGGGATACTGTTGTAGGTGGCATTAAAGATGCTTGGGAAGGAATTAAAGCACCATTCCAGGCAGTTATAGATTGGATATCCGAAGCATGGGAAAGTATCAAGTCAAAATTTAAACTACCACATTTTACTTTTAGTGGTTCAATGAATCCTTTAGATTGGGGAAGTGAAGGTGCTCCAAGTGTTGGTGTTGATTGGTACGCTAATGGAGGAATTATGACAAATCCTACTATGTTCGGAATGAATGGTGGAAATGCAATGGTTGGTGGCGAAGCTGGTCCCGAAGCTATATTACCTTTGAGTGTATTATTTAAACAAATGAATTCTATAATGAATGATGCACTTAGCAAAATGAATACTGGTAATTCATATGAGTTTAATGTAAGCAATACTAATACTCAATCTATTACAGGAGATATGACAAGAGAAATGTTAGATACAATGAAATCTATGAAAGATGAAATATCTTCTTTGAAAGGTACATTAAATAATATGGGAATCTATATGGATAGTGCAAAGGTAGGTAAATTAGTTACGCCAGCAGTAAGCGGAAATTTAGCATTTAATAGCAATAGAAAAGGCTTTTAAATCAATAAAGTTAGACAAAAAGAGTAGCATTCAACATAATGTTGCTCTTTGAATTTTAATATATAGGTGGTGCAGAGCATGAGCAATGAAGAGTTAGTTTTATTATATCAACAAGGAAACAAACAAGCCTTAGAGAGCTTAATTGAAGCTAATGAAGGGATAGTTAAAAAGCTTGCTAATAAGTTTAATGGCATTAATAAAATGGTTGAATTTAATGATCTAGTACAAGCAGGAACCATTGGACTAATTAATGCAGCAAGTAGGTATAATAATGACTTAGAAAATAAAGCTGGCTTCATTACTTATGCTTTCCAATATATAAAAAGAGAAATATTTTCATGTGTTAATGGAAGAAGCTCCAGGGAAGTTGGTAATAATACATTTAATAATAATTGCATAAGTCTTGATGTTCCATTACAGGCAGATGAAGACATACAACTAAAGGACACTATTGAAAGTATTGATTATGGCTTTGATAATGTGGAAGAAAAGATATATATTAGCCAGTTAAGGGAAGAGTTGGAAAGTGCAATGCTCCATAATAATACTTTGAAAGAAAGAGAAATACTTCAACTTTGCTATGGGTGGAATTATCAAAAGACATTTACATATAAAGAAGTAGCTGAAACTTTAAAATTAAATCAAAATAGTATTCCTCAAATAGAATTTAATGCACTCAAAAAGCTAAGAAATAGTGATTGGGGTAAAGAAAAATCCAAGGAATATATAGGTTCTAAATTAGAATCTATAATGGAAGGTTCTAGATATGACCAAGATAAAGCTATTAGTGCAATAGATATAATGAATAAATATTTTAGTGGGGTGATATAAATGAATCGTGAGGATATATATAAACAAACCAAGAAAGATTTAAAGGAATTTAAAATATTAGTTGGGAAATTAAAATTAAATAAATTAAAATTAGAAAAAGAAGAATTAAGTCCTGAGCAAATAAAATTATTAAAAAAAAGTATAAAAGCAGATGAATTTAAAATTGAAAAGATAAAAGTATCATTGGAGCTTTTAGATGAAATAGATTTAAAAATAATAACTTATAGTATTTTTGAGAAAATTAGAATTAAAGATATTGCTATTAATTTAAATGTATGTCTTGAGAGTATACATAAGCGTAAAAGAAAAGCTATTGAGTGTATAGCAGATGCTATGTATGGTCATTTAGTAGAAGATAATATAAATGGTTGTTGTTCTTAGTATTGAAATTATGATAATATATAAAATAAAACTGTATCAAGTGGTTTTTAAAACTATATAATGTGTTTTGTGTATAACATATATAGAAATATAAGTGTTTTTTATTTTAAAATATTTTTATTCAAAATGGACATCATATATATAGGATATTTTGTAGCTAGTCTACGATAGTAGGATATTTTTATCTTAGGTTATTAGTGTAATAGCCAAGGAGGTAATATTCTATGGATATTAATGGATTAATAGTAATATTGATTACAATACTTGCTAACAGTATATTGAATTGCACTCTAAAAGATTTCTATTTAAATGTAGAGATTCTTAGAAAAGCCTTTAAGATTAATATTAAAATAGGTTTTAGTACCATAGGAAAAGACACCTAATATATATCACATGTAAGTGTCTGTTTCCTTAGATACATCCAACTAAATTCTAACACTAATAGCTGAAACTAAAATGTTCTACTATTATCCGTAGAAAGGCTTGGTATTCACACTACTAAGCTTTTCTTATTTATATTATATCCAATATTAAATAAATTATAAAATATATAAATTTCTATGTTATAAGTAAGAGTATTTTGTTATGTAATTTATAAGAGGAATTTACCTACTTTTGTATAATTCTATTATATGAAAGGAGGTGAGATATATGGGTTATGATGAAGAGTATAGTAGAGCTGTAGTAACAGATTGGGATGAAGTAAGTGGATGCATGTTTTCTGAAAAAGCTTGGGTAAACCCTAAAGATGTTGATACTTCAAAAAGTTATGAAAAAGGTGACTTTTTAAGAGTATGGTGTATACATGATGGAGATTGGTGTGAAGCTGAGAATGGATTAGACTGCTGTTGTATATACCAAGACCATGAAAATGAATAGATAAGTTTAAGAACTCTAGAAATAGGGTTCTTTTTATATTTAATAAACTAAGATTTTAACCAAAGCAAAATTACGTTCGTTATATTCAAATCAATATCTTTTTTGTAATACATTGTACTCATTGAGCATATAAATTAATATAAGCAATTAAGAAGGGGTGTCAATGTATGCAAAGATTACGTATTATACTAGAGTTTTCAAAGAATAAAAAAGAGGACTTAGAACTCTATGGAGAACTTTTAAGATATTCAAGTCCAGCAGCACACGTAAAAGATATATTACGTGGTGTATCTCCATTGCCAACATTGGATAATAAAAAAGTGCAAGAAGTGGAGGAGTAGTCCTCCCACCGTACGCACAATGGTTACACAAATATACCCTTTAGGGGTTCAAAAATCAATTTTAGAAGAGTGGGGGAGTGGTCAATAAATGAATTTAAGAGAAATGGTTTTAAGACTTTTAGGAAGAGAACCTAAAAAACAATATGATAGTTTAAGAGATCAAAGATTATATATTCGAGTTACTGAAGATGAAAAAGAAATAATTGAAAAATTAGCAAAATGTCAGTGCTTAGACACAAGTAATTTTATTCGCTGGCTAGTCTTTGGAAAGTATATTGATGATTTCATAAAATAAATTTTTAATAAGCAAAATATTTACTACCAATTTACATAAAATAATTTTTAATCTACAAGATGTCCTATAAATAAATATTTATTACAGAATATTGACATTTAGTTTACGTTGTTTTACTATTATTAACAATAACATCGTGGAGATATTTAGAAATAAAAATCGTGTGAAGGCTGATAAATAGTACATTTTTAGCCTATAGTTTTATACTTTGCGCCTGGAAAGCGTGTATAGGGGCAACTCTATCAGGGGTTCAAATCCCCTTCTCTCCGCCATAAAAGTAAAAGTGACTAAAATCTTAGAATTACTAAGGTTTCAGGCACTTTTTGTGTTTTATTAGAGTTCGATATAACTTAAGTGACCTGTAAATAATCTGAATATACTACTTAAATTGTAATTATAAGTGTAATTATTAAGTTTAATAAAAATTAACTAAAGATGTAGAATCTATAGTGATTTAATAGCGCCTTTTTTCTTATTAAATACATTAATTTAGTTAGGAATCGCCCTAAGGTAATACAACTATAAAATAGAGAAATTTCCTTGACCACAAAAACTAAGTTGTGAAGAAATATAATAAAATATAGTTTGAAATCATATAAGAATAAAAAAGTTAAAGTAACAAATAATAAAAGGAGTTTTAAAATGGTTATTTTTAATGCAGCAGGTAGTGTGTTTAGCATAGTTATTATGATTTGTGTTGGATATATATTAACTGCAAAGAAATGGTTTGATGAAAGTGTGTCAAAACTATTTTCTATGTTAGTTTGTAATATAGCCCTTCCGTGTTTAATGATATCAGATTTAGTTGGAAACTTTGATAGAGAAAAATTAAGTAATTTAAGTAGTGGACTAATAGTTCCATTTGCATCTATGGCAATATGTTATGTTATTGGAGTAATATTATCAAAAATAATTAAAGTAGAAAGAAAAAGAATTGGAACTTTTAGATCAATGTTCTTTGTATCTAATTCGATATTCATTGGATTACCTATAAATATGGCTTTATTTGGAGAATTTAGTATACCCTATGTTTTGCTATATTACATTGCTAATACAACGTTCTTCTGGACTTTGGGAGCTTATGGAATAAGTAAAGATGGAGATAATAATAACAGTAGAATAATCTCAAAAGAAACCTTTGTTAGATTAGTATCTCCGCCGTTAATGGGTTTCATTATTGGGATGATACTTATTTCTCTCAATATTCAACTGCCAAAATTTATTCTGGATACATGTAAATATCTTGGTAACTTAACTACACCATTATCAATGCTTTTTATAGGAATAATTATTTACTCAGTGGATTTGAAAAAGATAAAATTTAGTATGGAGATGGCAGTAATTTTAGTTGGGCGATTTTTTATTTCACCTATATTAATTTATTTTGCTGCAAAATACATGCATATACCTGTTCTTATGGAAAAAGTTTTTATAATTCAAGCGGCTATGCCTGTTATGACTAATACGTCTATTGTCGCAAAGCAATATAATGCTGATTATGAATATGCAGCAGTTATGACTGTAGTGACTACTATTTGCATTTTGATATTTATCCCAATTTATATGTATTTAATTAATTGATTATATATCTGAAGAAAGCTTAATAAAGATGGGAGATGTTAATATGTTTAAGGAGTTCAAAGAATTCGCAATGAAAGGAAATATAATTGACTTAGCAGTGGGGGTTATTATTGGAGGTGCTTTTGGTAAAATCGTTACATCTTTAGTTAATGACATTGTAATGCCTTTAGTAGGTCTGTTAATGGGTAAAGTGGATTTTTCTAATTTGTTTTTTGTACTCGGAAGTGGGGATTTTAGAACTATACAAGAAGCTAAAAATGCTGGTGTTGCTACAATAAATTATGGTTTATTTATAAATAACATAATAGATTTTTTGATAGTAGCTTTTTCTATTTTTATAGTTATAAAACAAATTAATAGATTTGCTAGGAAGAAAGAAGAAAAACCAGTTGAGAATAAGAAAAAATGCCCCTATTGCTACAGTGAAATTCATATTGATGCAACAAGATGTCCTAATTGTATAGCAGAAATAAATTAAAATTTATTTACTGAATTGCAATTTGAATCTAGAAAAATGAAGGAATAAAAAATAATTATTTCATAATCGCAAAAAAAAATATCTTGTAATTACAATAAAAATCATGTAAAAATTAATAGAAAAGATAAATAATGTGTGTTAAGTAGCACGAAATATGTTATAATCTAATATATTAATTTTAAATGAAGAAAATTATATTATGACAAGATATGAGTTATGAAAATTGCATAATCTGTTTTTAATAAACTGCTGTGCATATAATAATTCATGTATTATAAATAAAAAATCAAAACATATTAAAAGGAGTTGTATTTTAATTGGGGAAAAAATTTAAAAGAGTATTAGTTGCCAATAGAGGCGAAATAGCAATAAGAATTTTTAGAGCGTGTCATGAACTTGGTATAAGAACAGTGGCTATATATACAGAGGAAGATAAGTTCGCGCTTTTCAGAACTAAGGCTCATGAAGCGTATTTAATCGGAAAAAATAAAGGACCAGTTGAAGCTTATTTAAATATTGATGAAATAATAAATCTTGCATTGAAAAAACATGTGGATGCTATACATCCAGGGTATGGATTCTTATCTGAAAATGCTGAATTTGCTAGAAGATGTGAAGAAGTTGGTATAGAATTTATAGGACCAAAATCAGAAATGATGGAAAGCCTAGGAGATAAGATTCAATCAAAAATAGCTGCAAAAAAAGCTGGGGTTCCAGTAATACCAGGTGTAGATAAGGCAATAGCTTCAGAAGAAGAAGCAATAGAAGTTGCTAACATGTGTGGATATCCTGTAATGGTAAAAGCTGCTGCAGGCGGCGGTGGTAGAGGTATGAGAATCGTAAGAAGTGAAGATGAACTTCTTACTGCTTTTAGAAGTGCTAAAAATGAAGCTAAAAAGGCTTTTGGTATAGATGATATGTTCATTGAAAAATACATAGAAGGTCCAAAACATATTGAAATCCAAGTATTAGGGGATAAATATGGTAATGTAGTACATCTTTATGAAAGAGATTGTTCTATTCAAAGAAGACATCAAAAAGTTATTGAAATTGCGCCAGCATTATCTTTAACACCAGAAAAAAGAGAAGAAATATGTGCAGATGCATTAAAGATAGCTAGATCTGTAAGTTATAGAAGTGCAGGAACTTTAGAATTTTTAGTTGATATGCATGATAATCATTACTTTATAGAAATGAACCCAAGAGTTCAAGTTGAACATACCATAACAGAAATGACTACAGGAATAGATATAGTTCAAAGTCAAATTTTAATAGCAGAAGGCTTTAAGTTAGATTCAGAAGAAATAGGAATACATTCTCAAGATGACATAAAACCAAGAGGATATGCAATTCAATGTAGGGTGACTACAGAAGATCCTTCAAATAACTTCTCTCCGGATACAGGAAAGATTGATGTTTATAGAACAGGATCTGGTTTTGGTATAAGGCTTGATGGTGGAAATGGATATAGTGGAGCAGTAATAAGTCCTTATTATGATAGTTTACTTGTAAAGAGTACTGCATATTCAAGAACTTTTGAGGATGCAGTTAGAAAATCTATACGTGCAATTAAAGAATTAACTATTACAGGTGTTAAGACTAATGTAGACTTCTTAATAAATGTGTTAAATAATGAGCAATTCCAAAAAGGTGAATGTGATACTAACTTTATATCAGATAATCCACAATTATTCGATATAAGACCAAGAACTGATGAAGAACAAAGAATTTTAAGATTCATTGGTGAAAAAATAGTAAATGAAACTAAAGGGAATAAGAAAGAATATGATGTACCAGATATTCCAATCATAACTTCTTTAGATGGATTAAGTGGTACTAAGCAAATATTAGATGCAGAAGGTCCAGATGGCGTAGTTAAGTGGATAAAAAATCAAAATAAACTACTTCTTACAGATACAACAATGAGAGATGCTCAACAATCATTAATGGCTACTCGTGTTAGAACTCAAGATATGAAGAATATTGGAAAGGCAACAGCTGTTTACGGAAATGATTTATTCTCTCTTGAAATGTGGGGGGGAGCTACTTTTGATACAGCTTATAGATTCTTAAAAGAATCTCCATGGAAGAGACTAGAATCTTTAAGAAAGAGAATTCCAAATGTTATGTTCCAAATGCTTATTAGAGGAGCAAATGCTGTAGGATACAAAAACTATCCAGATAATGTTATAAGAGAATTCATAAAAGAATCTGCAGAAAGTGGAATAGATGTATTTAGAATTTTCGACTCACTTAATTGGTTAAAAGGAATAGAAGTATCTTTAGAAGAAGTATTAAAATGCAATAAAGTTGCAGAAGTTGCTTTATGTTACACTGGTGACATTTTAGATGAAACTAGAGATAAATATAGCTTAAAATACTATGTAGAAAAAGCTAAGGAAATTGAAAAAATGGGAGCGCATATACTTGCTATAAAGGATATGTCAGCATTACTTAAACCTTATGCAGCTAAGAAGCTTATAACTGCATTAAAAGATGAAATTTCAATTCCTATTCATCTTCATACTCATGATACAACAGGCAATGGTGTTGCTACAGTATTAATGGCAGCAGATGCAGGTGTGGATATAGTTGATACAACTTTCAATAGTATGTCAGGACTTACAAGTCAGCCAGCATTAAACTCAATAGTAGCGGCTCTTGGAAATACAGATAGAGATACAGGTATTGATTTAAGTGAAATTCAAAAATTATCTGATTACTGGGATACAGTAAGACCGGTTTATAATCAATTTGAATCAGATTTAAAATCAGGAAGCGCTGAAATTTATAAATTTGAGATTCCAGGTGGTCAATATTCAAATTTAAAGCCACAAGTTGAAAGTTTTGGACTTGGTCACAGATTTAATGATGTAAAACATATGTACAAGAAAGTAAATGATATGCTTGGAGATATAATAAAGGTTACTCCATCATCAAAAATGGTTGGAGATATGGCTATCTTCATGGTTCAAAATGACTTAACACCTGAAAATATTCTTGAAAAAGCTAAGAATATGGCATTCCCAGATTCTATAGTTTCATATTTCAAAGGAATGATGGGTCAACCAGAAGGTGGTTTCCCTAAGGAATTACAAGCACTTGTATTAAAAGGAGAAGAACCTATAACTGCTAGACCTGGAGAACTATTACCTCCGGAAGACTTTGATAAGATTGAAGCGTATTTAAAAGAAGAATATAGATACAATCCATCAAAGCAAGATTTAATAAGTTATGCATTATATCCAGATGTATTTGAAGCGTTTATAAAATCTGTTTTAGAATACGGTGATGTAAGCCGTATGGGTAGTGATGTATTCTTCCATGGGCTTGCAGAAGGCGAGACTAGTGAGATTGAAGTAGCAGAAGGTAAGACAATGATTGTCCAATTAATTGAAATTGGAAAATTAGATGCAGAAGGAAATAGAACTATAGACTTCGAGATTAATGGAAATAGAAGAGAAATAAAAATAAAAGATAAAACTGAGAGAATCATAGGTAATTCAAGGGAAAATAATACTTCTAAAATGGCTGATCCTGAAAATAAATTAGAAATCGGAGCAAGTATTCCAGGAACTATAATCAAGGTGCTTGTTAAAGAAGGCGATGAGGTTAAAGAAGGTGATAGCTTACTTGTAATAGAAGCAATGAAGATGGAAACAAATATTGTGGCTTATAGTACAGGAACTGTTGAATCCATCCTTATACAAGAAGGTCAACAAGTTAAAACAGGTGAATTGTTGATGAAAATAAAGTAATATAGTCAAATATATAACTTTATTTAAGAAGATATTGAATTTATAATTATGAAACACGATTTACATTACTTATTTATAGTGTAGTAATGTAAATCGTGTTTTTTAAAAGATGTTAGAAGAAATCCCCTATGGTCTTTAGCCTAGGGGATGAATTCGTCACAAATAATTAACTTTTATGTTTTTTTAGTAAGTCTTCTAAAGCTTCATCTAAGAGTTTAGAAATTGGTATTCTAGTTTTCTCTGAAAGGTCTTTCAATTGGTTATAAAGGTCTGTATCAATAGCAGAGCCAATTCTAGTTCTGTTTTTTAGCATAGTTCTCACACTCCAAGATATTTTCTAATATTATTATAAAATAGAAATAAAGTTATTGCAAGTAGTATCACTTTATGATACGATATTATTATGAGGTGATACTGATGTATAACAGTAAAAATCATAGTAAATTCTTATTAAATACTGATGGTTATTTTATTTCAACAATAGGTGAAGTAAGTTCTGAAACTTTGAAAAATTATATCCAAAATCAAGGATAGAAAGGAGTAGAATTATTATGTTAAAAGCTTATAAATATAGAATTTATCCAAATAAAGAACAAAAAATATATATTGCTAAAAGTTGTGGTTGTGCTAGATTTATATATAATCAAATGTTAGCTGACAGAATTAAATCTTATGAAGAAAACAAGGATTTAGATATTAAACAAGTTAAATATCCTACACCAGCTCAATATAAGAAAGAAT
>NZ_JAJFUC010000080.1 GCF_021372645.1 Clostridium sp. | reverse complement strand
CGCAGCCTCCACCTTGGCAAGGTGGCACTCTACCGTTGAGTCATTTTCGCTCATTTGGTGCAGATGAAGGGAGTCGAACCCTTACACCGAAAGGCGCTAGATCCTAAGTCTAGTGCGTCTGCCAATTCCGCCACATCTGCGCATGTAATTATTAAATTGGTGGCTTACCCGGGAATCGAACCCGGGACACCATGATTAAAAGTCATGTGCTCTACCAACTGAGCTAGTAAACCGAATAATGGCTGGGATAGCAGGATTCGAACCTGCGCATAACAGAGTCAAAGTCTATTGCCTTACCGCTTGGCGATATCCCAATATGGGGTGAACGATGGGACTCGAACCCACGACAACCAGTGCCACAAACTGGCGCTCTACCACTGAACTACGCTCACCACAATGGTGCGTTTTAAGGGATTCGAACCCCCGGCCCACGCCTTAGAAGGGCGTTGCTCTATCCAGCTGAGCTAAAAACGCATATTATTTATTTTGTTACAAACATTAAGTTTGTATGGAGCGGGTAGTGGGAATCGAACCCACCTTTCTAGCTTGGAAGGCTAGAGTATTACCGATATACGATACCCGCATGCATTAAATTTTCAAATAAAATATTAATTTTTAAATGGTCGGGGTGACAGGGATTGAACCTGCGACCTCATCGTCCCAAACGACGCGCGCTCCCAGCTGCGCCACACCCCGATTTAAATGGTGCGTTTTAAGGGATTCGAACCCCCGGCCCACGCCTTAGAAGGGCGTTGCTCTATCCAGCTGAGCTAAAAACGCATATTATTTAAAATTATTTTTCAGACGTTTATTATTATACAACATCTATATGTATTTGTCAATTTTTCTGTTTTCGGAACGTTTTTTATTTTAACCTGTCCCGTAAAATTTGTCAAGCTTTTTACTTACATTTTTCAAAATTTTCAATGGAGCGGGTAGTGGGAATCGAACCCACCTTTCTAGCTTGGAAGGCTAGAGTATTACCGATATACGATACCCGCACATATTAAATTTTTAGTGGTCGGGGTGACAGGGATTGAACCTGCGACCTCATCGTCCCAAACGACGCGCGCTCCCAGCTGCGCCACACCCCGAAGTATAAAATGTATTTCTCAACTTGTCACTTTGTATCTCAGCGACAATGACTATTTTACAATATCAAATCTATTTCGTCAATACCTTTTTTAATAATTTTATAATAATTTACTTAGAAAAGATATAAATATGAGTTTTTATGCGGATGGAATACCTTTTTTCTAAGTTTTTTATACTAAGCAAATTGTTTTTTTTACTTAGGCATCTAAAAAATAACTGCCCAAATATGTAAAATAAATAATTACACTGGTCAATTATTTTTTTGAATATGCCTTCTATGAAGCAGTTAATTAAAATTTATATTCTAACTTCTTTTAAATATGTATCAATATTTCCCTCATCATTAATATCTATAAATCCAACATATCTTCCTTTAAATCTTGGTAGTGATATACTACCTGGATTCATCAAGATGATACCTTTTTCCTCTTCTATTATTTGTTCATGAGTATGTCCGAAAAGAACAACATCTACATCTAGTTCTTTTCCCCTATAATAAATATTATTCATAGAATTTTTTACACCATATAAATCTCCATGCGTAAAAAATATTTTTCTTCCATTTACCTCTATAATAGCTTCCTTTGGATATTGAGCTGAATAATCACAATTACCTGTAACTGCATATACTTCTCCTTTAAAACCACTTTTTAATACCTCTACATCATCAATGTTGTCTCCTAAATGTATCAGTATATGAGCATCTTTTATTAATTCCTTAGCTAAATTAATGTATTTACTTACCCTATGTGTATCACTCACCACCGCAATCAACATAATCTTCTCGCCCTCCTCTAATCTATATTTAGTAAATTTATAAATTTAAAATACACCTTATAGCTACATATTAAAATTTACAGAAAATTAATACTTATTATATTAACATTCTTGCTAATTTTAATTATACTAATAAAATAATTCTATATATCTCATTTATACTGAATTATAATAATCCACGAATTATTTTCTTTAATTCTTTTAATGCAACACCTCTATGGCTAATTTGATTTTTTTCCTCTGAGGTTAATTGTGCAAAAGTTTTATTTAATGGTTCATAGAAAAATAATGGATCATACCCAAACCCCCCTTCTCCATGTAATTCTTCTATAATATATCCCTTTACATCTCCTGTAACTTCAAAGTACTCCCCTTGGTCTGTAAACATTGCTAATTGGCAAATAAACTTAGCACCTCTATTTTCTTTATGTACGTTCCTTAAATTCTTTAAAAGTTTTTCATTATTTTTTGTATCATTTCCATGTTCGCCTGAATATCTAGCTGAATATATTCCTGGTTCTCCATTTAAATAATCAACTGCTAATCCTGAATCATCTGCTAATACAATAAAATTTTCTTCTCCTCTTTTTAATAAGAATTCATATATTTCTTTTGCCTTCTTTCGAGCATTTTCTTCAAATGTTTTTCCATCTTCAACTACATCTATATCAATGTTTTCGTCTTCTAAAGATTTGACTTCTATGTCCAATTCTTTTAATATCTTTTTCATTTCCTTAATTTTTTTCTTATTATTACTAGCTAATATTAATCTTTTCACTATTTATTTCCTCCTACCAATTAAAACTATTTTTAAATTAAAGCAACCATGCATGTTTAAAATAAAATTATTTAAATAATTTTAGACTTTGCCCTTATTTTTTATTTTATATTAAATAATTCATCTCTTTTAGGTGGTTCAACATTTATTTCATTCCCTTTATCAACTAAAATTCCACCTCGTTCAGAAATTTTGCCTATTATACTAGCATCAATTTCTTTTTCCCTGAGTTGTTTAATTAATTCTTGCCCATTTTTAGTAGTAATCAGCATACTACCAGATGATATAAGTCTAAGAGGATCTATTTTAAATTCTTCACAAACTTTTTTAGTTATGTCAAACATAGGTATCTTGTCTTTAAATATCTTAAATCCTTTGTTTGATGCCATAGTAACCTCAAATAAGCCTCCAAGAAGCCCTCCCTCTGTTATATCATGCATTGAATTAACTCCGAATTTTCCGCCTATTTTGCCCTCTTCTAGGACACTTATTTTATTTATTAACATTTTGCCAAATTGTATTTCTTCTTTTGATAAAATTTTTTGAATTCTTTCTTCATAATCATTTATCAAAATATATGTACCTTCTAATCCTAAGGCTTTCGTTACTATTATATCGTCATCTACTTTTGCACCTGCAGTTTTAATAGATTTACCTTTTAAATTTTTTCCTATTGCAGTCACAGATACAACCATCTTATTTACTGCACTTGTTACTTCTGTATGTCCACCTATTATCTCAACACCAATTTTTGCTGCTTCTTCATCAATTTCATTCATAACTTTATTTATTTCTTCTAAGCTTGAAGATATAGGCGCCAATATTGTAACTAATATCCCTATAGGCTCTCCACCTGATGATGCAATATCATTGCAATTAATATGGACAGCTAATTTCCCAATATTCTCATTAGTACTTGTTATTGGATCTGTAGAGAATATTCCTTCACAATCTCCAAAATCAATTATAGAGCAATCTTCTCCAACATCATTTCTGACTTTTACTTCATTTCTTTTAATTGTTTTATTATTTAATATAATATTTCTTAAATCATCAAAATCTAATTTTCCTTCCTTCATTATAAAAAAATCTCCTTTTCTTTATATTTTATGTACTTTTTATTTACTAATTTCATATTAATGAATAAGATGAGAATTTTATGAGAGGTGTATACATTGAGATATATAGGACCATTCTTTAGGATGAATAGTCTTTCCCAAAAAGAAATTAGTGGTCAGCTTTTTCATTTATCAAAAGAATCAGTAAAAACTTTAGTATTGAACTCTAAATGTGGTCTTTTGGCACAAGTTAGAACTCCGAAAAAATCTTCTATAAATGATATTAGCATATTAAATAATTTTTCTCCACTCTTATGCTTATATAGGAAATCTTCCCCTATGTTCATTCATAGCAAAAGTAGTCACGGCTTTGATGAATCAAGCTTTAAGAAGGAAATAAACTCTTCTACTAATGCCCTTATGACATTATGTTTACTTGAATTAAGCGAATATTATTCACATTATGATGAAGGAGACAGAAATGTAGTTTCTCTTGAAAAGCCCTTTAAATACCTTGCAAAAGAGCAACTACAATTTTACTCTGAAAATTTAAGAAATAATGAAGGTTTATTTGTTGACAAAAAAAATGTATCTGATGGAAATTCAAAAGGTTTTTCTTTAGTTGATAAAGATGGCAAATTTAAATTTTCTGATCAAGCTTTTATGATGGATGCTTACTTATTATATTCCTATTGTAATGAGTCTGACAAAATTAGTGATGAATTTATTAAATTTTCATACGAGATCTTAGATATGTTTAAAAACTATAAATCTGCGTTATATGATTTATCCTTTAATGAAAATACCCAAATCTTTTTTGCATTAAATATATTTTATAAATACTCTTGTGACCCAGCTGTAAAAGAACTTATTTTGGATTTAGGAGATTTTTTAATTACTAAATTTCAAGAAAAAGACTACTATTTAGATTCAATAGATGATTGTTCATTATTTTCTATATGCTTAATGGAAGCTTATAAACATACTGGAATAATTTCATTTAAGGAAACGGCTAAAGATATTATTGAAAAATTAATCAGCTTATATGATGCTGATAAAAATATATTCATTAAACTATCTGATAAAAAGGAAAGTAAATATTCATGCTTAGAAGTTAATTCTTATCTTCTTTCCTTGATTATGTACTCACTTCAAGAAGATAAAACTACTGAACTAAAACCCATCATTTCTGGTATATATAGGAAATTCTTTGTAAATGGTGGACTTTTAACAAGCTGGCCTGAAGCTCCAACTTTAGACGAAGTTGAAAGATATAAAAAATTAAGCTTACGTTCTGATGATATGTTAGACGAAATATATTTTAGAATGCCAGTATTACCTACTCCTAAGAGTGTAGGTCTAGCACCTATATTTATAAAAAGTTTAAGTTATTCAAAAAGAAAGGATTCTTTAAGTATTAGTAGGACTTCTTTTGATAGTAATAAAAATATGTTTAATTTCTTTTTAATTATTTATCTACTTAAAGATATGGTTGAAGATTTTATGGAATTTACTCCTTCTTTTGATTCAGAAATACCCCTTGATTTAAGAAGTATAAATGAACTTAATAGTAATTCTGATAAAGGTTCTATCAACAAAAATGTTGCTTCAAATAATTGTAATGAAAATCCATCAGATTTACCTATACTAAATTCTTCAAAAGATATTAATTTAAAAAATGATTTAACTTCTCTAAATATTGAAGAATGTGTTAACTTAGAATATTTTGAAGCTAAAAATACAAATACTTTTAAAAAAATTGATACTAATATTTTATCAAATAAAAACAATATTTCTAAAACTAATTCTTCATTTAAGAATAAAAAATACAAAAAAAACAAAGCCAAACATCCTCATAATACTAAACCAAATAGAAAAATTTCTCAAAATTAGTTGGTTTGAATTAATACACCATTAGCAATGTACAATTAGCAATTAACAATTAGGGAATAAATTCCTATGAAATTTGAAAATTATTTATTAGAAATCCTCTTAGGAAAATTGATACTCCAACAGCGAGAGTCCAAATTTCAAGTGAAAGTCTAAATTTTATATTTGGATACTTGAACTTCCACAACGAGTGCACACGAGTCGTGTTTCCTTATTTGGCTCTTCTAACTTTCTCTTTGAGCTTCATCCTTAATTGCATATTGTAAACTGTACATTGTACATTTGACTATTTAATTGTCGCAAAATCTATATTTCCGTTTCCATCTATTTTTAATTGTGATATTTTATTTGAAATAGCTATATTTTCGTTATAAAACACTAGTGGAAGTATATTATAATTATCGAATAAACTTTCTTCTAAACTTGAATAATCATAATTAGTTTTATTGATTATTGGCTTTTCTAAAAGCTTATTTTGATCATCTGTTAAGTATTCTTTAAACTTAGAATAAAAATTTTGTTTATTCAATACATTAGCCTCATTGTTAATTAAAAGCATATCATATCTTTTTTTCAACTCTTCATCTTTAAATTCTTCTTTTACCAAACTATATTTTATAGTTATATCTGTATTATCCTTAAACCATTCTTGAATGCTTCTGCATAAAATTCTATTTTCATTATTATCTTCACATAGTACTGTCAGTATCTTTGGTTTGTTCCAGTTTTCTTCTTTATTACTACTAACTTTTCTCGCTTGTAATTTAGTTAAATCTTGCTTGTCTTCCCTAAAATAACTTCCTTCTGCAAGCTCAAATTGAGTACTATTTAAATTTTGATAAGATTCAATAGCTTTATTTACATTATTATAAATTTCTCTTCGTCCTTGAATCGGAATAGAATTATCTTTATTATTAATAACTAAGTATGTTGCTTTTATTTCAGGTACTGTTACTAATCTTTTTTGTTCAGCTAATTTATTAAGTTCACTTTCTGGAGGGCTTATTACAATATCTCTTTGCTTAACCTCATATGATGCCATTGACATTTCAACACTATCATCATTCAAGATATTAATATTGGATATATTAATATCACTGCTCTTCTCATTTCTTTTTAGTATCATATTGTCTTTGCTAATAGAATCAATTTTATAATCTCCCGAATAAACTAACGTATTATAATTATTTTTTATATTAGCCCACATTATTAAATATTTTCTTAATCTATATTGTGGTTTGGTTAATTCACTTAAAAAATTATCATCTTTTCTATTTAATCTAATAATAACAGAATTTTCAGTGCCCTTTATAGCAACTCCTGTTTCAAATATAGTTTTTCCTTCTTTAAATTCTTTTGCTCCATACACATCAAGCAATGCTTGTATGTTTTCTTTATCTTCTTCCTTTATTAGTTCTTTAAAAAATACAACTATATCCTTAGGAGTTATTTTACTTCCATCACTCCAAAAAATATCGTCTCTAAGCTTAAATTCATATTGAATTTCCTCTGAATCTTTTACGATTTCACTTGCTAAGGAAGGTACTATTTTATTTTCTTCGTTTTTTAAAACTAGCCCTTTACTCACAGCGCACATAATATCCTCATGTCGTTTAGATAAGTTAGTCACCTTTTCCAGATCTTTTGGAATTTCATCTATGCCATAACTTAATGTTTCTTCTAAATTATTATTAGATAAATTGCTACTTTCTTTATTTATAAATCCTAGACAAAATACAATTACAGAAATAATCATAACTACATAGAAAAAATACTTTTTCATAATTACACCTTTCACTTTGATTTGGTATATTCAAAAATACAAATCAGTAAACTAGCATACTTTCTTTTATATTCCTTATATATAGTATTATTACCATAAATCATTCCTTCTAATCAAAAAGCTGACTCAAAACAATTTAAAATCATTTTGAGCCAGTTTTTTTATTTTAAGTTTAAAAATCAATACTTCTATTATCTTTTTAGAAATTTATTAGATTTTTTAATAAATTTCCAATTTAATCCAATTTTTTTTATTATCTCTTTGCAACTCCTTGTTCCACTAATTTATTAATTATACCCAAATTAACACAATAAATTTTTTCATAAATATCACTTCATTTCAATGCATTGATTATTTAACTAAATTTATTATAAAAAAAATTAGAGAAATAGATATTGCAAAACTTAGTGCAGAATATAATATTCTCTTTTTTCCTGTTTCATTAAGAATAAACCTAATCCCTAAAATCCCCATAGTAATGCAGACTCCAAGTTGTATTGGTAAGTATGAATTAAAAACTTGACCAACATAATAAAATTGATATGTTGTTGTAAAAGTACAAATTATTAAAATGCTTGTTATAAACGCTGCTATAAAACCAAGCAAATTCACTAGTCTTTTCATACCCTACCCCCTTAATATTGCCTCAAATTCTTCTTCTGAAAGAACTTTAACTCCTAATTCTTCTGCTTTAGTTAATTTTGATCCAGCAGCTTCTCCCGCTATTACATAATCTGTTTTCTTACTAACACTTCCTGAAACTTTTGCACCTAAGCTTTCTAATTTATCTTTTATCTCAGTTCTAGAATAATTATTAAGTGAACCAGTTGCAACAACTGTTTTTCCATCAAAAGGATTTTCTATAACTTCTTTTTCATTATACTTAGGATTAACTCCCAATTCCAGTAACTCCTGTATTGTTTTCATTACTTTCTCTTCTTTAAAGAATGCCATAACATCTTGTGCCACTACATCTCCAATATCTTGAACTCCAGTAAGCTCTTCAAAAGTAGAATTTTTCAAACCTTCTATAGATTTGAATTTATTAACCAAATCTTTTGCTGTTTTTACACCCACATTGGGGATTCCTAAAGCATATATAAATGCATATAATTCACAATCTTTGCTTTTTTCAATAGCTTCTAAAAGATTTTGTGCCTTTTTAGATCCAAACTTTTCTAAATTTATTAATTCTTCTTCTTTCAATTTATATAAATCAGAAATAGATTTAATATTAAGTTTTTCAAATAACTGTTCTGCTGTTCTTTCTGAAAAACCAGCTATATTCATAGCTTCCCTACAAGCATAATGCACTATACTTTTAACCAATTGAGGTTTACATGATAAGGTATTTTCACAAAAATAATGTGCTCCATTTAAAATCAAATGACTTCCACATGCAGGACAAACTTCTGGTGATTTAATTTCTTCTGAACCTTCTAATGATTCTGAAACAATTCCCATTATCTCAGGTATAACATCATTACTTCTGCGAACAAATACTTCTGCTCCAATTCTAACACCTTTTCTTTGAATATCATCCATATTATTCAATGTTGCTCGTTTAACTGTAACGCCTGCAAGTTCAACTGGCTCTAGTATTGCTGTTGGTCCAACTCTTCCGCTTCTTCCAACATTCCATTCAACATCTAAAAGTTTAGTTGTTGCTTCTTGAGCTTCAAATTTAAATGCAATTGCCCATTTAGGAAATTTAACTGTATATCCTAATAATTCTCTTGTTCTAATATCATCTATTGCAATTACTAATCCATCTATATCATAATTCAAATCAAATCTAATATCTTTTACATATTCAATTTCCTTTTCAATCTCATCTATAGATGTACAAACTTTAATATACTCATCAACAGGCAATCCTTGCTCTTTTATAAATTCCATCATTTCTAAGTAAGTCTTAAATTGATTTCCTTCTTTATATCCCACATCATAAAAAAATGCTGAAAGATCTCGTTTAGCAGTTTCCCGTACATTAAGGTTTCTCAAAGCACCAGCTGCTCCATTTCTCAAATTCTTTAATGGAGATGCTGAAATTTCATTATAGTTATTAAAAGCTTCTTGAGTCATAACAGCTTCTCCATGAACTTCTAAAATATCTTTATTATGAATTTTAAGCGGAACTGATTTTATTGTTTTTACTTGTGCTGTTACTTCTTCTCCAGTATTTCCAGTTCCCCTTGTTGCTGCAATTTCAAGTATACCTTCATTATTATATGTTAAGTTAATTGTCAATCCATCAAATTTCTTTGTAAGCACATATTTTAAATCTGGTAGTTTTTCGCCTTTATTTCTCATTTCTTCGATAAACTTAACATTCCTATTATGCCAATCTTTTATTTCTTGGAGGCTTTGAGCCTTATCTAAGCTCCAAAGTCTTGCTTTATGAGTATATTTTTTAAATCCATCTAATATTACATCTCCAACTCTTAATGTAGGTGAATAAGGAAGTATATATTCAGTTTCTTTTTCTAACTCTTGAAGTTCATAATATTCTTTATCATAATCCTTATCACTTACAGAAGGACTATCTAAAGAATAATATTCATACGAATATCTATTTAATTTTTCTACAAGCTCTTTTATTCTTTCAATTTTATCCACAATTAGCCCTCCAAATTACTACTAAAAAACTTGATTCACAGACTTTATATTTCAATTCTTGATGTTTAATTATTTACAATCCTATATTCTTTAGTGTAAACAATGATTATTTCCAACTCAACATTGATCATTGAAAACTGAGTATTGTTATTTCATCATAGCATTTTAAGTTTTGCAAATGACAATAGCAATGATTTAACACCTTGCTTGTCAAAGGCAACAGTTAGCTTCTTATCATTACCAGAATCTTGAACTGACACAATTGTTCCTATTCCAAACTTTTCATGAACAACTTTTCTTCCAAGTGTTGCTTCATTATTAGTTATATATTCTGTTGCAATTTCAGCCATAGCACTTCTATCAATTGTATTATTAATACCGCCATTAGCAAGAGTATATGCCCTGTTACCTGTAACGCTATTTCTTAAGCTGTGTGGATTAGTATAAGAATTACTTTTCATAACCTTATCTCTATTTTTAATACTTGCCTTTTCCACGCCAACATATTCTTTAAGATCTGGCTTTATCTCATTAATAAAATCAGACTGAGGATATGCCACAGTTTTACCAAATACTCTTCTAACTTCAGCTGATGTCATAAATAATGTCTCTTTAGCTCTAGTTATGCCAACATAACATAATCTTCTAGACTCTTCCATCTCGGATTCTTTTTCAAACGACGCATTTCCCGGGAAAATACCATTTTCCATGCCAACCATAAATACTACTGGGAATTCTAATCCCTTTGCACTATGAATCGTCATTAATACTACAGTATCATCCTCCTCTTTAATTTTATCAGTATCTTGAACCAAAGAAACTTTTTCTAAATATGCAGATAATGATTGGTCTTCACTACTCTTTTCAAAGTCAACAGCATCAGATACTAATTCCTTTAAGTTCTCAATTCTGCTTTTATCTTCAATTTCATTAGATTCTTGCAATTGTTTCATGTATCCAGTATCTTTTAATATGGATTCAATCAATACTGATACTGGAACTGTTTCACTAAGAATCATTAGATTCTCAATTAATGCAACAAATGGTGTTATAGTTGAAACATTTCTTGATGTTAATGTAGAAATACTTCTAACGTCTGCTAATGCTTCCCACATGTTCAATTCAAAACTAGTAGCGAAGTCTTGTACTTTAGAAACAGTTGCATCTCCAATGCTTCTTTTAGGTACATTTATAATTCTTCTAATACTAACATCATCTTGTGGATTAACAAGAACTTTTAAATATGCTAACACATCTTTTATTTCTTTTCTGTCATAGAACCTTGTACCCCCTACTATCTTATAAGGAATTCCCATTCTTCTAAAACTTTCTTCAAAAATTCTTGATTGAGCATTTGTTCTATATAATATAGCGAAATCATTATAATTCTTGCTTTCTTTGCTTTTTATATCTACAATTTGTTTTGAAACAAAATTTCCTTCATCACTATCAGCATAAGCTCTATATATCTTAATCTTACTTCCAGATTCCTGCTCTGTTCTTAATACTTTACTCTTTCTATTTGCATTATTAACAATTACAACATTAGCTGCATCCAATATATTTGCCTTAGATCTATAATTTTGCTCTAATTTAATTATCTTAGCATCTCGATAATCTTTTTCAAAATCTAAAATATTTCTAACATCTGCACCCCTCCACTGATAAATACATTGATCATCATCTCCTACCACGCATATGTTTTTGTATTTAGATGCAAGTAATTTTACTAATTCATATTGAGCACCATTAGTATCTTGATATTCATCAACCATAATATACTTAAACTTATTTTGATAAAATTCTAGTACTTCTGGATTGTTCCTAAAAAGTTCAACTGTTTTAAAAATCAAATCATCAAAATCTAGAGCATTATTTTCTTTTAATCTTTTTTGATACAATTCATAAACATCTGCAATTTTCTTTTCTCTAAAGTTAGCTTCATTTTCTAACATATAGATTCTAGTCCCTTGCATTTTATCTTTAGCTTTACCTATTTTACCTATTATCTCTTGCTCTGTTATATCTTTATCATTAATGTTAAGAATTTTCATGCATTCTTTCACTAATACCTTTTGATCTGAGCTATCATATATAGTAAAACTACTTTTATAACCTATCTTATCTATTTCTCTTCTTAAAATCCTAACACAAGTTGAATGGAAAGTGGATATCCACATATTATCAGCTCTTTCACCAATAAGTTTTTTTACTCTATCCTTCATTTCCTTAGCTGCCTTATTCGTAAAAGTTATAGCTAATATACTATAAGGAGCAATTTCTAAATCTTCAATCATATGAGCGATTCTATGTGTTAAAACTCGTGTCTTACCTGAACCTGCTCCAGCTAAAATCAATACCTGCCCATCAATTGTAGTTGCCCCTTCATATTGTTCTTTATTAAGTAATGTTTTTAAATCCATTTACTTATTCCTCCTTTCCTAACCTTTAAATATTATACCATATGTAATAATATTTAAATCACTAAGGTTTCTAAAATATTCTTTTTGCATTTAATTTTCTAATATAAACTTTAATATATAAAGTCTTTATTTCAATCAATATAATCTATATTCTATATAGCGAAAAACTGAATCAAAAAAATCATTCATTCAAAAAAATGATTTTTTTAATTCAGTTTTTATATTTTTTTGATATTGTCAAAAATAAATATTTTTTAATTAATATTTATTTTTATATAGTATTCACATTTTAAAGTAAACATTTTCATTAACACAACAAAAAAAAACGCAACCCTTGGGGCTAGGTTGCGCTTTAGCAATAAGCAATAAGCAATAAATAAAAAGGGGGCTATATATTCCTTTTATTTATCCTTGCAAGATAATTATATGGTATTCTCATTAATAATGCAAGTGATTTAATAAAAATTGTGAATCTTTTTGCAATAAATGAATTATTTTATTGCAAAATAATTTAATATTGGTTAATAACTCCTTAAGAGAACTAATTCCTCATCCGTTAATTCTCTATATTCGCCTTCTTCTAAATCTGGATCTAACAAAAGTCCTCCGAATTCTTCTCTTTTTAGATATATAACACTTTTTCCAACAGCTTCAAACATTCTTTTCACTTGATGAAATTTCCCTTCTTGTATTGTGAGTCTAATTTCTGCTCCTTCATCACTGCTAGATAATATTTCAAGCTTTGCTTCCAAACACTTATACCCATCATCTAATATAATTCCATTTTTAAAAGCTACTATATCCTTTTCGTCAACTTCTTTATCAATTCTTGCATAATAAACTTTATCAACATGCCATTTAGGTGATATTAACCTATGATTAAGCTCACCATCATTAGTTAGTAGCAATAGACCAACTGTATCTTTATCTAGCCTCCCAATTGGAAATGGTTTGAAAATTTGATGGTCTATCTCCAATAAATCAATTACAGTTTGATCCCTCTTATCATTAGTTGCAGATATAACTCCATCTGGTTTATTCATCATTAAATAAACATGTTTACGATACGATATTTCTTCCCCATTAATTTTTATACTTGATTTCTCAGGATCTACAGCCATTCCATTATCCTTAACTATTACGCCATCAACCTCTATAAGCCCCTTCTTAACAAAAGATTTAACATCTTTTCTACTTCCATATCCTAAATTAGAAATTATTTTATCTAATCTTTCCAAGTTCTTCACTCCAATCTTTATCTTCTTTAGCTCACCTATTTAATTTTATCTGTCTTGATTTATTTTATCATAGTGTTATATATCTTAACATATTTATTAAATTTAAATTCACTACTGATATTCTTAGAATATATCCCCAAGTATGTATTATTCCTATAAATTGTTAAGTCCTTTTATAATTTCATTGTTATGTTTTTATATTTGTTTACCTTATAATCATAAGTTTATTTTTATTTTATCTGATATTTTTATACACTAATTAAAAAGGTCTAGAATGCAAAACATTCTAGACTCCATTTCTATAATATCCCATTACCTTTGGAACATAATTTTGAGTTTCTTGTGGCATTTTATATAAATCAGCTGCTGATGAAACCCCTCTTTTTTGCATAGTACCTGGGCCCCCATTATACGCCATAAGTGCCAACTCTTTATTTCCATCAAACTGATTCAAATATTCTTTAAACAATTTAGTTCCACCATTAATATTTTGATCTACATCATATTCATCCGTAATCCCAGCATCGGCAAAATTTTGAGGCATAATTTGCATTAGTCCTGCTGCTCCACAATTAGATGTTGAATAAGGATCAAAATCAGATTCTTGTTTAATTATAGCTAAAATTAAATTTGAATCTACTCCATACTTCTTAGATGCAGCATTCACCGCATTATATATCTTCTGCATATCAACATCACTTCTATTAGATAATATAGATCCAGATTTCCCTGCTAGATCCACGTAATTATTATTTAAAATCATAGGTATATCTTCTAATTTTTGTCCCGCTGCACATTGTTGTGCTACCCTAGCAACATTATTTGCAGTTACAATACCATTTTCATCATTTTTACTATTTGTATTGCTCAAATTTTCAGTATTAGTTGCTTTACCATTTACTGAATTTACACTGTCACTTGATGTAGCAACATTGTTTTGTTTAGAATTCTTTGATGACTCCAATAGATTTTGCATTACTAATTGAAATGCTAAATTTGATTCATCACTAGTACTACTTGTTGAACTGGACTCATTTGTTATTTGTCCATTTCCTATCATGTTCATTGCCAATAGTTGCTCGTTTGAAATCTTATTTAAACTATCTATTGCCATATTAAAATAACCTTCCTCCAAAAATTCATGTTGGGCATCTGAAAAATAACTGTCCAAAGATGCCTCTAGTTATTATCGAACTGTTTTCTTTGATCTTTAACTTGAAATATTATTTGATCATAATCTTCATAGCTAACTTTTTTATAATAACTCTTTGCTAATGCTAAAACTTTATACTTTCCTGGAATAAATGGTATAAAGCTATAGTAATGTTTTCTACTATAAGCTTGTACTTTTCTCCATTCATTATTCTCCATTAAATAAAATTCATAGCATACATCCTTGCCACCTCTGCTTATAACTTCAAAAGTCAATTCTTCATTTATATTGCCTTCAATTTTATTTGTTAAAATTTTAGTTTCTATTACAGGTGATGCTTCGCATACATATAAGCTCACCTGTTTCTTAGAATCATACTCGTCCTTGCATTTTAAATTTTTAGCATAAACTTCTATTGTATATTTACCTGCAATCTTAGGTACAAATCTCAACTTTTTATTCTTCGAAAATTCCGTTTGTTCAACAGAATTTCCATTAATCTTAGTTTCATATTTGACTAAAACTTCTTGTGTGTTTTGAATAATACATTCAAACTCAATAGTCTCTCCAATTAAATGAGTCTCCTTATAAGGTAAAATTATATAATCTATCTCTCCTGGTAAGTATTCTATAGCTTTTAAGCATATAACTGTATGAGTATCGTAAGGCCTATCTGAGTATTTATCTTTAATCATTATTTCTACTTCATATTCACCAACTTGTTTTGGAATAAAACTAATCCAGTTAGATTTATTATACTCTACTCCTTCTAGCTTTCTATTATCTTTCCTAATTGTAAATGCATATTGAAGTTTTGTTCCACCTTCTGCATTAATCATTATGTTAACAGGCTCTCCTGTTAAAATCTTCTTTTCCTTATCAATTACTACATCCAAAATTTTCACTGGTTTTTTTCCTTTTTCTTCAATAGTAAATGCAATTTTTTTAGTATCCTCATATTCTCCCTTGTAGTCAACATCTTTAACATACAATATAATTTCATATTCTCCTGCTTCCATAGGCTTCCATGTAAATTTATCTTTATCCATAAAGCCTGTGTTTTCTTCAATAGGTCCCTTCACCTTATATTTATATAATAGATTATTTCCGCCTTCTACCTCTGAAGTAAATTTTATATCAGTTTCACTTACTTGAGGGGAATTTAAGTCAGCTACAAAACTATTGATTTTAATATTCTTATAAGGCTTAACAGTATATACTAAAATAGCTCTATCATCGTACTCTTTATTAGAAAGGATACTCTTCACAAGACATAAAATTCTATAGTTTCCATCCTTTGATTCCGTATAATATACGTCATTTTTCGTAGAATAGTCCTGTATGCAAACTGATTTTCCATTCTTATATATTTTATAAAATTTATATAACACTATAAGTTCATCTTTTTCGCTTACTTCTGCTTTTATATTCGTATCTACTTTAAATTCAAGCTTTTCTCCAACTACCAATGACTTACTCAGACATTTAAAATTTGTTATTTCTATTTTGCTTATATTCTTAACATTTACTTTTATAATTTTATAATCTTCAAAACTTTCAGCAGATTCTATTTTTTTACATTGAATTAAAAATTCTTTTTCTCCTGCTTCAGTAGCTGTATATTTTAAAACATTGCTTGCATCATAATCTCTAATTATATCCCATTCCTTATATCTTTTAATATAAAATCTATATAAATACATATTTTCATCAAATGTTTTTACTTCTATAGTGCATTTTCCTCCAACCACAATTTCTTCTTTGTCAATGATAATTTCCTTTATAACACTTGATTTTCCTTCAATATTTTCTTTTGATACTCCTAATATTATGTCATTTTTCTCGAGTATTACTTCATGAAGAATTTTATCTTTATCATCTTTAACAGTTATTTCTTTATCTTTAATTTCTGTAACATCTATGTTCTCTTCACCAAGTCTTTTACCCTCTTCTGAAAGAGCCATCTCTTCTTGAACATCACAGTCTGCTACTAGAATTTCCTTTTCATCCTTTAAAAGTTCTTTAACATCAAGAAATACTACTTTATCTGTAGTATTATTTATTACTTTCTTAAATTCTGTATTATTGTCAATAGAATCTTCTTTTTTATTTACTAATAAATTTTCATCTTCATTATCTACGATGTCTTTAAAATCTATTTTTACTTCTGTTTCATTTACAACTTTTTCAATAGATACTTCTTCGTGCATAGTGTTTACAGCCTCTCCTCTACCTATAGAGTAGTCTTCCTTAGCTAAATAATCTAAAGGTTTTTTTCCATTTTTCTCTCTAGCTTGTACCATAACTATATACTCCCCTTCCCTTTTAGGTTTCCACACACACTTATTCTTATCTGAAAATTCTTGTATAGTCTTCCAAATTCCGCCCTTGCCAACAATAAATTTATATTCTAAATCTCCCACTTTATTATCTATTTTGCTTAATATATTTATTTCCATGCCGATATTTTGTGGAGTTTGCTTATCAAAAAATATCTCAATATATTTCAACTGAAGTTCTTCCATAAAATTATACCCCTTTCATAATTCTTCTCAAACAAATCCCTATTATTATATTATACATTCATACCATTATTTGTAAATAACTTCAGTTGATTTTTTATTTTAATTATATCATATTTTTTTATGCAATCTCATATATAAAGTGATTATTGAAAATAAAACTTCAAGCTCTTGCATTTTAATCGAATTTTTTTCTAAAAAGAAGCTTACAATTATGATTAAGCTTCTAAATATGGCATATAAAAAATAACAAGTCCGCATGTTATTCCATCTTCTCTCATACACCTAAAATTAACTTTTTATAAGTTTTATTAAATTCTTTTCCAAACGTAAATTATCTTCTTCAGTTCTTTTTTTAGGATTTGAAGTTTTTCCTCCACCTCTTCTGATTTTTTGTGATAAATGCCTTTCTTCTAATAATCTATCAATGTTTTTTTCATCATATATAAAGCCTTTAGGATTTATTACCTTTGCTTTTTTAGATAGACATATTGCAGCTACACCATAATCTTGAGAAACAATTATGTCTCCCTCTTTTGTTTCATTCATTACATACATATCTACACTTTGAAATCCGCTATCAACAATTTTAACTTGCGCATAATCACTTTGAATAAAATGATGAATATCGCAATAAATTATTACTGTAATTTCATGGTTCTTTGCTATTTTTTCAATAATGGAGATGCCTGGACAAGCATCTCCATCAATTATAATTTTCATTTAAATTAAAGTCTCTTTTCTAGTTCTGTTTTAATATCTTCATACCCTGGTTTTCCTAAAAGAGCAAACATGTTTTTCTTATATGCTTCAACTCCTGGTTGATTAAATGGATTTACTCCTAAAAGGTAACCGCTTATCCCACAAGCTTTTTCGAAGAAATAAACCATGTATCCAAAGTAATATGGTGAAAGTTCTGGTACATTTAACACTATATTGGGAACTCCTCCATCATTATGAGCTAATATAGTTCCTTCAAATGCTTTCTTATTAACAAAGTCCATAGTTTTTCCAACTAAGAAGTTTAAGCCATCTAAATCATTTTCATCTTCTTCTATATTGATTTCATATTTTGCCTTTTCTACGTTTATAACTGTTTCAAAAAGTATTCTTCTTCCTTCTTGTATATATTGTCCCATTGAATGAAGGTCAGTTGTGAAATCAACTGCTGCTGGGAATAATCCCTTGTTGTCTTTCCCTTCTGATTCTCCATATAATTGCTTCCACCATTCATTGAAGTAGTGAAGTGATGGTTCATAATTTACTAATACTTCAATTGTCTTACCTTTATTATATAAAGCATTTCGAACTGCTGCATATTGATAGGCTTCATTATCTTTAAGATATGGCTTTGAATAAACTTCTCTTGCTTCACTAGCTCCCTTCATCATTTCATCTATATCGATTCCTGCTGCAGCTATTGGTAATAATCCAACTGCTGTTAATACTGAAAATCTTCCTCCAATATCATCTGGAACTACAAAGCTTTCATATCCTTCAGCATCAGCTAATGTCTTTAAAGCACCTTTAGATTTATCAGTTGTTGCATAAATTCTCTTTCTAGCTTCATCAACACCATATTTCTTTTCTAAATATGTTCTTAAAATTCTAAATGCTATTGCAGGTTCCGTAGTAGTACCCGATTTTGAAATTATATTTAAACTTACATCTTTGCCTTCAATTGCTTGTAAAAGTTCAGTCATATATGCAGAACTAATACTATTACCTACATAAAATATTTTAGGAGCCTTTCTCTTATCATTATCTAGTGCATTATGAAAATTATTTGTTAGCATTTCAATTGCTGCTCTAGCACCAAGATATGATCCACCAATTCCAATAACTATTAGAACTTCTGAATCTGATTTAATTTTTTCTGCTGATTTTTTAATTCTTGAAAATTCGTCTTTGTCATAATTTACTGGTAGATCGATCCAACCTAAAAAGTCATTTCCTGCTCCTGTTCCGTTATGCAATTTATCATGAGCGCTTTTAACCATATCCTCCATATAATCAATTTCAGTCATAGCTAAATAAGGTGCAACTTTTGATAAATCTAATGATATCCCTTTATTCATTTTCTATTCTACCTCCATATACACTTAAAAATGTTTTTGCTTTTTTAATTATATCACAAATTATAATAATGTTAATTTATGTATGTATTTTTTATTATTTACAGAAATGCAAATAATAATTCTATTTTGTATATATTAATTAATTATAAATTTATATTAATAACGATTTATTTAATACTTAATTCAAAAATTAGGGTTTAATTTCAACATTCATTAAAAAAAGAGGAATCTTCTTTATAATCCCTCTTTTTTAATAATACTATTTTTTATATAATCATTCTTTGTTTAACAACAACTTCGTTTGCAACAACATCTATTTCTTTTTATAAAGCGTAGAACGTCTTGTTTTGCCTTCTCCTGTCCAGCTTTACACCCTGCTTTAAATCCCTCAACTTGTCCTTTTTCACGACCATCCTTAAATCCATCACAATATCCTTGTTTATATCCATCATTGTAAGCCTCTGCTAAAACATCAACAAAACGATCACGCTCTCTACAACGACAATTATTTCTTTCACCATGTGAACCATTTCTGCTATCCATGTTTTCAAGTTCATCTGCATCATTATTTCTGCATTCTCTTTCATCATTTCTGTTTCCCATATTCTTCTCTCCTTCGTAATTGACTATAATTTATCCAATTTAAAAATGTTTTCCAAACAAAACTTTAGAAATCTTAGCAATTATCTAATATTATATTATGCTAATTTGTTATATTTGTTATTAACCAGGGGGAAAATGTTAAACTGCTGAAATAAGAATAATTAAGAATTTGAATATCTATAGTGATATTTTATAATTATATATATTTTTTTAAAACACAAAAATGGAGTAAAACAAATTCGAGTGTATAATCTAAGGCAAATGTTCACCTTATGTTTAATCGAACTTATATTTACTCCATTTTATATAAATTTTTAATTAATTTTATTTTTTATTCCCATTCTATAGTAGCAGGTGGTTTAGATGTTATATCATAAACAATTCTGTTTACTCCCTTAACTTCATTTACGATTCTTCTACTTACTAAATCTAATAACTCATACGGGATTCTTGCCCATTCTGAAGTCATTGCATCATTTGAAGTAACTGCTCTTAAAGCTATTGTATGACAGTATGTTCTTTCATCTCCCATTACTCCAACTGATTTTATGTTAGGTAAACAAGCAAAATATTGCCATATAGTTTCATCAAGATTTGCATTTGCAACTTCTTCTCTGAAGATTGCATCCGCTTCTCTTACTATTTCAAGTTTTTCTTCAGTTATTTCGCCTAATACTCTTATAGCAAGACCTGGACCTGGGAATGGTTGTCTCCATACTAATTTATGAGGGATTCCAAGTTCTTCTCCTACTGCCCTAACTTCGTCTTTAAATAATTCTCTTAGAGGTTCTATTAATGAAAATTCCATATCTTCTGGAAGTCCACCAACATTGTGATGTGATTTTATGGTAGCTGATGTTTTAGTTCCACTTTCTACGATATCTGGATAAATTGTTCCTTGAACAAGATAATCAATTTCTCCAACTTTCTTAGCTTCTTCTTCAAAAACTCTTATAAATTCTTCACCAATGATTTTTCTCTTAGTTTCAGGATCAGATACTCCAACAAGTTTTCCTAAGAATCTTTCACTAACATTAACTCTCTTAATATTCATGTCAAATTCTTTCTTAAATACTCTTTCAACTGTATCGCCTTCATCTTTTCTAAGTAAACCATGATCAACAAATATACAAGTTAAGTTATGGCCGATAGCTTTATGTATAATCATTGCTGCAACTGATGAGTCAACTCCACCAGATAAAGCACATAATACTTTTTTATCTCCAACCAATTCTTTTATTTCTTTTATTTTTTCCGCTGCAAAAGATGCCATAGTCCAACTATTTTCTAACCCACAAATATTATGTACAAAATTTTGTAACATTTTTTGTCCAAATTCAGTATGTTCAACTTCTGGATGGAATTGAACTCCATAAAGTTTTTGTTCTTCATTTTCCATAGCAGCAACAGGGCAAACTTCTGTATGGGCTGTTACTTTAAAACCTTCTGGTACTTTTTCTATATAATCAGTGTGACTCATCAAAGCAATTCCATCAGTTTCAATTCCATCAAATAATTTAGATGACTTATCCAAAGTTATATTTGTCTTGCCATATTCTCTTACTGGTGCTGTTGAAACTTTTCCACCTAATAAATGAGCCATTAATTGATCTCCATAGCATATACCAAGTATAGGTACTCCTAATTTGAATATTTCTTTATCTACTGTTGGAGTATCTTCTCCATAAACACTATTTGCTCCACCAGTAAATATTATACCCTTTGAATTTTTAGCTTTTATTTCCTCAATAGTATAGTCATATGGAATAATCTCACAATATACTCCACATTCTCTTATTCTTCTTGCTATTAATTGATTGTACTGCCCACCAAAATCAACAACTAAAACTAAATCTCTTTTCATATTCTCCTCCTAAATTGTTTTTATATTGTCTATTATCAACTAAATAAAACTTTTTATCAATAAATTCAGATAATTTTCAACGGAAATTTTATAAAGAATTACATCATAAACTTTTAACTATTTTTCCTTAATTAAATTAATTAATGCACAGTTCAAATAAGTAACATATTCTATGACTTTGAACTGTGCACTTTTACTATTGTTCTACACTATAATTAGGAGCTTCTTTAGTAATATTAATGTCATGTGGATGACTTTCTCTAAATCCTGCTGATGTTTGAATTACAAAATTAGCTGTTTCATATAAAATATCAAAGTTCTTTGCTCCTAGATATCCAAGACCCGATTTAATTCCACCTATTAATTGGAAAATGGTATCTGTAACATACCCCTTATAAGCAATTCTTCCTTCGACGCCTTCTGGAACTAATTTCTTATTACCATCTTGGAAATATCTGTCCTTAGATCCACATTCCATAGCTGCTAATGAACCCATTCCTCTATAAACTTTATAACTTCTTCCTTGGTATATTTCCATTTCTCCTGGTGCTTCTTCACATCCTGCAAATAGCGATCCCATCATTGCAACAGATGCCCCAGCTGCTAATGCTTTTAATATGTCTCCTGAATATTTAAGTCCACCATCTGCAATTACAGGAATTCCATACTTTCTACCTACTTCTGCACAATCCATGACTGCTGTTAATTGAGGAACTCCGACTCCTGCAACTACTCTAGTAGTACAAATTGAACCAGGTCCAATACCAACTTTAACACAATCTGCTCCAGCTTTTATTAAATCTTCTGTAGCTTCAGCTGTAGCAACATTTCCAGCTATAACTTGAAGATTAGGATATACTTTTTTAATTTGTGAGACTGCATCTAAAACCCCTTTTGAATGTCCATGTGCTGTATCAAGTGTTATAACATCAACTTGAGCTTTGACTAGAGCTTCAACTCTTTCCATCATGTTTCCAGTAACACCTACTGCTGCTCCACATAATAATCTACCTTTATCATCCTTAGCAGCACTTGGGAACTTTCTCACTTTTTCAATATCTTTCATTGTGATTAAGCCTTTTAAGTATCCATCCTTATCAACTAAAGGTAATTTTTCGACTTTATGTTTTTTTAAGATTTCTTTAGCTTCTTCTACTGTGGTATTTTCTGATGAAGTTATTAGATTTTCTTTTGTCATCACTTCAGAAATCTTTCTTTGGAAGTTTGTTTCAAATATTATATCTCTGTTTGTTATTATTCCAATTAATTTTCCTTCTTTAGTTGTAATTGGAACCCCTGATATTCTATATTGTGCCATTAAGTTTTCTGCATCTTCAATAAGATGATCTTGTGATAAGAATATCGGATCTGTAATAACTCCATTTTCTTGTCTCTTAACTCTATCAACTTCTTTTGCTTGTTCTTCAATTGTCATATTTTTATGTATAATCCCGATTCCGCCTTCTCTTGCCATAGCAATGGCCATCTTTGATTCAGTTACTGTATCCATCCCTGCACTCATTAATGGAATATTTAATTTTATTGTTTTAGTTAAATGTGTTTTAGTACTTACTTCTCTTGGTAATATGTCTGATTTATTAGGTACTAGTAATACGTCATCAAAAGTATATGCAGTTTTAATTATTTTTGCCATTATAAATCCCCCTTGATTTTGAATTATTTGTTTCATTTTTCATATTTTATGATTTTTTTATTGCACATTTCATATTATTTTTATGTATAAAAAAAGCACATTACCCTTCTAAGTGATGTTAATATGCTAATAAAAATCTATATTTAGCCTATACCAATATCACTCATAGTCGGAAATTTACGGCTTCCGGTAGATACTCCTTGCCATATTCAAGGTATATACGAGTTTTTAAACGTGCTATGTTTTTGAATTAAAACTATTATAATGTATGTATAATCTAAAGTCAATAAATTTGAAATTAAAATTGCAATATCAAATTGATTATGTAATTTTAATTTGATGTACTTTAATTATATAAGTCTTTTAAAATGTAACTTTGAAATTTTATTCTGTTATTTTACCACTTCATTACTTAAATTCTTAGTAATTGTTGTAGGGTTTAAGATGTCTGTATCTTCTATAAAATCAAATTCTGCTCCATTTACTATTTCATAACAATTTTTTAAACTAGTGGAGTTAATATTTATATTATCTAATTTAACTCCATCCAAGTATTTACTTACGCCTTTATTACTTATAGCATTATTTACAACAATATCTTCCTTTAAAGAAGAATCATGTCTCAAATTATATGATTCAACTGCCATTACAACTTTTCTACACTGATCTACAACCTTAACCTTTTTTGCTTCTTTTATATATCCATTTACATTAGGTAAAATTGCTGCTGCTAATATTCCTATAATTGCTATTACTGCTATTATTTCAATTAAAGTAAATCCTGTTTTCTTTTTATTCCTAATTCTTTCTCTATAGTCTTTTTTAATTATCTCATTTCTAATTTTGATAGTCTCATAATTCATAATTCACCATCTACCTCATATATTTTTTGAAATATGTCTTATTTTAAGTATGTCTGTTTTATCGATTCTTATACAAGTTAGTAGATACACTTTTCAATATTTTTGTGATAGCTCACATGTATCCTTATATAATTGAAATCAAATAAGGATACATGTGAACTATCAGTATACATATACTGTAGTATTTTTGATAGTTTAAGTATCTATAATACATATATTTCAAAAATATAAAAAGGATAAGCACTTATAGTAAATGCTTACCCTCTAATTAAATTTATTATTAATTTTTCTTATTTATATTAGTACATTCCGTCCATTCCCATTCCTGCACCACCTGGCATTGCTGGTTCTTTTGATGGAATATCAACTACAGCAGCTTCTGTTGTTAAGAATGTTGATGATACTGATGCTGCATTTTGAAGTGCTGATCTAGTAACCTTAGTTGGATCTACTATTCCAGCTTTTATCATGTTTATATATTCTCCATGTAATGCATCATATCCTATTCCTGGTTCACTAGTTTTAACTTTTTCAACTATTACTGAACCTTCTACTCCTGCATTAGTAGCTATTTGTCTTACTGGTTCTTCTAATGCTTTAACAATTATATTTATACCAATTTGTGTATCAGGAACATCTGAAGTTAACTTGGAAACTTCATTAATTACATTAATATAAGCAGTTCCACCACCAGCTACTATTCCTTCTTCAACAGCAGCTTTTGTTGCAGCTAAAGCATCTTCTATTCTAAGTTTCTTTTCTTTAAGCTCAGTTTCAGTTGCTGCACCAACTTTAATTACTGCAACTCCACCAGCTAATTTAGCTAATCTTTCTTGTAATTTTTCTTTATCAAACTCTGAAGTTGTTTCTTCAACTTGAGCTTTTATTTGGTTAATTCTTTCTTTTATTGAAGAAGAATCCCCCTTACCATTTACTATAACAGTATTTTCTTTACCTACTTTAACACTATCAGCTGTACCTAACATGTCAATTGTAACTTCTTTTAAGTCTCTTCCTAATTCTTCTGCTATAACAGTTCCACCAGTTAATATAGCAATATCTTGTAACATTTCTTTTCTTCTATCTCCAAACCCCGGTGCCTTTACAGCTACGCAAGTAAATGTCCCTCTTAATTTATTAACTACTAATGTAGCCATTGCTTCTCCTTCAATGTCTTCAGCAATAATTAATAATTTTTTACCTGATTGAACTATTTGCTCAAGTATTGGTAAAATTTCTTGAATATTTGTAATCTTCTTATCTGTTATTAATATATATGGGTTATCTAAATCAGCTTCCATTTTTTCAGTATTTGTAGCCATATAAGGTGATACATATCCTCTATCAAATTGCATTCCTTCAACTACATCTAATTCTGTTCCCATTGATTTAGATTCTTCTATAGCAATAACGCCTTCATTTCCAACCTTCTCCATAGCATCTGCTATTAACTTACCAACTTCTTCATCAGAAGCTGAAATTGCAGCAACTCTAGCTATATCTTCTTTACCATCAACTGGCTTAGAAATCTTTTTAATCTCTTCAACAGCTTTGTCTACAGCCATCTTAATACCTGTTCTAATTAAGATTGGATTAGTTCCAGCTGTTACATTTTTTAATCCTTCTCTAATTATTGCTTGAGCAAGTAATGTTGCAGTTGTAGTTCCATCTCCAGCTACATCATTAGTTTTTGTTGCAACTTCTTTAACTAATTGAGCCCCCATATTTTCATATGCATCTTCTAACTCAATTTCTCTTGCAATTGAAACTCCATCATTTGTTATTAATGGTGCTCCAAATTTTTTATCTAGCACTACATTTCTACCTTTAGGCCCTAAAGTTACCTTAACTGTATCTGCTAATTTATCTACACCTATTTGCATAGATCTTCTTGCATCTTCCCCAAATTTTAACATCTTAGCCATTTATATAACACTCTCCTTATAATAATTTATTTTATTTTCTAATTTTTTCAACTTTTTAATTTTAAATTAATGTACAATTAGAGCAATGAATAATTAAATTCTTATGGAATTTATAAACATAATTTTTCAAAAAAACATATAATTTATAATTTTATTATAAATTGTACATCGTTAATTGTTAATTATTTATTCAACTATTGCTAGAATATCTTCTTGTTTTAATATAGTGTATTCTTCTCCATCTACTTTTACTTCTGTGCCTGCATACTTAGAGTATAAAACCTTATCTCCAACTTTTACTTCCATAGCTATTCTATTTCCGTCCACAATAGCTCCAGGACCTACCGCAACCACTTCTGCTTCTTGTGGTCTTTCCTTTGCAGTACCAGTTAAGACTATCCCACTTTTAGTCTTTTCCTCTGCCTCTAATTTTTTAATTACTACTCTTTCACCAAGTGGTTTAATGTTCATGAAAAACCCTCCTTAAAATATATATATTTTTTATGTTTAAAAATTCTGTTAGCACTCATCATTGTTGAGTGCTGATATAATTATAATATCTCTTATAACCATATAATTCAAACATTACTTCTAATATTATATCCCTTTTTTCAGCGAATATTACTTCCTATCTTAAAATATATCCCATTTACTTAAATTTTCTCCATTTTATTCTTTCTAATAAAAGAATTTTAAATCATAGCTCATTTAAATAGCATTTAATTATAATTCTCTCTTATAGGTATCTATAAATCTTTATCCTATTTTATATAATAAAGAAGTAAAACTCTAATCAGGTAAATTATACTGATTAGAGTTTTACTTCTTTCAAATATTATCTTTCTAAATTTATATCATGGTATTCTTCTATTGTTCTATTAGATAATACACTCTTAATTGTTGCTTGTTGATTTATTTTTGTAAATGGTGCTTTGGCTTTCATTGCTGATACAATCTTAGCAGCTCCATTTATACAACCACCTTCGCACATCATACCTTCAATAAAGTTCCCACCTAACTTACCGACCTTAGCCATAGTCATAGTCTTCTTAATTTCAGCCCCACCAGAAACTTTAATTGGCTTAAAATCTACGTCAACGCCCTTTTCTTGTACATAGTTTTCTATAGCAGCAGTTAGCCCTCCGCCTAAAGCAAAATTTCTACCAAAGATTGAAGCCTCATCAACTACTATATCATCACAAGTTGCAGGATCTACTTCGAATGCATCAAATAAAGCTACTAATTCTTCAAAAGTTAATACATAATCAACAGAATCTTTTATGGAATCTATTAATACTTCATTTTTCTTAGCAGTACAAGGTCCTATAAATACTACTTTTGCATCCTTATCTTTAGCTTTTATATATCTGCCTACAGCCACCATTGGTGAAACCGTTCCTGAAATTCTTTCAGCTTGATCTGGCATAATTTTTTGAATGTAACTTAGGAAGCCTGGACAACATGAATTTGTCATATAACTATCTCCCTTTTCCATTCTTTCTACAAATTCATTACTTTCATGTACAGTAACAGCATCTGCTCCACACGCAGCTTCTAACATATCTGTAAAACCTAATGCTTTAATTGCATTTTTAACTTGTCCATAAGTTGTTTTCAGACCAAATTCTCCGGTTATTGCCGGTGCAACTACAGCATAAATATTCTTTTTATCCATTAATCTATTAACAACTTTAACTAATGAACTCTTATCTTCTATAGCTCCAAATGGGCATGCTGACATACAAGCTCCACAATTTACACACTTACTTTCTGTAATTTCAGCACTTAAATCTTCTGCATTATAGCTCAACGCACCTGTCGGACATGATTTTTTACATGGTCTCATACCTTCTGCAACAGCATCATAAGGACATGCCTTCTTACACATTCCGCATTCTTTGCATTTGTCTGGATCGATATAAGCTCTTCCATTAACATATGTAATTGCTCCAAAATTACATGCACTTTGACACTTATGAGCTATACAATTTCTACATGCATCAGTAACTTCAAATTTCTTTGTTGGACATCTATCACATGCTTCTTTTATAACATATAAAATTTGTTTCTCTTCTTCTATATTAATTAAATCTTGTCCACTCTTGTCATTTGGCTTATAACCTGCTGCAAGCTTTGCTCTCTCTAATACTATATTTCTTTCTCTATCAACTGTCTCTCTATAGTTAGGTTCATCCCCTAAAATTATGTCATAAGGAATTTTTTCTAATTCCTCTTTACTAATTTTATTTTCTTTTGCTAACACTGCAACCCTAGTAAGAACATCATGTTTTAACTTTAAAAGTCGATTTTCAAATTGAAACATTAATACACACTCTCCCATGAATAATTTTTATATTATTTTCTATCATGAGATAATTATAACATACTATTATTAAATACATATCAAATATCCTATAGTTTAAATTTTCTTAATTTTTTCATTTTAATATTAATTTGCATATTGTTAATTTTTAGGTATTAATGTATATAATAATTATTATTTTTTATTCTTCAATTTTTATTTTATTCTCCCGCGCATAATAAAAAAGATATTGTTGTGCAAATCCAGCTAATTCACCAAACTTATTTCTTGCAAAAATTCTAATTTTGTTTAAAGATGAATCTTCTGCTCCATAAAAATGAATCATTGCTCGTTTAACCCATACATCTACTGGAAACGCTGAAGTCTTTTCCATGGAAAATAACATTATACAATCAGCCACTTTAGCTCCCACTCCTTTAAATTCTTGAAGCGCACTATGACATTCATCATCATTTAAACTTTTAATATAATCTAAATTGTATTTTAAATATTGATTCGCATCAATTTCATTTAAGTCCTTATTTTCCTTTACTGAGTCATAAACATTTTTGATTGTATCTATTATGTATTTACTTCTAAAAGATGCTCCTGTTTCTTGAATTTCTTCTAAAGTAGCATCTTTTATCTCATTTATATTAGGAAAAGCATAGTAAGTCTGTCCTTTATAATTAATCTCCTTACCCCATTTCTCTGATATTTTATTAACAGTCTTTTTTATTGACGGTATATTGTTTCTTGCAGAAATAATGAAACTTAGTAACATTTCAAAAGGGTCTTGATTTAAAACTCTAACTCCATATCCAAATCCAATACTTTCTTTTAATAAAGAATCTTTTGACAGTTCCTCTTTTATTTCTGAATAGTCTCGATCTAAATCAAAGTATTTTATCCAAATCTCATTAACATCTTTTTCAGTAGCATTATATAGTATTATATTGTTTCCATCCTCTTTAACCTCTATTAATTCTCCAAAGGCAATCACAATGAAATGATTCTCTTCAATTTCCTCAAATCTAAAAATTTGGCCACATTCAAATATATGCTTTAATTTAAAATTCTTAACGTCTTCTATAACTACATAATCATCATAAGATTTTACATCTTTATAATCCATCTTGCTAATTTATCTCCCTTTTAATCATTATCTATTTGTGCTTTTCTTTTAAAATTATATTTTCTAAAATTTCTGCACCAACTTCAATCATTAGTATGCACTTTTTAACATCCTTGTATTCTCTTTTTAAATCTACACATTTAATATATCCTAGTCTTTCTTTAAATTTATTAATAAACTCTTTTGTCATTTCTCTCACTGCTGGACTTTTATGTCCACTTACTTCAGTAAACATTATTCCTATTACAGCAATAGCACCAGTTACTACTCCGCAAACATCTCCTGTTGCCATACCTCCTCCAAAACCCGCCATACCCTTTAACGTTTGTTCTGTTAAGTTTAAATTGTATTCTTCATTTGCTGCGTACATAATACATTCAGCACAATTCAAATCATATTCCTCAGTCCAATATTTCTTAGCTGTTTCTACTAACACTTTTTCTCACTCCTATCAATAATAATTGTTGTTTACTATATTATATCATTTAATTTTAATATAGGTTTCCATTTTATAAATTTTATAATTAATCTAACAAAAGGTATTATAATCTATTGGCTATTTTTTTAATTATGCCTTAAATTATTAACTTCTGTTAATTTTTTATAATTTAACTAGCAAAATATATTAATTTATAATTGTATCATTCTGGCTAATCAACACTTCTATAAAAAAGTCAACTCTTTTAGATACCTAAGAACACCATCAAAAGAAATAGTTTTAGGCACAACTGTAGCATGCTACTTACAAAAAAACATTTTTCGCATTATGCTAAAATACGAGTTTAAGTATAACTAGAATAATTAAAAATAAGCAAGTAGAGCCGTTATTATGAGAGGATTTATACGCTTGTTAATTGTACAGAATTTTTGGCTATCTAGTATTATTTTAAACTTGATATTCATACTAGGAACTCATGAATTTCATTTTTTCAAATGGATAATACCTAAATACTGCCTTACCTTTAATGTATTGCTTATCTATTAGATAATTAATCCATTTCCTTGCATCATTAAATTGACTCCTATTATCTCCTAAAAAGAAAAATTTATCTTTTGGTATATCAAAAACACCATTATTATCATATTTAGCAACAGGTCTATTTATATTTTTTCCTCAAAGCTTAATATCAAAATATCTTTTCTTTGGTTTTGTAGGGGCAATGATAGTTAATATTATTTTTCCTCATTTGGTTGCAAGTATTGTATTAAAAAAATATTGTCCTGGATTAATTACAGGAGTTCTTCTTATAGTACCATTCAATAGTTTAATCATAATTTTTTCGGTAAATAATGGTATCATTAATTTAAGTGAAATAATTATATCAACTATCGTAGTTGCTATATTGTTATTAACATTAATACCTCGTTTGGAAAAAATAAGTACAAGTTTAATTGATTATGAGTAAATTTGTAAATTAATTGAATCATAATATTCTTATATTGAGTATTATAGGTGGACAATCCCACCTATAATTTTTTTAGGCTATATTTCAATATCATATTAAAACATAGCCAATTATTTTTATCTTGTGACGCCTGCACCTATATATTTACATAATAATTTATTTCAGTAAATACATATTGTACTAAACGTACAAAATCCAGCATGAAAAGAAAAATATCCAAAATATCTGTACTACTTTTTAAAAATATTCTTTTTATGTAAAAATTAATGCGTTTAATGCTAATAATATTGAGTTTTTACTAAATATTATGTATATTAAACAATTAAAGATTTTATATAAAAAGTTAACACTTTTAGGTAAACTTGTAGTGTTCTTTTAATTTATTTACTAAAAAGGTTGCACATATTACATTTAATTATTCAACTAATAAAATACAATTAAATTGCGCTGAGGCCACTGAAAAAGCTATGCTTTTTCAGTACTTCAGATAAATAAAAAATAGGATTTTATTTAACTGTTTAAATCAGTTGAATAGAATCCTATTTTTTGCATTTAAAAAGAAAATATTTAATTTATGAATGTTATTATTT
>NZ_JAJFUC010000074.1 GCF_021372645.1 Clostridium sp. | reverse complement strand
TATAACAATACTTCTAGTCAGATTTTTATACTCTTAAAATATTTTTTAAAATTCATTAAATAGCTTTCTATATAAATTTTCAAAAGCACTATTTTTTCTCCAGATAAAATAAAAATTATGATTTTTCTGTAAATCATCAATTTCTATTTTTTTTAAAGTTCCATTTTCTAATTCATCTTTTACTGCAACTTCATATAAGGTTGTAATGCCATTATCATTTTTTACTAAATGTTTTATTGCATTAATATTTCCTATTTCTATAACTTTTCTAAAATCATTTGTAGTTAAGTTTTGTCTTTCTAAGTTTTTTTCAAAAATATCTCTTGTACCAGATCCTTTTTCTCTTATAATCAATGTTTCTTCAAGTAAATCTTCTAATACATGTGGTTGTTTTTTTAACTTATAATTTTTCCCTGCAACACAAATATACTTTTCCTTTGAATATATAACATAATCATATTCATTTTTTATAAAATATCCCTCTACTAACGCAAAATCAATTACACCATGCTCTAATTTATAAATAAGTTCTTTAGTATTTTCTACAATCATAGTAATTTTCATCTTCCTATTTTCATTCAAATAATTGTGAAGTTTTGATGGTAATATAAATTCTCCAATTGTACGGGTTGCACCAAACTTGAGACTTTGTATACCTAATTTTTCTTGAATAATTTTTTCTTTTAGATACTCATTATCATGTTTTATTGTGATAGCAGTTTGATAAAATATCTCTCCTGATTTTGTAAGATTTATTTTTTTACCTTCATATTCAAAGAATTTTGTATCATAAATTTTTTCTAAATATTTAATATGTTGTGAAACTGCAGGTTGCGTAATACACAGTATTTGTGCCGCTTTAGTAAAATTCATATATTCACAAACAGTTAAAAATGTATTTATTCTAAAATCCAACAAATTCATCACCTCTTTAACATAATCATAACATATTTTTATTATTGCATAAAAATAAATAATTTTATCTGTAAGCGTCAAAGAATCGACGCGTAGCAGATATAAAAATCAGATGATATAATAAAAATCAGTAGTTTTGCAATTGCTTTCCTACTGATTTTTAAATTTAAAATTGAAATGATAGTAGTTATTTATTTACATCTAGAAGCCCTTAGCTTGGGAGGAATATCCTTTGACCAAGGCATAATTTTTAACATCATATCCTTATCTTTTAAATCCACATTCGATAGTATACCTAATAGATATACTAAATATTTTTCTACTATTAGTTCGTTAGCTTTAGCTGTTTCAATTATACTATATATTGAAGCACTTGCTTTTGCACCTTTAGCTGTATTGGAGAATAACCAATTCTTGCGGCCGATAACAAAAGGCTTTATAGATCTTTCCGCACCGTTATTATCTATTTCTAATGATCCATCAAGTAATAGAGTTTTCATATCAGGCAAAAGCTTTCTAGAATAATCTAATGCTTTACCTAATGGACTTTTAGAAAGTGCATTTTTAAGTTCTCTTTTAGCATACTCTTGGAATTCATCAAGAAGGGGTGCTGATTTTTCAAGCCTTATTTCAAAACGTTTATTATAGTAATTATCCTCCTTAGAGTAGGCTTCTCGTAAGTCTTTTTCTATTTTATAAAGTTGTTCACAATAATTAAACCCTATTATAGCTCTTGATTTTTTAAGGGCGTCTTTATCTAAATTTATTACTATTTCATGGAATTTTCTTCTGATATGAGCTAAACAATAAAGTCTTTTTATATTATCTACTTTATTGTAACCATTATATCCGTCGGTTTGTAAGAAACCAGAAAATCCTTTTAGAAATTCTCTTGGACAAGAGCTGGATCTTGTCTTTTGATAATCATATAAGATAATTGGTTCTTTTGAAGCACCACTCTTATATAACCACATATATTTTTTAGACTTAGAGTCCTTGCCGTTATCGTCGATAACTTGCACGGTTGTCTCATCCGCCTGAATGTACTTTCTCTTTAAAAGTTCATCCTTCATAATATCATAGACACCTTGAAGCACACCAGCGGCTGCTATTGTCCAATTGGACATAGTTTGTCTTGAGATATCAGCGCCTAACATTTTGAAATAAGTTTCTTGTCTGTAAAGTGGCATTGCATGCTGATATTTCATTATAATCATATGCGCTATTAACTCATTTGAAGCCATGCTTTTATAAAAAACTGTATTAGGAGCTTTAGTTGTAATTATATTTGCATCACCAGATGATTCTTCGCAAGGCTTGCACGCATAACTATATGTAATATGTTCTTCTATATAAAGCTTTGCAGGTACATATTTTAAAATCTCTTTAGAAGACTTTTTACCTATAAGTGTTAAAATGCTGCCACATTTATCACATATAGATTCTTCACCCTCAAGCTTATGTTCTATAATAATTTTTTCTAAATTTGCTAAGTTATCTTTCTTGCCAATAATTTTTTTAGGATTATTGTTTCTAAGATAAGTTATTTCTTCAAGAGTAGGTTCTGGAACATCTGAATTACTGTTCTTTTCAGCCTCATCAAAAATAGACATTTGATCCATATCAAGTTGTTCACTCGATTGACCAAATATTTTTCTGTTTTTATTAAGTAATTGCGCTTTTAAATAATCCAGTTCATTTTTTAAATTATTAATTTCTTTGTCTTTAGATTCAAGTTCTTTTTCCATTTTAGATATTAATAATTTTGTATTTTCATCAAGTTCGTTTTCTAAAAATTCATGTTTCATCTTACTACCTCATACGTTTTCTCTAATTATATTATACCACAAAACCCTTTGTTTCCAAAGGGTTAGGCGTGATTTATATCATTAAATATTAAGTTTTTTAGTAGTAATTTTTTTCGGTAATTGGCTTAAATTTAGAAATAGTTCTTATCTCATAACCTTTAAGTAACCATTTCAAATCATCCTTATTTACCTTTAAAGCTTCTTCCTTAGTCATAGGCCACTTGAATCTATTATTTTCTAATCTATAATAATAAAGCCAGAATCCCTCATCGAAATGAAGTATCTTAAGCTTGTTCATTTGCTTATTACAAAATACAAACAAAGCCTTATCAAAAGGATCTAGTTTTAACTGATTTTCTACAAGCATAGTAAGTCCATCAATACTTTTTCTAAGATCGGTTACGCCACAGGCTAAATACACAATTTTGACTTTATCTATATTTAACATATTCTAGCCAATTGCTTAATTATATCTGATAATACTGCTATTTCATTAGCCGGTATAAAGATATTTGCCTTACCAATCTCTATTTTTATAGTTTTTGTAGAATCTCTTTTAGTGTCAGCAGCTTTTTCTTCATCAAAAGATATAGCATGAAATATCGGCTCATTTTCTTCTTCAAAGCTCCTTTTATTATAATAAAACTGACCCTTACTAATATTATTCTCTTGGCAGAACTTAGTTACCGTTCCTTCGTAAGAAGAAAACTTATCTATGAATTCTTTCCAAGTTTCTTTACTAACTCTCTTTGCCATTACAGACAGACCTCCCTTATGTATCTTATTATCTGTAATTTTAGCAAAGGTATTTATATCTATCTAGGCATCAATTTTTTTACGATTACTTTTATCTTATAGTTAAAATCTGCTAGTATATTTTTAATATAACAGTTAAGAAAAGAGGAACTATGATGAATTTTATAAAAAAAAATTACCAAGGTGTATTACTTTGCTTTTTAATAGGTATTATAGCTTGGTTGCTTGGAAAAACTTTTTCAATTATAGGAGGTCCAGTATTTGCAATTTTATTAGGCTTATTAATCGCACTTTTCCCACGCAAGGATCACTTTGAAAGTGGAATTACGTTTACATCGAAAAAAATACTCCAATATGCTATTGTTCTACTTGGCTTTGGAATGAACTTTATTCAAATATTTAAAGTAGGTGATCAATCACTATTGATTATAATTTCAACAATTTCAACCTCACTAATTATTTCATATGTCGTAAGCAAATTAATGAAGATTCCTTCAAATGTCTCTATATTAGTTGGTATAGGATCCTCAATATGTGGTGGATCTGCAATTGCTGCAACAGCACCAGTTATTGACGCTAATGATGAGGAGATTGCAAAATCAATTTCTATCATTTTCTTATTTAATGTAATTGCTGCATTTTTATTCCCTGTTCTCGGTAACTTATTAGGGCTTACTGATATAGGTTTCGGAATGTGGGCTGGAACTGCTATAAATGATACTTCTTCAGTAGTCGCTGCAGCACAAACTTGGGCAAGTGCTCATGGAAATGATATAGCATTAAATTATGCTACAATAGTTAAACTTACACGAACTCTTGCTATAATTCCAATTACATTAGTACTCGCTTTATACCGTTCTAAGAAAAATACAACTACTTCAGTTAAACTTTCAAAAATATTTCCATGGTTTGTTTTATTTTTCTTGTTAACTGCTATTATTAGTACAGTATTTAATATGAGCACGATCTTTACAAAACCTCTAACTGAAGCAGGTAAATTCTTTATTACAATGGCTATGGGTGCAATTGGTTTAAATACTAATATTGTAAAGTTAATCAAAACAGGAGGAAAACCAATTATTATGGGACTTTGTTGTTGGATAAGTATTGCGTTTGTTAGTCTTCTTATGCAACATTTATTACATATTTGGTAATATTATTTAATAATACTTCTTCCCCATCAAGGGCAAAAATTACGTTAAAACCTTCTTTTTCTATATAAGGCTTCAAAATTTTAATGATTTCTAAATTATCATCAACAATCAGAATATTTTTATTCATTTTTTATCACCTAGTTATCTTATGTGAACTACCTCGAAGCTAAAGACTTCGAAGCTTCTTGATCAATATAGCTACTGCTACAAGTTTACCCAAGCTTACAAGGTCGAACCAACCTCAATATAATACCAATAGCTTATACTATCAGCTTTTCTAGATTTTTACTT
>NZ_JAJFUC010000038.1 GCF_021372645.1 Clostridium sp. | reverse complement strand
GAAGCTTAGTGTTCCCGCACTAGGCTTTTCTTATTTATATTATAACAAAAATTTAAAGAAAATAAACATTTTTTATATTATATTTTATTATTGATATATATATGTAATTATTTTACAATATTACTAGAGGTGGTATTGTGGGGGTTAAGAATAAACTTAAAGAAATACGGATGAGAGAATATATGATGAATCAAAAAGAGTTTTGTAATATCATTGGAGTTAGCCAAAGCACGTATAATCCGATAGAAAGCAATACAAAACAAGGTAATGCAGAAACATTATTGATAATAGCAAAAGGACTTAATCGCAAGGTAGAAGATATTTGGTACCTATGTGATTAGGTCCTTATTTTTATATAATTAATTATTCAAAATCGAATTTAAAACTCATTTAGAAAAATATTATTCAAACAGGAATTTTTTTAATACTAAATACATACATATATATCAAGAAGGTCAGAAAGGAGCAAAAAGTAATATGATTTTAGGTTATGATGGTGGCAGTAGTATGTCAAAGAACTCAAAAGGAATAATAATTGAATCTAAAGTATCAAAGATGGAGAGTCTTAACTCTAGTGACTGTTTAATATTAGATGGAACTAAATATTTTTTAGGAGAGGGCGAATATGACACTAACTATAGGAAAATTGAAAAGGTCAATTATTTACCACTTTTATTTGGTTCATTAGCATTAACAACCAAAGATACATTTAATCAAGTAGCGGTTGGATTACCTATTTCTCAATACAAGGAAGATAAAGAATCACTTAAAAATTTAATATTAACTAATAGAGAGAAGTGGATAACTATAAACAAGGAAGATAAACATTTAATAATTGAAGATGTAGAGGTTTTTCCAGAAGGGGTACTAACAGTTTCGGACACATACGAGGGCATTGTAATTGATATAGGTGGAAGGACAACAGATATATGCTCTATAGAATTTAGAAATAATAAAAGAAAAATAATAAATCCTTTAAGCTATCCAAAAGGAATACAAAATTTATATTCAGATTTTATAAAATCAATAAATAATAAAAAAGGTTTGGATTTGAAGGATTCAGATACAGAAAGAATATTAAAAAATGGACTTAAGATTTATGGAGAACCTATAGAAATTGATTTTGCATTGGAAGTTTTCAAAGAATTTATAGATGATTTAATAGCAAAGCTACAAATAGAATATTCATTAAAAACTTATGATGTAAGTTTAGTTGGTGGTGGAGCTGAATTATTATATAAATCAATAAAGAAGAGAGTTCCAAATTGCGACTTAATAGAAAATTGTTTAATGGCTAATGCAATAGCATACGAGGAATTTGGAAGGGGGATTTGGGAGTGAAGATACCTATAAGTTTTAAAGAATCTGAAAAAGAAATTTATGATTTTATAAAAGCCAAGTTATCTCCAAGTGTTTATATTAAAGAACTTGTAATTGCAGATATGAAAAAAAGTAATATTAATAAAGAGGAAAGGCAAGAGCGGAAGAAAAGAAATTTTGAGCTTGATATGTAAGGAGTATTTGTTATGAGTTATAAATGTAAAATATGTGGAGAAGAATTTAATGATTCAGATGAAGTATTAAGAATTGATTGCAATTGGAGAATACTATCTAGTTAATTCAATAGAATTAGAATTAAACGCTCAAAACCTAGATTATTGCGTTGCTTTTATTTGTAATGAATGTTTAGAAAATAATATTTAGGAGATGCTTTATCAATGTTAAAAAAATCAGAACTCAATCAAAATATACATTTAAGTGAGGGGAATATAAAATCTAAATGTACTGATGATGTGATGTTTTTAACTTGGAGTTTACCATGTAAAATAACTTGTCCTTATGCAACTAAAATGTGTAGAAAGCATTGTTTCGCACAAAAGAACCAATATTTTAAAACTGTATTAGATAGTAGAATGAGAAATTTTGAAGAAGCTAAAAAAGATACGTTTGTAGAAGATATGATAAACCATTTAAAATATCAATTAAGTAGAAAAAAATCACAAGATAAAATTATATATGTAAGAATTCATACAAGTGGAGATTTTTTTAATTTAGATTATTTCATTAAATGGATAAATATAACCAATTATTTTAGGAATAATAAAAAAATATTATTTCAAGCTTATACTAAATCTATACCTATTATGAATTATTATATTCAAGATTATAAAACAACTTACGGTTATGAATTTTCAGATAGAGAAATACTTGAAGATATAAACATTCATTTTGTATGGAGTATTTGGGAGGATACACCTAAAGAATATACAGATAGAGCAAAAGAGCTAGAATTACAAACTTTTACTGCAATACCTAAAAAGGAAATAGAAAATGTTAATAATAAAATATTTATATGCAAAGGTGATTGTGGTAACTGCAAACAATGTTATGTGGGAAAAGCTAAAGAAATAGTCATTCCTATACATTAAAAATAGCCTACCCACCAACGAGTAGACTTTAGCTATTGAACGATTATAATATAATCTTATGCACACACATAGAAAAAGATGCACGATTTAATTAATTATTCACAATTAATTTACAAATTAGAGATAAAGCACCCAAAATTACTAAAGTATAGCCAGTTCCTACCCAAAGTTTATTTAAAATATTCATAATGAATTTTCCTTTCTACAATAGATTTTATTATAAGTATATCCAGTTTTATAAAAATTATAATGGAGGTTTTAAAATGTTAGAGCATATTAGTAACATTTGGAACAATTATATAAATAATTTAAAGGAATCAGCTATTGAAGCAGCAACACAAAAAATTAATGAAACAATAGGTTCGGGATTAGTTGCACTTGGAACACACATTGAAGAAGTTGCAATAATAATTATAGCTTTAGGTGCTTTATTATGGATATGCAAAAACACTAAAGTTTTTAGGTGGGGGTGTATAAGTTATGCACTAGGCTTATTGATAGAATTAATTGGATCATCAATGATTAAATAAAGGAGTGTAATATGGAAATAAGTATTATATTAGATAATAAGGTTGTATATGAAAAAGAGATTAAAAACAATTTAAAAACTTTATTTAAAAATGAAACTTTTATCAAAACTATATGTTCAACTTCTGCCATTACAATTTGTAATACAACAATGGTATATGCAAAAGATTATAGTGATATTACAAAAAAGATGCAAGAGGGTTTTAATCCACTTATTGAGTTGTTAGCAGGATTAGGTTATCCCTTAACATACGGGATGCTATCTATTGGAATGATAATGATAATAACAGGCAAGAAGTCAAAAGGTTTGGAGATAATGAAATGGGCAGCTATTGGATATATTGGTTTGCAATTCGTACCGTTTTTATTAAATTTGTTGTTAGAAATAGGAAGAGATTTGAGGAAGATGTGATGAAAGGCTTAAAAATAATACCTCATAGCACTTTAGATAACTCTAATATTAAAGACCTTGCAAAAGCACTTCATGATCCAAAGAGATACACCGAAAGATATAATTTTGAATGTTTGGACAAACTGATGCAAGAAGGTGAACCAATTTCAGTTAAAAAACTATTTAAGCGAGGATCAATTAAAAAACTTATGAAGCAAAAAGAAGAAACGGACCTTTTGGTCCTACAGAATACATTTATATATGAAATACAAATAACAAATAAAAGCATAGATTTTATACTATTAAATAGAGATTTAGACAAGGTTAAAAAGACATATAGCAAGTATGTTGATAAAATTAAATTTAGTGATAATATAGTAGATTATCAAATTCCAGTAGATGAAAATATGAGTGTATGTGAAATGGTTAATCGTGATCATTTCATGTTCTCACTCAAAACCATGCAAAAAGGATTAGAGCCCCTTAAATATATCCTGGACCTAAAGAGAAGTTTAAAAGACGATGAACTATTTATATACCAAGTCATAGTAGAACCTTTGAATACAGATTGGTGGACCACATATACACAAGCTTATAAAAAATTTAAAGATGGTAAAATGCCTAAAAAGTTTCAATTAAAGTTGAAAGATATTTGTAATATATTAGGGAATGTAACTTTGGATATAGCTCTAGAACTTCTTTACTGTTTTGAAGAAATAATCCTGGGTAAAGATGGAGTAGAAAAAATAGATACAACAGATGATGATGTTTCGATAATGAAGAAGGAAACAGGATTAAGAAATGCTACTCTAAAAAAAGGAACTGAAAAAGGTTTTGAAACTGCAATACGAGGTATTGTATATTCTAAATCAGAAAGTAGACGAGAATTTTTATTAGATCAATTTAGTAACTGTTTTGGATGCATGGACTTAGATAACAGCTTAATTATGAGAAAAATTAAAAATACAAAAGAAAATATGCTAAGAATAAAGAATAGAGAATTGTTTTGGCATCCACTAAATGATTCGAAAATGATATTAGATATTTCAGAACTTGAACATTTTCTCCAACTTCCACAAGTTACGCTTCAAAAAGAACTTAATATTGAAAGATTGGATTATGCAGAAATAAAACTTGCAAAGGAACTATTAGAAGGATATATTCCTATAGGACATATATATGGTGGCAAAGGAATTGCTTATTGGAGTAAGATAAAGGATTTATTATGTCTTAGTAAAGCAATAGTAGCTGTAAAGGGAGCAGGAAAGAGTAAATACTTTGAAAATTATGTGTACAATGCTTACAAAGGTGGAGATTGCATTATTTATTTTGACTATATAGAAAATAATCAGAATGCCTGGGAAGTAGCAAAGCACATACCTAAAAATGATGTTATTACATTAGATTTAAGCAAAGGATTCACATTTGATTACCCAGAACTAGATATTTCAACAATTCCTAAAGATGAAGAATATAATCGTAATGTTAAGAGGTTTGCCAGTGATTACTGTATGCTAATGGAGAAATTCATAAATACTATCAATACTGGTGATGCGCAGCCACTTACTGCAAATATGAGAAATATTTTAATATCTGCTTGTAGTCTAACTTTCTTAGCGGGATTTACAGATATGTATTCAATTTATAAAATACTTACTAATTATAGATTTAGATATACTGTAGTAAAAAAGGTTGAAGAAATGAACATATATAATGAAGAAGATTTTCGATTTGAAGTTATGAAATCTCTAGATGAAGTGAAAGAAGGTAAAAAGGGTAGCAAAACTACTAATACAGTTATAGGAACAAATGATAAAGCTGATAGAGTATTAGATAGATTTAATGCACTTTTAAGAGATAGTAGAACAGAAGAGATGCTTTTAGGAATAGACAGAAATAATGTTAACTTCGTAGATATATTTGAACAAAATAAAGTTGTGCTAGTCTTAATGCCTGAAGACTATTTTACCGATTACGAATTAAAAGATATTGTAATGACTTATTTTTTATCTAGAATGAAATTAGCAGGACAAAAGAGAGCTGCACTTATTAAGGATAGAGAAAAAAGAAAAGTAGTTCATATAATGCTTGATGAAATACATCAGCTTGATAATAGTACAAGTCTTATGATTAAGAACATAGCAGAGGATAGAAAATTTAGAACCACCTATGTATTTACTTGCCAATTCTTAAAGCAATTCGGAAGGCTTTGGGATGCAGTTAAAGGAACTGGATGCAACTTCATGTTATTAGCTGGATGTGAAAAAGAGAACTTTACTTTACTAAGAGAAGAAATAGGATCTAATTTTGAATTAAATGATTTAATAAAAATGCCTGCATGGCATAGTCTTAATATAGTCAGAGGAAGAGAAAAAACTATACAAACATTTTTAACTCATTTGCCACCTGAATTAAAATAGGAACTAGGGACAATATTCCTAGTTCCTTTTGGTAGCTTCCAATTCTTATATTATATTTAAATTTTTGAGTTTAGAATAATTTTCTCTATTTATTTCATATTTTTGCTTTTCCCAATTACTCCAAGTACCAGGAGAAACATCTATTAATTTTGCAGCATACTTTATTCCTAAATTATTCTTTTTTCTATATTCTAATAGTAAAGAATGAATTTGTTCAGTTTCTTCAAGATAAGAATCATAAAAATATTTTGTGCCTATTTTAAAATACTTAGCTAATTTCATAGAGGTATCTCTATTAGGAAATTTTCTATTAATTTCTATATCCTTTATGTATGATCCATATTCAATGCCAACTCTTTTAGCTAATTTATCTTGGGATATATTCTCTAATTTTCTATGATAGATTAACCAATCACTTACTGAATTAAAATCTAATTGTTTTTCTAATTGCTCTATTTCATGGTTTTTTAGGTTAATTATATATTCTTTCCAATAAGTCGTAGTTTTATACACTAAGCTTGTCCTTGTAAGCTGGCTGAATCAGGTGAATGTTTGATTTGTTCGCAATGCCAAGGAGAGTGCTTTTGTGATTGTTTAAACTGGAAGGGGGTTTGTATATATCAAGAACTTCATAATAATGGATATAAAGCAAAGGAAGGACGGAAAACCTATGATTGTAATGTCGAAGATGTAATTAATTATAGCAATAATGGGATTTTGATTAAATTTAGAGCACCTCATAAACTAGTTTTAGATTTAGCCAAGCCTGGAAGCTATATATTTGTACGAACAGATGAAAATAAGTATTTTGATATTCCTATTTCTATTATGAATTCAGATATAGAAAATGATATTATTACAATCGCTGTTGAAATTAGAGGAATAAAAACTAATAGATTACTAAATACAAAAGCAAACGAAAACATAGTAATTAGAGGACCATATTGGAATGGCGTATTTGGAATTAAAAATATATTAGCTCAAAAAGAAAATAAAACATTAATTCTTGCAAGAGGTATTGGACTAGCTCCTATGATGCCTGTAATAAGAAAATTAGTTTTACAAAATAATGAGTTACAAGTAGTAATAGATAAAAGTCCTTTTGAAGTGAATTTTGCCAGTGAACTTTTAAATGATTACGATATTAAGGTATCAGAGAATTCCCTATTAGATAAAGGTAAACTTTCTGATCATTGTAAAGTCATAATTAAGGATGCACTTTATGGCGGTGCTACGTATATTCATGTAGCAGGAGCTGATATTTTAACTTATAGTGTTATTAATTATTTAAATGAAATTGATAGAAATGATGTCTCCCTTTCTTGTTGCAATAACTTTAAAATGTGCTGTGGAGAAGGTATTTGCGGAGCTTGTACATCAAGATTCTCAGGGCATAGAGTCAAAAGATTCTGCAAAGAACAGGCTGACCCAAGAAGTATTTTTGAAGGGAGAAGATTTATATGAAAGTTGTTATTATTGGTGGAGGTTGGTCTGGATGCGCTGCAGCAATTTCAAGCAAGAAAGCTGGAGCAGATGTTACTGTAATAGAAAAAACAGATCTTTTACTTGGTCTTGGTAATGTTGGTGGAATAATGAGGAATAACGGAAGATATACTGCTTCAGAAGAGCTTATAGCTCTTGGTGGTGGAGAATTAATAGAAATTACTGATAAAGTTTCAACTCATACGAATATAGATTTTCCAGGTCATAAGCATGCCACATTGTATAATGTTAATATGATTGAAGGAGAAGTTCATAAATATTTAACAACACTTGGTATAAACTTAATGATGGAAAGTAGAGTAAATGATGTAAAATTTGAAAATGGAAAAATTAAAGGAGTATATCTTAGTGACGATACTTATATAACTGGTGATGTATTTATTGAAACTACTGGTACAACAGGCCCAATGGGAAATTGTTTGCGTTATGGTAATGGATGTTCTATGTGTGTTTTAAGATGTCCTTCCTTTGGTCCTAGAATAAGTATTAGCGAACGTTGTGGTGTATCAGACATTCAAGGTGAAACAAATAATGATTCACTTGGAGCTATGTCAGGCTCATGTAAATTAGCAAAGGAAAGTTTATCGGAAGAATTAAGAACAGAGCTAGAGTCTAAAGGTGTTGTTGTGTTAAAAGTTCCGGTGGAAGATGTTAATTATGATAAATTAAACACTAAGGTTTGCCAACAATATGCTTTAAAGGAGTTTGCTGAAAATATCATTCTTCTTGACACTGGCCATGCTAGGTGAACAAAAGGACAAGCTATTTCCAATGTTCACCATTTTATATTTTATTTTTTTTAGCATTTGCTCCAATAAAAGTTATATCAATTAAATCAGTTTCAGAATTATACATAATAACATCTATTATAATATTTATTAGCTCCGTTTGTTCTTTGTTACTAAGATTTCTAATATTCAAGCATTTATCCAATATATTACTTATAAAGCTAATATTTATTTCTTCTTCCTTAGCTGACTGTATTGTATTAGTTATTTCTAGTAGTTCACTATCAAGTATTCTTATATCATCTTTAAGTTCTTTGATTTTAGACATTAATACATCAGCAATACTATCATCCATAGATAATTTATTAACTAAGTTGTTCATTTGTTTTTGTTTATCATGAATTTGTTTTTCTAAATCTAGCTTTTTAACATCTGGATTCTTAGATTTTAGCTTTTCCTTGTTTTCTTTTTCAATATTCTTAAGAAATTGTTTTTTATTTTTAGCTACTTTTTCTATTTCAATCAGTATTGACTCTTCTATCTCACGAGCTTTTAAATTGTTAGCATTGCATATCTCACCTTTAGATTTCTTTTTCATACTGCAAATATAATAGTAAAATTGTTCGCCAGTTTTTTTAGAAGCAGTACCATGTGAAACTCTCATATTACTTCCGCACAAAGCACATTTTAGTTTACCAGTTAGGATAGCATTATTAGTTTTTCCAAGTCGAGGGAACGTATCTCTGTTCTTAGTAAACTGTTTCTGTACATCAATCCATATTTCAGCATCAATTACACCTTCACATGAACTCATTGCTGCAATCCATTCTGATTTGTCTTTAGGTCTTTTAGTTGATTTACCTTTTATAGTAACACTTTCAGTTTTATTATAACTCAATAGGCTATGAACTCTATCAGCAACACCATACACATTCCAACCATCATTTTTCATATATTCCAAAACTTCTGGTGTAGATTTAACATAAACAGGATTTTGTAATATTATTTTGAGCGTAGTTTTTTCTAACAATATTCCACTATTAGATTTTATATTATGTTGAGTAAACCATATTTCAGTTTTATGTAGTGATCCTTCTCTCAGGTAAGTTTCATATATTAATTTTACTAGTTTTAGTTCTTCTTCATTTTTAACTAGCTTAACTAATTTTCTTTCATTACCTTCGTCATCGATATATGTAGTAGTTTCACTAGAATATCCAAGTGGAGTGCGTCCACCAGTCCAACTTCCACGTCTTGCCATCTCTGTCATGTTGTCTCTGACGCGTTCCGCAATAGTCTCGCGCTCTAATTGAGCAAATACTGAGGCTATATATATCATGGCACGGCCCATTGGAGAACTAGTATCAAACTGTTCTCTAATACTAACAAAGTCACAATTATTAGCTTGTAGTAAATCAAGTGTACTAGAGAAGTCAGCTACATTACGAGAAATTCTATCCAACCTATAGCATATTAATACATCATATTTTTTTATATTTTTCATTAGCTCTTTAAATTTAGGTCTATTAATATTTCCACCAGAAAAGCCTTCATCCTCATAGATATCAAATTCTAATTTATCATTAGTATACTTACTAGATGCATAGTCCTTACACATTTGGATTTGGTTCTCAATTGAGTCACTACCAACAATATATTTACTTTTCCTGCTATATATAGCTATTTTCATTTAAATTCAACTCACATTCACATCTTTTAAAATTTTTATCATTACATTCCATTTCCTTTATTATACATGGTAAAAGTAGTCGTGGGCAAATTTGAAGTGCAGCTGCAAATCTATATAGCAT
>NZ_JAJFUC010000006.1 GCF_021372645.1 Clostridium sp. | reverse complement strand
TGCTTTAACATTTATTTACCACCTTGCTTAGTCTTAATAAATAAATTATATAACAAAAAAAGCATATTCCCAATACTAAACGTATTGGAATTATACTTTTTAATTCTTAAAATAGAGTGAGGGCACTTTTTCAGTGGCCTCAATTGCGCTTTGTTGTTTTTTTATTTTTAATTAATGCAAAAAGGCTTCAAAATTATCTTCTGAAACCTTCTATATATTAACTATTAAAAATCAACCTTATTTCCATAATATACACACTCAAATATTTTCTTCATTTCATCCTTGCTTAATTGTCTTGGATTTGATCCTGTGCAAGCATCTGCAATAGCTCTCTCTGAAACCATGTCAACCTTTGCTTTAAATTCTTCTTCATTAATACCATATTCTTTTAAAGTGCATGGGATTGACATTTTCTTATTTAATTCTTTTATTAAATTTGTTAATGAATCTACTAATTCATCATCAGTTGTACCACTTAATCCAAGTCTCTTAGATATTTTAGCATATCTATCTAAAGCCGATTTTTTATTAAAGTCAATTACATAAGGTAGATATATAGCATTAGCACATCCATGTGGTATATGGAATACTGCTCCTGTTTTATGAGCCATACTATGAGTTATTCCAAGTAATGCATTGGAAAATGCCATACCCGCTAAACATTGAGAATAATGCATTTGCTCTCTAGCATCAGTATCTCCTTCATAAGATTTTAATAAATATTCATCAATCATTTCAATAGCTTGAAGCGCTAATGGATCAGAAAATGGTGAATGTAGTGTTGCTACATATGCTTCAATAGCATGAGTTAAAGCATCCATTCCTGTATGAGCTGTTAATTTAGGTGGCATTGTTTCAGCTAATTCTGAATCTACAATGGCTATATCTGGAGTTATATTAAAATCAGCTAAAGGATATTTGATTTCAGTCTTATAATCTGTAATTACAGAGAATGCAGTTACTTCTGTTGCAGTTCCACTTGTTGATGGAATTGCTAAGAATTTTGCTTTAGATCTTAGTTCTGGGATTGTAAATGGATCTTTTATATCATCAAAAGTCTTTTCTGGATGTTCATAAAATACCCACATTGCTTTTGCTGCATCTATTGGTGATCCTCCACCCATAGCAATTATCCAATCGGGTTCGAAGTCTCTCATTACTTCAGCCCCTTTAAGTACTGTTTCAACTGATGGATCAGGTTCTATTCCTTCAATCAATTTAACTTCTATACCAGCTTCTTTTAGGTAACTTAATGCTTTATCAACAAATCCAAATTTCTTCATCGAACCGCCACCAAGTGCTAATATTGCTCTTTCACCTTTAAGGCTTTTCAATTGTTCTAATGATCCTTTTCCATAATAAATATCTCTTGGCAATGTAAACCTCATCATAATTTTAATAACCCTCCTTGTAAATACAAATTTATCAATAGGAATATTCTAATTTTCCCTATATTATACATTTCCATACAAATCCATAAAATCCTCTACATTTTTAAAACTATATATTATTTAGAATAATCATAGAATCCTTTTCCTGACTTTCTTCCAAGCCATCCAGCTCTAACATATTTTCTTAATATGCTACTAGCTCTGTACTTGTTATCACCTGTTTCAGTGAATAAAACATCCATGATAGCTAGGCAAATGTCTAATCCGATAAGATCTCCTAATGCTAGAGGTCCCATTGGGTGGTTAGCACCGTATTTCATAGCTGTATCTATATCTTCTACTGAAGCAATTCCTTCTTGAAATATGAATGAAGCTTCGTTAATCATTGGGATTAAGATTCTGTTTACAACGAATCCTGGAGCTTCTGCAACTTCTACTGGTTCTTTTCCTATTTCAACTGATAAGTCCTTAACAGCATCAAAAGTTTCTTGAGAAGTAGCTATTCCTCTAATAATTTCAATAAGCTTCATTACTGGCGCTGGATTAAAGAAATGCATTCCGATAACTTTTTCTGGTCTCTTTGTTGCTGAAGCAACTTCAGTAATTGATAAAGATGAAGTGTTTGAAGCTAAGATTGCTTCTGGTTTACAAATTCCATCTAATTCAGCAAAAATTTCTTTCTTGATTTTCATGTTTTCGATTGCAGCTTCAACTACTAAATCGCAATCATCGGCTAAGTTTATGTCAGTTGTTCCTGAAATTCTTGAAAGGATTTCTTCTTTAATTTCTTCAGTCATTTTTCCTTTAGCAACTTGTTTTTCTAATCCTTTAGCTATTCCTGCTATTCCTCTGTCAACAAATTCATCTTTTATATCTCTTACGATTACTTCATAACCTTTCTCAGCGAATGCTTGAACAATACCAGCACCCATAATTCCTGCTCCAAGTACAAAAATCTTTTTCATAAATTATTCCTCCTAAAATTTTATATTACATTATTCTAACTACGAATTAGTGTTACATTATAAACTTTACTAAATAATTATTAAATTTATTTTAATTATACTATTCAGCACTCTTTATTTCTTTAACTTGAGATATTAATTCTGGTACTACCTTACTAAGGTCTCCAACTATTGCATAGTCAGCAATCTTCATTATTGGAGCTGAATCATCTTTATTAACAGCAATGATTAAATCTGAATCTTGCATACCTGCAACGTGTTGGATGGCTCCTGATATACCACAAGCTATGTAAATTTGAGGTCTAACAGTCTTACCAGTTTGACCAACTTGGTATGCTCCGTCAATCCATCCTTTTTCAACAGCAGCTCTTGATCCTGCTACAGTTCCACCTAAAGCATCTGCTAATTCTTTAAGTAGTGCAAAGTTTTCCTTATTTCCAACTCCTCTACCGCCTGATACTATAAAGTCTGCTTCAGCGATATCTACGATATCTTTTTTAGCTTTAATAGTTTCTAAAACTTTAGTTCTAACATCGCTGTCAACTAATTTAACTTCAACCTTTTCTATTTTACAGTTAGCTGCATCAGTAGTGATTTTTGCAAATACTCCTGGTCTTACTGTAGCCATTTGTGGTCTGTGTTCTGGGCAAGCGATTGTAGCCATTAAATTACCACCAAATGCTGGTCTTGTAGCTAAAAGATCACCATTTTCAATATCAACATCGATTGATGTACAGTCAGCTGTTAATCCAGTTGATAATCTAGCCGCTATTCTTGGGCCTAAGTCTCGTCCTATGAAGGTAGCTCCTACGAATAATATTCCTGGTTTTCTTTCATTTGCTAAATCGCAAATAACTTTAGTGTAAGCATCAGTTGTATAATGCTCTAAGTTTTTGTTATCAGCAACTAAAATTTCATCTGCACCGTGTTCTGCTAAAGTTTTTGCTAATCCTTCAATGTTACTACCTAATAATAAAGCTGTTAACTTTACTCCTAATTTGTCTGCAACTGTTCTACCCTCACCAAGTAATTCTAAAGATACTTTTTGTAATTCGCCTTCTCTTTGTTCAGCAAAAACCCAAACGCCTTTGTAATCTGCTATATTCATAATAAATTACCCTCCTATTATCTTAGATGTAGTGTTTTTCTTTTAATTTTCCTACAACATAATATGCTGCATTTTTAGGTGTTTCTCTAATGATTTCTCCTGCACCTTTAACTTCCTTAGTCATTGATTTCTTAACCTTTGTAGGTGAACCTTTAAGTCCTAATTCAGCTACGTCTACATCTATATCAGCTACGTTCATAACTTTGATTTCATCATCAGAAGTTGCGAATATACGTTCAACATTCATGTATCTTGTTTCATTTAATTCTTTGATTGCAGTTAATAGACATGGAGTTTTAACTTCAACTACTTGATGTCCGTCTTCTAATGCTCTATTTACTATTAATGAATTTCCTTGAACTTTAACGTCTTGAACATATGTTACTTGAGGAATATTTAAATGTTCAGCTATTTCTGGACCAACTTGTGCAGTATCTCCATCAATCGCTTGTCTTCCAGCAAATACTATATCAAAATCTAATTTTGCTATAACTCCAGCTAATGCTTTTGAAGTAGCTAAAGTATCAGCTCCTCCAAGTGCTCTATCTGTTAAAAGGATAGCTTCATCAGCTCCCATACATAATGCTTCTCTTAAAACTGTTTTAGCCATTGGAAGTCCCATGCTGACAACAGTAACTTTACCGCCAACTTGTTCTTTTAATTGTAATGCACCTTCTAACGCATGCTTATCTTCTGGGTTCATTATTGATGGAACACCATCTCTTATTAATGTACCAGTTTTAGGATTAATTTTTACAGCTGTAGTATCTGGAACTTGTTTTACACAAACTACTATATTCATTATAAAATTCCTCCTATTTTAAAATGCTTCCTGCGATAACCATCTTTTGAACTTCTGAAGTTCCTTCGTAGATTTCACATATCTTAGCATCTCTCATCATTCTTTCTACTGGATATTCTTTAGTGTAACCATATCCACCAAAGATTTGAACTGCCTTAGCTGTAACTTCCCTTGCAACATCTGCTGCAAATAATTTAGCTCTTGCAGCATCAAGTGAATAAGGCTCACCTGCTTGCTTCTTGCATGCAGCTTTGTATACTAAATGTTTAGTAGCTTCAATTTTAACGTCCATTTCAGCTATATACCATTGTAATCCTTGGAATGCTGATAATGATTTACCAAATTGTTTTCTTTCTTTCATGTAGTTGACAGTTTCTTCAAAAGCTCCTTCTGCAATACCTAAAGCTTGAGCAGCTATACCAATTCTTCCTCCATCAAGAGTCTTCATTGCTATACCAAAGCCCTTACCTTCTACGCTTAATAAGTTTTCTTTTGGTACTATACAGTTTTCCATTACTAATTCAGTAGTTGAAGATGCTCTAATACCCATCTTGTTTTCTAACTTACCCACTGAGAATCCTGGGAATGATTTTTCTACTATGAACGCAGAAATTCCTTTAGTTTCTTTGCTCTTATCAGTCATAGCAAAGATTATGAAAGTTTCAGCAACTCCACCGTTTGTTATGAAGATTTTTGAACCATTTAAGATATAGTGATCTCCGTCTAATACAGCTGTTGTTTGTTGTCCTGAAGCATCTGTACCAGCACCTGGTTCAGTTAAACCGAAAGCACCAATTTTCTTACCACTACAAAGATCAGATAGATATCTTGCTTTTTGTTCTTTAGTACCATTTTCATTAATTACTGATGCACATAATGATGTATGAGCTGAAAGAATAACGCCTGTAGTACCACAAACTTTTGATAATTCTTCTACAGCAATTATATATGAAAGAACGTCTCCGCCTACTCCGCCAAATTCTTTAGAAAATGGGATACCCATCATTCCTAACTTAGCCATTTTTTCAACATTTTCTATAGGAAATCTTTCTGTTTCATCAATTTCAGCAGCTATTGGCTTAACTTCATTTACTGCGAATTCTCTAACCATTTGTTGTATTAATTGTTGTTCTCTAGTTAATTGGAAATTCATTAAATTACCCCCCCTTGTTAATTAAATCTCAATAGATTTTTAACCTAATCTTCTAAAATTATTTATTTTGAAAATTCTTTTCTGCTCTTCTTTCTAAGAACGCAGTCATTCCTTCTGTTTGGTCTTCTGTTGTGAAGCACTTACCAAAATCTTTTGCTTCTATTAATATAGCAACATCTATATCAACTTGCATGCCTCTATCAATAGCATCTTTACAATATGCAACTGCTTTTGGAGCATTAGCTGCAATCTTATTAGCCATAGCTTTTGCTTCATCCATTAAGCTTTCTAAAGGAACTACTTTATTTACTAAACCTATTCTATAAGCTTCTTCGGCATTAATTATGTCACAAGTATATATTAATTCTTTAGCTTTTCCTGTTCCTACAATTCTAGTTAATCTTTGAGTTCCACCAAATCCTGGAGTTATTCCAAGTCCTACTTCTGGTTGTCCAAATTTAGCTTTTTCTGAAGCTATTCTTATATCACACGACATAGCAAGTTCACATCCACCACCAAGAGCAAATCCTGAGATAGCTGCGATAACTGGCTTATCCAATTTTTCTAATCTTCTGAAAACATTATTTCCAAATATTCCAAATTCCTCACCTTGTTCTTCGTTAAGATCTTTCATTTCTGCAATATCTGCTCCAGCAACAAAAGATTTTTCTCCAGCACCAGTTAATATAACTGCGTACACATTGCTGTCTTTTTCTAAATCTTCTAAAACAGTATCTAAATCTTTTAATGTTTCTGAATTTAATGCATTTAGTGCTTTTGGTCTATTGATTGTAACAATAGCTAAATGCCCTTCTTTTCCAAGAATCACATTTTTTAATTCCATGTTAAGATCCTCCTTCAAACTTGCTTGTTTATTTTTTTAATTTTCTCACTATTCTCAATATTTTTTATGTTCGTTTGTTAATATTATAACAAACGAACATAAAAAATTTTTAAGGATTTAAAATCGCTAATTAAAATTATAATATGTAGTTAATTTATTTGCAATAAAATATTATCTTTATAATATTACAAGTTTTTTACTTAATTATATCCTCTTTTCATTCCCAAAGAAAATTAGAATTGCAATAATTCATCAAAAAAATAACAAGCTCGCCTGCTAGTCTATTTTTTCTAATATCTCGCACACTAACTTATTATCTTTTTTCATATGCTAAAGACATAAAATTCAATTTTTAACTGTCACTCTCATTTAATAAATAAATTAAAGTTAATAAACTCTCACTTAAATGTACATTTTCTACCTTAACATAATTTGGAACTACCAAATCTACAGGTGCAAAATTCCAAATTGCTCTTACTCCACCTTTTATCAATTCCTCAGCAACAATTTGTGCATTTTTTCTCGGTACACAAATTATTCCTATATCAATTTTATGTTCATCTAAAACAGATGTCATTTCATCTATATCCATAATTTCTACATCTCTAATTTTCATTCCTATTAATTTAGGATTTGCATCAAATATGGCTGTTATTTTAAAGCCTAATTTTTCAAACCTTGAATAATTTGAAACCGCTTGCCCTATATTCCCAGCTCCAACTAATGCTGCTTCATATCCCCTATCCAATCCCAAGATAGCACTAATTTGGTTATACAATTCTTTAACATTATATCCATATCCTTGTTGTCCGAAATCTCCAAAACAATTTAAATCTTGTCTAATTTGTGATGCTGTAAAACCGATTTTTTCTCCTAATTCTTTTGAAGAAATTCTATCTACATCATTTTTCATAAGTTCTTCAATATATCTATAATACTTAGGCAATCTTTTAATAACTGCCATCGATATATTCTTATGCTTTTCCATATCTGTTTTCTCCCATCTTAATAATTTAGTATTTTTCACCAATTTACTTTTTATTTTAAAGTAGTTATATAATTAATATAATAATAATTAGTCTATTTTTTAACAATCTGTGCTCTAATTATTTAAATTCTTTTAATTTTAATCGTTTAATAATTGCTATATTTTATAATTTTACCACACTTATATAATATTATGTCAATTTCAATAGAAATATTTCATAAAAATAATTATAAAAATTAAATTTAATACTCAATTGTCTATTAAAATACATAACTAGACTATCTCAAAAATCAATTTACAATTAGATTTATTTTTAATTAAATTCTGAACTTTAGACACCTTATCTATTGGTAATAATCCACCATATACTTCATTAATTCCAAGTTCTTTGTCAACTTTATCTGCAACTTTTTTATTATCACCAGTAAGCATAACTATCCTTTTAATTCCCAAAGCTTTTAATTGCTTTATAGCTTCTTTGGAATCTTTTTTTACTTCATCTTCAATAATTATATTTCCTTTATATTCCCCTTCAATTGCAGTATAAACAGTTGTTCCAACTGAATCTGCTTCTTCACATTGAATTTTATTATCCCCCATTAATTTATAATTGCCAATTAAAGTTTCTTTACCTTCAATTAGTGCTTTTATTCCATGGCCTGATAATTCCTTATAATTTTGAATCTCTTCTTTATTAATTTTTTGATTATATTCATTAACTATTGATTTAGCTATTGGATGATTTGAAAAGCTTTCTCCTATAGCTGCAACTTTTAATAATTCCTCTTTTAAAATACTTGTCGCGTTAATTTCTGTAACTTTAAAAGTTCCTTTTGCTAACTATTTTCATTTTATTTATCTTATATTCACTTACAACAACATGTGGTTCTAAATCATTAACTATTTTTCTTATTTTATTAATAATATCTTCTTTGTTAATCTCTTCTGATATATTTAATATCATTCTACCAAGAGAAAAATTTAAATTTGCTTCTTTTATCCCTTCTAGTTCATTTACCTTAACTTCTATTTTATTTGCACAATTAGCACAATCTAATCCTTTTAATGAAATCTTAATTTCCTTAGCCATTACCTCCACCCCCATTCATTAATATTTTTAAATTTTAAAATATTGTTTCAGAATATATATTTTAAATTTACTCTGTAATATGTTCAAATCCTTGATTAAATATGCTTTTTATATGTTCATCATCCAATGAATAATATACAACTTTTCCATCTCTTCTAAACTTCACAAGCCTTGAAGCTTTTAATGTCCTTAATTGATGTGACACTGCTGATTGACTTATTCCTAAAACTGCAGCCAAATCACTTACACACATATCTGATTCAAATAAAGCACATAACAATTTTACTCTAGTTGAATCACCAAAAGCCTTAAATAACTCTGCTAAATCATATAAAACCTCATCTTTAGGTAATAAATCTTTAATTCTTAATACTGCATCTTCATGAATTATATTACAATTGCAACTTTCAATAATCTCATTCTCTTTATCCATAATACCTCCCCCTGAACATATGAACATATGCTCATATGTTTTGTTTTATTGTATTATATTCTTTTTCATATATTTGTGCAATAATCTCTCATACTTTTCAATAAAAATCTTCAAAAAAATATCCTGAAGCAATTTAAAAATTACTTCAAGATATTTAATATTAAAGTAATTAAATTGCTTTACTTACTTTATTCTCATTAAAGAATACCTTTTCTAGAATCATATTTAATACACTATCACAAACATAATATGAAAATGTTAAATCATTTTTATAATCTAATATTCCATAATATTGTTTTTGTAATTGCACTATAAATTCTTTTATATTACTTGGTTCTATATTTGTATTTATAATCCCTGTTAGGTTAAAATTTTTAGCTAACTTAGCCATTTTTTTTTCATACATCATATGATGTTTTACAGCACTAGTACTTTTAAATTCCCATCTGTAATAATGTGGGGCACAAAAAAAATCACATAAAAAGTGACATACTACTCCAAGTTCTTCACTAAACTTTCCAACAGTTATATTATAATAAACATCTTCTAATGTTAATGAAGATAAATATATAATTTTTTCAACTATCATATCTATACTTTCATCAAAATAATGCTTCTTAAATTTATATTTAGATGCACAATCTGGTTTCACGTTCCCCCAGATAAATCTTTTATTATTAATTAAATAAACACTCTTTGTATTAGCATATTTTATAATATTTTCACCCATAACTTTGTGAGTATTAATCATCAAAGTCTAATCACATCCTCTATATTTTAATTTTACAAACTTATATAAATTAACATACCGTAATTCTTTAATAATTAAAATTCATTTTATATTTTTATAATAATACTCAAAGTTCAAATTTACAATGATTTATTAAATAATTTGGACAAATATTATCTGTATAAATATCCAATAATATCAAATCCCGTAATTGAATAAACTAAATTAATAAAAACAAGATTTTGATCAAACTTTAGCCCATAATATTATGTATTATAGTAATTTTATAACAAGAGCTATCCGAAATCGTTAAACTAAGTAAACAAGAATGAATTTATTTATCTATATCTCTTCTTACATTAAGATGAGATTTACAATAAACATCTCATAATAAATATGTATATTTTATCATTTAAAATTTGCCTTGATTTTCTTTTTAATATAATAAATAAGCTGTTCCAAAATATTAAATCATTTTGAAACAGCTTATTTATTATAAAAATTTATTATATTTACTTTGTTCATTAAGTTTATTTAATAAATGTTTTATTTCTTGATCCTTATTTTTATCCATTACAAGTATGACATCTCCAGCATCGACTACAACCAAATCTTTTATCCCAAATCCAATTATTAAGTTCTTATCTCCAAATATGGAGCAATTCTCACATTCATCAACATAAACATTTTTAGATATATTATTATTTCTATAGGTACCAAGTAACCTGCTTAAAGCTCCAAAACTTCCCATATCATCCCAGCTAAAATCACATTTTATTACATATGCCTTCCTTGTCTTTTGCATAACACCAAAATCTATAGATATCCCATCTATAAGTTCATATTGTTCTTGTATAACCACTTCCTCATTTTCTTCACCTAAATTTTTATATATTTCCATCAATGGCTTATGCAATTTAGGGAGATATTTTTCTATTTCTCTTAAAATAACATCTGCTCTAAATACAAACATTCCAGAATTCCATAAATAAGTTCCTTTTAATATAAAATCTTTAGCAACTTCTAAATTAGGTTTTTCAGTGAATCTAGCTATCTTATAAGTTGATATATTCCCAGTAGCCCTCTCACCCATTTCTATATAACCATACCCTGTTTCAGGTCTGCTTGGTTCGATTCCTAGTGTGACAATACATCTTCTCTTATTTGCCATCTCGATTGCTTGAGATAACGTATCTATATAATTCTTCTCACCTTGAATATAGTGATCTGATGGCAATACAACCATAACTGCATTAGCATCTTGTTTTAATAACTTTACTGCAGATAAACCTATACATGTAGCAGTTTCCTTATTAGCAGGCTCTACAAAAATATTATCTTCTTTAATTCCTATAAGTTCATTTTTAACTTTCTCTCTGTAGTCCATATTAGTCACAACATATATATTATCTCTATCTATTATTGGGATTATCCTATCAACAGTGTTAACTAAAAAGCTTTTATCGTTAATAAGCTTTAAAAATTGTTTTGGTTGATCGGCTCTTGATAGAGGATATAGCCTACTGCCCTTACCTCCAGCTAAAATCAGCCCGTATATCACGCATTTTCAACTCCATGTAATGATATTAGTTCATTATATGTTGAAATATGTGCATTTGTGAGTCCATTAATAAAAGAACACTAGATATAATTCATTATCTCTGATGTTTTTTAAGCACATTCAAAAAATAACATACCCATATACTTTTATATTTATTATGCTATTTTCTTAAATTTACCTAAAACAAATTTATTACATTGCCATTCCTAGCACAACAATTTTTATACTTTTTCCCACTTCCACATGAACAAGGCTCATTTCGTCTTACAGGCTTTTGTTTTTCATTCTTTATCATGCTGCCTTCTTTTTCTTTAATAGTAGAACCTTTGTATTTCCATAACTTAATATTCCTTAGAAATTTGTCAACGCTATTACTCATAAAATCTTTAATTTCTTTATTATCATCTTCTAATTGTTCTAATATTTCATTCACAACATCTTCTAATTCATTTTCTTGAATTTCTAAATACAAAGATTCCATCAATCCTTCTAATATATCTTCATCTATATTAAACATACTAAGAAATTCTTTAATAAATATTTTTCCACACTTAGATTCATAAATGTAATTTTCATCTGACATACTTAATAATTCTTCTTTTGAAATCATAGTATAATCGACATTTGTTTGTTGTTCTATTCTTTTTAACAAATTTACCCAATTATCTATATAACAGTTTACAAAAAATGTTCCTTGAATTTCATATTCTCTATAATAATCTTCTGCATTCGTTATTACATCTTCTATTCTATATTTGTGAGATTCATAAATTGAATTGTTTTCTATGCGCTGCACGCTTTCTTTATAAGGTGCATTGTTCTGTATGCGCTGCGCGCTTTCTTTATAAGGTGCATATCTTTTAAATAGCTCTTTGATATCCTTCAATTTAAGAAGTCCATAAGCTTTATTCATACCTCTATAAAGATTCACTATTTCACTATTTGATTTTATCATACTTCTATATTGTATATTATTCTTCTCTTTAACTAATTTTTGAACAACTTCTGGCATTAATATTACTAATTCTCCATCCTTGCATGCTGAAAAAAGCATACCATTTTGTAAAAAGTATCCTACTTTATATACATTATCTCCCTTTATTTCTTTAAAGACTTTTTCTCCACCCTTATCAGAATAACTTTTTAAATCTTTGTATCTTTCCTCATCAAATAAAGATAGTCTTTCTTCAATTAATAACTCATATCCATCAAGGAACATTTCTATTAATTTACTTTTATTTAAACTTGATATTTTAGTCATACCAAGATATTTAGCTATATCATATATATTCTCTTTGGATAAATTACTTATAAGTTCCTTTATGTCAAAAGAATATATTCCCTTGTTAAGTGTATTATTTGCAATACTTTTACTTTTGCTTAGTAAATCATCAAATGCATATTCCACAGCTGGTAAATCGTCAAAAAAATCATCGTCATAAGCTGATATGCTTTTATAATCATCTTGCTCTTTTATCTTCTTTTTAGAAAGTTTATATTTTTTATCATTTCCAGGTAAATATATATTTTCAGCTTCTTTATGTCCATCATAACCGCAAACACCATCGCGCGGTGAATTACAATAATCAAATTTCGATATCATATCATCATCTTTATCAATACAACTTTCACATTCCCATTCATCTTTTTCATAGCTAAAATACTTAGCTTCTGCTCCACAAATTTCACATTCATGTTTAATCTCATTATTTCTTGCTATTATTTCTATTTGAGAAAAGCTGCTAGGCACTTGTATTATATCCACTACTTCTAAAATTAAATGTGTCGTACTTCCAAAGTCATATTCGTATTCAAACTTTTCATCGATATTTAAAATATCATTTAATTTAGCATTCATTGAATACTCTTGATAAAATTTTCCTTTAATTCTAAAACCACTTAAATGTCCACAACACTCTACCCAAATATCTCTTATAAATTGATCTATATATATTAAGCCTAATGTTCCATCTATTGACAAGTATATACAATATTCATTTCCAGCGTACTTAGGTTTAATAGCTATGATAAATTGATTTCTTTTTTCTTTATCATTAATTCCTTTTTCATCTATTATTTTTTTCATTTCACTGCAAGTTTTCATGTGTCTTTTAATAGTTCTTTCAGTTAATTCTTTATTGCAATAGTAACATTTTGCTTTCAAGTAACAGTTCCTCCTTTTGGCCTATATAATTTCTAAAATCATATATATATCTTTTCTATGTGAATATAACATTTTATAAATATATTGCATTAAGTCAATTAGTTCAGTCCCATTACAATGCTATACCTTGTTACATTTTACATATACATTAGATTTAAGTCAACATATCATGACCTCTTATATGTTGATATATCTATTATTTTAAACACAAAAATAGAAGCAATAATTGAAAATTCTAAATTATCTAGTACCTTTACATTGTCTAACCATTAAATCTAAAGTTGCCATTGTTTCTTCAAGATAAAAAAGCACTGCTTAATACTAAAATTACTTTTTAATATTAAGCAGTGTTTAATTATATATAAACTTCATTTATTAGGCATCTGTTTATTGTTTCAAATTAAATTCAATTTATTTTATTCACATACTTTTCCTGGATTTAATATGTTTTTAGGATCAAAAGCTAGCTTGATTCCTTGCATAATATCAATACATTCATTTGGAAGTGATTCTTTCAAATATCTCTTCTTTGCAAATCCAATTCCATGTTCTCCTGATACCTGTCCTTCTAATTCTTTAGCTTTATCGTACATTATTTGCATGACTTCTTTTAATTTTACAGACCATGTTTCTTCATCTAAATCATCTCTTAATATATATACATGTAAATTTCCATCTCCAGCATGTCCAAAGCTTTTTATTCTTATATTAGCTTTATGCTCAAGTTCATGAGTGAAAGTTACAAACTTTCCTATTTGATTTCTTGGTACAACAACGTCAACTTCATCTATTTCAGTAGTTAAAGCTTTAATTGCTTCAAGAAAACAACCTCTAGCTGACCAAATAGATTCTTGTCTTTCTTCGGTATCTGAAATTAATACATCTAGTGCTCCAGCCTCTAAACAAATATTAGCTACATTTTCATAATCCTTTTCAATTTCTTCTGTGGAATTTCCATCAAAAGTTAATAAGAGATATGCGTCAGATGATTTATCTGGAAAACTTTTTCCTAAAAATTCTTCTGCTGCAAGTATTGCTTCCCTTTGCATAAATTCAATTGCTGTTGGTATTGACTTAGATTTAATTATTTTAGGTACAGTATCGATTGCTCTTTCAAGACTTTCAAAAGGAATAAGTAAACTTAGAGCCTTTTTAGGAAGTGGTAATAATCTTAAAGTTGCCTTTGTTATTATTCCTAAAGTTCCTTCAGAACCAACAATTAAGTCTTTTAATGCATATCCAGAACTGTTTTTAACAACTTTTCCTCCCAAATTCACTATATTACCGTTTGGAAGTACAACTTCAAGTCCTCTAACATAATCTCTAGTTACTCCATATTTTACAGCTCTCATTCCACCTGCATTAGTACTTATATTACCACCAATTGTTGCTGATTTTTCACCAGGATCTGGTGGATAGAATAAATCAAATTCTTCAACATATTTACCTATATCCATAAGTAACACTCCTGACTCTAATGTAAGAGTAAGGTTTTCTTCATCTAATTCTAATATTTTATTCATTCTGCTAGTGTCTATAACTATTCCACCTTTAAGTGGAACTGCTGCACCAACAAGTCCTGTACCTGACCCTCTTGGAGTTACAGGAATATTGTTTTCATAGGCATATTTCATTACTTTTGAAACTTCCTCTGCACTTATAGCTTGAATTACCATATCTGGCATTTTTTTAATTCCACCTAATTCATCATGACTGTAGTCCTCGTTTATTTCTTCTTTAAAGAAAACTCTTTCTTTATTATTTTCTGCAACAGATAGTATATATTCATAATCCTTTAATTCAACTTCTTTGTAATTCATAACCTATGCCTCCTTAGCCATTTCTATTTTTTCTATTAATTCTGGAATTACTTCATATAAATTACCGACAACTCCATAGTGAGCAACCTTAAATATTGGCGCTTTATCATCAGTATTTATAGCAAAAATATAATCTGAATTATTCATTCCAGCTGTAAATTGGACTGCTCCAGATATTCCACAAGCTATGATAAGTCTTGGTCTTACAGTTCTTCCACTCAATCCAATTTGCCTTTTTGCATCAACCCAGCCTGCTTCAATTAGAGGCCTTGTACATGCAAATTCTGCACCTAAGAGTTTAGCCAATTCTTTTACTAATTGTAAATCCTTCTCTGATTTAACTCCTCTTCCTGCTGCCACTATTATTTCAGCATCACTTATTCCCACTTCTGCATCTTTTTTCTTTATATTAAGTACTGTAATATTAGACTTAAGTTTATTTTTATCTATACTACACTTAACTATTTCACCTGAAATCTCATCGTTCCTTTTTGGAGCTGTCATAACCTTATATCTAACAGTTGCTAGTTGAGGTCTAGAATTTGGAGTAACTATTTGAGCCATTATATTACCACCAAATGCTGGTCTAATTTGAACTAAGTCTGTATTTTCTTTCATATCTAATATTGTACAGTCTGCTGTAAGTCCAGTTTTAAATCTTGCAGCTATTCTTGGAGCAAAAGACCTACCTATAGTTGTAGCTCCAACTAAAATAGCTGTTGGCTTAACATTATTTATAAAATCTTCAAAAGCAGCTGTATATGGTTCTATTCTAAAATATTTTAACTTCTCTTCATCATATACAAATACCTTGTCTACACCATAATGTAATAATTCTTCCGCTTTGTTAGAAATATTGTTTCCAATAAATACAGCATAAACTGGGTGATTTATCTTGCCAGCCAATTCTCTTGCTTTTCCTATTAGTTCATAAGTAACAGGATGTATTTCTCCATCTACGTGATCAACATAAACTCCTATTCCATTCCAAGCACTTTTATCTATTTCTTCAGCTTTTTCTTCTATATATTCAACAGCGCCTTTTGGTCCTTTCTTAACGCAAATCTTACACATTTTACATGCTCCACTTATTTCAACTACTCCATTATTGTTTTCAAGAGCACCAAAAGGACATATTTTAATTAACTCATCGATGTTTAATATTTTTTCTTGGTTTACTACTAACTTAGCCATAACATTTTCTCCCCTTTAATTTTTATTGTGAGATATCCTTTTTAAATCTGTAATCATTAAATGAACTTTAACGCCTTTAACTTTTTCTCCATTTTATCACTTAATTCACCAGAATCGCCTGTCCACATTTCCCTGTCATTATTAACTTCTGGTGGAAATATTCTTTCTACTTGAGTTGGTGAACCATTAAGTCCATAATTTTTTTCATTCTTATCATCAAAATCGTTAAGACTTAATATTTTTATTTCCCTATCTTTAGTTGATACTTTCTTCTTATAAGAAGGCAGCCTTGGTTCAAAAATATCTTTATCAACTGTAATTAAACATGGATATTCTATCTTTACAGTTTCAATACTTTCCGGCATATCCATTTCAACTGTGATTGCTGATTCTTCTAATTTTACTATATTTTTAACATTAGCCACATGAGATATTCCTAGCCATTCTGCCATTTCCGGCCCTACCTGAGCAGTATCTCCATCTGTAGTTTGTTTACCACAAATGATAAGTTCAAAATCTCCCATTTTTTTAACACCTTGAGCTATTGTATATGATGTGGCTAAAACATCAGCTCCACCAAATTTTCTATCTGATAATAATGTACCTTCATCAGCTCCCATAGTAAATGCCTCTTTAATTACACTTAAAGCCTGATTAGGACCCATACTTAAAACTTTTACTGTTCCACCTTTATTTTCTCTAATTTTAAGTGCTGTCTCAAGGGCATACAAATCATATGGATTCATTTTAGAATCTATACCATCTCTTTTTAATACTCCTGTAACTGGATCAACCTCTACCTTAGATGTTCCTGGTACTTGTTTAATACAAACTAAAATATTCATAACAACTTCCTCCTAAGAATTATATTTTTAAATTAACTGACCACAATTTTGTGGTTAGTGAAATTGCTTTCAAATCTTATATTTTAAAATCCAAATATTGAACTTCCAAAAAACACTATTATTCCTGATAGAATAATGTAAGGTATACATACCTTTAAAGCTTAATTTAATATTTTTCATTAATTTCCAAATAAACTAGTTGCCGCTGTTGCGACTGCTATACTTTGAGGTGAAATCATCTTTCCTGTAGTAGTTCCTAGTACATCTCCAGCTAAAACTCAATAAGAATTAGCTTCAATGGCATGTGCAGCCTATACATGTAGTTGTCCAAATAATACATCTGCTATTAATTTAATCATTCCACTATATGCCATAATTTTTGCTAAAGCTACAATTGAAATTATTATCATACCTGATTTAGTGATCTGTTTAAACGTATTCTTAAAAACTATAGTTATGGCTTTTAATTTGCATCCTTACAGTAAACCTCCTAAATATGTTGCTACAATTATTAGTACTCCAGAAGTTACAATCCAAGAAAAAGTATATGGTTTTGCTCCTTCACCTGTATAAATCGACACTTCGGTTTTTATTTGTGATAATGAATTGTATATAAACTTAAATAATGGGAACATATCATTACAAATAGAAATACTAATATGAAAGGTAACCATGCCATAAATCCTTTCTTAAATGAAATTTTCTGTTCGTCTTGACTGTTTTCTGCATTATAAAATTTCTTAGTTAATAATATTGTTACTAACTAAGATGTCATTGAGCCAACTACAGCAGGTAATTCAGCTCCAATGAATTTTTCAACAAATATATGTGGAATTGCAAATCCTAGTGCAAATGCTAAAGTGATTCCAAATACTCCTTTTACAACCTTTATACCTTTTCCCGTTAATGCGACCAATATAATCGAATAATAATAGGAATACAAGCCAAAAAAATAACAAATACACTTTTAGCCCTCCATCCATATGATATATAATACCAATTCAAAATTGGTATTACCAATTTTAATATTAATTATAATTTACCATATATTGTTTGTAAAGCATTGATATTTATTTAACAGAAAATGTTTACATTGATTTTATTTTAATTTCATCCTTATACTATAGATTTCATACCTTGTTTAATTTATTAACCTTTAATAAAAAAATATATACTGTGGATTTATCTAATTATAGTTAAATTTTTTGTTTAAAATATAACAAAAAAATCAGATATGCTTTATTTTTTTTATATCCATAAACTTATCTAATTAATTCAAAATATTCTTCCATAGAATTATAAGTTTTTGCCTCTTCTCTACATTTTAATGCTCTTACTAAATTCTCATGAATTGTTAACTAATCATTAAATTTCCAGTAAAAAAGAAGGACTTAGCTATGCTAAACTATCAACAATATATTACAATAGAATTAGAAAAAATACTATATAATATTTTGCCCATGACAACCAAAAGATTGAAAAACAATTGCTTATGAGACGATCTATTTGAGTTATGTAACAAAAATACTATAAAAGCAGAACTTACTACAGCATAAATAAAACATATCTTTATCGATGTTTTATTTGACTCCAACTGCAATCCCTTCTTTCATATGCCATTACTAATAAAATACTCTCTAATTAATTAATTTGTATTAACAGGCACATTATATCGCACTATGAATAGGTTTGTATTCAGAAGTTGACCCGAAGAAAAAGATTTAACACAAAATACACAGAATACATCGAAGGACAATGCAAATAAAACTCCGTTACTTTCAACGGAGTTTTATTTTAGGTAATCCAAAATTTTATTTGCACACTTTTCCTGGGTTTAATTTATTCTTTACATCGAAGGCTAGCTTGATGTTCTTCATTAATCTTATCCCTAGAAAATCATTAACGATGATGCAAAATAAGTTATTAATCCAATAATAATTACATAACCTATACAGAACTTAACTGTTGTTCCTAATATCTTTCCTTCTGCTCCTGAAAGGCCAGTAGCTGCTGTTGCAATTGCAATACTTTGAGGAGATATCATTTTACCACCTGTAGCTCCAGAGGTATTAGCTGCTGCTAACCAATATGGATCGATTGAAATTGATTTTGCTACTTCAACCTGTAATCCGCCAAATAATACGTTTGCTGATACATCGCTACCTGTAACGAAGGTTCCAAGTCCACCTATCATTGGAGAAATTATCGGATAAAAACTTCCTGTAGCAGCTACAAGTACAACTGCTATGGTTGTAATCATTCCACTGTAACCCATTATTTTTGCCATAGCT
>NZ_JAJFUC010000005.1 GCF_021372645.1 Clostridium sp. | reverse complement strand
AGCTATGGCAAAAATAATGGGTTACAGTGGAATGATTACAACCATAGCAGTTGTACTTGTAGCTGCTACAGGAAGTTTTTATCCGATAATTTCTCCAATGATAGGTGGACTTGGAACCTTCGTTACAGGTAGCGATGTATCGGCAAACGTATTATTTGGCGGATTACAGGTTGAAGTAGCAAAATCAATTTCAATCGATCCATATTGGTTAGCGGCAGCTAATACCTCTGGAGCTACAGGTGGTAAAATGATATCTCCTCAAAGTATTGCAATTGCAACAGCAGCTACTGGTCTTTCAGGAGCAGAAGGAAAGATATTAGGAACAACAGTTAAGTTCTGTATAGGTTATGTAATTGTTATTGGATTAATAACTTATTTTGCATCATCGTTAATGATTTTCTAGAGATAACATTAATGAATAACATCAAGCTAGGCTTCGATGTAAAGAATATATTAAACCCAGGAAAAGTGTGCAAATAAAATTTGGGATTACCTAAAATAAAACTCCGTTGAAAGTAACGGAGTTTTATTTGTTCTATAAGAAATTATAATAAAGTCAAATCTGTGAATAACTCTTAGATATATTACAAGCACTTAGTCTGCGAAGCAGATTTAAATATAGACAAATAATGAACAATTTAATTTTAACAAAAGAATTCCTCCGTCAATACCTAATAATACAGTATTGATTATAGAGGAATTTTGCTTCATTTCTTATTTTCTGAATATTTATTATTTGCTTTTTCCAACTTATCCAAGCTTAACTTTATGACATTGTCCCAGGGGGATGGCTAAAAGAATTTGTAATTAATAATTTATTTTTCCATATATATTTTTCATTTTCTCAATTTCAGCCATTAACTGATTTAAACGTAACTCTAGCGTCTCTATTTTATCATCTTTATTTTCGCTAGATTTTATATTCTGATCAGAATTTGAGTTATTTTCTTTACTTTTAGTTGAGCTAGTGCTTTGAGTAGTATTTGTGGTGCTACAAAATGGATTAGATACATTATAATATATAGGATTAAAATATCCTCCTGGTCCTCCTTGAAAGTATTGTTGTTGAGCATTATATGTTAAAATTGCTTGGCCAACTAGTTCCAACCAGTTTCCCAGTGCATTTTTAACATTAAAAGGAATACTTCCAGCTACTATATTTCAAGTATTTCTCCTATTACAATGAACAACTCAGGATCTAAAGATTGAAATCAATTTGGTATATCATTACATCCAATATTACAAGATTTATTTGTTGCATTATTGTTACTTGTTTCATTTGTATTATTACTACCCTTATGACAATTAGTATATCCACAAGCTCTTGCTAAATCTTCAAAGCTACTCCATCCTTTGAATTCCAAAGTACCCTCTTATTATTATATAAGTGCTTTCTTTATTATATTATTTTCTTTTTAGAACTGTTACTATTGAAAAGAATGTATTTTCTTAGATAAATACATAGCCCATGTAAACTTTATTTGATAATTTTTTATATCATCTATAAGTTCTCCAGAAAACATTAGCTCTTCTTGATTTTCTAACATTTCTAGAGTTTTATTTAAAGTTTTTTCTATATGTTTCTCATCTTTTTTAGATAATTGTTGTTGCAATCCATTAATAGCAGGCAGTATTACAATATCTGTTTTTCCTAAAAGAAAGTCAACTCACTCCTATCTTTAGGCATATTGAAAAAATAACAAGTTAATATGCTAGTTTATCTCTTATATATAATTAATTATAAACCAAGAAAATATTGCAGAAATGCTAAGAATTACATTAACAACTTACAGAATACTATATAAAGTTAGTTTGTCCAGTACCTGAGAAAATACACTAGAGAACAGGAGGAAAAAAAGTAGAGTTTGTACTAAATAATTTGTGTCAAATTTAATAACAAATGAATACAATAATATGAATTTCTATATAGGTGATTATATGAAAAGAAATAGAAAAATAACAGTAGAAGTTGAGGGGACTATAACGGATGAAATGAGAAGAGAATACCATCATATTTTAGCAGATTCAATAGTAGCTCAATATGGTGTAGGGGCAGCAAAACAAATTTTAGAAGGATTGAAGAAAGAAGGGCTTAAATACTTATGATAGCAGGCAGAAATAATTTAAAGCCAGTGAATCAAAAGAAAAATTAATTAAACGTATTAATGCAGAATTTGGGAAACTGAGAGAAAAAGTTAAAAAGAGAAATTTGTATGTATACAAATTTGAAAGAGAATGAAATTATGAAAGCAACAGGAGTAACATTAATGAAGTGATAGATGAAAAATTATTTAAGATGATTACGAGCCCTTTATATTTTTCTAACATGAATTGGCAAAAGCAAAGAGAAATTCTTCTAGATATTATAGGAAACATAAGTGAAGAAAATGTAATCAACTATAATTCAAAGCGTAAGCCCCTATTAAAAGGGGCTTACAATGAAAGAATGAGTGGAATAAATTTTAATTTACATTTTATTATATGCAGGTTTTTCAAATAATATTCAAAAGAGGATGTGATCGCTTGGAAGAAAAGAAATATTATTGGCTTAAATTTAAAGAAGATACAATTCAATCATCAACATCATTTCTTAAATTCGAGAAACTTTTCTTAGTGTAAATCAGATCACCAGCAACGTCATTACTTTTTTGAACTTCAATAGTAAGAGAAGTTCCATTTACAATTTTAGTTACAGCCATTTGCTTCACCTTCCTTTCATTTTGTTTTCATAGAGGATATATGACTAATAATAGATTATTACATACTTAGTAGAAGAAAATTATGAGAATTTATTTAGATAGCAAAAAAGCTATCTATTGATTAAATATGGGTAGGACAGAATATTTTATTTAATAGAACAAAAAGAGATAGTATAGGGGGAGTACTAATACTATCTCTTTTCATTATAAGTTATCATGTCATCATTATGATTATTGTCAATAAGTAATTATAATATACAAATTTGCTATTTTATTTTGTGGAGTATTAACGCGTTATTTTTACTTGAAAATTTTATGACCAAGACAATTATATGTTAACCAAGGTGAGATAATGATATAACATATATAGCACATCTTTATATCGGTCAATATAATAATTATTATGTAAACTAAACTATAAAAAAATTAGTTGGTGCGGAAATAAATCTTAGTACACCTACAACCAATGCAATAGACTTATAAAAAGAATAATTTTATTTAATGGATAATATTAAAATCATAAAATATTATGCTTATTAATATATTTATATTGAGGTGAGTATTATGATATATAAATCAGGAACTTTGGGAACGTATGAAGCTTATGATTATGTAAAAGCGATGATTGGTAAGATGGGGAATATTAAAGAATTCAAATCATTTTGTAATGATACAGATCCATATTTTGAAATTGAAGATGGGTACAAACAATATTATCATCTAATATTAACAGATGACAGAAAAAATGAATTTTGGATTGATACCAATTGTGGATATCAAGGAACAGGACCTAGTTTTACAAAACAAATTTTGCAATTAATTGGTGCAAGAGAAAATTATAATGTTGATGAAAAGAAAATAATACATGAAAAGAATTTAGAGTTAAATAATGATCTAAATGTATTAGTAGTACTTAACGATTTCTACAATACTAAGGAAGAATCTAAAGTTTTATTTATGTTAGAAGCTACATTTAATAATGCTGCGTTACGTTTTAAAACGTTTTCAGCTTTGGAGACATTAGGAGAATTATATTGTAATAGTGTTAAGGATCAAAAATTTAATAAATATTTTGAGCATTATAATTATATAGATAATAGTTGTGGGCAGTATAAAGTTAATAATATACTATTCATTAATAAATATTTAAAAAATATATCTATAAATCATTTAATAGAAATGTTAAAGACAATGTTTGTAGGTATATGTGGAGATTTTGCAGAAATAAATTTTAAAGTTATTAATGAACAAATTATAGAATAATAGCTTACGTATAATAAATATTTAAAGACAATAAACATTAGGCACATTCAAAAAAATAACAAGTCAGTATACTAGTCTATTTTGTATCATACTTCGTCAGCATGTTCGCCTAATAGCCCACTATGAGGCAAACATACCTCCTTGTCTGATGCAAAATATACATTTGCATCTTTGACTTGTTATTTTCTTTCACGTGCCCTATATCAAGAATAATAATGTTTATTGCCTTTATTTACGCCACTTTGTGAGAATCATCATTAGATCCATCATTATCTATAACAACTCCAAGCTTTGTTGATATTATGGCATTTAGCTTTTTAATTGATATTGATAAGACATTAATTTGTTTCTCTAATTTCATATTCATTTAAATTATTAATTGCCAGCTTTAAAGATTCACAATCACATTTATCACAAAAACTAGCTCTTCTTTAGATAATGCATCACTGTTCTTAGATTTTATAACTAAATCTTCAATGTATTCATAATTCATATATGACCCTCCCTAGAATTTCTTTTAAATCATATTTAAAATCTATATGTAGTAGATTTTAAAAAATAACTTCTATATATAGTATATATGGTTGAGATGAATATATCTTATATAATAAATTAATTAATTTAAAAGGTAGCAATCACAGAACAATAAATAGTTTAGTGATTGCTACCTTTTACTTTTCATGAAATCAATATATATATCCATATTATGGTAATATATGAATAACATAAAAGAAATAAGGCTATAATTTTTAGTAAAAATATGGCATGGATAGTATAAATAGTGATATATTTAGATGAGAGTATTTGAATATAAGGGTGATATTATGGGGAACTTCAAGTTTCTTGAAGAAAAATGGCCAATGTTATACAACTTGGGAGAAGCAGCTGAAAGTACTCAAGATAACAAAGAACTTATTGAACAATTTAAGAAGAGAGAAAAAGAATTAGAAAGTGAACTTAACTCTTTAAGAGAATCTCAAAAAGCAAAATCAGAGCAAGAATTAAAAATAGAGACAAAGGAAAGAAAAGATCGTGGAAAAATTGCGTCTAGTAAGATAGAATTATCTGAGGCTGAAACTCGTAATATTATAGATGAACAGCTTAGAAGTGCAGGATGGGAAGTTGATACTAAATTTCTTAGATATTCTAAGGGGACAAGACCTCAAAAAAATAAGAATATCGCTATAGCAGAGTGGCCTACATATTCAGAAGAAAAAGGAAATGGTGCTGCTGATTATGCATTATTTATAGGACTTAAATTAGTTGGAATTATTGAAGCTAAAAGTGGAGTTCACTTTTTAGATTGTAGAAATAGTGAAAACCATCCAAAGGCATTACAAGGTTGGTATTCACCAGAAAAACTTAATAATTTATTAGAGCAAGATATTCATAAGGAAAATGAAAGCTTGGATGAATTAGATTTTGATTTCCTGCAAGATGAAAATGGTGTTGGTTTAAGGTATTATCAAGTTGAAGCTATTAAGGTAGTTGAAGAAGCAATAAAAAGAGGAGATAAAAGTGCTCTTGTGGCTATGGCTACAGGTACTGGAAAAACAAGGACTGTGCTCGGATTAATATATAGATTATTAAAGACTAAAAGGTTTAAGAGAATATTATTTTTAGTTGATAGAACAGAACTCGGAACACAAGCTTTGGATACATTCACAGAAGTTAAAATAGAAGATTTGAAAACTTTAAATGAGATTTACAATATAAATGGATTAGAAGATAAGAATATAGAAAAATAAACAAAAATACACATTGCAACAGTACAAGCTTTAGTAAAAAGATTACTTTATAGTGATGATGAAAAGAATAAACTAAATAAATAGAGTTCTACTTTAGGCTTTTTATAGCAACTTAATTACTTCGTTTTTCAGCAACATCCCAAAGAAAAACATCAATTTTAAAAAATACTTTTAAAGAGTGATATTAACTTTTATAGAGTATATTTAAAAATAAACATAGGGGGTTATCCTTTGCACTACAAGGGTTTGGATAATATTGTGGTGCATAACGAAAAAAACAAGAGCATAAAGGAACTTATCATAGTTAATATCATTTAGTGGAATTAGTTCAAGGATTGTTGTGTTGAATAATGTCGAAAACATGATAGTATAGAGACATGGACTTGCTCGAAAGAGAAAATAAATGAAAGCAAGAAACCAAATAAAACACACAAAGGAGAAAAACTAATGAAGAAAGCATTTCTAAAAAAGATGGTGTTAGCAGTTATTGCAACTACATCAATTAGTACTTTATCAACATTAGGAGTATCTGCAGCAACTAATAATTCAACAGCTAATAATTTTTACAATTCAATTTTAAATAATAAATCAAAAGCTGGTTGGGTTTGTGATAATGGAACTTGGTACTACTATAATACAGCAGGCGATGTAAAGACTGGTTGGATTAATGATAATGGCAGATGGTATTTCTGTGATAATACAGGAGCAATGCAAACAGGCGTGATTAAAGTTAATGGTAAAACTTATTGCTTAAACGCAGCTGGTGCAATAGAAACTGGAAATGTTGCAGTAAATAATAAAACATATAAATGCTCTTTAAATGGACAAGTTGCAGGAACTAAAATTCCAACAAGCGATAAAATATTTGACTCAAATAATAATGTAATAAAAGATAACAATCAAAATTCTACAGTAAGTAATTCAAATAATAATCAAGATACAACAAATACAGGAACTATTACTAATACAACTACAGAAAGTAATACTAACACAGGAACAACAACTACTACTGGAAGTACTACAAGTACAGGAAACACAACTAGTACAGGACTTGATACTAATGTAGGAAATACAAATAACGTAGGAAATACAGCTAATTCAGGAACTACTGAAAGTACAGGAAGTAATACTAATACAAATGCAAATTCAGCAGATGTACAGGGGTTACCTCAATTACCAACAACTTATTCTATAAATGTACAAGCTACTGCTGAAAATAAGATTCTTGAATTAATGAACGCAAAAAGAGCAGAAGCTGGTTTACAACCACTGACATTAGATAATACTTTAGTACAAGTGGCGAGATATAAGAGTGACCACATGATACAATATAACTATTTTGACCATGTAACTCCACAAGGAACTAAATATACAGATTGGTTACAAGCAGTAGGGTACGAGTATACTGCAGCAGGGGAAAATATAGCATATAACACTTATGACGCAGTTGAATTATTCAATCAATGGTGGAATTCACCAGGTCATAGAGCAAATATGATGAATGCTTCATATACTAAGGTTGGTATTGGAGTTGTTCAAGGAAACGGGAAATTTATGGGAACGCAAGAATTCTCAAATTAGGGATTTGAATGTCCCTTAGTAATATGAAGGAATAAGTTCACTTAGAAATTTATAAATGGTAGGTTGCATCAATTTCTGCACAATCCTAAGATACAAGGGACAAGCAGGAAATGGAATAGCCTACCATTTAGGCGTTAAATATTATCTTTGGGAATTATGCTTTTTTGCTCACAATTACGGTTTGGACGTATTTGTGAGCGTATTTTTTAGCTTTTTTTAATATATTTTCCAACATTCTCTTTACAGAAATAGGCTTTGCAAGCATAGTTGTTATCTTTTTTAATACTTCACTCAAAATGAAATTTCTATTTGCTTGATATTCTGATTTTAAATTTTTGTTTTGATTATCATCTACTATTGCAGTATCAACATCCTTCTTTATAAGTGATGCAAGCATAAATAAATAGATGCATAAAATATTCTATATGATTCTGAAAAGTATAAAAAAGTTATGCGTAAATGTTTACATAGTATGAAAAAAATGATAAAATGTTATAAAATATTTTATTAAAGGAAAATAACTACATATGATTAAATAAAGGGGAATTACAACATGAGATACACTTTGAAAAGAGCCCTTGAAAATCCATTTTTATATAGTAAAAATAAAATAGTTACTGATATAAATGAACAATTTGAAAATATAACCGGATATACCAAAAAAGAAATAATAGGAAAATCACTTACAGAAATAAGTAAAATGTTAAGAATAGATTCTCAAATATATCTTGAAAATATAGATGATAAATATGAGTGCTATCTGTTTACTAAGAAACATGAGTCAAGAGAGGTTATAATCTCTTGTAGGAGTTTAGAGTCTAATAATGAAAAAATTTATTTCTTTAAGGAAAAACTAAACTCTAGAATTGAAGATATATTTCCCTATGCATCAAGTCTTATCTCAGATAATGAGATTGGAACTGCAATTTTTAGTGTTAATGACGAAATTATGCTGAAAGTTAATGAAAAGTTTTTAGCATTTATGGGCGCTTCAAATAATGAAGTTGAAAGTAAGATAGGTAAAGCCTTAGAAGAAATATCAACTGAATATAATGGAAGCAACTTTAAAAAGATGTTTTTAAATGTTATTAGAACTGGAAAAGCTTTTTCTTTAAAGGAAGTCAAATGTGAGAATCTTGAAATGGGAGACACATACTGGGATATATCTATTGTTCCAATATATATATCAGGAAAAGTAAAATATATAATTAATACTTTTTATGATATAACTGAAAAAATATTATCCAGAAAAATTATTGAAGAAAAAAACAAGAGATTAGAAGCTATTATAGAAAATATGTCTGATGTATTATATATAATAGATAAAGATTATAATATAACATATTTAAATAATGCTTCAAGAGGAATATATGGAGGTGTCTCCATAAAGAAAGCGTATACTCTATTAAAATATAATAAGTATTATGATGATGAGGGGAATTTGTTAACCTTTGAGAATCTCCCTGCAGTAAGGGTTTTAAAGGGTGAAAAGTTAAAGGACTATAGATACACTTCACATAGTCCTGATGGTATATATCATATTAGTTTTAGTGGAAGTCCTAAGTATGACAACAGTGGTAATGTAATAAAGGCTGTAATTTGCTCTCGTGATATTACAGAACAGGTAAATAGAGATAAAATGATAAAACAACAAAAAGAAGAGTTGGAAGTTATTTTAGAAAATATGTCAGATGGTTTGTTTATTATAGATAAAGAAAATACTTGTATCTTAGCTAATAAATTAGCTAGAGATATTCTTTTAATTTCATCTGAAAATCGTAGTTTAAAAGATTTACACGAGCAAATTGAATTTTTAGATGCTAAAGGAAATTTGGTTGGTCATGAAGATCTCCCATCTAGCAAAATAATGAGGGGAGAAAGAGTTTTTGCACAGAGGTTTACCGTTAAACAAAAGGATAAAGTAATTTATATTGAAGTAAATGCTACTCCTATATATGATAAAGAAGATAATTTTGTTGCAGGTATAGTATGTTTACATGATATTACAGAACAGATAAGTAAAGATGAATTAATAAAAATGCAAAAAGATGAATTGATAAGAATTCAAAATGATCAACTGGAAACTATCATAGAAAATATATACGATTGTTTAGTGGTTTTTAACAAGGATGGCAATATCATAAAACATAGCAAAACAATAGAAGACTACATTAAAAATCATTCAGAAATTACAACTATTGATGATTATTTTAGACATATTGAAGTATCTGATTTGGATGGAAACTCATTTTCAGAAGAAAATTCACTGGTTACAAGGATAGTAAATGGTGAAAAAATGTTAGGGTATAAATTTGCTGCAAAGATTTATAATACTGTCTTTTATTTTGAATTAAATGGTAACCCAATATATGATAGCAAAGAAAACTTTGTTGCAGGAGTACTAATAATTAGAGATATCACCGAAGAAGTAAAATATAAAAATAAAATGGAAGAAACCCTTAAAATTCAGGATGAAGTATTTGCAAATATATCTCATGAACTTAAAACTCCTTTAAATGTAATTTATAGTACTAATCAATTGATTGAGTTATATTTAAAAAATGATTCATTTGAAGCAAATAAAGGAAAGATTTCTAAAAGCTTAAATGTGATTAAACAAAATTGTTATAGATTCTCAAAGCTAATAAATAACATAGTAGACTTATCAAAAATAGATTCAGGATTTTTAAAATTAAGTCTTGTTAATGAAAATATAGTTTGTGTTATTGAAAATATTGTAGAATCAGTATCGGAATATATTAATGGAAAAGGGATAGATATTGTTTTTGATACAAATACGGAAGAAAAAATAATTGCTTGTGACCCTGAAAAGATTGAGAGAATTATTTTGAATCTTATTTCAAACGCAATCAAGTTTACAAATTCAGGAGGTATTATATACATAGACTTAATTGATAAGGGAGAAGTTATTGAGATAGCTATAAAAGATACTGGTGTAGGAATTGATAAAAAACATGAAAATATTATATTTAAAAGATTTTATCAAGTAGATAAATCTCTCACACGTAATGCAGAAGGAAGTGGAATCGGATTATCCGTGGTAAAATCTTTAGTAGAGCTTCATGATGGAAAAATAAGTATAGAAAGTAAGGTTGGTGAAGGCAGTGTGTTTAAAATCGAACTTCCTTCAAGGACTATAGAAAAAGCAGTTATTGATAAAATCATACCTAAAGATAATAAGATTGAAATGATTAACATAGAGTTTTCTGATATTTATTCAATATAAACTATTTAACCAAGAAAAAACACTCAAAAGAGGAATAAAATTAATGATGGAAATAAAAATAGAGATTCCTTGGTGGATTATAAAAGAATAAAAAGAATTTAAACTTAAGACAATATCAAATTGTTTTGGGTTTATTTTTTTTGATTGCGCCTAAGATGAACATTGTATAATAAATGCTATATTGTGAGATAGTATTTCTAGATAAGGCATATGAAAGAAAATAATAAGTCCATGATGCGATGTATATTTCCCGTCAATCAGAGAAGTATTTTTACCTCATAGAGTGGACCTATTAGGCAAAAAGACTGACGCAGTATGACGGGAAATAGACTAGCATGCTGATTTATTATTTTTTTGAATATGCCTAATAGCGACAAATGAAGAGGTGGTTTTTGATGAAAACTTTAAAAAATGATCGTAGCTTATTAATCTTAGGAATTCTATTTCTAGCGTGGACATTTGGCAGCTTTAATAAAATAGCTATCAATGTGGCGGCAATAGCTATATCTAAAGAATTTGGTTTAAATTCAAGTCAAATAGGGCTTATTATGAGTAGTTTTTTTATTAGTTATGCATTTATGAGTCTTATGGGGGGATATCTTGCAGATAAATTTGGATCAAAAAAAGTAGTTACTGCAACTATATTATTGTGGTCAATCTTTACATGCTTTACTGGAGCAGTCTGGTCCTTCACTTCACTTATTGCAATTCGATTTATATGTGGAGCTTCTGAAGGGGGATTTCCTTCTGCAAGTTCAGTGACTATTGCAGAACTTTTCAAAAAAGAAAAACGTGCCAGGGCTAAATCTTTTTTGGTATCATCATCAGCAATTGGAGTAGCGTTTGGAACAATTATTGTATCTAAGTTTACAGTTAACATAGGCTGGAGAAGTGCATTTTGTTTTTTTGGTACATGTGGATTAATAATTGCAGCAGTATTTTTCAAAATATTTAAAAGTACTGGACATGAAGAGGATAAGGATAAAAATAAAACTTTAAATAAAGTATCACTAAAAGAAGTATTAAAAATTTCGATTATATGGAAGTTGACTATTATGGAATTTAGTATAGGTGTCTTTATGTGGGGGATGAATTCTTGGATGCCTTCTTATTGGGTAAAGGTTAGAAATTTAGATATGGTTACTATGGGGAAGCTTTCATCTATACCATGGATTATAACTTTTGTATGTATGAATTTTAGCGGCTGGATTTTAGATAAATTAATGGCAGGACGTGAAAAGGTGTTTTTAAGTATAACATTTGCTATAACAGGGATATTCACTTATCTTATGTATAATGCTGATACTATCTCATTAGCTCTTTTTTACTTAACTGTAACTACAATAGCAATAGGTGTATCATCTACAGCGATCTTCGTTATACCATTGAAATATATGAAAAGAGAATCAATAGGAACAGTAACTGGTATTCTTAATTTTGGACAGCAATTAGCAGGGATTCTTGCACCTTCAATTATGGGGTATATGATTACTATTTTTAATGGTTCTTATATTGCAGTTTTTCTATTTGTAATTTTTACAGTTGCTATATCATTTGTTATATCCCTAACAATTGATACTAATAAAAATGAAAAAAATTCAGCTGATATTAAATTATCATATAGCAACAATAGACGGTAGCAAGGTAAACAGTTTGTTTGCCAAAATCCCTGGGGGATAAAATTTTCTTGACTATAGAGCTTTTCTATTATATTCTAAGTTTTATCTTTTGAACCATCATTAACGAAAAGTATTTTTCATTCTGTTTATACCTCAATAAAAGCAATACTAGTCATCACTATATTTAATTTTCTCCTAGAAGAAAACTAGGTAATGATTACGCTATATTGTTGGTGCAAGAATCTATTTTTAATGTGACTAGAATTTATATAATTTTGCGATGTAAAAGTAAAATTGTAATAGTATAATAGGAGGACAATACTTTAAATTAATTTTAATTTAAAGTATAATATTTTAAGAAGTAATAAGGCACAATCAAGAAAATAATATTACCTATATAATTAGTTTTAAATGGAGAGAAGAAATGACAGATTATTATAAAATATTAGGTGTAGAAAAAAATGCATCAAAAGAACAGATAAAAGAAGCTTATGAAAAACAGGTAGAAAAAATAAAAAAAGAAGTAGTTAATGAAAAACGACTTAATCAATTTTTGAAGATCTTTGATCAGGCATATGAAGCTTTAAATAGTTTAGATGAAAATCAATTGATTGATGAAAATGCAACATTAATTATGAATCCACAAGAAGTTCAAAAAGAACTAGAGGATAATGATAAAAGTAATAATTATATAAATAGATATAATTCCAAAAGCAAAGGAAGAAGTTCTGGTAGAAAAAAGAATGATTTTACCGAAAAAGCAGTTTCAAAAAACAAAGATGATAAAAATAAATTAAATAATAATAAAGAAGAAAAGGATAGAAAACAAAAAGTAGCTGAAAAAAGTTCCGAAAGTAACACTAAACAAATATTTAATTTGATTATGCTGCCATTTAAGATATTAGCTTTACCATTAATAGCAATATTATCAGTAATAATATTATTACTCCAGATCATAAATGTAATTTCATGGATAGCAACTAAACTATTAATCGTTGGATCTATATCTGTAGGAGCTATACACTTATATCAAGTTAAAATGGGACAAGCTATAAATTATAACATATTAATTTTGGCTACTTCAGTATTATTAGCATCATTCTTTTTACCGTATATCTTAAAACTTATGTTAAAAGTTTTAAAAATAATAAATGATGCATTAAAAAGTTTTGTTTTTTAGAATATTTATAAGGGGTTATTAAATGAAATATTATTTAGCACCAATGGAAGGAATTACTGGATACGTATATAGAAACTCTTATGAAAAATTTTTTGATAAATTTGACAAATACTTTACACCTTTTATTGTTCCCAATAAAAGTAGAAGTCTTAAAACTAAAGAATTAGAAGATGTTTTGCCTGAAAATAATAAAGGGATGAATATAGTGCCTCAAATACTTACTAACGATTCAGAAGGTTTTATTACTACTTCTAAAAAATTACAACAATTAGGTTATAACGAGGTTAATTTAAATTTAGGCTGTCCTGTTGGAACGGTTGTTTCAAAAAATAGAGGTTCAGGATTTTTAGCCAAAAGAGAAGAATTGAATACATTTTTAGATGAAATATTTAAAATAGATAATATGAAAATTTCTATAAAAACTAGAATAGGAAAAGATAATCCTGAAGAATTTTATGAGTTAATAAAAATTTATAATAAATATCCTATAGAAGAATTGATTATTCATCCTAGAACACAAAAAGATTTTTATGGAAATAAGCCTAATTTAAAGGTATTTAAAGATGCATTATCTTTAAGCACTAACCCAGTATGCTATAATGGTGATATTTTTACTGTTGATGATTATAATAAATTAATAAAAGCTTTTCCAGAAGTAAAAACAGTAATGCTCGGAAGAGGCATACTAGCTAATCCAGGGTTAATGAATTTGATAAAAAATAATACTAATATAGACAAAAAAGTATTAAAAGATTTTCATGATGAAATTTTAAATAAATACATAGAATTATTTAATGAAGATAGAAATGCAATAAATAGAATGAAAGAAATATTGGGGTATATGATTTATATATTTTCAGATAATAAAAAGTATGTTAAAAACATAAAGAGAGCACAAAAGTTAAATGATTATAATGAAGCTGTTTTAAGCTTATTTACAGAGCAGGAGATCATAGAAGGTGCTGGATTATTTTATAATCAATATTTAAGTTCTTAGACATGAAAAGCTGAGGATTTTCTTTTACATAAGTTTAGAATCATTTAAGAAGGAAAGAGTCTCATTTCATTCAGAACTTGAACGATTAATGCTTTTTTTAATAGGGAAACTGAGTTGATTTTTAATTTATATCATTTTTATCATATCCATTAATAAAAGTTTTTTTAGATAAACTGCTAAAAATAAGAAAAGGGGAGAACGGTGCAGATTTGAATATTTGATTTCCTTAAGAAATTAAAGTATTCAGCCACTACCCGTTCAGTCTTACTTATAATGCAAGCTGCCATTTTGCAATTTCATTAGTAATGCACTTAAGTTGTTAATAGTAGTACATTTATAATATTCTGATGCAGGTATCATTACGTTAAAATTTTCTTCTACATTAGTTAAAAGTTCTATGGTTTCGATACTATCTCCTCCAAGGTCTTCAATAAAGTCAGAATCATCCTTTATTTCTTCTATTGAAATTCCAAGAGTATCTGCCAAATGTTGCCTTAAGATATTTTTTATATTATAAAACTCTAAACTAGCGCTTAATTTAATATTTTGTTGAACCTGTTCAGTTGTTGTTTTCTCTGATGCTTTATCTAATTGTTTTAAATCTAGTTTAATAAATTTTAATTCATTCTCTTCAATAAATTGCTTTAATTTTTGCCTTTGAGCTTTTAGTCCAACAAATTTATCTAAAGGTTCAGTTGATATTAAAACTTTTTGTAATTTTTTATAAACAGGAAGATTACCATTAATTTCATATACATTCTGTGAAAGCTCGTTAATAATATTATTATTGTTATAATTATTTCCAATATCTAAGATTAAAGTAATATTTTCATATTTGTTAGTACTTATAGTTCCAACTATGCATAGATGATGTACATAATTTAATCTATCAAAATGTGCTTCTAGTTCGTCTGGATATACATTTTCTCCAGATTCGTTAACAATTACATCTTTAATTCTGCCATTTAAAATTAAATCTCCATTTTGTATAGAACCTATATCACCTGTAGCAAACCATCCTTCATCATCAATTAATGGTGGGAGAAGGTTTCCTTTTTCTAATCTTCCAGAATGTATAGATTCTCCTTTTATATAAAGCTCACCAGTATTATCATTGCTGATATTTTTAAGTGATACAATTTTATATTTTATAGATTCAAAAGGTTTACCTAAGCAATTAAAAAGCTTTTTATCCATAATATTTTCTAGATTAACAGAAGTGATACCAACCTCTGTCATTCCAAAACCACAGACAACATTAAGTCCAATACCATTTAATAGCTTTAAGGTTTCAGGTAAAACATAACCTCCACCACAAATTAAAAGCTGTAAATCATTACCCAATAGCTTTTTATGAATATTTTTAAATAAAAATTTTATATATTTATTTTCTATTGTGGGGAATTTTGATTGTATATACAAACTGTATTTAAGTAGCTTAAAGAATAAATTTTTCTTTTTAGATTTATTAACTTCATTTAAAATTCCTTTTGCTAGATTGTTCCATAAAAGAGGTACTGCAAAAACATGAGTAACTTTAAGATTTCTACAGGTTTCCCCAATAGCGTTTTTCCCTCTATTTTTAAGATAAATGATTATTTTTCCCGAAAATGAATAAATGAGGTAAACCGATAGAAGACCAAAAATGTGGGAAAATGGTAGAAAAGCCAATACTCGCATTTCTCCATCATTTATTATTAATGAATTAGTCTTAGAGATTTCTTCAATATCTAATAGTTGTTTACTTACAGCATAACCATTATACACATATATTTTAGCAGTTGATGTAGTTCCAGACGTACACAGAGCTATCTCGTTAGCCCAATCTTCGTGAAATTGAATTAAACTAAAAGATTCATCATTTATTAGTTCGTTAGGTTTAATTTGAACAATATTTTTATATTTATTTTTATCTTCATTGCTAATTAATCCAACAGCACCAGCTTCGTTCATTAAATATAAAGTCATTTTTTCATCAATGCGAAAATCTAATAAGAGAGGCTTAAATCCTGACATTAATATAGCCCAAAACAAAATAGGCCACTCGTAACAGTTATCTAATTTAATTCCAATATAAGATCCTTTATTTTGTTTACCTATAACTTTTAAAAGTTTAGAAGATGCAACTTTTGTAAGTTGCTCATATTTTTCATAGGTTATTTCTTTGTTTTCATCATGTTCAGTATAAATTGCCGCAATTTTTTTACTATTTTCACATATTATGCTGAATATTTTTTTTAAGGTGAGTTCTTCTTTTAATTTTAATAACTTTTTATTAACGGAGTCCATAAATCATTCATCTCCTTTTTAACTTAAAAAATATTATATATTTTATTCGGTATTGTTTCATTTAGTTACAAGTTTCAGGAATTTATTGTAGAAGTTTGTATAAAAGAAAATGAGACAAGTTATGGATAAATAGTCAACTATTTTAGCAAGTTTGAAGACATCAATTTAAAAAAATACTTTTAAAGAGTGATATTAACTATATCAGTGAAAAGGATCATAAAGAAATTTATTATAATACTACTTTTTGAACAAGCTTTCCACAAAATAAAAATAAGGGTAGCAAACAATATTTCTACTATCTACTACCCTTCAAAAATAATTACTGAACCTGTAAGAATTCCTTATAAGTTTCTATTTTATCCTCTTTATTCGTCTTTTTTAACCAACTGTTGTATTCTAAAATAGCTTCTTCTACAGTTTTTAATTTAAAATGATTATTCTTTTTCTTTTTCATTTCTACATACATATTAATTTTAATTAGATTTCCCACTTTCTCAACCCCCTTTTACTGAATACAATACAATTTTATGATTACAGTAAACATTGTCATTGTTATGTTTACTAGATTTATGTTCGAATTATTTATATATGTATACAATATCATAATATAATAAAATAGTCCATATTATTTTATTATATTACAGGATAACCTATTGAAAGATAAATTTTTCCGTTTGAATAATATGAATGGTATTTGATTATATATAATGGATTTTTATTTAGTAAATATTGTTTCGCACTAGGTTATCCTGATTATATTATGATAAAAGTTATATTATAGTTCACAAATGCCAAAATTCCCAGGAGGTTTTAAAATTCTCCAGATACGAGTTACTTAAATTATCTCAACATTAAAAGATTAAATAGATCAAAAATTGCTGTTTATGGACATTTGTTTAAATAAATTAAAGAAACTAAGAGCCTTTGATAAGGGGATATTTATAGAGGATTTTACAAAAGTTGATAGTGCTAAATATTTATTGCAGGTAAGTATAGAAGCAATGTTAGATATCTCGAGTCACTTAATTGCTAGAAATAGATGGGGAAAGCCTAAAGATGACAAAGAACATTTTCAAATGTTGTCTGATAATGGTATAATAGACAAGAACGATGTATCAATATATTTTAATATGGAAAAATTCAGAAATAGGATAGTGCATATGTACTTTGACATTAGTGACGACATGATATATGATATTGTTCAGAATAATATTAATGATTTTGAAAGATTTATTGGTAATATTGCAAGGGTAATTATATAATATAAAACTAAAGATAACTACAATAAATTCCTAAATCCCCTAGGGGTTTTAAAATTTTTCAGGTACAAGTTACGTAATTTAATAGACAGGACTTATGCATTTCAATCCAATAATTGGATATAACAATGCCCAAAGCCTAAATTAATTGAACGGATTGTTCTGGAGCATCAGACCTATTACTTATGAGTAAATTAGAATTAGATTTATACAATTATATGCTTAGAATTTATAAGGAAGCAGATAAAGAATATCAGTAGTTAGAACTGTTGGGAGTCTTTCTACATTGTTTAAAGATAATAGGAATGATGCTGTTAGTATAATGAATAAAGTTGCTGAAATTAAAAGTAATGCTGAAATAATTAAAAAGGGTTAGCAATTAAACCAATTAGGAAAATAGATTTACATGGCTTAAAGATAAGTAGTTGCTTATTTAAGTTACGAGAGGAAGGAATAGTATGTCACAAGTAAAACAGGTACTTGAACCTATTTACGATGAAGAATCAAGGATATTAATACTTAGAACATTTCCATCAGTGGAATCAAGAGAAGTCCAATTTTATGATTCAAATTCTAGAAATAGATTTTGGAAAGTAATATCTGAGATTTTTAAACTTTATATGAAATATATATATATTATAGCAAAAAGAGAGATTGTAAAGTTACCTTCAACTAGCCCTGCGAATGCTAAATTTACATTAGTAATCTCCAATATCCTTTTTGTAATGGGTTTAATGCGGAAACATATACCCTAAGTCAAATAGCCGAAAGTGTAGTAGAGATATTTGAGTTTAATTTAGAATTTAACGGACATAATTGACTGAGAAAGAGGTGATTTTTTAATGAAAATAAAATATAAACTTATGATCAGCTATTTGGTTTTAATTGTATTAGCCGTAAGCTTATTAGGCTTTTTAATTGCTAAAAAATCAAATAATGCGATTTTAAATGAGGTGAATGAAAAAAGTAAGCTTTTAACAGAATCAATTGATACAACTCTTAGTGTAAGAAATGATCTGCTTATGGAAAAATCTTACGGAGACTTAAATTTTGCAAATACTTTATTAAATAATTTGGGTGATTTAAAGTTAGATTATAATGAAAATATGAAAGTTGGAGAGTTTAATTTACCAGTTTTATATGCTGGAAATCAAAGGTTATCCGTAGATAATGATATAGTTAACAAGCTTAAACATTCTTATGGTGCTCTTGGAACTATATTTTTATTGCATAATGATAAGCTTATAAGGATTTCCAGTACAATATCTGAAGATGGCAAGAGTATAGTAGGTACGTATATATCCAGTGATTCTAATGTCTATAAAAAAATAATTAGTAATGAAGAATATAGCGGTGATATTATAATAAACGGTAGAGGCTATATAACAAGAATAAAGCCGTTGTTAGATAAAGATAATAAAGTTATAGGGGCAATAGGTATAGCAAATAAAATTCTCAACGAATATTTGGAGGAAACATTAAGCAATATTAAATTAGGAAAAACTGGTTATGCATATGTATTGGACTCCAAAGGCAATGTAATTATTCATACATATGATAAAGGAAAGAATATAAGTGATTATGATTTTGTTCAAAAAATGCATAATGCTAAAAATGGAACAATTGAGTACAATTACAATGGAATTAAGAAGATAGGTTATTATCAGTATTTTGAACCGTGGGATTGGTATATAGTTATTTCGGGTAATTATGATGAATTAAACTCTTCATCCAAATCAATTTTAATAACTACAATAGTTACTGCATTAATAATAATTCTTTTTGGAGGAATTATAGCACTATTGTTGACAAATACTTTAGTAAAGCCGATTAACAAGTTGAAAAACTGTATGGGGATAGCACAGAAGGGTAATTTGGCAATACGCTGCGATATAGATAGTAAGGATGAGATAGGAATACTAGCAAGTAGTTTTAATAATATGCTGGCAGAAAATCAGAGGCTGTTAGAAGAAACAGTGCAATATGATAAGTTAAAAACAGAATTTATTGCTAATATGTCTCATGAATTAAGAACACCTTTGAATATTATATTTTCGACAGCTCAGTTATTTACCGTACTTATAAATAAAGATGAAAGTCTAAATACTTATAAAATAAGAAATTATACAAGCTGTATAAAGCAAAATTGTAACAGATTATTAAGATTAGTAAACAACTTAATTGATATGACAAAAATTGATTCTGGATATATGAATCTAGAATTAAGGAATGAAAATATAGTACAAGTTGCAGAAGAGATAACACAGTCAACTGCTGAATATGTACAATACATGTCGAGAACAATTATATTTGATACAGATAAAGAGGAAAAAGTTATGGCTTTTGATGTAGAAAAACTAGAGAGGATTTTGCTTAATCTAATTTCTAATGCTACTAAATTTACTAATCCAGGAGATAACATTAGTGTTACTTTATACGATAAAGATGATCATGTTATTATTTCTGTAAAAGACACAGGAAGAGGAATTCCTGAAGAAAAACTTTCACAGTTATTTCAAAGATTTAAACAAATAGATCCTTTATTAAGTAGAAGCCATGAAGGCAGTGGTATAGGATTATCCATAGTTAAAGCTCTGGTTGAGATGCATGAAGGAACAATAGCAGTAAAAAGTAAGTATGGAGAAGGCACAGAATTTATAATATGCCTACCTGCTAAGGTTATTCCAGGAGAGGTTAATATGAATATTAAAAGCGATTCTACAAATCAATTAAATGTTGATAAGATCAGTATCGAGTTTTCAGATATTTATAGCTAAGCCCCTCGAAACTAGTATATGAAAGAATAATTTCACTTAAAAATTTATAAATGGTAGGTTGTACCAATTTCTGCACAATCCTAAGGCACAAGGGATAAACAGGAAATGGAATAGCCTGCCATTTAGGCGTTAAATATAACAAAAGCACTTAGAACTGGTGAAAGCCTACTTAAAAGTTTACCTGTTTCTATAAGATTAATAAAAAATCTGTACAATAATATATTGTTATGTGATAGACTAATTTCGTGGGAAATAATACAAAAAAATATTAAATTTGGAGAGGAATGACCTAAATGATTAAATTAAAAAAAAGTACAAGCCTTATAGTTGTGTTAGCCTTAACTTTGACTACGGCAACATCTTTAATTGCTACAGAAAAAGTTAATGCTCAAACTACTACAACAAACTCTAATAAGAAAGTTATAGTTTTGTTAAAAGATAAATCTAATACAAAAGATAAGAGTTTAAAACTAAAAGCTAAAGGAAAATCTGTTAAAGAACTTGATAATGTAAAGTCTATAATAACTACATTAAATGATAGTGAAATAAATGATTTAAAAAAAGACCCTAATGTTCTTAGTATAGAGGAAGATAGTAAAGTATTTGCTGTGCAAGATGTAGAAACAACTGATTGGGGTATTACCAAAGTTGGTGCTGAAAAATCTTGGATTTCTGGATACACAGGTGCAGGTGTAGATATAGCTATAATTGATACAGGAGCTAATTCATCTCATTCAGACCTTGTAGGAGCAGTAGTTGGTGGAATTTCTGAAGTTGATTATACATCTTCTTATCAAGATGATAATGGTCATGGTACTCATTGTGCAGGTATTATTGGTGCAAGACAAAACGGAACTGGAATTGTTGGAATTGCTCCACAATCTTCAATTTATGCTGTTAAAGCATTAGATAATAATGGCTCAGGGTACAACTCTGATATTATTGCTGGAATTGATTGGGCTATTGGACAAGGTATAGATATCATAAGTATGAGTTTAGGCTCTTCCACTAGTTCAATAGCCCTACAAAATGCTTGTGATACTGCTAATAATGATGGTATCTTAGTTGTAGCTGCTGCTGGAAATACTGGTTCTGCAAAAGTATCTAAGTTTTTAAGTAGGGACCACATTATTCCAAATACTTTGTTTTTATCACCAGTTTCTTAATAAGTTTGTGAAATTTCAAATATTATACCTTCCAACGATTTACAGTATTAACAATGTGATCAAACATTTTCTTTACAGCAGGTGTCATGAATATTTGATTTAAAGCAGTTATTCCTATGATTCTATATTCACGAGGTTCTATTCTATATACATCTACGTTATGATTTTGGTTTTTCATCACTAGTTCTGGCATAATGCAAATCCCAAAACCACTTTCAACCATTGCAATAGTAGATTGATCATCAACTACATGACACGTAGAAAGAACATTCAGTTCATATTTATGAAAAAAATTATTAATGTCGGCATCACAACCTTCTCCTTGAGAAACAAAGCTTTGTCCTCTTATATCGTCAATAGTTATATAGCCTTTATTTTGCGGGCAAAAGCTTTTTGGAACTACGCATACAAGGGGATCTTTATATAATGGTGTAATTTGCAAATTAGCTGCACTTGATGTAGATAAAAAACCTATATCCACTAATCCATTTTTAATCCAACCTGAAACGTCATTATAATTTCCTTGGTATAACTCTATAGAAATATTAGGATATAACTCTTGAAATGAATTTACAATGTGTGGTATCCAATTTGTGCATACGCTATTAAAGGTACCGAGTTTTATAATTCCTTTTTCTAGTCCGTTTAATAGGGCAATTTCTTGCTTTAAATGTTCCTCACTATTAAGAATTTTTTGTATATGAGGTAGCAGATTCTCTCCATATCCAGTTAATTGTATTCCAGTTTTATTTCTGATAAAAAGAGGGAACCCCAATTGTTTTTCTAAACTGGAAATAGAGTGGCTTATAGCAGAGGGGGTTAAATGTAAAATTTCAGAAGCACGCTGAAAACTATTTTGCTCTACAACAGTTTTAAATATTTGATATGATGGTAATGACATAATTTAAACGCATCCTTTCAACAAATATATGAAAAATATTCAACTTAAGAATGAAAATAATGAATTGTACTTATGTAAGTAATGATAATATAATGGGTTAAAACAGTCAATAAATATATATATGGAGGTAGATATTATGAGGATTGCAGTTTTAGGTGCTGGGGCAATGGGAAGTCTTTATGGGGCATATTTATCTCGTTATAATGAGGTATATATGATTGATGTAAATAGCAAAATTGTAGATTGCATTAATCAAAGAGGTCTAGTTATATATGAAAAAGAAGAAAATAAAGATGTTATATTTCCTGTTTCAGCTGCTACTAGTTCAGAAGATTTAGGAATAATGGATATGATAATTGTTTTTGTAAAAAATATATATACTATGTCTGCTATGGAAAAAAACAAAAGTTTTATAGGAGAAAACACACTGGTTTTAACGCTACAAAATGGCGCTGGGAATGATAGGGACTTGGAGAAATTTGTTAAAAAAGAAAATATTATAATAGGTACAACAGAACATAATTGTGTAAGCTTAGAACCAGGACGTATTTCACATAATTCAAGTGGAATAACTAATATAGGAATGATACTTTATAATAATCACATATTGCAGCAAGTATCAGATATTTTTAAAAGTTGTAGTATCAATACAAAAATCTATGAGAACATTCAAGAAATAATTTGGAACAAGTTATTTATCAATATATCCCTTAATTCTGTTACAGCGATTTTACAATGTAAAGTTGGATATTTACATGAAAATAATGATGCAAGTGAAATTGTTAAAATGATCCTTTCAGAAGCAGTAGATGTTGCAATCGCAGATGGAACTTATTTCAACAAGGATGAAGTAATACAAAAAGTAGAAAAACACATCCAAGATGATTTTTATGATGTTATAACTTCAATGAATCAAGATGTTTTAAATAAAAGGATTACTGAGATTGACCATATTAATGGAGCAATAGTAAGAGCTGCTAAAGAGTATGGCATTCAAACACCCTATAATCAATTTATTGTTCATCTACTTCATGCTATTGAAGGAATGTATACCGTTAAGACATGTTAAATTACTATAAAATAAATAAACTAAAGAAGTCCCAATATCTTAAGAAAAAACAAGATAAAACTATATAGGGTTTCTATTAATATACTTAAGGAAATTATAATCAAGTCAAATAGAGTTAGTTCATTTAGAAATATAAAAATAGACACTAAAGAATTTAATATTATAAATGAAATGTTCTTTATGAGCATAAAAGAAATTCAACAGCTGGCTAATATAAATAATAATGAAACAATATACTATGATTGCAAAAGATATTGTAAAGAAATATTTATATATACGCAATTACAAGCACCTCACTAAGTAAATTTAGTGAGGTGTTTTTATGCTTAGTATTGATACATTTCAGCTTTTGAAAGTTCTGTTTTAATTTAGCGTTTAGAACTATTTGATAATGACCCTTCTTCACCTTTTTCTACTAAATTTATATATGTATCTAATATCATATAATACTATACCAAGGGTATAATATAATCATATTAATTTGACTCAACCCTTAGGGTGGAGTTTATAATAAATAATGTATAAATAACTTGCGATTTAGATATATTTATATTAGAGGTGAAGAAATGGTTAATGATTTAACAAGTGTTGTAACTAGTTTTAGTGCTAGAATGTACGGAGCAAGGTGTGGAAGAAAAATCAAAAAAGATATAGAAAAATCAATAAAAGAATTATCAATAGAAGGGGGTGAGAATAGTAAAAATAACACTGAAAGCAATATTGATAAATGAAACAGATGAACAAAAACAAAAGATTGATAATATGATGCTAGTCTTTTGTACTGCCATAAGATATTCCTTTAAAAGGCTGCTAGAAAATAATATTAAGATAAATGAATTAGAAAAAATAATTTCTAAAAAATATAATCTCAATATTCGTCAAGCAAAAGATGCCGTAGAATCAGCAAGACAAACTATTCTCTCTCAAAAAGAATTAGTA
>NZ_JAJFUC010000041.1 GCF_021372645.1 Clostridium sp. | reverse complement strand
TTAGATTTCCCATAGCGTAAGCTAGTAAGACCCCTTGAAGACTACAAGGTTGATAGGTCAGAGGTGTAAGTATGGTAACATATTTAGCTGACTGATACTAATAGGTCGAGGGCTTGACCAATATATAATCAAGTTGTAAATACATTAATGTCTATATGCAATTTTGAAAGAATAATTCTTTCAAAGTACTTGACATATTATATATTTTTAAGTATAATATGTATTGTAATAATCTGGTGACGATGGCATAGAGGTAACACTCCTTCCCATTCCGAACAGGACAGTTAAGGTCTATTACGCTGATGGTACTGCACGGGTGACTGTGTGGGAGAGTAGGAAGTTGCCAGGTAGATTAAAAGGGATCTTTAGCTCAGTTGGTTAGAGCAACCGGCTCATAACCGGTAGGTCTAGGGTTCGAGTCCCTGAAGGTCCACCATGGGGGTTTAGCTCAGTTGGGAGAGCACCTGCCTTGCACGCAGGGGGTCAAGGGTTCGAATCCCTTAATCTCCACCAATAAATATAAAGTTATGAAGTAATTCATAACTTTTTTTGTTATCTAATTATTTAATTTAAATATCTTATAATTAGATTGGTATAGACGTAAAATTAGATAAATAATAGCTATTGAATAATATATACTGTATTTGAAATTCGAAAAAAGTATTATAGTTCTTATAAATGGTGTTACATTTGGTAATTTTTTTAAGTATAATAGAAATGAAAGAATAGATAATTATTACAATCATCATGAAATTGTAGGGGAATTATTAGATATCATTAAAGAAGCTGATTTAGATATAATAAACTGTGCGAAATATCATCATAAAAAGCAAGTAGAAAAAAATATATATTTAAAAATATTAATAATTATTTAATAATTGTAATTAGTAATAGGAGGAAAGTATGAATTGTATTGAGAGAAGAGACAATATAATTAATTTACTATTAGAAAGTAATGAACCGATAAAAGGGAATATCATAGCAAAAAAATATTTTGTAACTAGACAAGTAATAGTAAAAGATATAGCAATTCTTAGAGCTAAGGGAATAAGTATAATAGCAACTCCAGATGGATACATAATTAATAAAAGTAAAAATAAGGTTAAATCAATTATTGCAGTAACACATAATGAAGATGAAATGTTTAATGAAATGAGTATTATAATTATACATGGAGGAACAATTGAAGATGTAATAGTAGAGCATCCTTTATATGGAGAAATAGCAGGAATGCTTATGATTAAAAATTATAATGAATTAAATAAGTTCATGCAAAAGTATCAAGAGCAAAGGGCTAGATTATTATCTGTATTGACTGATGGGGTTCATCTTCATACTATATCGGCAGAAAATGAAGATGATATTAATTTAATTATATCAGAATTAAAAAAATATAATTTTATAGTTTCAGAGTTGGAGGATTAATGATGGATTATGATGTATTAATTTTAGGTGGAGGGATAATCGGATGTGCAGTTGCCTATGAGCTGTCTAAATATAATATAAATATAGCCTTAATTGAAAAAGATTATGATGTAGCAAATGATCTCTCTTGTACTAATACAGCTATTATTTATGATGGTTCAGAAACAGATGATGACATTATGTCCATATTAGAAAATAGAGGAATGAGATTAATTAAAAATCACTGCCAACAATTTAATATTAAATATAATAAAGTTGGTGCATTAAGAATTTCGTCAAATGAAGCTCGATATAATGTGTTTGATATAATGTATAAAAATACTAAAAAACGTGGCATAGACGGAGTACATATAATAGAAAATAATGAAATTTATGATATAGAACCTAAATTGGGAGTAAATATAAGTAAGGCTCTATATTCTGAGAATGTTGCATTAATTTCTCCTTATAATTTGGCTGTTTCTTATGCAGAAGTAGCATCTGACAATGGAGTTAATTTTAGATTAGAAGAAGAAGTTATAGATATTAAAAATATTTCTAAAGGATTTAAGGTAACCACAAATAAAAATAAATTTACTTGCAAATTTGTAATTAATACAATCCCAAATGAAATTTCTACTGATAAACAAAGTGAAATTTATAGTCAGATAATAAATAAAAAAATGAAATATATATTATTAAATGAAACATTACAGACTACTATAAATAGTATTGTTATTAATGATATTGATGATAATACTTTTATAATAAATATGCCTACTTTATTAAAAGGAAATTTAATTGGAGTTAAAAGTAAAAAGTATCTAAGTTTAGAAGATGAAATAAAATTATCTAAAAGTGCTTTACATCATATAAAAAAGGACTTAATAAACAACATATTTACAGAAACATATAGTGGAGATAGTATGTTGATAGGTGATAACAACTTTAAGGATGGATATATAAAGGTTACAGGAAACCATTATGCTAAAATAACAATTGCAGCAGCTATTGCTGTAGATATTGAGGAAAAACTTAAAATAAATATGAATATAACTAAAAAAAGAGATTATATTAGTAAAAAAAGACAGGTATATGTATTTAGAAATATGTCTAAAGAGCAAAAAAATAAAGTAATTGCTTTAGATGAAAGATATGGAAATATCATCTGTAGTTGTAATAACATTTCAGAAGGTGAAATCATTGATTCTATAAGAAGGCCTTTAGGTGCAAGAACTGTAGAAGGAGTAAAGAGACGTACAGGAATAGGTATTGGAAGTTGTAATGGATCGTATTGTAATATGAAAATTATAAAAATTTTAGCTAGAGAAATGAATAAAAGTCTTTTAAACGTAGTTGATGACTCCATGGATTCTAAGATTTTGGTAGGACGCATTAAAGAATTTAATGAAATATAATTAGGAGGAATTAAGAATGGTTAATAAAGATATTTTTACAAGCTTAGTTAGAATAAAAAGTGATCAAAATTATAAAGTTGTCTCAGTGAAAAGCAATGTACCTATAGAAAAATATTTATGGAAGGAATTTTCAAAAGTTCTTAGTAGAATTTATGTAAGTACACCTATTAATATTGGAGATATTATTTGTAAAAATATAATGAATACTGGTGTAGACATAGTATGTACAAAAAGCATGGATTAATATTGAATTAACCATTTAGAGAATTCGATAAAATTCATATTTTTAGTTACAATAAAATATATTGACAAAAGCAGTTGTTTTGTAATATATTTAATTTAACTTAATATAGGAAACTTGTGATGAGGATAGTAGTAATTTTATATATTTTAAGAGAGTCAGTGGTTAGGTGTGAACTGATAATTATGAATTATGAATCCACCTCTGAGGGACTACGATGAGTAGTACGGTACATATCGTTAAATAATTAAGTGGATAATATATTATATATTATCAATTAGGGTGGCAACGCGGAGTTCTTCGTCCCTTTTATAGGGAGAGGACTCTTTTTTGTACAAAAAAATATATAATTTTATTTTTAGGAGGAAGAATTAAATGTTAGATTTAAAGAGAATTAGAAGTAACCCAGAAGAAATTAAGACTGCTTTATCAAATAGAGGTGAAGATTTTGATGTTACAGTTATTGATGAAATAATAGCATTAGATGAGGAAAGAAGAAAAGTATTGGTAGAAGTTGAAGCTTTAAAAAGTAAAAGAAATCAAGTTTCAGCTGAAATTCCTAAGCTTAAGAAAGCAGGGGAAGATGTTTCTGAAATAATGTCTGAAATGAGAGAATTAGGTGATAAAGTTAAAAATTTTGATACTAGAGTAACAGAAATAGATGAGAGAATAAAATATATAATGCTTAGGATACCTAATATACCAAATCCACAAGTTCCAGATGGTGGAAGTGATGAAGATAATATAGAAATAAAAAGATGGGGTGAACCAACTGATTTTAATTTTGAACCAAAGGCACACTGGGATTTAGGAACTAATCTTAACATATTGGATTTTGAGAGAGGTGGAAAGGTAGCTGGATCTAGATTTACTATTTATAAGGGATTAGGAGCTAGACTAGAAAGAATGATAATCTCTTACTTCTTAGATAAGCATACGTGTGAAAATGGATATACTGAAGTATTACCACCATATATGGTTAATAGAGAGAGTATGACTGGAACAGGCCAATTACCCAAATTTGAAGAAGATGCATTTAAAGTTGAGAATAATGGATATTTTTTAATTCCTACGGCGGAGGTTCCTGTTACCAATATGTATAGAAATGAAGTTTTTTCAGCATCAGAATTACCAATTAAACATGCTGCATATTCTGCATGTTTTAGAGCAGAAGCTGGTTCTGCAGGTAGAGATACAAGAGGTCTTGTTAGACAACATCAATTTAATAAGGTTGAATTAGTTAAGTTTTGTAGACCAGAAGATTCTTATTCTGAATTAGATAAATTAGTAATTGATGCAGAATCAGTACTACAAGGATTAGGATTACCTTATAGAATAGTTAGAATATGCAAGGGTGATTTAGGATTTACAGCAGCCCTAAAATATGATATAGAAGTATGGATGCCTAGTTATAATAGATATGTAGAAATATCAAGTTGTTCAAATTTTGAGGATTTCCAATCTAGAAGAGCAAATATTAAATATAGAGAAACTCCAAATGATAAACCACAATTTGTTCATACATTAAATGGATCAGGAGTTGCTATAGGAAGAACAGTTGCTGCTATATTAGAAAATTATCAAAGGGAAGATGGTACAGTAGGAATTCCAGAAGTTTTAAGAAGATATATGAACTGTGATGAAATAAAATAAATAAAATATACATTTTATTTAATATATATGATTAAAATAAAGGGAAATGTTGTAACTAAAGCAAAAGCATGCCCCTTTATTTATTATTATATATATATATGTAAATTTCAGGGTAAAATTGTATTTCTGGTATAAAATAACAATTTATTTCAACACTTATTTAAAACAAAATCTAGAAATTAAATAGTTCTAACTTCTAAATTAAGAATTAATAAAGTAAAACTATTTAATTTAAAATAAAAATGTTGACATAGTCATTATTAATTGTTATAATCATACTTGTCATAAGACGTGGAAAGATGGTCGAGTTGGTTTAAGGCACCGGTCTTGAAAACCGGCGTGCGTGTGAGCGTACCTAGGGTTCGAATCCCTATCTTTCCGCCATTTTTTTTACCTAAAAATAGATAATATTAAGAGGGCACATGGAGAATTACTCAAGTGGCTGAAGAGGCGCCCCTGCTAAGGGTGTAGGTCGGGTAACCGGCGCCCGGGTTCAAATCCCGGATTCTCCGCCAAGAACATCTAATAATATTGTTAGATGTTCTTTTCATATATACAGAAAAACAGTTGATAAATTGGCAATTTCTTATTTGAGAGATTATATGCATTTTCTTAATTATTATATAAGAAAAATATTTTAATAATTAATAGTGCAAGAACAATTGTATATTTAAATATAAGATTAAAGATATTTAAATAAGTTTTAAACTCATAATAAGGGATAATATATTATTAAATTAAAATTATTATAATAAAAATGTTGACAGTTAAGCACTTCATTGATATAATAATTTTTGTGAGTTACGGAAAGATGGTCGAGTTGGTTTAAGGCACCGGTCTTGAAAACCGGCGTGCGTGTGAGCGTACCTAGGGTTCGAATCCCTATCTTTCCGCCATATTATTTTAAAAGCTAAAATATAGAGGGCACATGGAGGATTACTCAAGTGGCTGAAGAGGCGCCCCTGCTAAGGGCGTAGGTCGGGTAACTGGCGCCCGGGTTCAAATCCCGGATCCTCCGCCAAGAACATCTAACAATTTTGTTAGATGTTTTTTTGTTTTAAGAATTAATAATAATTGTAAATGATGGTATCATAGAAATTTATGTTGAACTTAACTACTCTCTTGCTGTGGTAAGCTTTCTAAGCAACTACATGATCATAGAATACAACCCTATAAATGCGGTAAAAAATATAAAACGTAGAGTTTTCAACTATCGTAATGGCAATAACTCAAAAATTAGAGTTTTGCATGAATTATCCTAAATTTTCAATAAAGGAATCGGCGGAGCATACTGTACTTCCTAATTGATAAAAATATCATAATTAGTAAATTAAAAAAATAAATGGAACTTTTACTTAGGATTAAAATCTTGTACCATATGACTGTATTGGTAAATATTGAAAAAAATTACTAATGAGATTGTACTTGACGCAATATGATACGCATGTTTCACAAAATTCCGAGATGAACCTAATAAAATACATAAGCTGCAAAGTAGATTTTTTATCAGATGAATATAAATTCTAAATTTAAAATATCATAATTAGAGGTATAATTAAAAGTAGTTAAATTAATTAGCTAAAGAAGGTGAATTATGATCAAAGGACATAATGTATATTTAAGGCTATTAGAAAAAAGGGATGTTGGGATATTGTATAAAATATGTAATGAAGAAAAAGTTAGGAGATATAATACAATACCTAATGATATACAAGATAATAACAAAGGAATAAATTTAAGAAAACCATTAAGTATAATTAACGAAAAAAATGTTTTAATTGGGTTCATAACATATAAAGAAAGTAATTATTGTGATAAGGTATATTCTATCGGAATAACTATTGGTAGCAAGTATTGGGGGAGAAAATATGGCCAGGATGCCATAAAAACTTTATTAAAATATTTATTTGGAGAACTTAATGCTGTAAGGGTGGAATTAGAGGTTATCAAATATAACTTAAGAGCTATAAATTGTTATAAAAGATGTGGTTTTGTAGAAGAGGGTATTAAAATAAATAAGGCTTATATAGAAGGAGAATATGTAGATACTTTAATTATGGGTATACTTAGAGAAGATGTAATTGATATTTAAGGTGAGAGGTGAAAATACATATGAGTATAAGATTCATTTACGGAAGAGCAGGAACGGGAAAAAGTAAGTTTTGTATTGATGAAATAAAGAATAATATAGATGCAGAGGCTGACAATAAATTAATTTTATTAGTTCCAGAACAATATACATTTAATACTGAAAATAAGATTTTAAAATATATTGGCGAACGTGCTCTTTTGAAAACAGAAGTATTGAGCTTTAAAAAAATGGCACATGAGGTTTTTGAAGAATGCGGTGGACGTGTTAAAGAAATAATAAAAGAGTCTGGAAGAAACATGTTAATTCATAGGGTACTAAATGAAAATATGGATTCTTTAAATTATTTTAAAAAAATATCTAGAGAGCAAGGATTTAATGAAATTGTATCTGAGATAATTAGTGAATTTAAAAAGTACAATATTGATACAGAAAGTTTAAAAAAAATAAGTGAAGAAATAAATGATTTTGAACTAACACAAAAAATTAAGGAATTAACAATAATTTATGAAGCATTTAATTATAAGATGCATGAAAGTTATATTGATGGAGATGATGAATTAACTTTATTAAGCAACAAATTATTAGAAAATGATATATATAAAGGTTCTGAAATTTGGATAGATGAATTTTCCAGTTTTACACCTCAACAATTGGAGATTATAAGATTATTAGCTAGGAGATGCAAGAGAGTTAATATAAATATTTGCATGGAAAATAAATCTTTAGGTAATAAAGATGAAGATATAACTGATGTATTTAATATCATAAAGAATACAGAAAATAACATATTAAAAATAATGAAAGAAAATAATATAGCTTATGATAAGCCTATTTATTTAAATAATGATATACCATATAGGTTTAGGGATAATTTAGAACTTAGACATGTAGAAAAGTATTTTTTTACATATCCATTTAATGAATATAATAAAAATTGTAATAATGTAGCACTCTATAAAGCAAATAATATTTATGATGAAGTAGATAGAGTTGCTAAAAGTATTACAGAACTTGTAAGGGATCAGGGATATAGATATAAGGATATATCTGTAGTTTGTAGAAACATAGATGATTATGAAAAAATAACATCAGTAATATTTAGGGAGTATGATATTCCATACTTCTTAGATAAAAAGATTCAATTATTAAGCAATCCATTAATTATATTTATAAGCTCTGCTTTTGAGATCTTATTTAAAAATTGGTCTTATGAGAGTATATTTAAATATTTAAAAAGTGGATTATCCGGAATAAATAATTCATATATAGATATTTTGGAAAATTTTATATTAGAGAATGGAATAAAGGGTTATAAGTGGACCGCAGAAGAAATAATTAGCGAAGAATGGTTTAATAGTAATGAAGAATTGACAAAAGAAAAAATATTAATATCTGAAGTTATGGAGGAGATAAGAAAACCTCTTATGATTTTTCACAATAAGATAAATGGAAAATATAAAGTTAAAGATATATGTACGGCTCTTTATGAGTTCTTAATAGATGTAAAGGCTTTTCAAAGAATAGATGATTGGATTGAAAATTTTGAGAAAATTGGATTAGAAGATAAGGTTAAGGAATATAGTCAGGTTGAAAGTATCGTTATAGATATTTTAGATCAAGCTGTAGATGTAATTGGAGAGGAAATATTAGATTCTTTTGAATTTTTTAAGATATTAAATTCTGGTTTTGCAAATGAAGAAATAGGCGTTATACCTGTAGCTTTAGATCAAGTTAATATTGGTGATATAGCAAGGATTAAAGGTATAGATGTTAAGGTTCTTTATATAGTAGGCATTAATGATGGTGTATTACCAGCTTCTAAAAAGGATGAGGGTATATTATCTGATAGAGATAGAGACATATTAAATGAAATAGGAGTAAGTTTAGCATCAACTACTAGAAATAAAGTATTTGAGGAACAATTTCTATTGTATACAGCTTTAACAATAAGTAGTGAATATTTAATGTTGTCATATCCCATGGCAGATTTTGAAGGTAAGTCATTAAGACCATCTATAATGATACCTAGGATGAAGAAGATATTAACTAAGTTAGTTGAAGAAAGTGCAATTTATGATTTAAAAAGCGAGAATAATAAAATAAGCAAGGTTACTGTGCCAATTCCAACATTTAATGAACTTATAATTGCTGTAAGAAGAGATTTTGACAAGGACGATATAGAAGCGTATTGGCCAGAGGTATATAGTTGGTTTAAGGAAAATGAAGATTTTAAGGATAAGGTTCAAAATATATTTAAAGGCCTTACATATTCTAATGTAGGAGATAAAGTTGCTAAGAATAAGCTTAGAAGGTTGTATAAAAATGAGATGGGCAAGTTAGTGTTTAGTGTTTCAAGATTAGAAAAGTATGCTGAATGTCCATTTTCTTATTTTGTTCAATATGCTCTTAAAGCTAAGAATAGAAAAGTATATGAATTTACACCTCCTGATTTAGGTTCATTTGTACATGAGATTCTAGATTCATTTACAAATAAGGTCAGAGATGAAGGTATTTTATGGTCTGAATTAGACAATAAAAAATGTGAGGATCTTGTATATAATATAATTGATAAAAAATTAAATGGAGAAAGCAATTCTATATTGAATAGTACAAAGAAATTTAAATATTTAGCACAGAGGTTTAAGAGAGTAATTTCTAAATCTGTTTCAGTTATTGCAAACCAAATAGGAAAAGGTGAGTTTGAAGTATTCAAGACTGAATTTAATTTTGGAAGCTATAGTTCAGGAGAAGCTATAACACTTGATTTAGAATCTAAAGAGAAAATATATCTTCAAGGAAGAATTGATAGGATAGACACATTAGATTTAGGCGGAGAAACTTATATTAGGATTATAGATTATAAGACAGGAGCTAAGAAATTTGATTTAAATGAACTTTATTATGGATTACAAATGCAGCTATTAGTTTATCTAGATGCTCTTATTAAAAATTCTAAATATATATTGGATAAGCAGGTGAGACCTGGAGCAGTATTATATTTTAAAATAGATGATCCTATAATTAAAAGTAAGAAGGAAATGACTACAGAAGAGATACAAGAACAAGTTTTAGATGCTTTAAAGATGAAAGGGTTAATTTTAAGGGATGCTAGAGTTGTTAAGGCAATGGATAAGGACATTGATAGTTATTCATTAGTTATACCAGCTGCATTTAAGACAGATGGAGATTTTAAAGCTAATAGCGATGTAGTAACAGAAGATGAGTTTACTTTGCTTAGAGAGTATGTCAATAAAAAAATGATTGAATTATGTGAGGATATGTTGAGTGGAGAAATTAAAATACAACCTACTAAACATTCAAATAGAACTCATTGTGAATATTGCGATTTCTCAGCAATATGTCAATTTGATACAAGTATAAAAGACAATAAATATAAAATTATAATGAAGAAATCTCAAAATGATATTTGGAATAGCATAAAAAAAGAAATAAATAATTCTAGTAAAATAAGTGATGCTGATGAATTAATTAAAATTGCTGATAAGAATAATTGATAGTGTAATACGTATAGATAATGTTTTTAAGAGCGTAATTAGATTAAATACTAGTGGAACCTAATTAGAGTGATTTTAATTAGTGATAGGGGAGATTGATTTATGAGTGAAACTAAATGGACTGATGAACAATTAAGTGCAATTGAAACAAGAAATTGCAATTTATTAGTTGCGGCAGCTGCTGGTTCTGGCAAGACGGCTGTTTTAGTGGAAAGAATTATAAGAATAATTACAAGTGAAGAGAATCCAGTTGATATAGATAAGCTATTGGTTGTGACATTTACTAATGCAGCAGCTGCTGAAATGAGAGAGAGAATAGCGGCTGCAATATCAAAGGAATTAGAAATAAACCCTAATTCCAAGAATCTTCAAAAGCAACTAACATTACTGAATAGAGCTAATATTACTACAATGCATTCGTTTTGTTTAGATGTAATTAAAAATAACTTCCATAATATTGATTTAGATCCATCATTTAGAATAGGAGATACAACAGAATGTGTACTAATTAAAGCTGAAGTAATAGAAGAACTTTTTGAAGATAAGTATGATGAGGAAGATCAAGCCTTTACTAATTTAGTTGAGGCATTTAGTAGCTATAAGAATGATGATAATTTAAAGGAGTTAGTTTTAGATTTATATAATTTTACTATGTCAGGTCCATGGCCTGGAAAGTGGCTTAATGATAGCGCTGAAGCTTTTAAAATTAATACATTAGAAGAGTTAAATGAAACTAAGTGGGTTAAAGTTTTAGCTGAAAGTATCAAAACTGAAGTTGGAGGATATATAAAGATGATGGAAAAAGCCATTGAAATAGTTAATGAAATTGATGGCTTAGAACCTTATTTGGATAACTTTACAAGTGAATTAAGTGCCATAAGAAATATTTATGAATCTAATAATAATGGATTAGAAGAAATGTATAAGGCATTATCATCTATAAGATTTAATAGGTTAAAGTCTATAAAAAAGGATAAGGTTTCGGATGAAGATGCTCAAAATACTGTAAAGAAAATTAGAGATGATATTAAAAAGAAAATATCTGAATTGATAAATAACACATTTTCAGTAATGCCACAGCAAATGTTAAGTAATATTCAAAAATCATATCCGTATATAAAAAAATTAACAGAACTTGTTTTAGAATTTAGTGATACATTTAATAAAAGGAAAAGAGAAAAGAATATATTAGATTTTAATGATTTGGAGCATTTTTGTTTAAAGATATTAATTGATCATGATGAGGACAAAAACATAATTCCATCTAAGGTTGCTGAAAATTTTAAGGAATACTTTGATGAAGTACTTGTAGATGAGTATCAAGACTCTAACAATGTACAAGAAACAATAATAAGTTTGGTTTCTAGAAAAGAACGTGATAACCCTAATGTGTTTATGGTTGGTGATGTTAAACAAAGTATATATAGATTTAGACAAGCAAAGCCTGAACTATTTATTGATAAATATAACACTTATCAATTAAATCAAGGGAATAACAGAAAAATTCAATTATATAAGAATTTCAGAAGCAGAAAAGAAGTTATTGATGGAGTAAATTATATATTTAAAGAAGTAATGTCTAAAATAGTTGGAGAGTTAGAATATACAGATGATGAAGCATTAAATTTAGGTGCAAGTTATAAAGAATGCAATGATGACATTGTAACTATTGGTGGTGAAATAGAGCTTAATATAATAGATAAAAATTATGACGGAGTAATTGAAGAGGATTCAGGAGAATCCTTCCAAGAGCAAGAAGAAATTGAAAATGTAAATTTAGAAGGTAGAATTGTTGCAAAAAGAATTAAAGAATTAATGTCCATAAATAGAGAGAAAGTATTTAAGATTCTAGACAAAGAAACTGGAGAATACAGACCTTTAAGATATAAGGACATAGTAATTCTCTTAAGAGCAACAAAAAATTGGTCTGAGAGCTTATTAGATGAATTAGGGGCAGAAGGAATTCCCGTATATGCGGATACAGGATCAGGATATTTTGAGTCAATTGAAATTAGAAATATAATCTCTCTTTTAAAGGTTATTGACAATCCAATGCAAGATGTCCCTATGATAGCATTATTAAGATCTCCAATTATGAGTTTCTCAGCAGATGAATTAAGCGATGTTAGGCTTGTAAATAAAGATAATTATTTTTATGAAAATGTAAAATATATAAGTGAAGAAGTTAATGATGGTAAAGAAACACTTTATTCAAAAGAATTAATAGATAAATGTAAGTATTTAGTTGATTGCATTGATAAGTGGAGAAAAAAATCTATTTATATGGCAATTGATGAATTTATATGGTACTTATACATGGATACAGCTTACTATGGATATGTTGGAGCTATGCCGAATGGAGTATTGAGGCAAGCAAATTTAAAGATACTTTTCCAACGGGCAAAACAATTTGAGAAAACAAGTTTTAAGGGTTTATTTAATTTTATAAACTTTATAAATAAACTTACAAAATCTTCAGGAGACATGGGAAGTGCTAAAATACTAGGAGAAAATGAAGATGTAGTTAGAATTATGAGTATTCATAAAAGTAAGGGGCTAGAATTTCCAGTAGTATTTCTATGTGGGACAGGAAAAAATTTCAATTTTATGGATTTAAATAAGAATATGTTATATCATGATGAACTAGGATTCGGACCTGATTTTGTAGATTTAGAAAAAAGATTTAGTATTGGAACTTTAGCCAAGGAAGCAATAAAAAAGAAAATGAAGCTTGAAACATTATCAGAAGAGATGAGAATACTTTATGTAGCATGTACAAGAGCAAAGGAAAAATTAATTATAACAGGTGCAGTTAAGAATATTCAAAAATCAATAGAAAAATGGATGAGTTCAGCATCATTAGATTGCAATCTTATTTTATCTTCTGAAGTTTTAAAGGGAAGATCATATTTAGAATGGATTGGTATGGCATTATGTCAACATAATGATGGAATTAAACTTAGAGGAGTTATTGGAGTTCCAAATGAAATATCAAAGGATGATGAATCAAAATGGGAAATAAATTTATGGAATAAAAATTACTTAATTAATAAAAATGATTTAGAAGATATAAAGATTGATGACAAATATGAATCAAATATTGTGCATGTTAATTCATTAGATAAAACTATTATGGTAGAAGTGAATAGAAGATTGGCATATAAATATCCATTAAAAGAATCAACTATTATTAAAAGCAATATTTCTGTTGCTGATTTAAAGCGAAAAAATATTGAAAAAAATTATGATGTTGAAGAAATTTACAAAGAAAAAGCTATAAATACTCCTAAATTTATTCAAGAAAGAAAGGGCTTAACTCCAGCTGAAAGAGGTACAGCAGTCCACTTTGTAATGAAAAAGATAGATTTGAATAGAGTTTCATCTACAAAAGAAATTGAAGAACAATTACAAGAATTATTCGAAGGTGAATTCTTGCTTAAGGAAGAACTAAAAGCTATTAATAAATATAAAATATTAAATTTCTTCAAATCTAACTTAGGCAAAAAGATGCTTGAATTAAATGAGAAAGGCGAAAAGATTTATAGAGAAGTGCCATTTTATACTGAAATAAGTAGCTTAGAGATAGATAATACTTTGGATGAAAAATATAAGGATGAAATGGTTAGATTGCAAGGTATAATTGACTGTTTCTTTGAATATAATGAGGATTTAATACTTCTAGATTATAAAACTGATTATGTAAAAGAGGAAAATGAAGATGAATTTAAAGAAAAATATAAGAAACAATTGAATTATTATAGTGATGCAATATTCAAAATGATTGGTAAAAAAGTTAAGTATAAATACTTATATTCATTTTCCTTGGAGAAGGAAATTCAACTTGATTAGATAATAGAGATTAATTTAAAGAATAAATAAAGATAAATTAAATAATATAGAAATATAAATTGTTAAAAATTATTCTTATAAAAAAGAAATAAATCTAATAATTTTTAATAAATAAAAAATATTGATTTATTTCTTTTTTCTAAATAATATTATTGCAGAATTGTCTTTCAAGCTTATATTAGTCTGTAATAAATTATTTAATTATTACTTTGCTGTCTTTAGGAATAGTATTGTAAATCCATTTAGCATCATCAATAGAAAGTCTAATGCAGCCGTGAGAGGAAGGCTTATTCATTGTATAGTCTAAAACAGTAGTTTTATCTTTATCAAATGGAACTGAGTGAAATAAAATATCTCCTGTAATTTGAGTCCAATATTTACCTCCCTGTTCATATTTATCTGAAAAGAACCAATCACCTCTTTCTTTAATAGAGAAGGACCCCGAAGGTGTATCTTCGCCACTTATTCCAGTAGAGCATGGGCATGTTCTAACTAATTGCCATTTATCAGGTTTCCCTTTATAAATATAGGTTTTTTGATTTTCTAGATTAACGTTAATAAAATAAGATGTAGTACTTTCTATATTTAATGTATTAATGTTATTTGGTGATATAGTAGTTGTTAATGCACGAGACGAAGCTTCAAGAATGGCAGAATTTTTATCTAAATATTCCTGTTGCTTTTTTTTAATGTCTATAACTTTTTCTTTTACATTAATATCATCTCCTAAAATATCACTATTGTCTGAAATTTTAGAAAGTGCTTCATTATAATAATCATTACTAACTAATTTATCACAATAGGCTAATAAGTCTTCTTTGAATTTACTTTTTGAGTTATTTAAGTATATTAATGACTCACAGTAATTTAAATCCAAAGAAGAAACTTTTTTTAAGTAAGAGATTGCTTGAAGATAGTTTCCATTATTAAAATAATTTACACCAGTATTATAATTTTTAGTAGAATCTTGAATTGAATCTATTGAAGCAGATATATTAAGTAATTCAGAATAAGTTATAATATTATAGTGTTGTATTTCTTTAAGTTGTAATAATGCATCTTCTGAAGAGATATTTTTATTTTGAATAGATTCTGATAAAGAAGTAACTTTAGTATTAAAGTATTGAGAAATATCATTATTCATCATGAATAACTTAAATGGATTAAAGTTCTGTTTAGTTAATAATAAACTATTTGCTTCTGAGAACTTATATTCATTAAAATTTGTTTTAAAATCAATAATAAGTTTATTATATTTATAAGATTCATAAATACCACTTAAACATATAAAGATAGATAATATAAATGAACATAAAATTCGTCTAGATAATTTATTCTTTTTTATTTTATTATAATAAATTTTGTTTATACTCAAAAAAATTCCTCCTAGTTAAGTAACTAATAAGTTAAAAGAGAAATTAAATAACCATAAATAATATTTAATTATATTATGAAGTATATTTAAATAATAGGATTTTCTCTTTTATTTATAATATTGACAATAAAAACGAATAATAAACAATGATGTTCTAATTGATTCTAATATATGCAGCTACATTGCTGTTAATAATTTAAATTATATTACAAACAGTTAATTAAGTAAATAATTTCCAATATGGTGCAAAGACAATTTATTTTTTATTTATATTTTTTAAGTGTTTAAAATTTTATTTGAGTTAGAGTTGTTAATTGGAAAAAAATATGGTATTATATAACAACAATATATGGTAAAAAAAGTAAAATGAATAATAAAAAGGGGATTTAAAAATGCTTGAGGTTGATGTTTTGAAGGATGCTCAGACAGATAAGGAAAATATGTTAAGCGAAGGGGAACTCTCTAAACTATCAAAAGAAGAATTAATTAATAAATTCATTAAATTATCAGAGGATAAAAAGGCTCAAGAGGATTTTATTTTAAATATCTCTCATGACTTAAGGTCACCATTAAATATAATTTTAAGTATTTTTCAATGTTATAAGGATGAATACAAAGACATGGGAAAAGGTAATCAATGTAAAGAACATACAGACATTATAAAAAGAAATGCTTATAAGATATTAAAACTTATAAATAATATTATAGATACTACAAAATTGGAAAAAAGGCATTATGATATTAAAAGAGAAAATTTAGATATAATTAATTTGATAGAGTGGAATGTAGCATCTATAGATAAATATGCTAAACAAAAGAACATATCATTAGTTTTTGATACAAATGTTGAAGAATGTGTTATGGCAATTGATCCAGAAGCAATAGATAGAATAATTATGAATTTAATTTCTAATGCTATAAAATTTTCGCCACAGGGAAGTAGCATATATATAAATACTTGGAAGAGTATTAATCAAATAACTATTTCAATAAGAGATGAAGGAATGGGAATACCTAAAGAAGAACAAAATACTGTTTTTAATAGATTCGTTCAATCATCAAAAAATAAAAGAAATGAGAATTCTGGAAGTGGAATAGGGTTAGATTTAGTTAGGTATTTAACAAAAGCTCATAAAGGAAGTATAGAACTCAGAAGTGAAGAAAATCATGGTTCTGAGTTTATAATTAAATTACCAATAGAAATACTAGAATGTAAAGAGACAGATGAAAATAAATTCTTAAATGCTAAAAACAAAGTAGAAGTACTTGAGTTAGAATTTTCAGATATTTATTTATAATAAATGAATATCTATATTATAAAATAGATTATCTGAAAATAATTAAATAAATTTTTGTTTTTAGATAATCTATTTCAACATATAAACAGCATTTAGTTAAATAATAGGATTAAATTATATAAAATTACTATTATAATTTATTATAAGCTTGATTATTATGATAACTTGTGATAATATAAATTTGTTGTTTAAAATTAGTATGGAGTGTTAGTTAAACGGATATAACATACCGCTACGGACGGTAAATTGAGGGTTCGATTCCTTCACACTCTGCCAAATTAATAAAAAGACTGTCTTAACCCTTGAGTTAAGACAGTCTTTTTATTATATAATTTTAGTACCAATGCTTTCACCAAATTGAACTTTACATTCAAAACCCAAATTAGATTGTTCTAAAATATCATTATCTATTTTTACGGAATTTTCTTCAAAGAATAGTATTGTGGTAGATCCGCCAAATTTAAAATAGCCTTTTTCATTACCTTTATTTACGCGAGTATTAGGCGAATAAGTTTGGAGTATTGAACCAACACAAGTAGCACCAACTTCTATATGCAACACATCTTTAAAGTTATCTGATTTAAATAAGGACCATTCTCTTTTGTTTTCACAAAAGAGCTTAGGAATACTCTTTAGTGCTATTGGATTTACAGAATAGTAATATCCTTTAATATGATGATTTTCACAAGGGATGCCTGAATCCACAAAGTGAAATCTATGATAATCAGTAGGACATAGCCTTAATATAAGACATACTCCATTTTTATATTTATTAGCAACGGTATCGTCATTTATTAATTCCCTTAGACTATAGGTTAATCCTTTAATTTGAACTATATTATCTAGGTCAATATTTTCATAAGAAGTAATTCTTCCATCACCAGGAGAAATTAATATATTTTCATCTTTAGTTAGTGGCCTAGCTTCAGGCATTAATTCTCTTATAAAAAAATCATTAAAAGATTTAAATTCATGAGATTTTTTCTTTGCCATGGCCATATCAATATTAAAATTCTCTACAAATGAGGGGATTTTATTAGTACTTAATTTTGTATCACAATACATTCCATATATTTTAGAAAATAATTTCTTTTTAGCAATAAGCTCAGTAATACTTTTACCAATTGGAGATTCATATGTCCATTCAATGTACTTCTTCCCTGCAATAAGTTCTTCTTCATAAGTTTTTGTAGTTCTATTATATACTTGAATCATAAAAACAATTGTCAAAACTTTATAAAACAATATATAGAGAAATTCTATCTAATTTTATAATGTTACAGTTATGACAAGTATCCTCCATTTCTTATTTTAATTTTATATATTCTACTAACTAAATTAATTAATATTAGAGCAATATTATAAATTAATTAGATTTACTAGAAAATATACTTTAAATAAATTATGTGTAACAGACACAATTCAGTTTTATTATTTTTACACCTTAATACTAAGTTTATCACATATAATAAGAAATTCAAAAATAAGTTAAATTTAATAAATGTATTGTTAAGTAAGTTAAAGTATTAAAATGTAGAATTATAGTTTAATAATCATCTAGATGATATAATATTATTAATATGTCAATAGTAACATTATGAAGGGAGATGAGGAGAAGCATTATGAACAAAACAAAGAACTTGATATTTGAGTCTGCAATAAATACATTTTCTGAATCTGGATATAGAGGAGCTACAATGGATAATATAGCTGCAAATGCAGGTCTTGCAAAAGGAACATTATATTATCATTTTTCAAGTAAAGAAGAAATATTTAATTTTATTGTTGAAGAAGGACTTCAAATATTGCAAAATAAGATTATTGAAGTTCAAGATATGAATATAGGACCAATAGAAAAATTGATAAAGATATGCAGAGTACAATTAACTTTTCTCCATCGATATACAAACTTTTTTAAAGTAGTAATGAGTCAATTATGGGGAAATGAAAATAGACAGGATGAGTTACGTCAAAAAATAAAAAAATATATAAATGAAATTGAGATTAATATAAAAATTGCAATGGAAAATGGTCAAATTAAAAGAGGTGATACTGAAATTATATCATTCCAATTTTTTGGGTCATTATGTTCATCTGCAATATATGAATCAATTCATGTTGAAAAAGTAAATCTAGAAAATATTATAGAGAGCACAATAAAGTTTACTCTAAATGGATTAGGAATAGATATTGAAGATGTTAATTAAAGTAAGGTAAGGCTCAATAATTATTTTGTATTAAAAAATATAGTGAGCACACAAAAGCATTTAAAATTAAAAACAGAGATATTATAGTATATAAAAAAATAAACCCTTTCAAAAGATTTTAATAATCCTTTTGAAAGGGCGTTTTTTAAAAAGTCTATTTATTAGAATTAGAAAATTCTAAGTATTCATCAAATGTCATAGCTCTATCAACTATAGAGCCATCATCTTTTATGTCTATAACTCTATTTGCTATAGTTTGAATGAATTGATGGTCATGAGAAGCAAATAGTATGTTGCTGTTATAATCTTTTAAACCATTATTTACAGCAGTGATTGATTCAAGATCAAGATGGTTAGTAGGTTGATCTAACATTAATACATTAGCATTAGAAAGCATCATCTTAGATAACATACATCTAACCTTTTCTCCTCCAGATAATACATTAGCTTCCTTTAATGCCTCTTCTCCTGAGAACAACATTCTACCTAAGAAGCCTCTAATATAACTTTCAGATTTTTCATCTGAATATTGTCTAAGCCAATCTACTAAAGAAAGTTTACAATCATCAAAATATGCTGAATTATCATTTGGGAAGTAAGCATTAGTAATAGTTATTCCCCATTTAAATTCTCCGCTATCTGGTTCCATTTCGCCAGCTAATATTTTAAATAATGTAGATACAGCTATTTCATTACCGATAAGAGCAATTTTATCTTCTTTATTAACCATAAAGCTTACTTTGTCTAGAACTTTAACACCATCGATAGTTTTAGTTAAATCTGTAACTGATAAAATATCATTACCAACTTCTCTTTCAGGCTTAAATCCTACAAAAGGATATTTTCTACTTGAAGGTTGTATATCATCCAAAGTAATTTTATCTAATAATTTTTTACGAGATGTTGCTTGCTTAGATTTAGAAGCATTGGCACTAAATCTAGCAATAAAGTCTTGTAATTCTTTAATTTTATCTTCTTTTTTCTTGTTTTGATCTTTAGACATTTGAAGAGCTAATTGGCTTGACTCATACCAGAAATCATAGTTACCAACATAAATTTTAATCTTTCCAAAGTCAACATCAGCCATTTGAGTACAAACTGAATTTAAGAAATGTCTATCATGGGATACTACTATAACTGTTCCATCAAAATTACCTAAGAAGTCTTCTAACCAGTTTACAGCCTTTAAATCAAGGCCGTTAGTAGGTTCGTCTAGAATTAGTATTCCAGGATTTCCGAATAGAGCTTGAGCTAAAAGAACTTTAACCTTTTCTCCACCAGTTAACTCTGATACATTTTTAAAATGCATTTCTGTTCCTATTCCTAATCCTTGTAGAACAGAAGAAGCTTCAGATTCAGCTTCCCAACCATTAAGTTCGGCAAATTCACCTTCTAATTCAGAAGCTTTAATTCCATCTTCATCAGAAAAATCAGGTTTTGCATATATTTCGTCTTTTTCTTTCATTATTTCATATAATCTTTCATTACCCATTATTACAGTTTCTAAAACTTGAAAGTCATCATATTTATTATGTTCTTGTTTTAATACCGACATTCTTAAATTAGGAGCAATTGAAACTTCACCTGTATTAGGTTCTATTTCTCCTGATAGTATTTTAAGGAATGTACTTTTTCCAGCTCCATTAGCACCAATAACTCCATAACAATTTCCAGGAGTAAATTTAAGGTTAACATCTTCAAAAAGTTTACGTCCACCAAATCTCAGACTAACATTTGATACGTTTATCAATCTATTTCTACCTCATTTCATAGTATTATAATTATTATAGCAATGCACAACTTTGAATGCACAATTTAGGCTGAAATTCTGATGAATTTCTAATAAATATATTTAAAATATGTAAGTATTTTTTCCTTAATTATGAATTATAAATTGTGAATTGATAATTGTATAAATAGTTTCGTTTCATGTTGCTTATTATATCATATAATTAATAGATTTTAAATTTTAAAAAATTATTAAAATTTAAAATCTTTATACTTATATAGAATATCTATGATGAAATATAAATTCTTTATTAGAATTGTACGACTAATAGATATATTAATGTAGAAAGTTTTCTTCAATATACATATGAAGGAACTTTTTCATATGTATTATATATTATAGTGCATGTGAAAATCTAACTATTTGTGGTTTTTAGGTGGATCAAAATATTCGTCTATTAATCTTTCACTCATACGTCTATAAAGATTACTCATGCTAACATATGCACATATAAGTAAAAGCTTTTCTTCATAATCACCTAAAGTGTTACTTTTATTATTTATAAGTTTATTTATATTTTCATAGATTTTATTAGAAGAGTTTTTTAAATTCTCTAAATTCAAATCATATATATCAAGAAAAGATTGATATATATCATTCAATGGATATTCTTGTTCTTTTTCAAAAGAATCAACTATAGGAGTTAAAATAGTTTTAATATCAGTTAAAGATAAAGCTCCTTTTAAGTTATAAATTAAACCCATTAATATAAGATGGCTTTTAGCATACTTCTTGTTTTTAATTTTCATTAAAAGATTACCTTTTGAATAATTATTAATCATAGTTTTAGTAAGAACTTTATCATCATGATTTCTTTTAGTGTAACTTAATTTACTTTCAAATAGTTGCATTACTTGATCCATGTACAAATCAATTTCAGGAAAATCATTTAAATTAATTTTGTTAGATGATTTTTGTGAATTTATATAGTTATCAATATTAAATTCAGTCATAAAATTTCACTCCTCACATAGTAATAAAACTTAGGCGTTTGCGAAACGCCGAAACCCGCATAAATGCGGGATATTTTTTTAACAGAATAAAATAACTCCTCACTGATTTATGGTAAAATTGAATTGCCTAAAAACAAAACCACCATATACCTCAGAAAGGAGTTATATACA
>NZ_JAJFUC010000098.1 GCF_021372645.1 Clostridium sp. | reverse complement strand
AAGGCTATTCCCCTCTATGAGGCAGGTTACCCACGTGTTACTCACCCGTCCGCCGCTAATCCGCTCCCGAAGGAGCTTCATCGCTCGACTTGCATGTGTTAAGCACGCCGCCAGCGTTCGTCCTGAGCCAGGATCAAACTCTCAATAAAAAGTTTAATCTTAGCTTACTCAAATAAAAATTGCTGGTTTACTTAAATGTACTTATATATTCTGTTCAATTTTCAAAGACCATTTTCTTTCTACAACTTTCGTTGTAACTTTTTGTTTTTTGCTGTCACCCTCAAGCGACTTATTTAGTATATCACTTAGTTTGAATCTTGTCAACAACTTTTTTTTAAATCCTTTAAACTTTTTTCCAAAAGGTTTTTATCAAATTCTTTTAAGTTGTTTCCATCTCTTTGCGACGTCTTTTATCTTAACATTAATATCTACATCATATATTTTTCATTATATATGATATATGCATTTTATATCTACTTTTCTTCTTATTCATCTAAAATTCTACACTATTTTGCTATTGACACGCTAGGATTAGTTATACGTATTATTTCTTCTATTATTTAAAATAATTCACATTTATAATCGATTTACTTATATAAATGTGGACTACTTTTCATATTAAATCTATTCTTTATCTTCTTATTGCAAACTTACCTGATACCCTTGAAAAGCTAAATTCATCTAAGAATAATTTTTCTCTTGTAGCTATATTTATATGATACTTGCTTTTATTAGCCACTGGAGAATTTTCATGATTTGTTATAGAAATCGTGGTAGCCTGTCTTTCATTTGCAATCTCTAGTAATGTTACAAGATTTTTTGAAGAATCTGAATTTGATATTACTATGACTACATCTTCTTTAGTTAGAGTATATGTAAATGCAAGTTGAGTTTCCCATATGGTATTTGTAAAATTTAATTATTAGCTTCACTGATATTACTTTGAGTTGCCAATTCAGAAACTGTCATTTCTATAACTTTTTCTATATCTCTCATCTTATTAATTACTCCTTTAAGACATATGAAAGAAATTAACAAGATCATGATGCGATGAAATGTTCTTATATGTAGCATAGCGGCTCCTTCTTAATGTGTATATTTTGTTTCATATGCCTAAAAGGATGTTTTAAAATAGCTTTTAAACTACTTTAAAACATCCCTTTTTATCTTCTATACTCTAAATGTACTTTACATATTTTTTAAGAATTTTAGCTATAGGTATACCTATCATTAACGCCATAATAATTTGTGTTATATCACCTGGAATTGATGCAACTGGTGAAAACCAATTCCCATATAGAATTACTTCTGTAAGATAATATCCAGCGATCATCCATGCACCCGATAAAATCACAGCAATAATATTAATAATGATATTATCGCCATTCTTATTATTACTATATGAAATAGCCCCTAAAACATATCCCATAATACCTCTTATTACAAAAGTAAATGGTGCCCAAAGTGCCCATCCTGACGATAAATCAAATATTGTCATTCCTACAGCACCTGCTATAGCACCTTTTTCTTTCCCAAAAACTACAGATGCTATAACTAACATTGCAGTTCCCAAATGAACTAATCCACCACTAGCTGCTATTGGTAACCTAATATTAATAAATGAGGTTGCCACAAATACTAATGCTGTTAATAATCCTGTTTCCACCATATCTTTTGTTGTAAATTTATTTTTTTCTTTATTTAATTCCATAATTTTATCCACCTTTATATATTTTTTATGTTTAATTTCCTAAATATTTATTAAATAATGCAATTAATTCCTTATCACTTTTAAAGCCTAAATCTTTTAGTCCTTTATCTATTGTATTTAATGCATAAACTATTTTTTCTATTCTAGCATTTTCGCCCATATGTCCTATTCTAAGAATAGTATCTTCATATGGTTCCAATGAAGTTATGATTAAAGTATTATATTGACTTAACATATGATTTTTAAGATTTAATGCTCCTATATTTTCTGGTATCTTAACTGCTGTTACAGTATTAGAATATCCCCCTTCTAAAAATAACTGAAGCCCATATTCTGTTACAGCCTTCTTTGTTGCACTTGCTATTTTTTCATGTCTATTAAGTACATTTTGAATACCTTCTTCTAAAATATTGTCACAAGCCTTACTTAATCCCATAATATCACTTATTGGCATTGTGTATGGAAACCACTTGTCTCGGTAGTAATTTTCCCAAATATTAAGATTACAATAAAATCCCATTACAGGAGTTTTTCTGTTTTTCATTTTATCTTTAGCTAATTCACTAATGCTAACCATAGTTAATCCTGTTGGAGCTGAAAATGCTTTTTGAGATCCACCTAAAGCTATATCAACATTCCAATCATCGACTCTTATTTCTTCTCCACCCATTGCAGAAACAGAATCAACAACACTTAAAATCCCATACTCATTTAGCATTGGGCATATTTTAGATAAATCATTTAAAACTCCTGTTGGCGTATCACAATGAACTATTGTCGCATACTTAAAGTTATGATCCTTTTCTAAAAATTTACTTAATTTGTTTACATCTATAGCTTTGTTGTAATCATCTGAAAAAAATACACCTTCTCCTCCATACATTTCAACAAAGTCTTTAAAACCTCTTCCATAAATACCATTATCTAAAACAAGCACTCTATCTCCAGGTTCAGTAAGAGATGTGCATGCAGCTTCAAGCCCTAAAATTCCTTCTCCACTTAATATATAAACTGGATTCTTTGTATTTATTATATTACCGATCTTATCACAAGTATTCTTATAAAATTCTACAAATTCTACATCAACGTCTGGATTAGTAGTTGCTTTAGCTCTTTCTAATCTTACATTTTCTCTTACACTCGTTGGCCCTGGAGCATAAACAAATTTATCATTCATCGTAAAATGTCCTTCCTTTATTATTGCTTACTGTATCTGAAAAAGACCCTATTCCAAATATCTAATATAAATAAAATATCACAAAAAACAAAAATAGTAAATTGTACTGATACAATTTACTATTTTAAGTGAGCATAGAAATTTTATATTTAATCAATTTTTCATCTAGCTTATAAGCTAAAATTATATTATACATTAACAAATCCACTTAATTCCAAAGTTTCCTTAAGCCTCTTTTCAAACTTCTCCTTATCTATTTTTAACACACTAAAAACCTTTTCATCAAATTCTATAATATAATTTCTCTTAAGCATATCCCAAGAATATTTTTCTGCAATATGTGCCGCACATACAACTTGTTGATTAATAATATGTTTATCAAAAGGATTGTGGTGATAAAGCGCTGCTTCAACAATCGAAAAAGGAATATCCCACCACTGTAGAAGGTATCCACCTATTTCCTGGTGATTTGTTCCAAAATCCTTATTTTCAAGCTCAATTATACTAGTATGTTGAATTTCAACTTCCTCAAATATTTCCATATATTTATCATGAAAAAAATGTATCATAAAAATAATTCCTACATTACTCAATAATCCTGCATTCATTTCAGTTTCTGGAATCTTCTTATTCAAAAATTCATTATATATTATGCTGATAATTCTATTAGAAATAAATGCATGTTCCCACAATTCTTCTAATTTTTTGTTATACTTAGAATTAAAGGATAAACAATCTATAAATGCTGATGTAGTTACTATATTTTTAATATTATCTATTCCAAGATACGCTACTGCTCTTTTAATTGAGCCTGTTTTTATCCCGTAATATGACGAATTCACAATATGAAGGAGTTTAGTAACTATGGAGTTATCATATTCTATTACTTCAACTATTTTATATATGTCTTCATTATTTTCTATTACATTTATAATCTTCTGGTAAGATGTCTTAATAGTATGTAATTCTTCTGCGTTGTTTATAAGTTTAAGAACATTCTTATTATTGTTTAGTACATTTTCTATCTCAAGCACGTTATCTATAGTATCAATAAGAACATTATTCTCCCATGGCTTCAAAATATATATTTTTGCTATATTCTTTTGTAATGCATCAAATATAATTCTTTCATCAGAAAATCCACTCAGAACTATACGAATTATATGTGGAAATCTTTTTTTCACTTCACTAAGTAACTCATAACCACTCATATTAGGCATTTTCATCTTACTAACAATTACATCTACCTTCTCGTTTTCAAGAATGTTCAAAGCCTCTTCCCCGCTTTCTGCTGTAATTATTTCATATTCTGTATCCATAAAAAGTCTTGTAATAGATCTTAGTATTTGCGATTCATCATCAACAAAAAGAATTGTTTTTAACATAAAACCCATCTCCTTTATGATAATCAATATTTAGTTACTATTTTTCTTATAATGTATCTTTCTACATTTACTCATATAATCCTTTATTAAATTCCCAAAATTGCATATAATTTTATTTTTATTTCTGTACAATTAAAATTTTCACAAAAATAAACCTGCAATTCCTCATTTTCTAAGGATTTGCAGGTTTCTTAAGTGTACATGATTTCAACTATATTAGAGCTGAAATTATTCTTTCTAAAATCACTAATAATGGCAAATAATAGCATCTCCTGGATTAATATTATCATATACTGCCTTCGCCACATAATATGGTGCATTTACACATCCATGAGAACCATCTGTCTTGTAGATTTCTCCACCAAACTCTGCTCTCCAGCTTGCATCATGAAGTCCAATTTGATTAACAAATGGCATCCAAAAACTAACAGGACACTCATAACCTGGGCCTCTTAATACACTATCTTTTTCTTTACTTCTTAGATGATAAATGCCTGCTGGTGTTGAACACCCATCACTTACATTACCTGTAACAACATCTCCCTCTACAACAAGATATCCATCTTTATAATACCATAAATGTTGCTTATCCATATCAATTTCCACATAGGTATCTCCCACATTACTAAAATAGCTAGCTGCTGATGTTTGAGCATATATTGGGCTCTTTGTTATAGTTTGTCCATTTTTTATATTCTCAATTAATGCTTTTGTTTCTTCTGAACTATCAATTATCCAACTATGATTATTACCATCATAACCACCACTAACTTTTATGTCGGTTCCTAATGATGAACTATACTTACTTGCCAAGGTATCCACATAAGCTCTTACCTTTGCCTCATCAATTGTAACTTGAAAGTTTCCGTCAACTCCAATCCAATTCTTTATTACAGAACCGTCTAAATATTGTGTGAGTCCTGCAAAAGTATATGTTATTTTTGCAGATACATATTTATTAAGATTCTCCTTAGCATAAGCAACTTCTGAAGAGCTTGTAACAAATTTAGGACTTTCATAACAATTTATCGCTTCCAGATTTAGTTCTGTATCTCCATTCTGAATTGCTTTAACCACATATTCATATAAAATAGTCTTATTTATTTCATTCCCATAGACTTCTCTTGAAATTAAATAACCATTATCTTGATATATAAAGCTAGCATTTTGAGATTTAAATATCTTATTACTATCAAGACAAGATAATTTACTTATGCATGCTTTTAATAATTCGTCATCATAAGTTATTACTTTAGGAGTTTCTGAACTATATTTCAACCCAATATCAGCCCCATTAATGAGTTCTTTAACTCCTCCTTTTTCTTGTAATGTCAATGTATAGACTTCAGGTGTTATTTTCTTCTCTTTCACAGTTTTAGCAGAAACACTCATAGTATTAATGAAAAAAATAAAATATATACTAAGTAACGCGCAAAAAGAAATTATACTAACTTTCATAATTTTATTTGACCTATTTTTTTCTACCTCCATAAAAACCCCCTAATTAAAATTAATAACATATAATTTTTATTACATAACATTAAGAAATTATTTTATACTCAATCCTTTATCATCCAAATATCAGTTATTATATATTCCCCCTTTAAAGTCATATCTGAAAATAGAAAATTTCTTAATTATATAAAACCATATTCTTTGGTTTTACACTTTTATATTATACAATATCTCCCATTTACAAATCAATCACTATTTCCATTTCTCTAAAAAGTTTCACTTTATTATTTCTATTCATTCTAATACTCCAAATTCCTAAGAATGTTTAATCTTATTAATGTTAATACCCTAGCCAAAGAGCCTCTTGAGAAAAGGATTTGAAATAAAAAGGGCATAGAATTTTTTATCTATCCCCTCAATATATATGCTTTTCATTATTAGCTCTGTTTTAATATAACTTTATATATTTAATAGCTTGTCTATAGTATCAACGAGTTCAGTTATTTCAGGCTTACTTAACTGTGCATCAACTTTAACCGATTCTCCCTTATGTCTTAATTCCTCTGTAATTAGTGATGAGAATATTACTACAGGTAGCTTCTTTAAAACTACATCTTCTTTTATTTTTCTTGTAAGTGTGAGTCCATCCATTTGAGGCATTTCTATATCAGTAATAAGTATTTGTGCATATTTATTAAAATTCTCTCCCTTTTCTTTTACTAATCCTTTAAAAAAATCTAATGCCTGTTTACCGTCATCAAAAATTCTTAAGTTTTTAAAACCAGCTTTTGTAAGAGTATCTTTTAAAAGTCTCCTAATTAAGGCAGAATCATCAGCTAAAACTAATTTTACATCTGACCTATCTTTATAACTTACTTCTATAAGCCTGTCCTCACTTATTCCAGAACTAGGACAAATATCTGTAACTATCTTTTCAAAATCAATCATAATTATTAACTTACCATCTAAAAGTATATTTCCAACAGCTAGTGAATTTTCTGATAAATCGTTAGGTTTTCTTATTTCACTCCATTTAATACGATGAACCCCTACTACATCATCAATACTAAAAGAAACTTTAATTTTATTAAATTCACAAATTATAATTTTAGAACCAAGATCTTTAGTTGTTTGCTTCGTTACAATATATTTTAAATCAACTAAAGTAATAATTTCATCTCTGCACAGTATAAGTCCAGCTATTTCCGGCTTAGGATCTGGTAATTTAGTCAGTCCACTTTGTGGCATTTGTATTACTTCTTTAACCTTTACTACATTAATTGCATAATGATTACCATTGACAATAAACTCAATTACTTCTAATTCTCCAGTACCCGATTCTAATAATATATTATTACTCATAATATCTACCCCTTACTTTAACTTTAATGAAAATTTTAGAATAGATGACTATTCTAAAATTTTTATTAAATTCTTTATTTTCATTATCGATGAAATGTATTATTCCTTTATTATTATATATTATATCATTTGTCTACATTTATTTGTAACTTTTGCACAATTAACTTTTAGTAATTATACATAAATAATTACTAAAAAACAACAAATAACTACACTGTTTATTTGGAGACGTAACATAGGATAAGATTGCTTATAAAAGAAAATAACAAGTCAAAGATGCAAAATAAACTAGCATACTGACTTGTTATTTTTTTGATTATGCCTTATTTGATTATCATATTTTTATATACATCTTTTGTAATGATAATCCACTTCTTTTAGATATATTAATTTTATCCTGACATTCAAATCCAACTTTTTTATAAAACTCAATAGTTTCTAATCTGGAATTTAAATATAAACCACTCATATTATGTTTTTTAGCTTTAATAATATGGTTTTTCATCATCTCAAATCCAATTCGTCTATTTATATATTCTGTACTAACAACTACATTAGTAATTTTCCCTTGATCATTAACATTAGTCATTCTTGAATATCCTACAACCTTTTCTTTATCTAATGCTACTAAGTGTAAACTTATATCATCTAATTCATCGTACTCATATTTCTCAATCTTACTATATGGTTTAAAAAGTATATTATATCTTAAATCAATTACTTGTTTGAACTTTTCACTTTTATAATCTATATATTTATATGTAATCTCATCCATAAGTTTCTCCTATTCCTCACTAAAGTTTTAGATGCCTATATCTATTATATGTAGCCATAATTTCTTGCTTTCTAGGCATTGCTAGACTTCCACTTCCACCTTTTACTCTTTCCATAGATATTAATCCATTTTTATTTATTTCACCAATTATATTATCAACCATATTTTCAAAACTTAAACTCTTATTCATAATATTAGACTCTGCCCATTTCATAATAGAGCCTATAGCATTCAGTTGCTCGTTATCAACTATTTGTTCCACAGACCTTAAATTTATGCCTTCTTTGTTTATATTTATTGTATCTAAACCTATTGTTTTTATTTTAATTCCCTTTTCTCCAGCTTGAATAGTTCCTGCTTTAACTACTTTATTAAATGCAATATCTATTTTTAGATTTTTATCATTAATTCTTTTTATAATATGACCTTTACTTAGCTCTTTAGCTTCTTTTGTGACATCCTTAGTATCATAATTATCCATTTGTATTACACAATCTGCTACATCAAAAAAATCTCCGCAGCTTCCTACTACTATTATTGTTGAAATATCCTTTTGTTCATATAAAGGTCTTATTATTTCAATAAATGGTGTAATTGGTTCTTTTTCCTTAGAAACTAATTTTTGCATCAAGTCATCTCTCATCATAAAATTAGTAGCTGAAGTATCTTCATCTATTAAAAATACCTTAGAGTTGCTTTCTATTCCCTCTATTATATTAGCCGCTTGTGAAGTGCTGCCACTTGCATTTTCTGTATAAAATTCCACAGTATCTTTCCCATTAGGTAAATTATTTATAAATAACGATATATCTGTTTTAATTATACATCTACTATCTTCTGATCTTATCTTTAGAGCTGATTCATCTGCTATAACAAATTCTCTACCATCACCTTCAATATGATTATAAACTCCAAGCTCTAAAGCTTTTAATAATGTAGATTTACCATGATATCCTCCACCTACTATAAGAGTTATACCTTTTTTAATGCCCATACCTTTAATTATACCTTTACTTTTAGTACTAAACTCTACTTCTAATTCCTTTGGTGAAACAAATACCTTACCATTTCTTAATGCTTTTGTAGATATTCCACTTTCTCTAGGCAATATTGATCCATTAGCTACAAATGCAATCAGTCCTCTATTATGTAATTCCATTCTTATATGTTCTTGATCTTCTACAAGCTTTACTCTACTTATTAATTTTTCACTATTAATATTTTTATATATTAAAGTTTTCTCTACAATATTGGGTATAACATTATATAAAATTTTCTCTAATTCTCTTGATAAAACACTTCTTCCTCTTGCTGGAAATCCCACATAAAATCTTGCTTCTATTTTATCCTCATCTATAATTATTGAAGTTCTCTTTAATATCTCCTGTGGACATTTACTTATAGATATTAGTCCACTCTTTCCAGAACCAAAAACTCTTTCGTTGCACTTATTTATATTAAAATAAAATTCTCTTGTTAAATAATCTGCCACTGCAATATTTTTGTTTTTATTATCAAAAAGTTCCTTTGGAAACTTAGCAATATTCTGATTTACTATTACTCTAATTCTTGATGGTGATGCAAACGGATCACCTTGAACATAATCTATACTAAGAGTATAATTTCCAAAATCATATTCTCCCTCTAAATCCTTATATAACCTATAACTTTTCCCATCAATTCTATCTAAATCTCTTTTTAATGATTCTGAATTTTTCATATAATTCTCCTCTTAAGCATGCATACCAGCTTATTGTTTTTCAATATGCCTCATACTTTTATAAAATAATTGTCTGCTTTGTAAAATTAATATTCAATAATTATAACATATAACTTAAATATTTTTACATGCAAATATAATAGCAATAAGTTATACCTTAGACGTAAATTTGATTAATATAAAATTGATATAGGAATATCCCTTATATAACTGTAATAATATTTTGGCTTTATTATATCTAATTATTATATAAATCACAATTTATAACAACTTTCTAACTTTAAAAGAATAAAAGTTGCTAAGTAAAACATCTTTTATTTTTTTCTATATAATATATAATATATTATATTAATATAATATTATATATTATATTTCATGGGAGGTTTAGGTTTTATGAATAATAAACTAACAGAAGAAAATATTAAAAATTTAAGAAATGAATTAGATTATAGGCTGACAGTAAAAAGAGCCGAAATAGCAAGGGAAAAATTAGTAGCTGCTGCACATGGTGATAGGTCAGAAAATGCAGAATATAAAGAAGCTTGTGCAAACTATAGAGAAAATGATAATAGAATTCAATATTTATTAACTATGATTTCAACAGCAACTGTAATAGATGATAAAAATATAGATAAATCAATACTAGGAATTAATAGTAAAGCTAGAGTTAAATTTATAGAGGATGAAGATGAAGTTATTGTAACATTAGTAACTACTATGGATTTAGATCCTGAAAATATGCGTATAAGTATAGAATCAGATTTAGGAAAAGCATTATTAGGCAAAAAGGTTCACGATATAGTTGAAGTTAATGCTCCAAAAGAAAAATATACAATAGAAATATTAGAAATATTATATTAATCAAACTTTCAGGTGTATCTAGATATTTTATTGCCATAATAATTAGAATATTATGCTTATTTATACACTCTGAACTAAAATAATTACCCCTTTCTAACACTATCTGACTATGTGTTTATCTTTGAATATATCAAATTAATACTTAACTTCAATTATTTCTATATTTAATATTATCTGAAATTTCATATCATCAATCTCTAAAAGTTAATTATTATAAATTTATTAAATTTTTCACAAGTTTTATTCATTCAATTAAAATAACCCACGAAAATTCAATCTGAAAATTTTCGTGGATTTCATGATGGAGGTGAAACATGATTTTTGAAATCCACCAATTTAGAAAAAATTATATGTTTTTATTTAATTAATATATTTTATTTTCTATTCCTTTAATTCATCGGAAAATATTCTTTCAATATGCATTGCAAGATAGCCAATTTCTACGTCTTTAATTTCTTTATTTAATTCACTACCTAATTTTCTGCATATATTTTCAGCAATTTCAAATGACTTTAGGAATCTTTTCCTAATGTAATCATTCATATCAAGCTTTATTGATTCACCCTTTAATGTTCTTGCTGTCATATATTTAATATGGCTCATAAGACGATTATAGGATAATGATTCAATATCAATTGTTTTTCCAATGTTTTGTTCAATGGATGTAATACAATCTCTAACTAGCATTGCAGTCTCCATTGCCTGTGATATTTTTTCATTTCCGAGACTTGAATGAATATGAAGTGCTATATAACCAATCTCATCTTCATTTATCTCAACGCCTACTACTTCTTTTATAATATCTTTCCCCTTGCATGCCACCTCATATTCTTCTAGAAATAAAGCTCTGATGTCTGCTGTTAAGGGATTACTTACATTTTCATTATTTCTTATTCTTTTTACTGCAAATGCAATATGATCTGCAAGAGGGCATAAAATGTTCTCATCAACTTTTTTAAATTTCTTTTCAGCTTCCATAATGATGGCACTGGCAACTTCTAAGATTTCTGGTTCTATATTGTTTATTATATCTTTAGTTGAACCTCTGTCAGTTTCCTGTTGCAGTAGATATATATGGGTATTTTTTGGTGCTTCCATACGTTCATTCACCTTTTTCCCAAAACCTATACCTTTTCCTAATAATATATATTCTTTCTGCGTATCCATATCTATCGCGAGTACACCATTATGATTTAATGCCTTTATAACTCTGAACATTTTATGCCTCCTCTTTAAATATTATTCAAATACATCAATTGCTATTAAGGCTTCGTCAGCTTTTATCTCACCTGTTTTTAATAAACGTACTTTTTGTTTACTGCTTAATGATGTGCAAATACATGGTGATGCAATAGATGGTGCATTATCTTTTATGAATTCTAAGTCAAAGCTTAATAGTTTATCACCCTTCTTTACCTTATCTCCATCTCTTACGAAAGTTTCAAAGCCTTTTCCATCAAGCTTTACTGTATCTATACCTATATGAATAAGTAATTCAATTCCATCAGTTGTTGTTAATCCTACTGCATGTTGTGATGGAAATACAAAAGTTATTTCTCCATCTGCTGGAGCTACAACATTTCCATCAGTTGGAATAACCATAGCTCCATCTCCCATCATCTTATTTGCAAATGCTTCATCTGGTGCTTCTGATAAATCCTTAGCAACACCTGTTAATGGGCTATTTAAAATTATTGTATTAATAACTTTTTCTTGAATTTCTTTTTCAGATGCTTTTTCAGTTACTTTTTTTTCTACTGTATCCATAGAAACTTCTTCATCCAGTGCTGTAACTAAGTAATCTTCTAAGTTAGATTTTATAACAGTTACTCTTGGTCCATATATAATTTGAACACCCACACCTTTATGAACTAATCCTGATGCTCCAGTTTGCTTTAATAAAGAATCATTTACTAATTCTGATTTATGTACTGTACAACGTAATCTAGTTGCGCAGCAGTCAACATCTGAAATATTTTTCTTACCACCAAGACCTTGAGATATCATAACTGAAAGTTCATCTACGTCTCCACCATTAGCATTTTTCTTTGCTTCTACATCACTTCTACTATAAAGTCTAACTTCATCAGTATCTTCACGCCCCGGAGTCTTTAAATCTAATTTCTTAATTAAGAAAGAGAATAATAAATAGTATACTATAAAATACACAATTCCTACAACTACAACCCAAATCCAACTTGTCTTCGCATTTCCTTGTAAAATACCAAATAGGAATAAATCAATAAACCCACCTGAGAAAGTCATACCTACTCCAACGTTTAACATATGCATCAACATATAAGCGAGTCCAGCAAATACACAATGAATTCCATATAATAATGGTGCAACAAATAAAAATGTAAATTCAATTGGTTCTGTAATACCTGTAAGCATTGAAGTTAATGCTGCTGATAATAGTAATCCTCCTGCAACTTCTCTCTTTTCTGGTTTAGCACATCTGTACATTGCAAGTGCTGCTCCTGGTAAACCGAATATCATAAGAGGGAATTTACCTGACATAAATCTTGTTGCTGAGACACTAAAATGTGTTATTCCTGGAGTTGCAAGTTCTGCAAAGAAAATGTTTTGAGCACCTTCGATAACTTTTCCACCCACTGTAGCTGTACCACCAACTGCTGTTTGCCAGAATGGTAAGTAAAATACATGATGAAGACCAAAAGGTATTAATAAACGTTCCATTAAACCATAAACCCATGTTCCTGCATAACCTGATGCAAGTACTATCTCTCCAACTTTATAAATACCAGCTTGAACTGGAGGCCAAATATAAAACATTAAAATTCCAACAATTAAATATGTTATTGCACTTACAATTGGAACAAATCTAGTTCCACCAAAGAATGATAATACCTGTGGTAATTCAATTTTATAGAACTTATTATGTAGCGCTGCTACACCAAGACCTACAATAATACCACCAAAAACACCCATTTGTAATGATGTAATACCAAGTACTGAAGTTGCTGCACCACTAAGAAGAGCATCAGTTCCACCGTTAATATTAATCATAGCACCTATTGATGCATGCATAATAAAGAATGCAATTGCTGCGGCTAGTGCTGCAACTTCTTTTTCTTTCTTTGACATACCTATTGCAACACCCATTGCAAATATTAATGGTAAATTTCCAAATACTACACTTCCTGCAGCATTCATTACAGAAAGAATTGAATAGACAAATGTACCAGGTCCCATTAAACTAGTAAGTCCATACGTTTCAAGCATTGTTGCATTAGTAAATGAACCACCGAATCCTAAAAATAATCCTGCCACTGGTAAAATAGCAATTGGAAGCATAAATGATCTTCCTACACGTTGTAAAACACCAAAAATTTTGTCTTTCATAACTTTTCTCCTTTTTTATAATTATTTTGTGTATATTGAGGAGTAGTTACTCATGCTTTGCGCGCAAAAAAAGCATCAACTAACATAAACATCCTCAAATATCTATGTATAGTTAATGCCTGCTTATCAGTTACATACTATATCATTAGAGTAATTCTACCACCTTTATAATCATCAGTCAACGTCTTCATTAAATATTTATTTAATTACTACAATATAGCAATTAAAGCCACCATATCAGTAAAATTAGCTAGACAATGTACTATTATTCACCATATTTTTTACTATATTTCACCTGTACTTTTATATTGGGATGCTTTTTACAAAACTGACTAATTACAAAATAGCAGCTTGGACATGGTTCCCATTTACTATACAAAATAAGATTTCCTTCATTCTTCAATACTTTTGCTTCTATTTGTTTATGTATTTCTTCAAGTATCTTTTTTTCACTATCGTTAATTCTGTCATATCCTATTCCTAATTTACCTAATTTATTAACTTTACTACTTTTAAAAATTGCTACATCTTGTGGTGGTGCAGCGCAGTAATTTGTTATATTATTACTACCACTTATTGCTTTAAACTCCTTATTATCATATATTGCTACTGCTATATTTATAGTATCCTGTAGCGCTTTACTTTGGTCTATTTTAAATGTTGTTTTTTCTTTTTCATCAACTTTCATATATTTATTCATATTCTTTATTAAACGCTGCATTCTTGGTATGTTATTGCTTAAATATTCATGGTACTCTACAGTGCCCTTCTTTGCTTTAATATATTCATAATTTATTTTTTTAGGTATTTCTATAGATATTGTTTTAATTTTAGTTTTAGCATTATACGTTTCTTTTACTCCTTCTTTTCTAATAAGAAGCATTTTTTTCAGTAGTTCAATATCCTTTGCATAAAGATAATCCTTATCTAATTCTTTTTCTAAATGATCCAATCTTACCTTCTCTTCTTCACTTATTATTCTAGATATATCGCTTTTTATTTCTTCTACGGCATTTATGATATGTTCAACATTATCTTGAGATTTCGGCTCTCGCTCATATTCAATTCTATCTATATTTAGTCTTTTTACTTCACTTATTTTTTTACATAGTTTGTTATGTTCATTTTCAAATAATATCATTTTTTCTATATAATCCACAAAATCCCTAATATCATTTACTCTATAAGTAATCCCAGTATCCTTAATACATGTGTATAACCTATCTGTTACACTATTATCTATTTCAAAAGTCTTTGTAATTTTTTCTTCATCAAATTCATTTATGTTATATCCTTCTCTTTTTAGTGCATCCTTAAACCCATTTAGATCATTTATTTTTATTCGCTCTTTTTTTCTCTTCTTTAAGGTCATATCTCTTTGTGTCATATTTACCTCTTATCTTTGGAGTCCATGTTTGAAAATTTAAAATTTTTCCTAATCCAAACCGCTGAATATAATGTTTAAAATGTTACGAGTTTAACAAATTTTCTAGAATAATAATCCTCTAACCATTTGTATAACATAAGATTAAAAAATTAAACTTAAAAATACAAATAACACTAAGCCTATGCACCCTCCAAGTACCGATCCATTTATTCTTATCCATTGCAAGTCTTCTCCTGCTTTTTCCTCTATAAATTCGTTTAGCTTCTCATCTGTAAAGTTGTTTAAGGTATCTCTTGCAATATTTCCTACTACATTATGTTTTTCCTCTAAAAGATTATATATTATTTCCTTGATGACTTTATCTATGGTATTTTTAATAGTGATGTTTTCTTTAAAGTAATCCCAAAGTTTCTCCACAATATCACTTATAGTTGTTTCTTTTATTAATAGTGGAAGTTGTGCTTCTATAATTGGTTTAAAATCTGTTTTTTCCAATAGATTAAGCTTCCATTCTTCAATTGAAGCTAGTGAAAGTTCCACTCCCTCTATGCTTTTAATTATATTATTTGCACATACCTGTGAAAGTAAGCTGTCTTCCTTCATAAGGTCTGTAAGTATATTTTGAAGCTGGCTTTTTATTATAGCTGATAAATCTTCTGCGACTAATACGTTTAATTTATTAAGTAAGCTTCTTAATGAAAAACTTGAGCCTTCTTCACTAGCAGTAAAGATTTTTTGAGAAAAGGCAAGTATTTTTTCATTTCCTTCTTCTTCAGAAAGTTTGTTTAGAAAATTTTGTGCCCATTTTACTCTATTTTCATATCTAAAATTATTTTCTATAAAATCCTTAAACTTATTTGATAAATTTATGTTCTTTCCTTCTTCTTTTATAATATTCTCTATGTAAACTACAACCTCTTTTAAATCTTTTTCATATATATAATTCATAACCATTTTAGTAAGCTTATTTATATATTTTGATTTTATAGTTTCATCATCATCCACATACTTAATAATATGTTCCACTACTGATAGGTTATGCATTTGATTTTTTAATGTTTCTTTGCTTAATAAATCTGTTTCAACTAGATTTACTGTTGAGTTTATAATAGATTTTCTGTTTCTTGGGATTATTGCAGTATGAAAAGGAAACCCCAATGGTTTTGTAAAAAGTGCCGTAACTGCAAACCAATCTGCTATCCCCCCTACTAAAGAGGCTTCTGATACAAATAGCATTAGCTTAAATATATATATTTCTCTATAAAAATATCTTAATATTATGCAAATACAAAAGAAAATAAATGAAATGACAAGTGCTATATTAGCTTTACGTTTATAATTCATGTTCACCTCTCCTAAACTATCCAAAATGTAAGCATGTAAGTTATTATTCCAACAAGTCCACCAACTAAAGAACCATTTATTCTAATTAACTGCAAATCATTTCCTATAATAGATTCTATCATATTGGAAAGATCCTCACCTGATACCTGATCTAGCTTTTCTTTAACTATTAAACCTATTTTATGATGATTTCTTTCAACTATTTTTTGAAGTAAACTTTTTATAATATTATTAAGTTCTAGTTGTTTTTCTTCATTATTCATCAAATCTTCTAGTTGCTTTTCTAATTTATGTAATAGAGTTTCTGTAATCTCTAAAGTTTTAGAAGGCTCTGACTTCAATTTAGAAACATATTTAGTTATTACTATACCAAATTCATTAAATATGTATTGCTTACTTTCTAGCTTTTCATTTTTCCACTTTTCTATTCTACTCTTTAATTCTTCATCTTCATTTAATCTACTCATCTGTTTTCTTATAATTGATTGTATTCTTTCTCTCTCACTACTTTGTGACTTTTTCATTTGTGCTACAAAACTTACTAATTTTTCTTGAAGAACTTTTGCAATGTTTTCTAAGTTTCCTTTTATAACAAATTGTAAAAGCATAACTAAAAAGTTTGCTCTATTAATTTCTAATATTTGAAGTACAGCATCTTGAAGAAGCATTTTTGTCTCATAACTTTGAGATAATTCCTCTATTTTATCAACTACTACATCTGTAATTTTTTCCTTATATCCGTTGTTCCACATCCATTCTAAGCTTTGTGAAATAACATTTGAAAGCTCCATTGATTTTAGATTAGATTTCAAAACTCCATCTCCAAAATCCCCAATGCTTTCTAGATCATGTTTGGTTAAATTACTAAGCATTTCTTTAAAAATATTATCTAATATAATCAACATGTCTTGCTTTTTATCAGATTTTGATAATTGCATTATAGTTTCTAATGGATTAATATATTGTAGCTTACTCATAATGCTTTCCTTAGTTAAAAGTTCCTTTTCCACCATGTCCACCAATGCTTGGAATATGCGCTCTCTATTTTTAGGTATTATTTCTGTTCTGAATAGCTTAGCTAATATATTGCTATTTAATGGTTTTCTAAAAAGTGCTTCCACAGCAAACCAATCCGCTAATCCACCTATCATGGCAGCACAACATAAGCTAGATATTAGTCCACCTGCAAAGCTGTCATGGAATGGATAAGATATAAAAAAAACTATAGAAAAAATTAATAATATCCAAGTTGCTATATTACTATTTTTTCTTTTTACATTACTAATGTTTCTTTCCATCTTTATTCCTCCCTAAATCTCAGATATTTTTTTACAAGGTTAATATATATAATTCAATAAAATTCATACATTGTGGTTTATAAACCATTACTGCTACATAGGTCTGACCCTATAATGTTTTATGAGACACAATGAATTAGAATTTTTAAATTATATAATAAAAAAGATTTTATAGTTTCCATAATATTATAACATAGGCAATATACATACTACCATGATATTCAATTATAATTTAGTCATAATCACTCGTCAAATAGGAGACTTCCTTTAATCTCATAATATAACATAAAAACTAAAAAGAATTTGATACAGTATAAATATTAACATATATATATATGATTGTTTTTTTAATATGTTTTTTTTAATACGACACAAAAATACCGTAAAATCCATTTGAATAATACGGTATTCTAAAAGTCATTTGGTTTTTATGTTCTATTTATAAAAAATATTAGACGTAGTCTAACCTTATGTATATATAAATAACACATAACTATGAATAACAGGTATATATGGTTATTCATGGTTACACATTAAGTAGATTACCATTTTAATCAATACATATAGTATGATCTAAATTAAAGAGTATAAGTAAAACTAAAAAATTTAATTTTACTTATACTCAATTTATATAGTAAGCTAAAGAATTTTAGGTCCACGCCCGCTATGGGTGCACAGCCAAATATACTCCTTTAGTTTTTAACTATCTAATTTTTCTTATTTATATAATAATGTTCCTAAAAAACATATGATGCCACCGATAACTGCATAGCATATATAATATTTAAACATTTTCCCTAAAATTTTACTTTCTGAACCGGATTGATTAATTGCACTTGCACCAATTGCAATACTTTGAGGACAAATCATCTTTCCGATACCTGCTCCAAGAACATTTGCTGCTCCCATCCATGCTGGAGAAAATCCAAGGTTTTTTGCTGTTTGTGCTTGTAATCCTCCGAATAAAACATTTGTTGATGTACCTGAACCTGTAACAAATCCTCCAATAGATCCAATTGCTGGGGAAATTAACGGATATGCTGCTCCTGTAACTGCAACTAAAAACGTTGCAACATCTGAAATCATTCCACTATAACCCATTAGCTTTGCTACTGACATAACCGCACAAATTGTAACAATTGTTTGCCAGTTTTCTTTTAATGTAGCAAACAATACATCTAACATCGTTGATATTTTTGCACCTTGAATAAAACCACCAATAATTGCAGCGGCAAAAATAATAACACCCGGTGTATTAATCCAACTAAAAGTCAATTTATTTCCGCCTTCACCAGCATATACAACAACTACGCTTTTGATTCCTGCAATCAAATGATTAACTGGCGGACATAAAGATGATGCAGACAGTAACATTACGAATATTAAAATAAATGGACACCATGCTTGTAATGCTTTACCCAATGTTAAAGTTGTTTCTTCTTTTACATCCGGTGCTAATGATATAGCTGTTTCTTCTTTTACATCCTGTGATTCAATGCAATACTCATCTTCAGGTTTTTTATCAAAGATTTTTGCTGCAATAATTGTACATATCATACAACAAATAGAACCTACTATATTTGGCAATTCTGCTCCAACTAGTGTTGCTGTAACAAACCAAGGTAGTACAAATGATGCTGCAGAAACTAATGTAATAAGAAATACTCCTCTTAATGCCTTTATTCCACCACCAACAATGCATACCATAATAAATGGACTAATAAAACAAAGAATTGCTTCAATTATTACTGTATTTGCTGCCAATGATTGGGCTGTTACTCCTGTTATTGATGAAAGTGTTACCAAAGGTATTCCCACTGATCCAAATGCAGTTGGTGTACTATTAACAACCAAACATGCTAGAACTGCTGAAAATGGATTTAATCCAACACCAGCAAGCATAGATGCTGGAATAGCAACTGCTGTACCAAATCCCGCCATTCCTTCCATGAAATTACCAAATCCCCATCCAATAATTAATGCTAAAATCCTTTTATCAATAGAAACTCCAGCCAACATTTTTTTTATGATTTCCATTGCACCTGTACGTAAAGTCAAATTATACGCAAACAAAGCTGCAATAATAACTATACAAATTGGCCACAAGGCGTTGAGTACTCCTTCCAATACTGCTGACGCAGCATAAACTACATTCAATTTCCAAAAACCTACAGCTAAAACTAATGTAAGAATAAGTGCAATAAGACAGGCTTTATAGCCTTTCATTTTCAATCCGCTCAATGCGAATATCAGCCAAATAATTGGTAATATGGCCATTAAAAATTTTAAAAATAACATCTCTTTTTCCTCCTAATTCAATTTTTACATTATTTACCTAAACAATATGATTAACAAATTATTTATTCTTGTAGTTGGCAAAACTATGTTTTCTCCTGCCACTGATGAACCAGTAAAAAGCTAATTTAATCACCCATAATGGTCCATATCCCATTATCTTTGGAGCTAGTCCTTTTAATCCATAAGAAACTATTTTAGCCATTGGCTTAATTCCTAATTCTGCTCTAACTGTTCCATCTTTCTTAAATGAAGGTTTTAGTTTACATAAAGACTCCATTGAAGTTTCTGGTACTTGCTTTATACATACTAAAATATCCATTTAACTTTCCTGCTATAATTATAATACTAGTATCCAGATATCCAATCCTTAAAGAAGGCTACAATTTCAAAAACGATTACACATAATACATAAAATTTTAATATTTTGTTTAATCCCAAGTATTTATCACTTTCTACCTTAAGATATCTAAATAATATATTAGCTTTTTAGTGGTGATATGGTATGACCAGTTGCTGACTAAGTATAACATATATATTTTATTTTTTCTATAATTTTTGCAATATTTATACTGTAAAATTTTTCGACAATTTCCTACATCTTAATTTATGAGTTTTTTAATATAATTACTAGACTTGGGCACTAAATTGGGGTAATTTTACTAATTAACTTGGAAATAAAGTTTATCAGATATCAGAAAATAGATTTTATACTAATAATTTTGTTTCTGCCATAATTGCCTCTAAGAAGCTAGCATGAGCTGTCCATGCATCTTTTATCTTTGCAGGTAATATGGTTATCTATGATTAAACATTGAGTAGATTACCATTTTAATCAATACATATAGTATGAGCTAAATTAAAGAGTATAAGTAAAACTAAAAAATTTAATTTTACTTATACTCAATTTATATAGTAAGCCAAAGAATTTTAGGTCCACGCCCGCTATCGGTGCACAGCCAAATATACTCCTTTAGTTTTTAACTAAATAATCTTTATTTAATTTTAGTTATTTATTAT
>NZ_JAJFUC010000097.1 GCF_021372645.1 Clostridium sp. | reverse complement strand
AATAATAACATTCATAAATTAAATATTTTCTTTTTAAATGCAAAAAATAGGATTCTATTCAACTGATTTAAACAGTTAAATAAAATCCTATTTTTTATTTATCTGAAGTACTGAAAAAGCATAGCTTTTTCAGTGGCCTCTAATCGAGTTATTGTTTTTTCATATGTAGTACATTACTTTATAATTATTTTTATATAGTTTGTTTTTGATATTATTTCTAAATTATGATGTTACATATACATAACTTAATATTTTTTAGGAAATAATAAGTTAGTAATTTTATATTAGAAAGGATTGAAGTATTATGAAACCAAAAGTAGATAAAGATACTTGCATAGCATGTGGATTATGTCCATCAATATGTCCAGAATGTTTTGATATGGAGGATGATGGAAAAGCAGGCGCTATAGTTGATGAAGTTCCAGATGAGTCTATAGATTCAGCAAAAGAAGCAGAAGAAAGCTGCCCTGTAGATGCAATCGAGATAGAAGAATAAAATATATTATCCAATAAAAATAGGATTGATAGCTGCATAAAAGCAAATATTAATCCTATTTTTACTGGATTTTTTAAGAATTAACCAGATTAGGTTTAAAGAGTTTATGAATAACAAATCTCAGCCTATTGGATCCTCTTATAAATAGTCAATTATTCTATAAATATTAAATTTATTATTTTTGTTATGATTAGCACTACAATTAGAATTAGTTTGATTTAAATTTACTGTATGGTGAGCAGTTGAGTTGCAAGGCACGTTATTAGATGGAGTAATGAAAATATCATCATTACAATTAACAATAGTAGCATCTTTATACGTTGAATCTAATACAAAATCTTTCATAATTAAAATAATTCCTCTCAATAAAATTTCTTCTATTAATATTATTTACAAATGAAGAACTAAGTATACTTACAAAATAATTATAATCAAATAAAAAACGAGCATTATTAAGCCCGTTTTTTATGATATAAATAAAACTATATAAGTTGCGGTAAGGAGTTTATAGTATCATTAACTTTTTAAGATTGAAGTTGCTCTCTACAATATAATTTCATTATCGCAACCTATATATATTTAAATTGATATTTTTAAATTAATCTACCTTTTGAACTATAAAGCCAACAAGCCCAGGACCTGTATGAACTCCAAGTGCAGGTCCTATTTCTCCACCTAAAGTACATTCTATTAGATTAGGAAATTGTTTTATTGTATCATATAGTATTGTAGCTTTATCAGGAGCATTTCCATCTAGAATCCAAACTTTGCATCTACTAGCTTCTAAGTAAGGTTTTAGTAAGTTTGCTAGACAAGATATAGATTGTTTTATCCCTCTAATCTTGCATACTGTATGATATATTCCGTCATCGCCTACGGTAATAATAGGTTTAAGGTTAAGTGTATTTGCAATTGTACCAGCAACCTTACCTATTCTACCACCCTTTATCAGATATTCCAATGTATCTATTGTAAAGAATACATCTATTTTGCTTCTGAATGTAGGTAGAATCTTGACTATTTCATTAAAAGACTTTCCTTCTTTAATTAAATTTGCAGTTTCAATTACCATTGCACCTTCTGACATAGTTAAAGTCATAGAGTCAAACACAAAAGTCTCAATTCCAGAAATATTTTCAGCCGCTAGCCTTGCAGAATTGTAAGTACCTGAAATGCCACTTGATATGGTTATTATAATAACATGGGTATAACCTTCACTTTTTACTTCTTCTAAGGCAGATGTAAATTTCTCTACACTTGGTAGTGAAGTTTTAGGAATTTCTTTAGGTAAAGCTTCATAAAGCATTTTTGGAGTTATATCTATTCCATCATCATATTCTCTATCAGAAAATATAATTTTAAGTGGTAATATCTTAATATTATTATTTTTTACAAAATCAGTACTTAAATCAGAAGCACTATCAGTTATTAATGCTATTTTATCCATTTTAGTTCCTCCTAAAATATAATAAGTTTAAATCAATTATATCACTTTTTGTAAAATTAGATTTTTTTATATAAACTATTATTAACATAAAGATGGATAAATACTAAAGTTTTAATATGAAATAATAAGAAAAGTATTATGAACATAGTAAAGGACAATAGTAAGAGTCATTTATAATAAGTCAACTATATAAAAGTCTCAAAAAAGAATCAAATCGAAAGATAATTAGATATAAACCATGATAAATAAAATCTAGTGGCTTAAAAATAAAAAATTAGAAGCATTGCTAATGAATATCTAATACAGTATAATAATACGGTAGTAATCATACTATATATTGTGTCGTGGAGGGAAAATAATGCTATATGTTGTGAAAAGGGATGGGAGAGAGGTTGAGTTTAATTCAGATAAGATAGCTCAAGCAATTAAAGGATCAGCCACTGAGATCGGTTTAACTTTAAGAGAAAGTGAAATTTTAGATACTGTACAGAAAGTAATTATATATATTGAATCGGAGTATAAAAAAACAATAACTGTAGAACAAATACAGAATTTTGTAGAGAAAGCATTAAAAGATGAAGGACACAAAGATATAGCAGTAGCTTATTCAGGATACAGACAAGAAAGAACTAAGGTTAGAGAAATAAAATCAGACTTAATGAGAGCTATAAGACAAATTGGAGTTGAGACTGATAGAGACAATGCTAATGTAGGAAATAATTTCAGTTCTAAATTATTAAGAATAGCTTCTGAATCAAATAAGTGGAATACATTAGCTATAATGCCTAAAAATTTAGCAAGAGCTCATGAAATAGGAGACTTATATTATCATGACTTAGATAGTTATAATTTAACTGTGAATTGTTTGCATATACCAACAAAGGAAATGCTAGAAAATGGATTTAATACAGGCTATGGAACAATCAATGCACCTAAAAGAATAGAAACAGCTGCTGAGTTATCATGTATATTATTGCAATCAACTCAAAATGATATGTTTGGGGGGCAATCTCACCCAGACTTTGATAATGATATGGCTATGTTTGTAAATCCTACTAGAGAAGAAATCAGAGAAGAATTAGAAGAACTAGAAATACCTAAAGAAAAGATAGAAGATTTACTTGAAAAAAAGGTGAGAAAGAAAGTACAACAAGCTATGCAAGGTGTTGTTTACAATCTTAATACAATGCACTCAAGAGCAGGATCTCAAGTTCCATTTAGCTCAATTAATATTGGATTACCTACAAGTGCAGATGCTGCATTAGTATGTGAAGTTTTTCTTTTAGAATATGAAAAAGGATTAGGTAAGGGAGAGCAACCAATTTTTCCAAATATAATTTTCAGAGTTAAATCAGGAGTTAATAGAGAAGAAAATGACCCATATTTTTATTTATATAAATTAGCATGTACAGTAGCTGCAAAAAGAATGAATCCAACATTTATGAATATTGATGCAGATTTTAATAAAGAATATTATGATAAGGGATATGTTCCAGCAACTATGGGATGTAGAACTTACCTTATGAAAAATATAAATGGTGAACCAGGCTGTAAAGGTAGAGGAAATATAGCACCTACCACTATTAATCTCCCAAGAGTAGGGTTACAAGCCAAAGGCGATATAAATAAGTTTTTTGAAATATTAGATTCAAGATTAGAACTATCAAAAGACGCTTTAATGCATAGATATAATGTGTTGAAGAATTTAAGAGTTAAAGATTTGCCATTTGTTGCAGGTCAAGGACTTATGAAAGGATCAGAAGGCTTAGGACCTGATGATTCAATAGAACCAATATTAAAGCAAGGTACATGGGGAATTGGATTCATAGGACTTGCAGAAACATTAGTAGCCTTAATAGGCAAACATCATGGAGAAGATGATGAAGCTAGGAAATTAGGAATAAAAATTATTGAACACATAAAACAGTATACAGACAGAATTACAGAAGAGTATAAACTAAATTGGAGTTGTTATGCTACTCCAGCAGAAGGTCTTTCAGGTAAATTTATAAAACAAGACAAAAAGATATTTGGATTAATAGAAGGAGTAACTGATAAGGAATATTATACAAATAGTTTTCATATGCCAGTTGCTTATGCCATATCTATTAAAGATAAGATTGATATTGAAGCGCCATATCATAAACTCTGTAATGGTGGTCATATAACTTATATTGAAGTAGATGATGCACCAAATGCAGAAACAGTAATGGATATAATAAATTATGCATATAAGCATACTAATATTAGTTATGTAGGAATTAATTTCCATATAAGATATTGTAGAGGCTGTGGAACTTACTTACACGAAGATCAAAGTAGTTGTCCAAAGTGTGGAAGTCAAGATATACAGGGAATATCAAGAGTTACAGGATATTTAAGCTTAGATGAAAGATTTGGTGCTGGAAAGTATCATGAAAGAGAGGATAGAATATCTCATGTAGGAGATCATAAACATCATTATTAGGATATATGTGAATTAATCATAAATTAATGTGAAATAACAACCTATCGATTGTCATTAATGAAGATCTATAATTTAAAGTTAATAATTAAGAGGTTATCTTAAAATAATAAAATGAATTGGATTCAATTCAAAAGGTTATTTTTAAGATGACCTTTTATTGTAAATTAATGTTAGGGTTCAAGGTGTTAACGACACTATATATTTATTTTAAATTGTTAATGAAAAACAATTTAAATAGATTTTAGGCAAAATAAATAAAATTTTTAAATTTAAATAATTAAGGTATTGCAATATTAAAAAAAAAACTTGCAAGAATAGATTGAATTTCCTTCAAAATTGGGTAAGTTTTAAAATTACTTGAATTATGGGAAAAGAATTATTGCAAAAACGTAAAAATAAACCTTGTGCAATCTTATTAATATATGATATTATAAATATACAAGAAAATGTTAATTTAAGCTATAAGTAATAATATAAATAGGGGGATTGCAATGGCAGTTAATAATTTGAAAAATAATAAAAAAGTTACTATAGTAGATACTACTCTTAGAGATGGGGAACAAACAGCAGGAGTAGTTTTTGCAAATGAAGAAAAAATAGTAATAGCACAAATGCTAAGTGACTTAGGTGTCGACCAACTAGAAGTAGGTATTCCAACAATGGGTGGAGATGAAAAAAAGGCTATAAAAGAAATTGTAAAGAGAAATTTAAGATCTAGCATAATGGCATGGAATAGAGCTGTAATCGGTGATATAGAACAATCAATAGATTGTGGGGTTGATGCAGTTGCTATATCAATATCAGTATCTGATATACATATTCAGCATAAACTCAGAACTTCTAGAGAATGGGTATTAGAAAACATGGTTAAATCTGTTGAATTTGCAAAAAAAAATGGTCTTTATGTGTCTGTTAATGGGGAAGATGCATCTAGAGCAGACAAGGACTTCCTAGTGGAATTTATTAATGCAGCCAAGCAAGCAGGAGCAAATAGATTTAGATATTGTGATACTGTAGGAATTATGGAACCATTTAAAATTAGAGATAATATTAAATATATATATGATAAGACAGGCTTTGATATAGAAATGCATACTCATGATGACTTTGGAATGGCAACGGCTAACGCAGTTGCTGGTATCAAAGGTGGAGCATCGCATGTTGGAGTAACTGTAAATGGTCTTGGAGAAAGAGCTGGCAATGCAGCATTAGAAGAAGTTATAATGGCATTAATGCTTGTCTATGGATATGATGGTAAGGAAATAGACACTCAAATGTTTAGAGAAGTATCACAATATGTATCAAGAGCATCAGGAAGAGAACTTCCAATATGGAAAGCTATTGTTGGAAGCAATATGTTTGCGCATGAATCAGGAATTCATGCAGATGGAGCAATGAAAGATCCTAAAACCTATGAAGCTTTTGATCCATCAATAGTTGGACTTGAAAGGCAAATCGTTATAGGTAAGCATTCTGGAAGAGCTTCAATAATAAATAAATTTAAAGAATATAATAGAGTACTTACAGATGATGAAGCAAGTGGAATATTAGAACTTGTAAGATCTACATCAGTTAGATTAAAGAGATCGTTATTTGATAAAGAAGTAGTTCAATTATACAAAGAATATCATAGAAAATTAGATGAAAAAAATAAGCAATAATAGGAGGATTAAAAGTGGGAGATAATTTAGTTTATAAGATTTTAAAAAGTCACATTGTTGAAGGTGAATTAAAGGCAGGAGAACCAATAGGATTAAAGATTGATCAAACGTTAACTCAAGATTCAACAGGAACAATGGCATATCTTCAATTAGAAGCTATGGGAATAGATAGAGTAAGAACTAAGAAATCAGTAGCATTTATAGACCATAATATGCTACAACAAGGATTTGAAAATGCAGATGATCATAAATTCATTCAAACAGTGGCATCTAAGTATGGAGTATATTTCTCAAAGCCAGGTAATGGAATATGTCATCAAATCTTCTTAGAAAGATTTTCAACTCCAGGAGATACATTAATAGGTTCTGATAGCCATACTCCAACAGCAGGTGGTGTTGGTATGTTAGCTATGGGAGCAGGTGGATTAGATGTTGCTCTTGCTATGGGAGGCGGAGCTTATAACATTAATACTCCAAAGGTAGTAAAGATTGAACTTAATGGAAAATTAAACAAGATGGTAGCAGCTAAAGATGTTATTCTTGAAGTTTTAAGAATATTAACTGTTAAAGGTGGAGTAGGTAAAGTTTTTGAATATGCTGGTGAAGGAGTTAAAACACTTTCAGTTCCAGAGAGAGCAACTATAACTAATATGGGAGCTGAACTTGGAGCTACAACTTCAATTTTTCCAAGTGATGAAAGAACCTTAGAATTCTTTAAGGCTCAAGGAAGAGAAGAAGATTGGATAGAATTTAAGCCAGATGTAGATGCTGTATATGACGAAGTAGTAACAATAAACTTAGATGAGTTAACTCCACTTACAGCTAAACCACATAGCCCAGACAATGTAGCTAAGGTTAGCGAAGTTGGTAAGATTAAAGTTGATCAAGTATTTATAGGAAGTTGTACTAATTCTTCTTATGAAGATTTAATGAAGGTTGCTAAGATATTAAAAGGTAACAAAGTTCATCCAGACATTAGTTTAGTAATTGGACCAGGATCAAGACAAGTTATGGAAATGATAGCTAGAAATGGAGCATTAGCAGATATAATAAGTGCAGGAGCAAGAATACTTGAGAATGGTTGTGGACCATGTATTGGTATGGGACAATCGCCTGGAACTAATGGGATTTCACTTAGAACTGTAAATAGAAATTTCTATGGTAGAAGTGGAACATTATCAGGACAAATATACATAGTAAGTCCTGAAACTGCAGCAGTTTCAGCAATTAATGGAGTTTTAACTAATCCAACAGAAATAGATATAGATTTAACGATAGATATGCCTAAGGAATTCTTAATAGACGATTCTATGATTTTAGCACCAGCACCAACTAATGCTGAAGTTGATGTTGTTAGAGGACCTAATATTAAGCCATTCCCAGTAAGTGAGTCATTAGGCGAAGAAGTAGATGGTAAAGTATTGATAAAGGTTGAAGATAATATTACAACAGATCATATTATGCCTTCAAATTCAAAGTTATTACCATTTAGATCAAATATACCTTATCTTGCAGAGTTCTGCTTTAATACAGTTGATACAGAATTCCCTAATAGAGCTAAAGAATGTAATGGTGGATTTATAATTGCTGGAGGAAACTACGGGCAAGGTTCAAGTAGAGAACATGCTGCACTAGCACCACTATACTTAGGTGTTAAGGCAGTTATAGCTAAGTCATTTGCAAGAATTCATAAGGCTAACTTAATAAACAATGGAATAATTCCAATGGAATTTAAGAATGAAGCTGATTATGATAACATTGATTTAATTGATGATTTAAAAATGGGAAATATTCAAACTGCTTTAGAAGCTGGAGTAGTAAAAGTGAAAAACTTAACTAAGGGAACTGAATTTGAAGCAGCAGTTGATTTAACAGAAAAAGAAATTGCAGTTATTAGAGCTGGTGGAAGACTTAATTACGTAAAAGCAAATGCTTAATTAAATAAGACAGTAGAATATTGAAAAGCACAGGAGTTTATTGATTTTGAACTCTTGTGTTTTTTAGTATTCAAATAGATGATTAGAGGAATTATTAGATATTATAATTTTTAAATATATTTATAGTTAAGTTATAATTAATAAATAGAAGAATTGTTTAGAATGATAATATATAAATTAGTTAGAAAGAGGTCATTATTATGGAAAAGACTATAAGATTATCTGGAATAGCATATGAAAGTTTAGTTAATGGACCTGGCATGAGAAGAGTGTTTTTTGCACAAGGATGTAAACACAATTGTAAAGGTTGTTTTAATAAACATACCCATAGCTTTAGTGGTGGAGAAGAAAGAGATATAGATGAATTAATAAAAGATACACTAGATAACCCGATTTTAAGAGGTGTTACATTTAGTGGTGGAGATCCATGGGAGCAGGCTGATAAATTTGCATGTATGGCAAAGGATTTTAAAGAGAATGATCTCAGTGTTTGGAGTTATACAGGGTATGCTTATGAGTATATCATCGAAAATAAAGAGACCAGATTGGGCTGGAATGATCTATTAAATAATATAGATGTCCTTGTAGATGGAAGATTTGAAGAAGAAAAGCAACAAGATGGACTTAAATTTAGAGGATCAACAAATCAAAGGATAATAGATGTTCAAGAAAGCTTAAGGTTGAATAAAGTTATTATAATTGATTTATAAGTTTATTAGAGTTAATTTTAGAACGGAAACAATGAATTGTTAGTTTTGTATAAAAAGTATATTATAAAAATATTTAATAGTGAATTTAGTTGCGCTTATAAAGTTACTATTGTTTAAGAATTAAAATTTGCTTTAAACTAAGTTGATATTATCATGCTTATAATTTTTAGTATATTTGAAATAATAAACTTATAGATTTATCCACAGGAAATAAATTAATCTTATATATCTGTGGATTATTTATAATTCAATGTGGATGAAATTAAATTCTTTGGTGAATTACAGTTTGAATATGCTTAAGAAGGGAGAAATTAAATGTTGATTCTAGGGAAAGAATTTTATAAGCAAGGGGCATTGATTTTAGCTAAGGAACTTTTAGGAAAGATTCTTGTAAGAAAAATTAATAATGTAACTTTAAGAGGCAAAATTGTTGAAACAGAAGCTTATATAGGTGAAATAGATAAAGCATCTCATGCTTATAATAGCAGAAGAACTGAAAGAACAGAACCTTTATTTAGAGAAGGCGGTATTTCATATGTATATTTTATTTATGGAAAATATCATTGTTTTAATGTTATAAGTGGACTTGAAGATAAAGGTGAAGGAGTTTTAATAAGGGCGTTAGAGCCATTAAATGAATTTGATTATCTTTCACAAAAAAGGTTTAATCAAAATTATGAAGAATTGTCAGAAGCTAAGAAAAGAGCAATTACAAATGGTCCTTCAAAATTATGCATGGCATTTTCAATAGATAAATCAGAAAATTATATAGAGCTTTATGAAAAAGGAGATCTTTACATAGAAGATAGCAAGGGTGAAAAATTTGATATAGTTGAAACTACTAGAATTGGAATTGACTATGCAGAAGAAGCTATAGATTTTCCTTGGAGATTTTATATAAAAGGTAATAAATATATTTCAAAAAAATAATTGTTTCAATTTATTTAAGATAATTATCTTTTTGATTAGTGCAATTAAGACTTTATGTGAAACTCCGCAAAGAGAGCACATATTATTAATTATGTACTCTCTTTATATGTGAAGATTAAGTATTATTTGCTTAATTTATAAGTATTAATTTAAATGACAGAGATTGTATTAAAATCAATGCATTATAAGATATTTAATTACTTCTTTTATTAAAAGCAAAGAATTTTAGCAACAGAAAAGTAACAGGTACTCCAATAATAGCAGCTAGCATATAAGCAAAAAGTTTATGTAATCCAAGCATATTGGAGGTTATTACAACAATATATTGAATAATAAAATTTGGTATAGATGATACTGTGAATTTAATAAGTTTTTGAAAACTAAGTTTTTCTTTAAAAGTTATTAAACTATTTAGTATATAAGATATAAGTAGACCTGAAATATAACCTGGCAAAAAAGCTATATTTGTACTTAAAAAACTAGAATATATATATGAAAAAACAGTACCATTAAAGGTGTTTATGATTCCAATTAGTACAAATATAATAAATTGCTTTGAATAAAAAGTATCTTTAAACTTTTGAATAACATTATCCATATTTTAATACCTAATTATCCTTTTTATCAGTGTTAATTAATTTATCAGAAATAATAAATCGTGGTCTTCTCTTAGTTTCATTATATATTTTGCCAACATACTCTCCTATAATACCAAGAGATAAGAGCTGTACTCCTCCAAGCATCCAAATGGAAAGCGTCAAAGAAGTCCAACCGGTAACAGTGCTTCCTATGAATTTAACCACAAGAGAATAGATTAACGCTAGAATACTAACAAAAAATATGGTAAAACCAAGAACTGTTATTATTCTTATAGGCTTTATGCTAAGAGAGGTAATGCCATCTAAAGCAAAAGCAATCATTTTCTTGAGTGGATATTTAGATTCGCCAGCAAATCTTTCATGACGTTCATATTCAACAATTGAATATTTATATCCTATTAAAGTAACCATGCCTCTTAGGAATAGGTTAACCTCTTTATATTCATTTAAGCTTTCTAAAGCACGGCTACTCATAAGGCGGTAATCAGCATGATTAAAAATCATATCAACACCAAGGGTGTGCATAAATTTATAGAAAGCTATTGCCGTTATTCTTTTAAAGAATTTATCGGTCTGTCTTGATGACCTTACTCCATAAACAATATCACATCCATCATAATATTGTTTTACAAATTCATCTATAACATCTACATCATCTTGCAAATCTGCATCTAATGATATAGCCATGTCGCAATAGTCTTTAGCAGTCATAAGTCCTGCAAGTAAAGCATTTTGATGTCCTCTATTTCTTGACAGATTGACTCCAGAAAATATATCATTTTTACAATGATATTCTTCAATTATACTCCAAGTATTATCTTTTGAACCATCATTAACAAAAAATATTTTACTATTATTAGAAATAAGTCGATTTGTAATCATAGTATTCATTTTTTCCAATAATCTTTTAGCAGTTTCGTGTAAAACCTCTTCTTCATTATAGCAAGGAATCACAAGATATAATATATCTCTCATAAAATCGCCTCCATTTAATTATTATATAAAAATTTTACTAAAATTACTAATTATAATTTTTTATTTTATAGAAAATTATAATAAAGTCAAATCTGTGGATAACTTTTAAAAGTAGTATAAATACATGGTTAGTAAAGCAATTTTAAATATGAATAAATTGTTAACAAAAATTATTGTTAAAGAAAATAAGCAGAAACACACAGTCTGCGAAGCAGATTTTCTTGTTTGGGCTAAATTGTTATGAGTATAAGTCATGTGGGTTTCATAAGACTCAACAGTATAAAGAGCAATTAAAAGTATATAGGGAGTAAATCAATTATTAAGGGCAATACTTTCAGTTGGAGATGTTGTCCTTAATGTTTTTCTTTATCTTATGGGTTGGATAGATGGGAATATGTTTATTATATTTATTTCTTTTATTATTCTTATATATGACAATTTCAAAGATATTTTAATTTAAAAAGAAAGGCGAAAACGCCTTTCTTTTTAAATACCTAACCAGCGTTTACAAATGAGTGCAGACAATATATTAATAAACATACCACCTACAAACCAACTAATTAGGCTCCACACATTTATGACTACAGTAAATTCTACCATAAGTGTACCTCCTTTCTTTGAATTGGATGATTACATTTAGGCAATCACATAATAGTTAATTAACATCAACTATTGGTAATTGCATATGTTACCATGACCAATTATCGTTAATCTCTTAATTACGAGATTGACGATAAAGAAAGATAGGTATACAAGTCGAATGGAAACTTGTACAAGGAATATTATATATTTTATAGATACTATTGTAAATATAATAATTTAAATCCCCCTATTTCGGGGGATTTTTTATTGAATAAGCTGACACCACATAGCCCCCAATTAGACGCACAATTTTCCCTAAATGAAATTTTAAAAAATGCATAACTTATAAAGTATGTTACAATAAATACATTAAGGTGGAGCATTATGAAGAAGTGTTAGTTTATGGAGGTGGGGGAATTGTCTGATTTTAATTTAAAAGAATTTGAGAGAAAAAATTCGAATACAAAGATAAAAGTGTTTATTGAATATTTATATGAGAAATTTGGAATTAATAATGAAAATGAAGAATTTGATAATGAATATTTTTCTTTATTTAATGACAATGATTTACTTGGAAGTCTTGAATACTATATTGCAAAAAATAGTATTACTGCACAGGGAACAGCCCAGAATTATATTTATCTAATAACAGATTTTTTCAATATGTTATTAGATAAATATAATATTCAAAACGACACTTTTATTGATAAAAAATTATACGATAAATTATTGTTAAAATCAAAAAAAATCATATCTAAATTAAAGGTATCTGAAAGTAAAGATTATGCTACTGATGAACAATATGAAGTATTGAATAATGGTATTGATAAATTTTTTAATAAACTTGTAATGGACGATATTCACATAGAAATTGATCGACTTAAAAATGGGCAGCTGAAAAAAGTTAAGATTTACAACCGTTTTATATCAGCTATAGCAATAAAACTAATAATGAAATATGCGTTATCTAATTTAACTACTATTAATTTAAAGTTAAATAATTTGAATATGATAAATAATAATCACTTATGGGATTTATTACTGATGAAGAAGAAATTGATTCACAAATAGAAAAAGATTTTTTAGATGATATAGATGTAGTAGAGAATGAATCAATAGAAGAAAAAATTAAAAAAATTAGAAGATACCAAAAGATAGTCAATATATTAAAGCAAAAGTATGGATATAGATGTCAATTATGCGGATATACTTTTAAAATGGACAATGGAAACTGCTATTGTGAGGCACATCATATAAAGATGTTGTCTAAAGATGGAACGCAAAATCCTAATAATGTAATTATTCTTTGTGCAAATCATCATCGCATGTTTCATTATGCAAGTAATATAATTACTGTAGGGGAATAATTGATAGAAAAAGAGTTATCAAAATCGGAAATATGGAAGTCATAATACAATTTTAGTAATTAATCAAAAGAACACATTATTCTAACTGAGTAACGTGTTTTTTATGCTCTAAATTACTAGAAAATTTAAGAAATGGGGGTGGATCATTTGGCAAGACCAAGCAAAAGCGTTGCCGTTATGAGTAAAAATATTATAAAAGTGATTTTAAAATTTCATTTTACAGATTTTTTGTATGCAGTTGAGGGCGTTGTGGTGTAGTAATTTTTTATAAGATTTCATAGGAAATGCAGGGGAGTATTTAATGAAGATATTTATCTATAAAATTAAATACCTTTTTATATTTTTAATTTTATTAGACAAACATAGACAGTATTTATAAATGGCTTTTGTCTACAGCAAACTATTATCATAACTAGGTTTAAGTATTAATAGACAAGTAGACAACTATATTTGATTTATTATTTACTTCAATAGAATATGTTTAAAATAAAAAAGAGAAGTAAACATGATTTTACCCCTCTTTTTACCCCTTATAAAATAATATAAAACAATATTATTAAAAATAAAATAAAACAAGAATGACACTATAATACGGATTCAAGTATTTTGAATATCAATTAATTAAAACTCGCTTGTTCCTGGAGTTCTAGGGAATGGTATTACATCTCTAATATTTGTCATGCCAGTTATGTACATGATTAATCTTTCGAAGCCTAAACCAAAACCTGCGTGTTTAGTTTCTCCATATTTTCTTAATTCTAAGTACCACCAGTAGTCGTCTTCGTTTAAGCCTAATTCAGCCATTCTGCTCTTCAAGGCATCTAATCTTTCTTCTCTTTGGCTACCACCTATTATTTCACCGATTCCTGGTACTAAAAGGTCTGTGGCCGCAACTGTTTTGTTATCATCATTCATTCTCATGTAGAATGCTTTTATTTCTTTAGGATAATCTGTTACAAAAAGAGGCTTTTTAAAGTGTTCTTCAGTAAGATATCTTTCATGTTCTGTTTGTAAATCAATACCCCAAGCTACATCATAATCAAATTGCTTACCGCACTTTTGTAAGATTTCAACAGCTTCTGTGTAAGTAACTTTAGCAAAGTCTGATGAAACTACATGATTTAATCTTTCTAATAAGCCTTTATCAACAAATTGGTTAAAAAATTCTAACTCTTCAGGGCATTCATCCATAACATATTTAATAACATGCTTAAGCATGCTTTCTGCAAGTTCCATATCATCTTGTAAATCTGCAAAAGCAATTTCAGGTTCAATCATCCAGAACTCAGCTGCATGTCTTGTTGTATTAGAGTTCTCAGCTCTAAAAGTTGGCCCAAAGGTGTAGATGTTTCTAAAAGCTAAAGCAAAACATTCACCATTTAATTGACCAGAAACAGTAAGATTAGTTTCCTTGCCAAAAAAATCCTTACTATAATCTATGCTTCCATCTTTATTTAGCTCAGGAGCTTTAGGATCAAGAGTTGTTACTCTAAACATTTCACCAGCACCTTCACAGTCACTACCAGTAATTATAGGAGTGTGTGTATATACAAAGTTTTGTTCTTGGAAGAACTTATGTATAGCATAAGCTGCAACAGAACGAACTCTAAAAGTTGCTGCAAAAGCATTACTTCTAGGTCTTAAATGAGCTATTGTTCTTAGATATTCAAATGTATGTCTTTTCTTTTGAAGAGGATAATCAGAGTTTGACATTCCTTCAATAATAACTTCTTTTGCTTGAACTTCAAAAGGTTGCTTTGCATCAGGTGTAGCAACTAATGTACCTACAACTGAAATTGAAGAACTGATAGATAATTTTGATATTTTTTTAAAATTACCTAATTTATCATCAAAAACTACTTGTATATTTTTAAAGAAAGAACCATCATTAACTTCTATAAAGCCAAAAGCATTAGATGCTCTTAAAGTTCTTATCCAACCTGATATTGTTATTTCCTTTGATAAAAAATCATCAGTATTTCTATAAAGGCTTCTAATTAAAATTGATTTTGCCATATTATATGACCTCCATTTTTATAATTAATCTTGCAAGGAAAATAAAAGCTATAAGCTTATCAAAAAAAATTTTATGATACCAAAATACAATACCGGAATTTACATATATTTTATTGCCAAATTCTTTTATTCCAGGTATATGAGTATGTGCACAAATTAAGGCATCTTCATTAATAGAATTAACAACTTCAAGAGTATTATTTCTATCTTTTAAAGGATATTCATTGATTTTATTAGGACTTCCATGGACAAATAATAGATTTTTATCTGCAATATTTAAAGTTAATGTTGAAGGTAAATTATCAAGAAAAATTCTATTTTCATCTTGCAATTCATTAACTGTCCAAGGAAGAGAGAAACTATTAATATGAGTTTCTCTTATATAGGAATATTCATTGTCAACAACTGAGTTATCATAATTGCCTTTTATGCAAAGAATATATCTTCTTCTAATAATTGAAATAAATTCATTAGGATGAGGTCCATAGCTAATTAAATCTCCTAAGCAAATAATTGTATCAACTTTTTGCTTATTAATATTCTCTAAAACATTTATAAGGGCATAGACATTAGCATGAATATCTGAAATTATAGGTATTTTCATAAGTATTCCTTCTAAGTTGTTTAGGCAAATTATTAGAGTAGCTTATAATTAAGCTTCTAAATATTTTTCTCCGACAATAACTACATCACCAGCACCTACTGTTAATAGTAAATCACCAGAAGTAAGTTTTAACTTCACGTAATTTAATGCTTCACTATGGGAATGAACATTAATACATTTTATACCTTTGCTTCTCAGGGCATCTCCAAGTTCATTAGAAGATACAAGTCCAGTATTTTTTTCACGAGCAGCATAAACATCCATTAATATTAGCTCATCAGTATCACTAAAACATTCTGTAAATTCATCAAATAAAGCTTTTGTCCTAGTATAGGTATGTGGTTGGAAGATACAATAAATTTTATTGTGATCAATTTGTTTTGCAGTACTTAAGGTAGCTCTAATTTCTGTAGGATGATGAGCATAATCGTCTATTACAGTAATTCCGTTCAATTCACCCTTATACTCAAATCTCTTATGAGCACCCTTACATTTTGATAATCCATTAATTATATTGTCATTAGAAATATTGAATATGAGAGAAACACAGATTGAAGCAAGAGCATTTAATATACTATGCTTACCTGGAATGTTTAAAGTAAGAGTAAATAAATTTTTATTGTCTTTATATATATCAAAGGTTGCACAACCATCTTTATTGAAGATAATATTTTTAGCAATCACATCTGCAGTTTCATCAAAACCATAGCTTAAAGTATTGCAATCTACTTTTGATAGAATTTCTTTAACTCTAAAATCATTAGAATATCCTACAAGATATCCATCCTTAGGAATAAGTCTAGAGAATTTTAAGAAAGTATCAGCAATTTCATCGATATCTTTATAGTAATCTAAGTGGTCTGCATCAATATTTAAGATTACTCCTACATAGGGGAAAAATTTTAAAAATGAACGCTTATATTCACAAGCTTCAGTTAAAAAGTACTCACTATTACCTATTCTAAAGTTTCCATCAATTACATCTAATTCTCCACCTACTAAAATGGTTGGGTCTAAATTACCAGCAAGTGTAACATGAGAAAGCATAGATGTACATGTAGTTTTTCCATGAGTACCTGATATTGCTACATTATATTTATGACCTTTCATAATTTGACCTAAGAATTCAGCTCTGTCCATTAATGTAATATTTTTTTCTTGAGCTTCTAAAAGTTCAGGATTATCAGATGGTATTGCAGCAGTATAAACTACTAAATCTACATCTTTAATATTCTCTCGTTTATGTCCTATGTAAATTTCAGCACCTGAAGCTTTTAATTTCTCAACAATTGGAGAATTTTTAAAATCTGAACCGGATACCTTGAATCCACTATTTAATAAAACAGCAGCAAGCCCACTCATACTAATTCCGCCAATACCAATAAAATGAATTTTCTTATCTTTATCATTTATAAAATCGAAAGACAAATGATCAACTCCTTTTTAATTAATAAAACTAAGGCTTTAATATATTTTTTTAAACTTAATTAAATTTTTTAGTTTTATACTCTAATTATAATTATATACATTTTTTTTTAAATCAACCATAGGAAAAAATAAATACATAATATTTTATGAAAATTTATCATATTTGTGAATAAGTTAGAAGTATATACATTAACATTTGAAATTAAAAATATTGATATTAACTTAAATTTAGCATAAAATATGAATATTAAAGGGATTTAATATAAAAAAATTCGTGTAGGTGATTAGAATGGAGAAATTTACGAGAAATAAAAGAGTAGTTGCCATAACCAAAATATTATTAGAGAATCCTAACAAAATACTAGGATTGAATAGTTTTTCGGAATTACTAAATGCAGCAAAATCTACTATAAGTGAAGATATTGTTGTTGTTCGTGAAGTTTTAGAAAGACTTGAAATGGGTAAAATAGAAACAATTTCGGGCGTCGCAGGGGGAATAAAATATATTCCACAAAGTGGTGAAGAAAAAAAGAAGGCTTTTGCATTAGAACTATGTAAGCAGTTAAGTGATGATGGAAGAGTTATTCCTGGAAATATAATATATATGACAGATTTAATGTACAACCCTGAAATAATAAGTAAAGCTGGAGTTATGCTTTCATCATGTTTTAAAGGAAAAGATGTTGATTATGTAATAACTGTGGAAACTAAAGGTATCCCCCTAGCTTATGAAGTAGCTAGAAATTTAGGCGTACAATTAGTTATTGCAAGAAGAGATAGCCAAGCAACAGAAGGACCAACAGTTACTATAAATTATGTTTCGGGCAGTAACGGAAGGTTACAACAAATGGCATTGTCAAAACAATCAATGAAATTATCTAGTAAATGTATATTTATTGATGACTTTATGAAGGGTGGAGGAACTGCTATTGGAATTAAAGCTCTACTAAAGGAATTTGATAGTGAGTTGGTAGGAATCGGAGTATTAGTAGATAATAAGCAAATTGAAAAGAAATTATTTGATGAATACGTTTCTATTGTAGAGCTAAAGGCAGTAGATAAATCAGCAATTATAGGTATACAGCCTTCAAAAGTATTTTCTTAAGTTAAATCCAACAAGCTCTTAGCAGTAGTATTTTATATAAACTTACATAAAAAATAAATTTTATAAGAATTTATTAAATATAAAAAAGGAATTTAGAAATTTGTGGAGAAATTATATAAATATTAAATATTTTTTAAGAATCTGGGAGGGGCGGAATAAAAATGAAAATTACAGATGTTAGAATTAGAAAGATTACAGCAGAAGGTAAAATGAAAGGAATAGTTTCTGTTACATTTGATAATGAATTTGTAGTTCATGATATCAAAGTTATAGAGGGACAAATGGGTTTATTTATTGCTATGCCTAGTAGAAAAACACTAGATGGAGAATTTAAGGATATAGCTCACCCAATAAATACAGAAGCAAGGGAAAAAATTCAAACTGCAATTTTAGAAGCTTATGAAAAAGCTATCTCAGAAGAAGTTGAAGAAGTGTAATGGGTTAATGAATAAGAGGAAGTTTTTATAACTTCCTCTTATTACGTGAAATTAAGTTTTAAAAACAAATATTAAGGGATTAAATGAGTTGAAATAAAAATAGCTTTCCAATATAATTTAATTAATATGAATATTTAACGTGTTATTAAGGAAATTAATCGTGTTAATATAAGGTATATTAAAGAAATAATATAGTATATGTGACTAGTATTTTTTTCATATGCTTAAATTTATAAATGAGGTGTGATATATAATGTATAAATGTGCACTAGTTTTAGCAGCTGGTCAAGGTAAGAGAATAAAGTCAGATTTACCTAAAGTATTACATAAAGTATGTGGTAAAGAAATGTTAAAACATGTTATAGACTCAATAAGAAATTCAGGAATTGATGATATAGATGTAATTATAGGTAAAGGTGCTGAACTTGTAAAAGAAAGAACATTAGATAAAAAAGTATCTTATTCACTACAAGATGAACAATTAGGTACAGGGCATGCTGTTAAATGTGCCGAAGGATTTTTAAAGGACAAGAAAGGAGTAGTTGCAATTTTTGCAGGGGATACTCCTTTAATAAAGCAATCAACAATTGAAAGATTGTTCAATAATCATATTGAAAATAAAAATTCAGCTACTATTTTAACTTCAATTGTGGAGGATCCAACTGGTTATGGTAGAATTGTAAGAGGTGAAAATAACCAAGTTTTAAAAATAGTTGAGCATAAAGATTGTAATGAAGAAGAGCTTAAAATTAATGAAATGAATACTGCAATTTATTGCTTTGATGTTGAGTTATTAGTTAGTGCTTTAAGCAAAATAAATAATAATAATAATCAAGGCGAATATTATCTTACAGATGTTATAGAAATATTAAAATCTGAAGGTAAAATGATAGGAGCAGTTGTAACTGAGTACGAAGAAACTATTGGAGTAAATTCAAGAATTCAATTAGCAGAAGCTGAAGAAATACTTAGAAATAGAATAAATCTTAAGCATATGGAAAATGGAGTTACATTAATTAATCCTAAAACAACATATATAGGAATTGATGTTGAAATAGGAAAAGATACAATAATATATCCTAATAACATTTTAGAAGGCAACACAAAGATAGGTAATAATTGTTTGCTTTATCAAAATTCAAGAATTGCAGATAGTATTATTGGAGATGAAGTAGATATTCAATCTTCAGTTATATTAAATAGTAATATTGGTGATAATACAACAGTTGGACCTTTTGCATATATAAGACCTGAAACTATAATAGGTAAACATGCAAGAATAGGAGATTTTGTAGAAATAAAGAAGTCAACTATTGGGGATGGAACTAAGGTATCTCATTTAACGTATATAGGAGATGCTGAGGTTGGGTCAGAATGTAATTTTGGATGTGGTACAGTAATTGTAAATTATGATGGTAAAAACAAATATAAGACTATTATTGGAGATCATAGCTTTATAGGTTGCAATGCTAATTTAGTATCGCCTGTTACAGTTCATGATAATACGTATATTGCTGCTGGATCTACTATTACATCAGAAGTAAATGAAGGTGACCTTGCAGTTGCGAGAGCTAAACAAAGAAATATTAGCGGCTGGGTTGAAAAAAAAGGATTGAAAAAATAAAACTTTAATTATAAATCAACTAAAAGTTTTAAGGAGGTCTTCTAAATTATGATAACTCATGGAAGAAATATAAAAATATTTACTGGAAATTCACATCCGCAATTAGCACAAGATATATCAGATATATTAGGAGTTCCGGTAGGAGAATCTAAGGTTTCAACTTTTAGCGATGGAGAAATATCTGTTGATATTAACGAAACTGTTAGAGGGAATGATGTGTTCATAGTGCAATCTACTTCTTCACCTGTTAATAATAATCTGATGGAGTTATTAATTATGATTGATGCATTTAAGAGAGCATCAGCAGGTAGAATTACAGCGGTTATTCCATATTATGGATATGCAAGACAAGACAGAAAGGTTAAGTCAAGAGATCCAATAACTGCAAAATTAGTTGCAGACTTATTAACTGCAGCAGGAGCAAATAGAATTTTGACTATGGATTTACATGCAGCCCAAGTTCAAGGATACTTTAATATTCCTGTTGACCATTTACTTGGTGCACCAATACTTGCAGAACATTTTATATCAAAGGGATTAATAGATCAAGAAGATATTGTTGTAGTTTCACCAGACTTAGGCAGTGTGACTAGAGCAAGAAAGTTTGCAGATAACTTACATGCACCAATAGCAATTATAGATAAGAGAAGACCAAAAGCAAATGTTTCAGAAATAATGAATATTATAGGCGACATTGAAGGCAAAAGATGCATATTAATTGATGATATGATAGATACTGCTGGAACTATTGCAAACGCAGCAAATGCACTTATTGATTTAGGTGCTAAAAATGTTTATGCTTGCTGTACTCATGGAGTATTATCAGGCCCAGCAATAGATAGAATAAACAATTCAGCAATTGAAGAACTAGTGATGTTAAATACTATCTCATTAAGTGAAGATATTGAGACTACTAAAATCAAATCAATTTCAGTTGCACCTTTGTTTGCAGAAGCAATAAAAAGAATTTATGATGATCAACCAATAAGTAAATTATTTGAATACCAACAATAAGAAATGTTATTTTCTTTCATGTGCTAATTCAAAAAGCAAAAACAGGATGTATATTTGTTTTAAAGAACTGAAAAAATTGAACAAATATACATTCTATTTTTTATTACTTTAAATAATTTCTATTTTAACACAATTAATATTAAGGTTATAATAGAATCATATTATAAATTTTAACTAGAATATAATTAGCACTTGTTAAGTAAAATATTCTCAGAATACTTACTATGACAAGTACGAATCATATTTCTTTGTTTGCCATAAAAAATAATTTAGGTATGATATATTACATTATGAATAATATGGAGCTAATTGAGGAGGCGAGAAAACCGTGGATGGAGTTACAACCAAAGTTTTAATTGTAGATGATGATGAAAATATTAGTGAAGTAATAGATATGTATTTAAAAAGTTCTGGATATAATACCAGGATAGCTTTGAATGGTAAAGAGGCACAAGAATTATATTTAGAATATGGTCCAGATATAGTTTTACTTGATGTAATGATACCGTACATAGATGGAATTGATACATTAAAATGGATAAGAAAACAAAAAGAAACACCAGTTATAATGATCACAGCAAAGGGAGATACTTTTGATAAGGTTTTAGCATTAGAACTTGGCGCAGATGATTATATAGTAAAACCCTTTGAGCCTAAAGAATTACTAGCTAGAGTTAAAGCTGTATTAAGAAGATATTCATCAGAAAGTGTTAAAAATGAAATAATAAAATTAAGTGATTTAGTAGTAGATTCAACGTCTTATAAAGTAATGTATAATGGTGAAGAAATAAAAATGCCACCAAAAGAATTTGAATTATTATATTATCTAGCAAATAATAAAAATAAAGTTTTTACAAGGGAACAATTACTTTGTGAAGTTTGGGGATATGAATATCCGGGAGATTCTAGAACTGTGGATGTACATATAAAGAGACTCCGAGAGAAGTTATGTAATGGAGAGCAATGGGCAATTGAAACAGTTTGGGGTGTTGGATATAAATTTGAGGTAAACTAAATGAAATGTGAAAGCCTACTTCAAAAATTAATAATGACATTTATAATAATTTTAACTATTGTTTTAGTTTTATTGGCATGGATATTATTAATTAAATCAGATAAAGCAAGAACAAATAAAGTAAGTATTGGACTTGGATTGTCTATAGTAAGGATGATATTTATGCAACAAGGGGAAAACGTATGAGCTAAAAATGATCCTAATATAGGTGTTACATTTACATTTTCGATTGAAAAGTGCAAAAACGAAAAAAAACAAAAAGCTTAAGGAGGAAAGTTATATGTTTTTAATAGTAGGTCTTGGAAATCCGGGAAAGGAATATGAGGATACAAGACATAATATTGGATTTAAAGTTGTTGATAATATTGCAAAAGAGTATAATATTGAAGTAAATAGGCAAAAATTTAAAGGTATATATGGGGAGGGCTTTATTGAGGGTGAAAAGGTTATGCTTTTAAAGCCAACCACTTTTATGAATTTAAGTGGAGAAAGTGTAAGAGAGGTAGTGGACTTCTATAATATCGATAATGATAAGATTTTAGTTATATATGATGATATTAGCTTAGAAGTAGGAACTTTAAGAATAAGAGAAAAGGGAAGTGCAGGTGGGCATAATGGAATGAAAAGTATTATAGCGCATCTTGGCAGTGATATTTTTCCAAGAATAAAAGTTGGTATAGGACAACCTAATATAAATTTGATTAAACATGTTTTGGGCAAATTTACAAAAGAAGAAGTGACTGTTTTAAGTGAAAGTATACAAGCATCAACAAAGGCTGCTAGAAAAATAATAGAAAGTGACATCAAAACAGCTATGAATCAATTTAATGGATTTAAAGCAAATAATAAGTTTTAAGGAAGGTGCATAATATGAGATTAAAAGGGTTATTAGAGCCCTTAGAGAGTAGCATAGAATTTCAAAATATCATACAAGGTATTGAAAATAAAAAATATCCTATTGGGATATATGGTGCATCTGAGTCAGGTAGAGGATATATTATAGAAGGAATTTTTGAGAATATTGATAAATCTATGATAATTGTCACTCAGAGTGATATGGAAGCAAAAAACCTTTATGAAGATTTGATATTGTACACTAATGAAGTATGTTATTTTCCAGTAAAAGAAATGGTTTTTTATAGTATTGATGCCATTTCTGGAGATTTAAGATGGGAAAGATTAAAGGTAATAAATGAAATATTAAATAAGAAAAAGAAAATAATAGTAACTGCAATAGATGCCTTTGCAGCTAAATACACTCCACATAAATTATTTTTAGAGTATAGTATGAAGTTAAAAGAAGGCGATGAAGTTAATCTTAATGAAATATCAAAAACATTAGTTCAATCTGGCTATGAAAGAGTAGAAATGGTAGAAGGTAAAGGTCAATTTTCAGTAAGAGGTGGAATATTAGATGTGTTCCCAACGTGTTCAACTTATCCATGTAGAGTTGAACTTTTTGGTGATGAAATAGAATCTATTAGAATCTTTAATACAGAATCTCAACGAAGTATTGAAAAAGTGAAAAAATTAGATATTTTCCCTGCAAAAGAAATAATAATATCTGAAGAAACCATAAAATTTGGACGTGATAAGCTTAAAGAAGAGTTTGATAGAATTGCATTAAGTGATAAAGATAATGAAAGAGTAGAAAAATTAAGAAAAATATTAAACAAAAACTTAGAATTATTAGAAGAAACATCATCTTTTGAAACAATAGATAGTTATTTACCGTATTTCACCAAGGAAACAGAAAGTTTTTTTGATTACTTTAAAGATTACTTTTTTATAGTAGATAATGTTCAAAGATGTAAGGGTAAACTAGAATCTACGTATTTAGAATTTGAAGAAAATTTTACTGCCTTTTCTCAAAGGGGAGATATATTCCCAGGGCAGGGAAACTTATTAGTTAATAAAGAAGAGGTATTAGAATCATTCGAAGATAAAAATGTTGTTTTTTTTGAGGTTCTAGCTAAGGCTACTGATTGGCTTGCACCATCTTCTATGGTGGATATAGTTCAAATAACATTAAATAACTATCAAGGACAATTGGATTTATTAATTGATGATATATTAAGCAAAAAAACTGCTGGATATAAAACATTAATATTATCAGGAACAAGAGCTAGAGGAGAACGATTAGTAGGGACTTTAAGAGATAGAGGAATAGAAAGTATTTATAGAGACAATGTTGATAGAATTGAATATGGTGAAGTTGTAATAACTTTTGGTAATCAATTAAAAGGTTTTGAATATCCAGATTACAAAACTTGTGTAATATCAGATAGAGAAGTGTTTGGTGAAGCAAAGAGGAAATTAAAAAATAGCAAATCAAAGAAAAAAGGAATTTCTAAGATAAAGAGCTTTGCAGAACTAAAACCGGGAGATTATGTAGTTCATGCTAACCACGGAATTGGTGTTTATAAAGGAATTAAGCAAATTGATGTTGGAGGACATAAAAGAGATTATCTAGATATCGTATATGATAAAGGTGATAAATTATATGTTCCAGTAGATCAACTTGATTTAATTCAAAAATACATTGGAAGTGAAGGCAAATTTCCAAAGGTTAATAAGCTTGGAAGCATTGAATGGCAAAAGGCAAAAGCAAAAGCAAGAAAATCAATTAATGAAATAGCTGAAGATTTAGTTAAACTTTATGCTATGAGAAGTACTGTAAAGGGACATAAGTTTCCTAAAGATACTGAATGGCAAAAGCAATTTGAAGATGAGTTCCCATTTGAAGAAACTCCAGACCAATTGACATCAATAGAAGAGATAAAGCAAGATATGGAATCAGATAAGCCTATGGATAGACTCTTATGTGGGGACGTTGGATATGGGAAGACTGAAGTTGCTTTAAGAGCTTCATTTAAGGCTGTCATGGATGGAAAACAAGTTGCAATATTGGTTCCAACTACTATTTTAGCAGAGCAACATTATAAAAATATAAAAAATAGATTTTCCGATTTTCCTATAAAGATAGATATGGTTAGTAGATTTAGAACAGCTAAACAACAAAAAGAAATTTTACAGAAGGCAAAAGAAGGTAACTTAGATATTTTAATAGGTACCCATAGACTAGTATCGAAAGATATACTTTTTAAAGATTTAGGATTGCTAGTAGTAGATGAAGAACAAAGATTTGGAGTAAAACAAAAAGAAAAAATTAAAAACATTAAGAGAAATGTTGATGTTTTAACTTTAAGTGCAACTCCAATTCCTAGAACTCTTCATATGTCACTAAGTGGAGTTAGAGATATTTCCGTTATAGAAACTCCACCAGAAGAGAGATACCCTATTCAAACATATGTTGTAGAACAAAATGATCAACTCATAAGAGATGCCATTCTTAGAGAAATAGGTAGGGGTGGCCAGGTTTATTTTGTATATAATAGAGTTGAAGACATTGAAAGAATGGCTAAGTTTGTGCAAGCTTTAGTTCCAGAAAGTAAGGTTGGAATTGCTCACGGTCAAATGGCAGAAAGACAGCTTGAAAGAGAAATGTTTGATTTTATGTCACAAGAATATAACGTATTAGTTTGTACAACCATAATAGAGACAGGAATGGATATTCAAAATGTAAACACAATAATAATTTACAATTCAGATAAGATGGGACTATCTCAACTTTATCAATTAAGAGGTAGAGTAGGTAGATCTAATAGGATTGCATATGCATATCTTTTATACACTAAAGATAAAGTTTTGACAGAGGTTGCAGAAAAAAGGCTTAAGGCACTAAAAGACTTTACTGAACTAGGTTCTGGCTTTAAGATAGCTATGAGGGACTTAGAAATCAGAGGGGCAGGTAATATGATGGGTTCGTCTCAACATGGTCATATGGCATCAATAGGATATGACTTATATTGCAGAATGCTTGAAGATACAGTTAAGCTACTTAAGGGAGAAGTTAAAAAGGAACCTATAGAAACAACGTTAGATATAAAAGTTGATGCATTTATATCAGAAAGTTATATAGATGATGAAATTCAAAAGATTGAGGTTTATAAAAAGATAGCTGCAATTGAAGGATTAGATGATTACAATGATATAAAGGAAGAATTAGAAGATAGATATTCTAAGATACCAGAACCAGTGTATAACTTGATGGATATTGCATACATAAAGAGTCAAGCTAAATCAATCTTTATAGAAGAAATAAAAGAAACTCCTAAGGAAATAATATTTAAATTTGCACAAAACGAAAGTGAATATAAGAAAATATTTAAGACTTTAATGGATAAGTATAAGAAGAGCGTGGTATTGAAATTTGGAGAGAATCCTTATTTTTCATTCAAATTGAAAGATATAAAGAAAGAAAATAAATTAGAATTTTTAAAGGAAGTTTTCAATGACATAGTATTGTAACAAAGATATGATATAAAAGAAAAGTAATAGAAATAAAATAGTGTAAAAATTGAATTATAAAAACAATATTGATATACTAATATTATGACTTTTTACAATAAGACATTTTCAAAAAAGTAACCATATGTGACAAAACATATATAGCATATTTTAACAGTTATTTTTTTTAATGTTTAAATTTAGGAATAAGCGAGGGGAAAATTTTGAAAAAAATAAAAAAAATTATTGCAACAATAGCTATTTTGACAATTGCAGTATCAGCTATGGGATGCAAGATGATTGAGAAGACACCAGAAGCAATACAAAAAACAGTTCTTGCAACAGTTGGAAATGAAAAAATAACAAAAGGCGATTTTGATAAAGAAATGAGTAAATATGATGCTCAGTTAAAACAACAGTATGGAGATGATTATGCAACTAATGATAAAGTCAAAGATCAAATAACAAAAATTAAGCAACAACAATTAGATAGTATGGTAACAGAAAAGATACTTTTACAAAAAGCTACTGAGTTAAATCTTAAACCATCTGATGATGATATAGATAAACAAATTGATAATCAGATAAATCAGTACAAGGCTCAATATTCTGAAGAAGGACAATGGGAAAGTGTTTTACAACAAAATCGTATTACAGAGGATGAACTTAAAGAATCTTTAAAGAATCAAATTATAACAAATGCAGTTCAACAAGATATGTTGAAAGATGTAACAGTTACAGATGATGATGTTCAAACATATTATGATGAAAATAAGGATACTAAATATTCAGTAGGTGCGGGAGCAACAGTAGCACATATTTTAATTGCTGAAAAAGCTAGTGATGGGTCGATAGATTATGATGCATCATTGCAAAAGGCTAATTCATTGAAAGCACAAATAGATGCTGGCGCTGATTTTGCAACAATAGCGAAGGCAAATTCAACAGATACAGGAACTAAGGATAAAGGTGGTAGCTTAGGATTTGTAGCATATAATTCAACACAATTAGTTCCTGAATTTATGGATGGATTTAAGAATTTAAAAGAGGGAGAAGTTTCACAACCAGTAAAGAGTCAATATGGATATCATATAATTAAAGCTACTGGATTAAAACAGGCAGAAGTAACTCCACTAGATAAAGCTAAAGATGAAATTAAATCAACATTGTTACAACAAAAACAAGGAGATGCTTTTAATTCTAAAATAGCGGAATGGAAAACAGCGTTAAAAGTTAAAACTAACGCGGATCAATTATAATTATCAATGACAAATAGGTAATTAATAATCTTTAATATTAAGTGGTCAAATTATGAACAATTTTGAATAAATAAAGAAGGCTGTTTTAAATAATTATTTTAAGACAGCCTTCTTTATTTAAATCACATAATATTAATTTAATCTTGAAGTCTTAATTTTTCATTTATAAGAAATTAAGACTTCAAATATCACAGTTAGCCACTTTGACTTATGAAAAATAAATTTTATATAAAATTTGTCTATAAGTGTATAAAATTTCTAGAAATTCAAATAATAATAGTGCAACCCATTAATAGAGTTTCAAAGGAGGTTATATAACCAATGAAAGCAACAGGAATTGTTAGAAGAATTGATGATCTAGGAAGAGTGGTAATACCAAAAGAAATAAGGCGAACTTTAAGAATAAGAGAAGGAGATCCACTAGAGATCTTTACGGATAGAGACGGTGGCGTGATTCTAAAAAAGTATTCACCAATTGAAGAACTTACTAATTTTTCAAAAGAGTATTGTGATAGTTTACAACAAGTTATAGGGCACGTTGTCTTAATAGCTGACAAAGATGCATTTATTTCGGTGAGTGGAGCAACTAAAAAGGAATATGTAGAAAGAAAAGTAAGTAGTGAATTAGAAAAAATAATGGATGAAAGAAAAACTGTATTATTAAATAAATCTACCAATACAGTAATACCATTACATAATGATGATGACGAATCAACTTATAATAGTCAAGTTATATCACCAATCATAGCAGAAGGTGATCAAATTGGCGCTGTAATCATTATATCAAAAGAAGATGTAGAACTCGGTGAAGTTGAAACAAAATTAGTTGAAACAGCAGCAGCATTTTTAGGAAAACAAATGGAGCAATAATATTTATTATTTAATCACTGTATGAAAATAAAAGGCATAATACCTCTAGACTTACAATAATAATTAATTAGTAACATGTAAGTTTGGAGGTGCTTTATGAATAAGCAATCATTAATAAAAGGGAGTATAATTCTTGGAGTCGCAGGAATATTAACTAGATTTTTGGGACTATTTTTTAGATGGCCATTAATAATGTTAATAGGAGATGAAGGAATAGGGTATTATCAAATGTCATATCCACTGTATATGTTTTTTATAGCAATGGCTTCAGGAGTACCTGTCGCAATCTCAAAGATGATATCAGAAAAAAATGCAACGAATGATATGTATGGAAGTTTTGAAGTAATGAAGGAATCTACTATTTTAATGACTATAATAGGGACAGGCACTACGTTGGTGTTATTCTTTTTTGCAAAGTCAATAATAGTATTTTTAAAATGGGATCCTAAAGCATATTATTCATTAATAGGAATATCATTTGCACCAATTGTAATATCTTTTGTAACTATATTTAGGGGTTTTTTTCAAGGACTGCAGAATATGACCCCATCAGCTATATCGCAAATAATAGAACAGATTGGGCGAGTGGTATTTGGGGTAGGACTTGCTATATTCCTATTACCAAGGGGAATTGAGTATTCAGCAGGAGGAGCAGCATTTGGTGCTACTGCAGGGGCTGTTATTGCAGGGTCATATTTATATTATAATTATAAGAAGATTAAGAAACATTATCATATAAAAAAGATAAAAAATAATCCTGAAATATTGAATACAATATTAAAAATTGCAATACCAATATCATTAGGTACGACAGTTGGCAGCATTATGAATTTAATAGATTCAATTTTAGTTCCACAAAAGCTATTAGAAGCAGGATTTACAAACACACAAGCTACTATACTATATGCACAATTAACAGGTAAAGCTGCTGTAATTATAAATATTCCATTAACTCTTTCCATGGCAATTTGCACATCTTTAATACCTATTATAGCTGAAATCTTTGTGCTTAAAAAACAAAAAGAACTTAAAAAGAAAATAGATGATTCTATGAAAATGGCAACAGTAATTGCCATTCCTTGTGCCTTTGGACTCTTCTTTTTAGCTGAACCGGTAATGAAATTTATATTTCCAGGCAGATTTGAGGGTATAGAAATATTAAAATATTTATCTTTAACTATTCCTTTTATAATAATTACTCAAACAACAACAGCCATATTGCAGGGAACAGGGAATTATATAAAACCTGTCATTAACTTATTAATTGGATGTATAATTAAGATTGTATTAACTTGGTTGTTGGTTCCTATGGAACAATTTAATATATATGGTGCTGTTATAGCAAGTTTTAGTGCTTATACAGCAGTAAGTATTTTAAATATAATAACCATGAAATTTACATTAAGGGTAAAACTTAATTTATACGAAATATTAATAAAACCATCATATGCATCAACTATTATGATGTTATTTGTATTAATTAGTTATAATATTATATATAAAAATACAACAAGCAATGTAATGTCTTGCTTAACATCTATATCTTTAGGTATGATAATATATGTGTTATTAATAATTGTATTTAAAGTGTTTAATGTTGAGGAGATAAAGAGTAGAATTAGAAAAAGGTAAAAAGGAGAGGAAACCTAATGATTAAAATAGTAGGATTAGGACCAGGAGCTAAGGAAGCATTGACTATAGGAACAATATGTGAACTTGAAAGTAATAAAAATATATTTTTAAGGACAGAAAAGCATCCTACAGTAGATTACTTAAAAGAAAAGAAAATTATATTTTATACGTATGATAATGTTTATGAAAGTATAAATAGTTTTGATGAGGTATATTTAAATATAGCTAAAGACTTGATTAAAAAGCATGATGATTTAGGTGATTTAATTTATGCAGTGCCTGGTCATCCATTAGTTGCAGAAAAGTCAGTATTTAATTTAATAGACCTATGCAAAGAAAACAATATAGAATATAAGATAATACCAGCAGTAAGTTTTATTGATGCCATGATTGAAAGTCTTAGGATTGACCCCATACAAGGATTAAAGATTATAGATTCATTTGATATAGGAAACCAAATTTTAGACAAGAGAATAGGAACTATAATTACTCAAGTGTATAATCAACTAATAGCATCAGAAGTTAAATTAAAGTTATTGGAACAATATAATGATGAAACAGAAATTTATTATGTAAGAGCAGCAGGAATAGAAAAACAAGAAAGTATAAGAAAGATACCTTTATTTGAATTAGATATGCAAGAAGATATAGATTATTTAACATCCATATACATTCCAAAAGATTTGAAAAATAAAAAGGACTTCAATGACTTTTTAGAAATAATAGAAATATTAAGAAGTGAAGATGGTTGTCCATGGGATAGGGAACAAACTCACAAGTCTCTTAAAAAAGCTTTAATAGAAGAAAGCTATGAAGTTATAGATGCAATAGATCAAGAAAATGATAACTCTTTAATTGAGGAATTGGGAGATGTGCTCCTCCAAGTTGTTTTTCATGCTTCTATTGGGAAGGAAGATGGATATTTTGATATAAGTGATGTAATTGAAGGAATCTGTAATAAAATGATAAGCAGACACCCACATGTTTTTAAAAATTCTAGTGAATTAAATTCTTCTGAAGAAGTACTTGTAAAATGGGATGAATTAAAGAAAAAGGAAAAGGGTTATAGTAGTCTTACTGAAGAAATGAGGGGCATAACGAAAGGATTACCAGCAATTTTAAGGGCACATAAGGTTCAAGAGAAGGCAAAAAAGGTTGGATTTGATTTTGATGACGTAAGTTTTGCTATAAATAAGGTAAAAGAAGAACTTAAAGAGGTAATAGATGTATATAATATAGAAAACATGGAGAAAATAGAAGAAGAAATTGGAGATTTACTATTTTCATGTGTTAATGTTGCAAGATTTTTAAAAGTAGATGAAGAAATAGCACTAAATTGTACCATAGATAAGTTTATAAGAAGATTTGATTATATTGAGAGAGCTGCTAAAGACAAAGGTATTGAATTAATGAATATGAATATGGAAGAAATGGATGAATATTGGAAAATTTCAAAAAAATTAGATTAATGTCTAATTTAAATAAAGGAATTCTTTAGTTTGTGCAGAATAATTATTTATATAAGAACTATGTTGTAATGATTTATTTGGATTATTTAGTTATATATAGGGGGAAGAAAGCGTTTTTCTATAGACGGGTAGCTGAAGAGGTTATATAATAAAGAAGTGCAATTTAGTACATAAAGTAGACAGTTAGAAAATATATAACTGGATTTTAAGGAGGATGTTATTGTGAATAAAGCAGAATTAATAACTAGTATGGCAGAAAAGAGTAAGTTAACAAAAAAGGATGCAGAATTAGCATTAAAAGCTTTAATTGAAAGTGTTGAGGAATCACTAGAAAAAGGTGAAAAGGTTCAATTAGTTGGCTTTGGAACTTTCGAAACAAGAGAAAGAGCAGCTAGAGAAGGAAGAAATCCTAGAACTAAAGAAGTTATAAACATTCCTGCAACAACAGTTCCAGTGTTTAAAGCTGGTAAAGAATTCAAAGATAAAGTTAACAAGTAATAAAGTGTCAGTTAAAAAGAGTAAATAAGAACCCGGGTTTTCTCGGGTTCTTTTAATAAAGGAGAAAAGTATGAGATTAGATAAATACTTAAAGGTGTCTCGTATTATAAAGAGAAGAACTGTAGCAAAAGAGATATGCGAAAGTGGTCGTATATTAATAAATGATAAATTAGCAAAACCTTCTACTAAAATAAAAGAAGGAGACATAATACAAATAACATTTGCTAATAGAATATTAAAAGCAGAGATAATTAATATAGCAGAGCATGTAAGAAAAGAAGATGCAAAAGAAATGTATGTAATTATTGAAGGTGAAGAAGATAGAGAGTAGGAACAATTGAGTATATCTACTCTTTCTTTAATATATAGAAGAAAATGAGTAGTAATAAACTGGGCTCATTAAAGATTATACATTCTAAATTACAATATATAAACATATATTGTATAAGGCACATTCAATCATGTGACTAAGAAGAATGAATGGAGGAATTTTTAATGGAGAAAAGAGTGGAAAATAAAATAGAAGATAATAAATCTAATTTAGCTTTAGAAGATAGAAAAAGGTTGACTTTAAGCGGTGTTATTGAAGTTATAAGTTTTGATGAACAGAAAATAGATTTAACAACTAATCTAGGTAACTTAACTATTAAGGGAGAAGAGTTAAAAATGAATAAATTAGATGTACAAAATGGCGATGTTATAATTGCTGGAAGTATTGCATCTATAGTGTATAATGGGAAAGTATCAAAAAAGAGCAATGAAAGTATAATAAATAAATTATTTAAGTAGCAATAGTATGCCTTTAGAATTAAATATGCAAATTAGTCTTATTATATATAGTCTAATTGGAGGGTTTATAGCAGGAATATTGTTCGATATATATAGAGGAATAAGAGGAATAAACTCTATAAAAATATTAACAATAATAGAAGATATATTATTTTGTATACTTATTGCTTTAGTTGTATTTACTTTTTTATTATATACTAACTATGCATTCTTAACTCCCTATGTATATGCTTTTATAATTATTGCTATTTTATTATATTTTAAATTTATTAGTAAATATTTTTATGCTAGTGAAATGGTAGTAGCAAAATTATTTTATAAATTAATTCGAATATTATTAAAAAACATATGGTATCCATTAAAAATAATTGCATATAAAATTACAGATAGAAGCAAATAAGAAAAAATTACTTGAATAATAGTAATATAGTGTTTACAATAGACTTAAGAGAATTTGTAAAATAGAGGTTCTATAGATGGAAAAAAAGTTAATGTTAAAAAAGATAATAATTGCTGGGTGTATTATTTTCTTTGTTTTTAGCTATATTAGGCAAAGTGTAACCATGAATAGAATTCAAAAAGAAATTAATAGTAAGCAATTGCAGTTAGATGAAGTTAAGCAAAAAAATGAGAGGCTTCAAGATGAAGTTGAGAAAATCAATTCAGATTCATCAGATTATCTTGAGAAACTAGCAAGGGAGAGACTCGGAATGATTAAACCCGGGGAGAAAGTTGTTAATAGTGGGATAATAGATAAAAGTCCTAATTAACTTTCGTTGTATAGAAAAGCTTATAAAACTCTGAATAAAATAATAATAATTAAATAATAATTAAATTTGTATTTTAAATTAAAGAACTCATGCATATCAGCATTTGTTTTTATAAATTTATATATTTTTTAAATTTAAGGAGGAGTCTTTTAAACATGACCTTAATGGCAGGAAACATAGTAGAGGGCACAGTGATAAACATCACAAATTTTGGAGCTTTTATTGAAGTTGAAGGCAAAACTGGATTAGTTCATATTTCAGAAGTTGCAGATTCTTATGTAAAAGATATTAGAGAACATCTTAGTGAGCAAGATAAAGTGAAGGTAAAAGTTATCTCAATTGATGATAACGGGAAAATTAGTCTTTCAATAAAACAAGCAAATATTCAAAAAAAATCAGTTAAACCAGCAGAGATTGACTGGAAGGCAACTGAAAAAAGAAAGCCTAACAATATAGGAAATTTTGAAGATATTATGTCTAAGTTCTTAAAAGATAGTGAAGAAAGAATGCAAGATGTAAAGAAACACCAAGAATTTAAGGGAAAAGGTGGAAAAAAAGGTCAATAATATTTTTTAGCATATATAGACATATCAATATAAAAACTATTTAACAAAATTAGAAGTGTAGAATAAATTAGTAGAGGATCCTTTTAGATTCCTTTATATTTTATTCTACATTATGTATTAACATATGAAAATTTACATAATAGAGCTTAAAGTAATTTAATATAAATACATAAGTTTTTCTATATATTGTTGTGAATTTTAGGAAATAAAAATTATAAGAAGATTTCTATTGACAGTATAAAGATTATATATTATAATTAGACTTGTTGTTGAACATAATTTGTAATAACATGCCGAAGTGGCGGAACTGGCAGACGCACAGGACTTAAAATCCTGCGGTAGTTAAACACCGTACCGGTTCGATTCCGGTCTTCGGCACCATATATGAAAAAAATAATATCGCGGGGTGGAGCAGTTGGTAGCTCGTCGGGCTCATAACCCGAAGGTCGTAGGTTCAAGTCCTGCCTCCGCAACCATAAGACTTAAGCAGTAGCTCAGGTCTTTTTTTGTTTGGAAAATATTTATTATATGAAGTATAAGATAAAGGCATAATATTCTGAATAAATTCCTAGCCAGTGAGAAGAAAACTTTAGCATCTATTTATAATGCTAAGAATGAGATATTTAAAGTTTACTTTTCTAACATGGTGTTTAAATTAGTTATAGATAGAAGTTTAATATGAATGTAGATGACTACACTTATGTTAGGCTTTTTTTAGTACTTAATATTTTGAGTACTGTAAGTTAACTTGTCATAAGATTGATTACCGAATACGAATTTTGGTCACTTAAGCCAAGAAAATCCGAGAATAATCGTAAAAAATA
>NZ_JAJFUC010000096.1 GCF_021372645.1 Clostridium sp. | reverse complement strand
AATAATAACATTCATAAATTAAATATTTTCTTTTTAAATGCAAAAAATAGGATTCTATTCAACTGATTTAAACAGTTAAATAAAATCCTATTTTTTATTTATCTGAAGTACTGAAAAAGCATAGCTTTTTCAGTGGCCTCTTTCACAATACCTGTATTTTTTATAACATTAAGATAATATTTTTTTTGCAATTTCTACTGATTCTTTTGCATCTTTTGCATAAAAATCAGCGCCTATTCTTTCAGCAGAATCAGGTGTTAATACTGCTCCACCAACAAATATTTTTCCAGTATAACCATCTTGCCTTAAAGCTTTTATTGTTTCTTCCATACTTCTAACTGTTGTTGTCATAAGTGCACTTAATCCAACTAAAGAAACATTGTGTTTTTTTACTTCTTCTACAAGAGTTTCAATAGGCACATCTTTTCCTAAATCTATCATTTCATATCCATAGTTTTCCAAGATAACTTTTACTATATTCTTTCCTATATCATGAATATCACCTTTTACTGTTGCAATTATTATCTTGCCCTTTGATATAGACTTAGAGTTGCTCTTAGCTATTTCAGCTTTTAAAACTGTAAAAGCATTTTTTACAGTTTCAGCAGATTGTATTAATTGGGGTAAGAATAATTCTCCTTTTTCATATTTATCTCCTACTTCATCTAAAGCTGGAATTAAATATTCATTAACTATTTCAAGCTCTTTATGAGTCTTTAAAAGCCCTGACGTCGCTTGTTTTGCTTCTTCTTTTAGTCCTTTAAGAACTATATATCTCAAATCATGTTCTGCATTAGAATCGACTATATTATTTGAATTTTTATTATTGGTTGTAACATTAGCCGTTCTATTCAATTCAATATTTGCATAATTTTTAATATATAATTCTGCACTCTTATCATGGTTATATAAAACATTATAAGAATGAATAACTCTAGTCATTCCATCTGCATTAGGATTCATTATAGGTAAATCTAATCCATTTGCAAGTGCCAGTGCTAAAAATGTTTCATTTATTAGTTCTCTATTTGGAAGTCCAAAAGATATATTTGAAACTCCAAGGACAGTTTTAACACCTAATTTCTCTTTTACCATTCTTACTGCTTTTAGTGTTTCTTGAACTTCTTCTTGCTGTGCTGATACCGTAAGTACTAAGCAATCAATAAATACATCTTCTTTCTTTATTCCATATTCAGCTGCTCTCTTTACAATCTTTTCTGCTATGGCAAATCTTTCTTCTGCTTTAGGTGGAATCCCTTTATCATCTAAAGTTAACCCAACAACACTTGCTCCGTATTTTTTTACTAAAGGAAGTATTGTATCTAAAACCTTATCTTCTCCATTTACTGAATTCAATATTGGTTTTCCATTATAATATCTAAGACCAGTTTCTATAGCTTCAATATCTGAGGAATCTATTTGAAGAGGAGTATCCATTATCCCCTGTATTTCCTTAACTATCTTATGAATCATCTTAGGCTCATCAATTTCAGGTAATCCTACATTAACATCTAAGATATGAGCTCCAGCTTCTACTTGAGAAATAGCTTGCTTTAAAATATAATCTAGATCTTCATTTTTTAATGCTTCTTTAAATAATTTCTTGCCAGTTGGGTTAATTCTTTCGCCTATAATTTTAACTCCATCTATTCTTACAACTTTTGACGGTGTACAAATTGCTGAATAATTGTTATTTTCTACTGGTTCAAGCTTTTTGTCTTTTACTCTGCTGAATAATTCTCTTGTATAATCTGGAGTTGTTCCACAACACCCGCCAATTACTCTAACTCCTGAATCAATAAAACTACATAAAGTGTCTGCAAATTCTTCCTTTGTAACATCATATTTTGTTTCATTTCCTATTGATAATGTTGGCAGACCTGCATTAGGTTGCACCATTACAGGAATATGTGCTAAGTTGCATATTTCTTCAATAATAGGCTTTAATTGTTTTGGTCCAAGTGAACAATTAACCCCAAGTGCATCTACTCCTAGTCCTTCTAATACAAGTACCATAGCTTCTGGAGAACAGCCTGTAAATGTTCTTAAATTTTCTTCAAAAGTCATAGTACAAAATACAGGTAATTCTGAATTTTCTTTTACAGCAAGTACTGCTGCCTTAAGTTCATATAAATCAGTCATAGTCTCAAGTAAAATTATATCTACTCCTGATTTAACACCTTGAACTACCTGACGTTTGAAAATTTCATAAGCCCTATCAAAGCTTAGAGTTCCCATAGGTTCTAAAAGTTCTCCTATTGGCCCAATATCTAAAGCAATATATGTATTACTATTTCCCTTTGCATTTTTAGCAATTTTTACAGCAGCATCTACTACGTCTTCAACTTCTAAATTACAAAGTTTCAATTTAAGTTCATTAGCACCAAAGGTGTTAGTTGTTATTACATTTGCTCCATTGTCTATGTACTCTCTATGAATTTCTTCTATTATAGATGATTCTTTTAAATTTAAAACTTCAGGATTTTCCCCAAGCTTTAACCCCTTTTTTTGAAGCATAGTCCCCATTGCTCCATCAAATATTAATATATTATCCTTTATATATTCTTTAAGCCCCACAAGTTTCTTCCTCTCTCTTAAAGCTACAATTCTCATAATTGTTACATTCTTTGCAACTCTTTTTTTTCTTTTCAATTCCACTATTCACTATTCCTATTATTGCTGTAACAGATTTCCTAGGAAATAACAAATTGTTTTCTGATACTGTAAGTCCTATTTTCTTTTGAGCCTCTAATGCTCTTAAGAAACTATTCTGAACATCTAAAGGTAAATCCCCGTAACCTGGACTATATCTAAATGTTATATTCATTCCACTTAAAATAGCTTTTTCTTTAACACTATTTTCTACTATATCACAAACTTCTTCTACCACTGTTGTAGCACAAGCATCTAATATGAGTGCTTTTGTCAAATTAGTTTTTTCATATAATCTTGTTTGTCTTTCAATTTCATTACCTAATGTTACTGCCATTAATACACATTCTGTTGAGTTCTTTAAATGTTCTTTTATATCATTACCCTTTAAAATCAAATTTGTAGTAATAACTTCTACCCCATCATCACTTGATTTGATATTTTTATAACTATAAACAACTCTAGGGGTTATTATTTTTTTGATTTCTTCTCTACATTCTTCAATGGTATTAGTTAGATTTCCATCTATATCTTGACCTTTGTAACCAAGGTATCTAAGTACTTCTTCTTTATTTATCTCTAATTCAAAAGCATCCATATGTTGCTCACCACCTTATTAATCATTACTAATCTTAAAACATTGCTCTCTTATAAAGTAAAATTGTTCAGGTAGAATTTTATTCTCCATCTTAATTTATATATCTTATTTACTCTTCTCCATAAATATTTAAAGAGAATCCTTTTTCTAATACATATTTTGCATATTCTTTTGCACCAAATAAAGATAAATCTCTATAATTTCCACATTGAACTGCATTTGCTGCTGGTATTTCTGTTGCATCTAAAATTATTTTTAAAGATGTTTCTAATGCTTCTTTTATTTCAGCAGCTTCTCTTTCTCCCCAAATCGAAAGATAAAAGCCAGTTCTACACCCCATTGGAGATAAATCTATTATTCCGTCTAAATGATTTCTAAGTTCATGTGCTAATAAATGTTCTAATCCATGCATTGCTGCAGTTCCAAAAGATTCTTTATTTGGTTGTAAAAACCTTAAGTCAAATTTAGTAATCTTATCTCCATGAGTTCCATCAAGAACGCAACATTTTCTTACAAATGGAGCCTTAACTTTATTATGATCCAATTCAAAACTTTCTACATTTTTCTTTTCCATTATATATATTCCTCCATTATTATGATTTTTTTTAAGAATATTAAGTGACAAAAAAAGCCTAAAGGTATTCCTTTAGGCTTAAAAGCTCTTAAACACCTTATCTACCAGTTCTTACGCTGCAGGATTTAGCACCATATATATTTTATAAAATACATCGGTTGCTGGGTTTCTTTGGGCCAGTCCCTCCACCACTCTTGATAAGTTCTTATATTTAACTTATTATATATTATGAAATCTTGTTTGTAAAGATTTTATTTTTTTAATAATAATAAAGATATAGAAATTGTACTAAAAATAAAACTTATTAACATTATGTAATTTACAACTTGAATTGTGGAAAATCCTTTTTCTTCCAACCTGAAATGTATTTGACTTCTATCTGCTTGATACACAGGTTTTCCTTCTGAAAATCTTTTAAAAATAACAAACAAATTATCAAATATTGGTACTGCTAAAGCTAGTATTGGTATAAAAAGGCTAAATACAGTTGCCTGCTTAAATGCACCATCCAATGCTGTAATACTCAAAATGAAACCCAAGAAGTTTGCTCCTGAATCTCCCATAAATACTTTTGCTGGAAATTTATTATAATATAAAAATCCTAAAATAGTTCCACTTAATATTATAGATACTAATGCTGATTTAGGTTGATTTAATATTATAGCTGCTACAAAAAATGTTATAGCTGATGTTAAAGATAACCCTCCTGCTAATCCATCCATGCCATCAGACCAATTGATTACAGTTGTTACTCCAAATATCCAAGTTATTGTAAGTAAAAATTGTATTATCTGATCTAATTGAATAAACTGCCCTGTAATCGGATTAGTAAATCCAACGAAAACAATACCTGACTTAAATACTAAAATTGCGGATAATAATTGAATAACAAGTCTAGGAAATATAGGAAACTCTTTTCCTTTTGTTTTATACCAATCATCTATTAATCCAATTAAGACTATCATTGTTGCTGCTACAAACACAGTTATCTGTTGATTTAAATCATCTCTTATAAATATAAAATAAGAAATAAAAAAACCAATATATAAAGCTATCCCTCCACACAATGGTGTTGGCTTTTTATGTTGCTTTCTTTTATTAGGTTTATCTGCAAAATGCAATTTGCTAGCTAGTTTCATAAGAAATGGCATGGTAATTAGTGTAATTAAAAGAGAAACTACCATTGCTAATATATAATTCATCTTTCCTACTCCTTAGTTAAGTCTACGTCAGTAAATTATATCCAAGTTTTCCACCTTGGTTTACTTCCTATTTGATTATACTATTAAAAATATTTTATATCAATTACAAAATTATTAAGGTTACTATAACAATTTTAATAATACAACTATTGCACTTATAAGTTAATGGTGCCGATAATTTAGCCAAGATATTGTCTGAAAAATTTAGCAATAGACTTTTTAGTACTGTGGATAAGATATATAGTAATATTCATTATACATTCGGTTTAAAACTGTTAGTGGATTGCTTTTTTTACATACTTTTTACCAGTACCTTCAACACTTGTAATTGTAATTAAGGCATTTCTATCAAAATCATTTACAATATTCTTTAATTTCGCTATCTCAAGTCTTGATAAAACTACATATATAACTTCTGTTTCATCACCGCTATAAGCACCTTTTCCATCTAATAAAGTAATCCCTCTACCAAGTCTATCCATTATTGCTTTAGAAATATCACTATTCTTATCAGAAACAATAATTACCGCCTTTGATTCTTCAAGACCTTCAACGGTTATGTCTATAGACTTAAACGCAATAAAATATGCTATTAAAGAATACATAGCTCTATCCCAGCTAAATACAAAACCTGAAATTCCTAATATGAAGACATTAATAAACATAACTATTTCTCCGATAGAAAATACACTTCTTTTTTCTATAAGAATAGCTATAATTTCTGTTCCATCCAATGAACCACCATTCCGTATAATTAAGCCTATCCCTACACCTAATATAATGCCTCCAAATATAGTTGCTAGAAGTGTATCTTGTGTTGCACCTGGAATAGGATGAAATAAAGTTACAAAAATTGAAAAACATATTACTGAAAATATAGTTGAAAGAGCAAAGGTCTTACCTATTTGTTTGTAACCTATAATTATAAAAGGTAAATTTAATATGAAAATAAAAATTCCTAATTGAATACTGGTCAAGTGACTTGCCATTATTGATATTCCAGTTATTCCTCCATCAATTATATTATTAGGTACTAAAAATATTTCAAGCCCTATTGCCGCTAAAATTGAACCTAATATCATAAAGAACATTCTGCTTAGGTTAGTTAAAATATAGTTAGTTTTTTTTTTCATGTAATTCCTCCCCCTTTGGTCTATTTCGTCATAACATACTATTATGTATGAATATTATACTACAACTGTATATATTTATAAAATCGAATTTATAAATATATACAGTTAAACTTTAGAGAATTATAATATTTATCTACCATCTCTTCTACTTTTTTTAAGCTTTAACAGCTCTTCATAAGTGAGTTTATCTGTTTTTAAAATTTCATATGGTGAATATTCCATTCCGTATTTATCTGCATCTTCTCTCATAGAAGATCCTTTTAATAGTTTTATCTAAATGTTGATCTATATTTAATGATATTAATATAAGCATACTAAATCAGGTAGTTCTGCTTTCAACTACCTACTAATACACAAATAAAGAATATTCCGTGTCCCTTCGACAAATGCAAATCTTACATCTTTAATTACCATGTAAAATAAGATATAGGCTTTGCATTTTAAGTAAACAACTATATATACTTTTAATGTAATGGAGTTATTTTCATTACTATTATTTATGAAATAGCTTAATTCCTAATGCAAGAATTCCTGAAGTAATTAAAGGTCCTACTGGAACTCCATCTAAAAAAGCAGCCGCTATAACCGATCCTAATATTAAGGCTGGCATTATATCACCATGACCTTTAACCGTAATATATTGTAATCCAAGCCCACTTAAATAGGTAGTAAAAAGAGAAATTATTAATGCAGCTATGCCAACCCATGAAGTAAATACATTTTTAATGTTAATAGATGTAACTTTTCCATTTGCAATTGGAATCAAGATAGCAGCAATAAGTAATATCAACCCCAAAGTCATTCCATAGTTTTCTACAGCTGAAAAAATGTATTTATCCATATTTAAAAGCTTAACAATTAAAAGTATACAAGTTGCAATTGCTACTGAATTGGTCTTTCCCAGTATTGAAGCCGCCAATATTGCTAGTAATATAATATTAGAGTCCAATTTAAATCACCCTTAAAGAAAATTATGCTCAATACAATTATATTTTATTATATACCATATAATTACTCAAATAGAATTTAAGTGAATTATGGAAACTCTTTATCAACAATTGTACTAGCAACTATTGAACCCATAGAAACCCCCATAATAAAATCAAAAAAATTCATTTGAAATATAAATTTTGTACCTATACTCCTTGTTAGAAGTAATGCTATAATATAAATCCCAACACTTTTTAATATAGTATTTATCAAAACATTTTCCACTCAACCACCCCTTATATTTTTTAACTTATTCTTAAATGTATCTATTATTATTTGTGATTAATTATTAAACATTCATTGATACAAATATAATTTTCCTAATTGCAACCCTTAAAGTATTACATGCTAAAAATATCGTATTGCGCATATATTAATAATGATATAAACAATACGATATTTAAACGCAATCTTTAATTTTAGCATGCATACATATTAATGATAATAAAAACACTTGCAGGGTAGACCTTTTTTATCGGTCTACCCTGCAAGTGTTTTTATAGTTATCTATTTATTTGGCTCACATGGATATATATAATTGCATACTGTGCAAACATCTAAATTAAGAGGATCAAATTCATCGTCATCTGGAATTACTAATCTGACTTTTTTATTTATGAAATACACTAAATCTTTTAATACTCTATTGATATCTAAAAATCTAACTCCATGACTTGTAGATGAAAGGCAATATTTACAGTTGAATGGACATCCTCAAAAGACAAAAATAATATCATTAATAATAAGTTCATCCCTTAAAGATTTCAAAGTGCTCTAATAGTTTGAATTTAACAACCAAGAATCTTAAACCCAGCAAAAGTTATTGCATACTTTCTACTGGGTCTATTTTTATTTATTCTTTAATTTTTAAGATAATTTCATAGTATAATCATAGATTTTTTTAATAAACTCTTTTTTATATGAATTTACTATGTCATTACATTTTTTAGTTATATTGTCTGAATCAGATATATTTTGCAAATTTTCTTTTAACTTATCTTCATATTCTTCTAATAAATTATACAAATCAGCATAAAATTGCTTGTCTATTATTTCGATTAGCATTGTAAATCTATTGTTAAACTCACTAACATTTGCGGATAATTCATTGAATTTTTTTATCACTCTTTTTCTATATATCTTATAATCAGCTTCATCTATATTACTTATCTCATCCACAATAATTAAACCTGAATTAAAAAATCCAAATATATATTCTATATTTTTTTCATATATAAAATCGTTAAACCAATGGGACTTAGTCAGTCTTTTTTCTTCTGCTAATTTATCATCTTTTTCTCCATAAAAAAATAATATCAACGCTAATAAATTTATACATGCAATTATCGATGAAATCACTTGAGAATAATTATATAAATAACTAACTTTACTGTCTATTGAAATTTTTAATACTGATATAAAGATATACCCAATAATGATTAGTACAAAAAATAAAATCAGCCCTTTAAATAAATAGTTTTTAATTTTATTATCATTAGTCATACTTATCAATCCTTCAAAATATCAATTTCTGTAACTGCTCTTCTTATATCTTCATCAATGCTTTCCATAATTACTTCATCACAATCAAATTTGTATCTTTCTCTAAACTTAATTTCTCCTAAAGCTCTAATACTATCACCAAATAATCCTAAGAAAAATGAAGGATTTATTGAAAATAGTTCTTCAGGTACAAGAACTAATATTCCATAGTCTTCTTTGTCTAATTTATCAATTTTAAAACTTTTTCTCCAATAGTACCCATTATCCCTACCAGAAAGAACTTTATTACCATTCTTTACACATTGTTTTAAATTTATCTCTTTCATTTTCATCGTCCTTTATAATTTTTTCTATGTATTTTTCGTCAATATAAAAATTCATCGAAATAACAGTCCCTGGAAAATAATTTTTTAAAATTCTAACATTTTCTCTATCTGGTGGTTTATATAAATTATTTTCCTTATTAAATGCTATTATTTTTCTTGACTTTCCGCCAAAGTCAACATCTTCTAGTTTATATTTATTATTAAATAATATGCATGTGTTACCAGATATTATACTCATTTTAGGATAATTTCCTCCTACTGTACACCCTATATTTTGAAATGAATTTATAAATCGCACAGTTCCTGTTCCTCTATCTGGATGCTTTTTATCCCTCTTTCTGCTTACACCATCCTGTAATGCATATAATGTCCACATGGATTCCTCATTCCAAAAGAGATTTTTATAATCTAATTTATGTATATTGCTCATATTCTCTAAAGATTCTTTTGCTTCTTTTGTTGTATCTTTTCTTTTTAAACTTTCATATATTGTATTCCCATAATTAAATATTACTAACTGACATTCACCATATTCTTCTTGATTAAAGTAATGTCCTAATGTATACCATTTTGAAAATTCGCCACCATGTAGTTCACAATTATCTATAATTTCTCCAACTAAAATAGAAAAATATCGTCTTCCCCTTTTTGTAAGCTCTAATTTTTGTCTTTTTAGACACCTATCAATATATTCTACAACTTCTGTTGATACATCATCCGAACTTTGAGATTCAATAAGTTCTAGTTTTTCTATATTTTTAGGTTCTGTGTTTTTAAATCCCAAATGTTTCAAGATCCCACTTACTTCTAATATTGCTGATATTTTGCCATCATTAGAATAATATTCACCACTAATACCTATATTTTGTTTTCGCTTTTCCCTCTTTTTTATTATATCCATTATTAATGTATCCATAACTGTAGATGCAGATATATCCAAATTTTGCAGTTTTGTATGATCAAAAAAAATTTCTTCTGCTTTACTATCACCTAAATAATGTATTTTTTTAAGGGTATCTATTGTTTCATCTGGATTTTCTATAAAGGAAAAATTTTTAGGAATTATTATTCTATTTCTCCTATTATTATGGACGTTTATCTTTTTCCCAAAATTGTGCATATTTAAGAAAATAGATAAGTCTGTCCCCTGTATTTTTCTATTTTTTTTACGCTTCTTTTCTCTCTTCCTTTTAGAAAAAATAAATCTTTTTAACCGCTTCTTATAAATAAGTATTTCCACTTTTCTTTTATGTTTCATAATATTCTCCGCTACCTAAATTTTATTATTTACATTATTTTTAATCAATAAAAATAATATAAAAATACATATGACTCTATCCTAAAATACTCTTTTTCCTTCTCCATTAAATTATAATACATTACTTATTATAACACGTTATTAACTTGTAATTAAACTCTATTTTAACTAATTTACCATGGTCTACAAATAACTCCAATATGGTTTATATATTCTGTAAATAAATGTACTCATTATTATTAAACAAATAATACGAATCTTCTTCTACTAATTCGTTATTTAAAATATATTTTTCTATGTCAATTTTAAACTTCTCCAAATGATATTCTTTAAAGGAATATTGTTCTTTCAAATTTTCCTTAATGCTCTTCTCTTCCTCTCTTTCCATATCACTTCTTAAAAATTCTGGCAGTCCACGCTTCTTATTAAATATTAGGTAATTAAATCTAATAATTTCTTTTAAATATTTATTATTTTCTTCTAATATACTTTCATTAAAATCTAAAAATACTTTGTAATATTCTGCATTTCCTATATTTTTGCTAAAGTATCCTTGTTTTTCAAAAAACATGCCTAAGCTATAATAAAAATCAAAAGGTTTCTCAAATTTATTTTCAAAGTACTTGATTATAAGTTTAAACTTTTGAGAATTATAATATTTATCTACCATCTCTTCTACTTTCTTAAGCTTCAATAGTTCTTCATAAGAGAGTTTATCTGTTTTCAAAATTTCATATGGTGGATATGGTGAATATTCCATTCCGTATTTATCTGCATCTTCTCTTATAGAAGATCCTTTTAATAGTTTTAAGAAACCAAGTTGTATTTCCTCTGGATGTATTTCATAAACTTCATTAAATGACTTTTTAAATGAGTCATAATCTTCTCCTGGAAGCCCTGCTATCAAGTCTAAATGTTGATCTATATTTTTTAACGACTCTAGTTCTAGAACTTTTTCCTTTATGTCACTAAAATTAACAAACCTATTTATATTTCTTAGGACCTCATCATTTGTTGTTTGTACTCCAACTTCAAATCTAAATCTCCCTTTTGGAGCCTTTGATAAAAGTTCTATTTCTTGAGGCTTCAATATGTCTGCTGATATTTCAAAATGAAATTGAGTATTTGTATCTTGTTTTATTAAAAAGTTCCATATTGCCATAGCAAATTTAGAATTGCAGTTAAATGTACGATCAACAAATTTAACTAATCTGACTTTTTTATTTATGAAATACACTAAATCTTTTAATACTCTATCAATATCTAAAAATCTAACTCCATGACTTGTAGATGAAAGGCAATACTTACAGTTGAATGGACACCCTCTTGAAGCTTCATAATATACAATTTTATTGCTTAAATCTTCATCTTCTTCATAAGGAAATGTTACTTCATCCATAGACATAAGTGGACGTTTTTCATTAGAATAAACTACATTATCAATTTTATAATGTAGTCCCTTAACTTTTTCTAATTTCATCCCCCCTAATTTATATAAGATAAAATCTCTATAAGTTTTTTCTCCTTCCCCCTCAATAACATACTCTCCTACATTATTTTGAAGAAAGCTTCTTGAATCAAAAGAAACTTCTGGGCCACCATAAAGTATTTCTATCTTTGGATTTACTTTTTTTATCAAATTAGAAACTCTTGAAATAAGTTCAACATTCCAAATGTAAGTTGAAAATGCAACAACATCTGGCTTTTCTTTCATTATTTCTTCTAATATTCTCCCTTCCCTATCATTTATGGTAAATTCTTTTATCTTGCCTTCATAATCAAGATTCTTTGTAAAACTCTTTAAATATCTAACAGCTAAATTGCTATGAATAAATTTAGAGTCAATTGCTGTAATTAACACCTTCATGTTTAAATTTCTCCTCTACTTTAACTTCTGTCTTTAATATGCATATTCAAGAAATAGCAAGTCATTATGATAATCTATTGAGCTTATTATTTTCTTTCATATACCTAATTTTTTTCCTTTTATAAAAAAAACATCTTCCCATGCTTTAGTTTCCTCTATTTCAAAATATTTTTCAAGGATTTTTTTTATTTCTTCAATATTTGAACTTAAAAGTATATTTAAATTTTTAAATGTAAATTCTTTAACTTTTTTATTAGGTAATATAACCTTTATTTTATTATTAAACACCTTACCCCTTTCCTTATTTATATCCCAAATAAATATTTCACCATATTCTTTTAAATATGAACTTATTTCCTTAATTAATTTTTCTTTTTCTAAGTTAGTCCACATTTTATTTAAATCAAAGAAAAATGTGCATGCATCATATTTTCTATCTTTTAATTCTATTTTCATATCACTAGACACATAATCTAATGATAATTCATCCTCTGCTTCTTTAGATATATTATATATAATCCCAAGATTTTTTTCTCCAACATCTAATATATCGCCTTGCAAAATAACACCTTCTAAATCAATTACTAATGTTTTTCCCATAGCTTTTCCTCCATCTTATTAATATTTGTCCGATATATAATTATATTTTACCATCTTTTACCAATAGAGTGAATGCATAAATCTTATTTGTTTATTCTATTCTCCAAAACAATAAAACTGCCTAAAATGATTGTTAAATCACCACAAAGCAGTTTTGTTATTTTTTATATAAAATTTTATTCTTAAATATATTATAAAGAATACTCCTTATTCATTACAATTTAATTATTTCTTTTTTAACACTTTTTTTGAATATAATTTAGCTATTAATAAACAAGTTAATATAAATAAGAATACACCTATAAATATACAGATTGACTTTGGAATATTAAATGATAAGTTTGAATTATTACATTGTAATTTATAAATACATCCTACTCCACTATCCAATATATAAATATCACCTTCTGAATACCTTATTCCTTTGATTTTGCTGTCATCTTTTAACTGTAATAAATTAGATATAATATTGTCTGTATTTATTGCTGCTATCATATTTTCTTTACTATCAAAATATACTTTTGTATTCTTCTCTAATATTTTTCCTTCTTTATCTATAGCTAAATACTTTATAATCCCAACATCTGAATATTGATAAATAGGCGCTGTGACAATTTTATTAGGTAGATTCTTAATAAGAGTTGATACTATCTTCTCGCCTTTAAATCTAGGCGAACTTATAGGGTCACCACCACTAAAATCTGGCCATCCATACCACTTTCCTTTATCTATTCTATAAAGATAATCAAAATCTCTATTTATAGGTCTTTCGCTAGTGTTTTCCATACCTCCAACAATTCCAATTAATTTTCCTTCACTATCTAAATCCCAACCTTTAATATTTCTTATTCCTGAAGCATATAATGATGTCTTATTGTTATCTAAATTTATTTCAACTACGCAAGCATTTGCTAAGTTTTCTGCTCTTATTCTTTGTCCTTCTTCAGATGAATTTCCATATGGCATAAAAGCACCTGTCTTCTTTTCCCCATAATTAAATCCATTTAATGTTATATCAATGGAGCTTTTATCATAAGGAATCTTATCTAAAGAATAATTATTATCATAAGAAGCTACTCCTGAATTTGTAGCAGTTCCTATGGATAAAAGAAGCTTTGAATCTTTTACAATTAAATTTCTATCTAGATATTTGCCTTCACAAGGTATATTTTCTAAAATAGATTTTAATTTTTTATTTTCTAAATCATACTTGTACAAATTAGCCTTAGAAATAAAATATAATTTATTTTTATAAAAAATTACATTTTCTATTTTTAATGATTTATCTTGAAGCAGTGTTTCTTCTCTCCCATCTCCTTTAATAACCTTAATATAATTATCATAAGCTATATATGCATTTTTATTTTCATCTTTATCAAAAGCTACAGAATTCTTACAATTCTTGTATGCAACACTCCAGCTGATATTATTTTTTAACGCACTCATTTTATATTGATTAGAAAATTTGAGCACACCAAATGCTAAAACAACTATTACAATTGAAATAATTAAAAATTTTAGAAACCTTTTCACTTCACTCTCCCCTTACTGTTTTAATTAAGGATATGAAAAAAATAACAAGTCAAAAATTCCATGTACATTTTACGTCAAGCAAGAAGATATGTTTGCCTTCTAGTCAGCCTATTAGGTGAACATGCCGACTAAGCATGACACAAAGTGAAACTTTTCAGATAGAATTTTATATTCCAGATGAATTTAGTTGAACTTGTCTTAAGACAAAATAGACTAACATACTGACTTGTTATTATTTTGAATATCCATTAGGCATCTGAAAAAATAGCCAACTAAAGATATCTTATGTATAAAATATAATCTCTCTATTTAATTTATATTGTAAAGATAATAAAATAAGACCTCTCTTTTAAACTCTTGTTTATATTTATAAATAAACTCATATTTATAGCTTATTTTGAATATGCTTTATAATAATTTAAAGGAGTGAATGAGCTTTGGATAAAGACAATTTTTTCAAGAATTCTTTTTTACTGATAGCATCTAATGTAACCACAGGTATACTGGGTTTTATATTTAACATATATCTTTCTAAAGTTTTAGGTCCAGAAGGAATGGGTCTTTATAATTTAGTTATGCCAATTTACAACTTATTTATATGTCTTATGACTGCTGGAATCGTTGCATCTATTTCTAAAATAACTGCTGTATACACACAAAAAGGTGAAAATAATAATATAGTAAAAACTATTAGAGTCGTTTCGTTATTTAATATATCTTGGGCATTTTTAATAGGACTTATAGTATTTTTTTCTGCACCAATAATAGGTAAATATGGAGTTAATGATATTCGAACAATAAATGCTATCAGAGTTATTTGTCCTGCTATGGTATGTATTGCAATTTCAAATATACTTAAAGGATATTTTTATGGAACTTCTAAAATTACAGTGCCAGCTATAATTGATATTTTCGAAAAAGCTATGAGAATTTTAACCGTAAGTGTACTTATTTTCTTAACTCAAGCTCAAACTCTTGAAATTATGGTAACCTTAGCTACAGTTGCATTATGCATAGGTGAATTTCAAAGTTTATTTTTCCTTTTCATTTATTATAAATATTCAATAAATAAAATGCCTACTTCTTGTGAAAAACCCGAAAGTAGATTCCAACTTCTTTTTGATGTTGTTATTATATCAATACCACTTTGTATGAATGGATTTTTAACTAATATTCTAGGAACCCTTTCTACGCTTATTGTCCCTAGACGCTTACTTGTCTCTGGCTTTAGCTATACAGAGGCTTTAAGTATGATAGGAAGATATAATGGAATGGCTCTAAGTATAATAACAATCCCCTTAATTATAGTTACTACAATTAATACATTGCTAATTCCGGATCTTTCTCAAACTTTAGTTTTAGGTAAGCAATATGAGGCTTCTACTAGAATAAAAAAAGTTATCAAGTTTGCATTTTTACTTGGCATAGCAACTACAATAATTTGCAATATAATTCCCGATGCCTTAGGGCAAATGTTTTATGGCAGAAATGATTTAGGTTCATATATTAGATTTGCTTCACTTACTGCCCCAATATTATTTCCTGCAATAACCATGTTTGGAATATTAAACGGACTTAATAGGCAAGGTATAATTCTTAGGAATTCTTTAATCGAGGCTATTATTGAATTAATATGTTTATATATATTTACTGCAATTCCTTCAATTAATATCTTTGGCTACAGTTTAACTATATTCATAGCTTGCACAATTGGACTGATTCTTAATATGTATGAAGTCAATAAACATATTGAACTTAATTTAAACATATTTAATATAATAATGTATTTATTGCTTGGATTTTTAACCTTCTTAATTGTAAATATCTTTTCAAAACACATATTCATAAATTATCTAATTATAAACAACTTTATGGTAATCGGACTTGTTTTTTTAATATTCACATACCTTGGCAAGTTTGGAAAAAATGAAGTTTAACTTTCTAAACAATAGAAAAAAATAGAAGATATATGTTTAGCCTATAATCTTAGGCTAAATATATATCTTCTATTTATATTATTTAAGTTTTACCCTTAAAAACCTAGGTAGTAAGTTAAATATTCTAGGAGATATGCTATCCATATCACTCTTTTTAATCCCACCCAAAATCATCATTAAGTATAAGTAAACAAACCCGCCTATAACAACAATCAATAGAGTTGTAATTCCTTTTAACACAATGCCTCCATTTATTATTATTATTAACATTGATGCAGGTTCTTTTAGGATAAATATTATTCCTGCCATTATTGCTGATGAAATAAGTGGTTTAATTATATTTCTAAACATTGGGATTTTTACTCTGAGAACCTTTTTTAATTTTCTTTGATTTAAAAACATTGGTATTGCAAACCACAAAAAATTTCCTACTACTACTCCCAAAATATTTATATCTGGCATACCTACTAATATATAGTTAGCAATTATCTTAGCAACTATACCTATGCTAAAAGTTCCAAGAACAAAATAAAGCTTATTCATACTTTGGAGTATTACAGTCTGTATTTGTACAACTGCCATAAGAATTAGTACTACCGAACCCATTACCATTAATTCAAATCCTTGATCAGTTCCATATAACAATTCAAAAACTTCTCTTCCGAGTACTGAAAGGCCTATTGTTGCTGGTATTGTTATTATAAAAGTAATTCTAAAGGCAAAAGTTGTTTTTCTTCTTACTTCTTTTTTATTCTTTAATGCCATAGCTGCTGCCACTGCTGGTAATACGGTTGTCCCAAGTGCTGTCACAATTATAAGTGGAACAGATAACAAAGTCTTATATCTTCCAAGAACCCCATAAAGTACTTGAGACTGTTGCAAACTAAATCCTGCAAATGCTAGTCTAGCATTTACATTTACCATATCAACAAGACTACCGAAATTTTGAAGACCTGCACTTAAAGTGATTGGTAACCCATATTTTATTAATTTTTTAATTATATGCTTAGTTCTTACTCTTTTATTATTCCCTTGAACTTCAATCGAATCTTCTTCAAATTGTTTCTTTCCATAAACATAAACCATGTAAAGACACGCAACAAAAGCACCTATTGAAGTACCCATAGTACCTCCAGCACTACCATATGCAACACTTATTTTCATTAAAAAGAATGCACAAGTTAAACTAATTATAATATTTATAACTTGTTCTAGTACTTGAGATACTGCTATAGCAGTCATGCTACTCCTACCTTGAAAATATCCTCTATACGATGATAAAATTGATGTAACAAATATACTTGGTGCTAGCATTAAAATTCCATAAGAGGCTGCTGGATTACCAATCATGTTTCCAATTGGAAATGCAAATAGCATCAAAAATATAGTTAATATTGCTCCCACTAAAGCTAAAATAGTTCTTGATATTTTAAGAACCCTTACAGCATCATTGGGTTTTCCTAGCGCTGTAAGTTCAGCAACTACTTTTGCAATAGCTGGTTGAGTTCCTAAATTTGTAACTGCATATACAAATAAAAATACCTCATAACAATTTTGATATATTCCATATCCATCAAGACCTATTATTCTTTGTAGTAGAGGTATGTAAAATACTGATATTACTTTAGTTAAAAGACCTGCTATTGAAAGAATTAAAAAGCCTCTATTACTGCTACTTTTGGCTGATTGCTCTTCCATAATTACCTCCTATCTAATTGAAAATTTAAACACATCTTGTTTTATTTTTTTTAATATTGGAGGTAATGCTACTGCTATGGTCTTATTCTTTAAATAATCTAGCTTGCCATTAACATTTCTAAAAATTAATTTATATGCATATAAATATTGATAATTCAAACCATACTTATTTTCAAAAAATGAATTTAATTTCTTATCTCCATATTTATTGTCTCCAATTATAGGATTTCCTAAATGGGCTAAATGGGCTCTTATTTGATGACTTCTTCCTGTGATTAAATTAATATCTATAAATGAATATGCACCATTAGTTTCTACTGTACTTATTTCCATTGCTATTTTTTTAGAATTCTTTACTTCTGTATCATGTATTGTTGATATATTAGTTTCAAGATTTTTTACTATATATGCTTCATAAAGCCCATCTCTTATTTTACCTTTTGTTAAAGTATAATAATGTTTTCTTATTTCATCTTCTCTAATAGCTTCATTTATGCACTTTAACCCATCGAAACTCTTTCCAAAAATAATTAAACCTGATGTATTTCTATCTAACCTATTACATGCTGCCGGAGTGAATGTTAATTCATTTTCTGGCACATAATCTCCTTTATCATTCAAATATGAAAGAACATAATCTGTAAGTGTTGGTTCTTTACTAGTATTACTATCTGAATGAACTAATACATTTACCCATTTCTCAAGTATTAACATATTTTCATCTTCATATACAATTTTAATTCCTTTTGGATCAACCTTAATAAACTTTTCTGTTTTATCTTCTTTCTTACTTTGTATGTATTTTATTTCCACTACGTCTCCTTGTTCTAAGAAGTACTTTTCATTTTGCTTTGCGCCATTTACCCTTATATCTTTTTTTCTTAAAGCTTTAAAAATTGCACTTAAAGGTACATCCTTTAACAATTTTCTTAAAAATTTATCTAATCTTTGACCTGCTTCATTTGGACCTATTTCTATTTTCAAATATAATCACTCCTAATTTTTCAATGTACAATGCACAATTCATACCCTTTAGGGTACCCTGTAGGCAGTGCATAATTATGGTACAATTCCCTTTGGAAATTGACTCATTTATATATATAAATGCCAAGCATTTTTTATTTTTTAATTGTTTTAAGTCCTTTCAAAGAAAAGTGAGAATCCAAAAGTGATGCTCCAAATCTTGTATTTGGCTAGCAAAACTTTCTCTGTGAGCATTTTATATTTGGTGACTCGAACTTTCTCTGTTAACTTGTTCATTCATTGTGCATTGTACCTTGTAAATTGTACATTGTCAATTAAATCTACTTTGTTAAATAGTTGAATGCTGCTAAAGCTTGAATAGAAACTCCAAGTTGAAGACAATCTTCATCTATATTAAATAAATTGCTATGAGCAGGTTCTGTAGTTTTCTTTTCCTTGTTGCCTGATCCTAAAAAGTAAAATGCTGATGGTCTTTCATTTGCAAAGTATGCAAAACTTTCAACTCCCATTTTAGGTGCTCTTTGTTCTAAAACATTATCTTTACCTAAAACTTCACTTGCACTATCGCTAATTAACTCTACAAATTCATCATTATTATAAAGACAAGGATAACTTTCATCTACTTTTATTTCTGCCTTTGCTCTTGACATAGTTGCAATTCCATCTACAATTTCATTTAACCTTTTTATGGCAAATGTTCTATCTTCCTTAGTCATTGTTCTAATCATCCCACTTAAAGTAGCTTCTCCTGGAATAATATTTTGAGCTGTACCTGCATGTAAAGTTCCAACAGTTATAACAATTGGATTTACAGGTGCTATTTCTCTGCTTACTATTGTTTGTAGTGCTATTACAATATGACTTGCAATAACTATAGGGTCAACAGTAGTATGAGGTGATGCTCCATGACCTCCTTGACCTGTTATTTTTATGCTGAATGGATTTGATGCAGCATTAACCACACCCTTTTTTATTTTTATAGTGCCACATTCTGTTTCCTCATCCACATGAAGCCCAAGAATACAATCAACACTAGGATTTTCTAATACCCCTTCTATTATCATGTGGGGAGCTCCACCTGTAGTTTCCTCTGCTGGTTCAAATAATAACTTTACAGTTCCAGAAAATTTATCTTTATGCTTATTTAATAATTTTCCAACACCCATAAGTATTGTTGTATGAGCATCATGCCCACAAGCATGCATCTTACCATCAATCTTAGATTTAAATTCGCAATTTTTCATATCTTTAATAGGAAGTGCATCTATATCTCCTCTTAAAGCTATAGTTTTATTATTCCCTTCTTTTGTCCCTTTTATAATTCCACATACTCCTGTTTTTGCTACTTCAATATAAGGAATTCCATTAGTTTTCAAGAAATCTTTAATCGTCTTAGATGTTCTAACTTCTTCAAATCCAAGTTCAGGATGTTCATGTAAATCTCTTCTTATTTCTATAAGTTCATCTTTTATACGCTCAGCTTCTTTTTTTAAATCTATCATTTTCTTGTTTCCTCCATAATTTAGTTTATTTTATTTTTTTAAAAACATTTCATACAATAACTTAAATAACACTCCAAAAAACTTCTATTATGTCTCCGTCCTTTATTTTTGCTGTATATGATGATTTTTCGCCATTTAAATTTAAATTAATTATTCCCTTTGGTATTGTTAAATCAAAATCTATATAATCAAATATATCTACAATTATGTATTGTGATTTCCCTTTTAATGTTTTATTTTCTCTATTTACATTTACTGTTATACTAGGAAACTCTTCTTTAGCAACTGCTATCTCATCTTGAATTGAAATTTGAATTTTATCTGGATTATTTATATTATTAATTTCTATACTTTCATCATTATTATCTTTTCCTATTGCTTCTATTTGCTTTTCTAAAAACTTATTTTCTTCTACAACTTCAACTTCTTTAGGATCTTTAATTTTTTTTAAAATATAGTCTCCCTCTGAAATTTCATAAGTATCTTCTAATGCAATTTCGTTCTTTAACAAATTCACATCTTCTTTTAAAACATATTTCTTAAAATCACACACGTTGCAAGGTAAAAATACATTTATTTCATCACCATTTTTTATTATATAATCTAAATCTTCTCTTTTTTCATTAACAAGTATTACTGGATCAATATTTATAATTTGTTCATCTAAATAAATAGAAATTGAATTTATATTTCTAATATGTTGTGATAATTTTGGCTCTGCATCTTTTCCATTTTGCGCATATTCTAATATTATATTATCATTTGCTTTAACTTCTGTTTCAAGAGTGGCTTCTTGTTCATTAATTGTAATTTTCGCATTAATTCCATATTCACCAAAAACAATTCTTTTGCATCCATTATAATTAAACCTAACACTTTTCCCATTTTTGCTTATAAGTAGTGATGGATTTATTCCAGCTTGGAGTAATACATCTGTTATATTATGTTTATGAGAATTAAATAAACTAATTGGATCATTGTTTAAAATAACATCAATAAAATCATTACCTAAGCTTCGTATTGCAGTTAAAGCTATTCCAAGAACAGTTACTCCTGCTGAACCTAAATCATTGTTTGAAATACATTCTATAACCGCCTGTCTATCTTTAATTGCAATCCTTTGAGGTTGCAATTTTAATTTATCCGCAATTGCTTCTAAAATACCTGGTGTATGTGCTCCACCGCCTACTAAAAATACAGCACTAGGAGCTTTATCACCATTTAACTCTAAAATCTTTTTAGAAATTTCTTCTGCTGTTTTATTAACAATAGCACTAACTAATTTAAACACATTTTCTGATAATATTGTGTTTTCCATTCCCAAAACATCAATATAGGTTACTTCCTTTTCTTTACCTATTGATCTTTTTATATTTTCCGCAGTATTAAAATCAACTAAGTATTCTTGGACAATAGTCTCTGTAATTTCATCGCCTGCCATTGGAACCATCCCATAAGCTGAAATACTTTCTTTAGAACTTATCGCTATGTCTGATGTACCCGCCCCTATGTCTACTAATGCAATATTTAAAAGTCTTAAGTTCTTTGGTATTGCAGCTTCTATGGCTGCTATTGGTTCTAATGTTAAATTTACAACTTTTAAATTAACCTTATTCATTACTGAATAAAGAGAATCAATTACAGATCTTGGCAAAAATGTTGCAATAACTTCTGCTCCAATATTTTGACCCTTATGGCCTATTAAATTCGATAGTAAAAAACTATTTAAATAAAAGTTTTTTACTGAATACCCAACGCAATATAATTTACCTTCAGTTGTAGTAGTTATTTCTTCCCCTGCTTTTTTTACAGCACTTAATTCAAGACTTCTTACAATTTCTTTATCCACTTCTTCATCTTCATTAAGTTCAATATCTGCTCTTACATTAACTGTTCTTAAAAATCTACCTGCAGCTGCAATAGATACTTCATTTAAATGTATTTGAAGTTCTTCTTCAAGATAAGCTTTAACCTTTTGAACAACTGACGCAACTAAAGTAATATCATGTATTTGACCATCTACCATAGCTCTTTCTTCATGTTCTAAATATTTCTCACATACTACGTGGAACTTCTTATCCTTTATTATACCTACTGTTCCTATAATAGATCTTGTCCCTATATCTAAGGCAAAAATTATATCTTTTTGATTAAACTTTTTTAATTCCATATAAACACAACCTTTATTTACACCTTTAAATTACATAAATCTACTATAAATTATATATTATAAGCTAACTTCATACAATAACTTAAGGCATATTTACTTTTTCTATAAATGTTAACAATAACGGAGTTTGGATGTATTAATACAAAGTAAAAAGATTTAATAAACCATTCTTTTTTATTTAAGGTATTTTTTTGTTTTTATTGATTCAGCTTGTACACTTTGTACTAATTGCTTAAAATCCTAAATGCCTATTTATTTGTCTTCTCTCATTAAAGATGATATATCCATTATATTCCCACCACTACCCATTACTATAGGAGTTTTTCCATCCCATTTATCTATGAATTTAGATTGTAAAATACTTTGGTCTATTGATTTAGATAATGCTTCATTTGCCTTAGCTTGACCTTCTGCTTGGGTAATCTTAGCTTCTGCATCAATCTTGGCTTTTTCTGCTTCTAATTTAGATGTTTCTAATTCTTGTTGTTTGTTAATTCTAGTTTGAATAATTTAGTCTAACCTACCTTGTAATTTAGTTTTACTAATTTTAACTATAAAACAAGTTGATTTGTGCCATTGGGATCAAAAGATGACTTAACTAAGTATAATCCAAGATATTAATGCACAAATTATACTTAAAAAAGGGTAAACTTACCCCTTGTTTGTGGATTGTTATTTTTTTGCATTATTTTTAGCTTAATATTAAGAACTTCATATTTCTAAGCTACTTTTTCTCGAAAAACTTCTTTATATCTATATTCTTTTGAAATTTTCATTATTGTTTGTCTGCCTGTTTTTACAATTTTAGCTGCTACAAATATATATTTAAGTCTAAAAGTTTTTATTTGCTGCCAATATTGATTTTCTAAAAGATATTCCTGCTTAAACATCAGAAAAAGACTGTATACAAACATTTGTATTTGAAAGATAGCTTCATTAGCCCAAAAAGATTTCAATAGCATTGTTCCTATGTTCATGTCATACTTTGCTTCCTTTATATAATTTTCACAAGTACCTCTTTTTTTATACACTTTTTTGGTGAATTTAATAAAATGTTTCAAACTATTGATTCACCTTGGTTCGAATGTAAGCGCTTCAGCATATGACGTCTATAATTATTCTAAGACACATGATACCCTATCACTATAGAAATTAAATAGTGGAGGGTATTTATTTATGTCAAGAAAAAATAATTTAGCCAAAGTATGGGCGGAGCGCATAGAAG
>NZ_JAJFUC010000093.1 GCF_021372645.1 Clostridium sp. | reverse complement strand
CTTTTTAAGTAGCAAAGCCTATTGAGTGTTATAGCAAACAGGAGTAGCCTTGGCAAAACTGGACACTATGAAGTAGGAAAGAAACAAAATTATAGACTTTTATATTCTTTTTGTAAAGTTTTATAGAATTTTGGTAACGGTATTAGAAAGAATATCTGCAAGAAATATTATCTTGGTTCATGGAAATGAAGACGTTATAAGAAGCTTAGGTAAAGAAGTGTCCAATGAATTTATAGGAAAAACATTTACACCCGCTTGTGGTGAGGAAATAAATATAAACATTAGAAATCCCAGAAAGCAATTAAATAAGAATTTTCCACAGATTTTAAGTAGAAAAGATAAACTAAGTGAAGAAAATATAAGTGAATTGTGGAAATTTATTTATGAAAATTACAATAATAAGCTTTTGACTATTGAAGAATTATCATATATATGGAGTGGTGAAAAGAATTTTTTTGGGGAAGAAAATTTAGAAGTAGAAAATGGTACTCATAATAAAGTTTCTGAGGTTCATGAAAATAATGATAATCAAGGTATAAGTGAATTTAAGCAAGTTATTGTAAGGAGTGTATATTTTGAAAGCGATTTAAAAAGGTTATTTTTGTTTAAAGCAAGAAGAGAAGATGATATAATCGAGGATTTAAAGCCTAAAGAGCTTACATTACAAGAACTTTCTAGTATTATAGAAGAAAAGTTCAAGGACTTTGAGTACAAAAAGATTAGTATGAGATAAGTTATATTTTGAAGTAGAGGACGCTATAGCTGTAGAGCAGAATGTAGCCTTAAATTTAATTGATAAAGCCTTTGAAAATGAGGAACATAAACCTTATAAAAAAGTATCAAGACTAACGGCAATAAAAGATATATTGAGCTTGTCTTTATATCGCCTAAAATTGGCCAAAAGCTTGAAGAAAAGCTAGGTCATATAACCCAAGCAATATGACAGTTTCCTTAAACATTGCAAATGGAGAAGAAAGATTTTAAAATATTAAAGATGAATTTGAAAAAATTACGGGATGTATTCTTATAAATAGCTAAGTATAATTTAAGAAAAAACAAGGATAAAAACAATATATTAAATAAGAAAGTTCTTTTTTTCTTATTTAAAAAAATTAAATACCAAAGGGGGATAAGTATGTGGAAATTAAGGAGGCATGCAATAATTCTATAAATATAAAAAATAAAACTAATACATATTATTTTATTCAAGGAGTAAAAGATTGTATACCAACTATATTTGGATATTTAAGCATAGGATTTGCCTGTGGAATTCTATCTAAATCATGTGGTCTTACATTTTTTGAAGCAATAGGAATGAGTATTTTTATTTACGCTGGATCAGCTCAGTTTATTGCTTCGAGTATGATATTATCAAATGCATCTACAGCAAGTATAGTATTATCAATTTTCTTCGTTAATTTTAGGCACTTATTTATGAGTGCATCATTAGCACCATATTTTAAGAAAAATTCACTTTTAAAAAATATCTCTATAGGAGCACTGTTGACAGATGAAACTTTTTTAGTCGCATCAGCAGAAGGATTTAATAAAAAGAATATTAATTATTTCTGGATGATGGGTTTAAATATTATTGCATATATAAACTGGATTATAGCTACAGGGATTGGCGTCCTTCTTGGAAGTATTATACCAGACTACAAGGTTTTTGGATTAGACTTTGCTTTAATTGCCATGTTTATAGGATTATTAATTTCAGCAGTAAGGGACAATGTAAAATTAAATAAAGCGATTATAATAATTATTACAACTATAATAGTTTTAATAATAAGTACACAAATAGCATCAACTAGTGCTGGTGTTATTATAGCAGCAGTTATTGGAGCATTAATTGGGGTGGTGATTAAGGAATGAACTTTTATGTGTGGAGTGTTATTATAGGAGGGTGCATTGTAACTGTACTTCCAAGAGTATTGCCAATAACTATATTATCAAAAATAAAGTTAAATAAAAATGTTGAAGAATTTCTAACATACATACCTATATCAATATTAGCTGCCTTAATAGCAGTAGAACTTTTTACTGTGAATGATAAATTTTCAATCCGAGGTAATTTTTTAGAACTATTGGCAGCAATACCTACAATATTAATTGCTTTTAAAAAGAACAATTTGTTATTAACAGTAGTTGTTGGGATAGTTTCAGTTGCAATTTTAAGATTTGTATTTTGAATAGTGGATTAGTAGAATATTTTAAAGAACTAAGCATAATATAGACTTTTTTCTTTATATCATATGACAGATACTATAAAACAGATAATAATTAGAGTTTGCTTAATAAGCCCTAATTATTATCTGTTTTATTAGGATACATAGATATTACTTGAACTTTTCTGGAAACTGTTTGACAATACCATCTGAAAGCACATCAACAACTTTACCTGCAATTGAAATATGGTCTCTTAAAAGTTTTGAAAGTTTATTTCCAGCTTCTTCTCCATAATATGGTTTGATTGAAGAACTAATATCATCTTGATTTTTAATTAGTCTTTGTAATACAATATTTTTATCTGGAAGAATGGCTAAATCACTAACGATAAAACATAATATAGTCCTTTTATTTTTAACATTCATTTAATTTTCTCCTATAACTAAAAATGCTTATACTCAATTGAATCTTAATGTATTGCAATATTATAAAAAAAACTTGCAATAATTGAGAGGATTTGCATTTGAATTAGTTAAATTTTAGAATTACTTGAAAGAATATGGTTATTTTATTGCAAGAAAAGAAAATAAACCTTGTGTAAATTTACTCGCATATGATATTATAAAGATACAAGGAAATGCTACTTTATTCAAAATATTGCTTTAAGCTTTACAATGCCTTTAGAAAAAGTTTTGTAGATAGAAGAGAGTAATCACAGGCGCTGACGAATTTCCGTGAGAACTCAAAAAGTTAAATGGGGGACATAAATGATTAAGTTAGAAAATATAGTTAAAAATTTTGGAGATATACATGTTTTAAAAAATGTTAACTTAACAGTCAAGGAGGGAGAAAAATTAGTTGTAATAGGTCCTAGTGGATCTGGAAAATCAACTCTTATTAGATGCATGAATTATTTAGAAGAGCCAACTTCAGGAAAAGTAATTGTAGATGGATATGATTTGAATTTCAAAAAGGATTTAGCGAAAGTTCGTCAATCTACCGCAATGGTTTTTCAACAATTTAATTTATATCCACATATGACAGTGTTAGAAAATCTTACATTAGCACCAATAAAACTTCAAAATGTAAGCAAGAAAGATTCAGAAGAGTCTGGATTAAAATATTTAGAAAAGGTAGGTCTTTTAGAAAAGGCAAATGTTTATCCAAGTCAACTATCAGGAGGACAACAACAGAGAGTTGCAATAGCAAGAGCACTTAATATGCATCCTAAGATAATGTTGTTTGATGAACCAACATCTGCATTAGATCCTGAAATGATTCAAGAAGTATTAGATGTATTAGTTGGATTATCTAAGGAAAACATCACAATGGTTGTTGTGACTCATGAAATGGGATTTGCAAAACAAGTAGCAGATAGAATTGTATTTATGGATGGTGGTCAAATAATTGAAGAAGCACATCCAAAAGAATTTTTCTCAAATCCAAAAAATGAAAGAACTAAAAGCTTCTTAAATAAAGTTATAAGATAAGAATTTGCACAGTGTAATTTAATGTGAAAACTCTTTAAGCTTAAAAGAATACATAGTAAAAAATGAAAATATAGGGAGATAAACATATGAAATTGAAAAAAGTATTATTAGGATTAGGATTAGGATTATGTATTATGATGACAGGTTGTGGTTCATCATCAACAAATAATAATAGTTCTGAAGCAAAAGAAATACAAGCAATAAAAGATAGAGGAGTATTAAAAGTTGGGGTAAAAGTTGATGTTCCTAAATTCGGATATAAAAACCCTCAAACAGGTCAAATAGAAGGATTTGAAATTGATTTATCTAAGCAAGTAGCAAAGAAGATTTTAGGCGATGAAAATAAAGTTGAATTTCAAGGTGTTACAGCAAAGACAAGAGGCCCACTTCTTGATAATGGAGAAGTAGATATGGATGCTTGTACATTTACAATAACTGACGAGAGAAAGAAGAGTTATAATTTTTCTGACTCATATTTAAAAGATGGGGTTGGATTACTTGTTAAAAAAAGTCTTGGTGTATCATCACTTAAAGAGTTAGATGGAAAGACAATTGGAGTAGCTCAAAGTTCTACAACTAAAGCGGCATTAGAACAAGAAGCAGCTAAGCAAGGAATTAAACTTAAATTCTCTGAACTTAGTAGTTATTCTGAACTTAAGGCAGCATTAGATTCGGGTAGAGTTGATTGTTTTTCAGTTGATGCATCTATTTTAAATGGATATGTCGATGATTCTACAGTAATATTAAATGATAGATATAACCCTCAAGAATATGGTATTGTAAGTAAAAAAGATAATACTGAACTTGCTAAAGTAATAAATGAAGTTGTAAATGAAATGAAAACTTCAGGTGAAATGGATAAGTTAATTGCAAAGTGGGATATTAAATAATGAATAGTCCATTTGCATGGTTTAAATGGGAAGCAGTTTTTAGAGATTATAACGTATTCTTTGAGGGATTTTTAACAACACTTGAAGTTGCAGTTTTAGGACTTGCACTTGCATTAATACTGGGGGTTATCTTTGGGGTACTTTCTACAAGTAAATTAAAATTTTTAGAAATTATAAGTAGAATATATGTAGAAATAATTCAAAATACACCTCTTGTAATTCAGATCTTCTTCTTATTTAATGGGCTTCCATATATAAAGGTGGTATTACCAGTATTTGCAATAGGGGTATTGGGAGTTGGATTTTATCATGGCGCATATATAGCAGAGGTTGTAAGAACTGGTATAATATCTACACCAAAGGGACAATTTGAGGCGGCTAAGTCTCAAGGATTCTCTCATACTCAAACTATGAGGTATATAATATTACCGCAAACAATAAAGATAATAATACCACCACTTACAAATCAATTAGTAAACTTAATAAAAAATACGTCAGTACTCGCAATGATTGCAGGTGGAGATTTAATGTATACAACAGACTCATGGTCAAGTTCAAATATGTACTATGGTCCTGCATATGTTGTATCTGGTATGCTTTATTTTATAATGTGCTATCCACTCGCAAGATTTGCAAGAAAACTTGAATTAAAAGAAAAGAAGGGAAAAACAACTGTTTCTGAGACTTCTATGGAAGGCTTATCAGTTGCAAGTGAAGGGGGGCTATAAAAGTGTCACAAGTATTCAATCAGACTAACATAATATTTCTATTAAATGGAATAAAATTGACTTTAATTATAGCACTTGTATCAATTGTATTAAGTATGTTTTTTGGAACAATTCTTGCTGTATTAAGAAATTTTTCGAGTGGTATTTTAGGAAAGATAGCAACTATATATATAGAAGTTTTTAGAAATACACCATTATTATTATGGATACTATCTATTAGATTTCTTGCTCCGATACCACCTATGTATTCAGGAATTCTATCATTCACTTTATTTACTTCAGCTATAATGGCAGAAATATTTAGAGGAGGAATGAATTCAGTTAGCAAGGGACAATATGAAGCGGCTTATTCTCAAGGATTTTCAAAATTTCAAACTTTAAAATATGTAATATTACCACAGAGTTTTAGAAGCTGCATTCCAACATTTTTATCTCAATCAGTTACAGTAATAAAAGATACATCATTTTTGTGGGCAGTTGGAATAGAAGAATTTACAGGTAAAGGGATGATACTTATGGGAAGTTTCGCAAGTTCATCGCAAGTATTCTTATTATTTGGAACTTTAGCTGCAACATACTTTATAATAAATTTTGCAATATCATGTAGTGTTAGAACTATTAAAACTGCATATTAAAATTAAAAAGTTATTTTACAGAAAGGACTGTCTCAAAATAAAGTGGAGACAGTCCTTTTTGTATTTTTCAGAAGTAGTATTTGATATAATAACACTATTAGGAAAATCTGATGTAATCTTTTGATATACTTTGATAGGTATATAATGAGTTTTCACCAGATCTTGTAAAGTTGGTAGTAAATAGTTATTCTGATATTATTGAAAGAAATGATTTAATAAAAGATATAAGCAAATTGTTACAATTGTATTTAGGAAATGCAAAGGAAATCTGAATAGGACTGCTTTCATAATTATAATTTTAAAGGAGGAGTTGTATGCCTAAAATCATGTTAATAGAAGATAATGAAAATATAAAAAAAGAGCTTACTGAATTTTTAATGCGTTATGGATATGAAGCTTATGCACCAAATGATTTTGAAAATATAGTAAAAATAGCTTTAAAGGATGAACCGGATTTGATTTTGCTAGATATAAATCTTCCTTATTATGATGGATATTATATATGCAGGGAAATTAGAAAAGAGAAGGACATACCTATAATAATTGTGACAAGCAGGGATAGTGAAATGGATGAAATTATGAGTATGAATCTTGGAGCAGATGATTTTATAACAAAACCTTATAATACTCAAATACTTCTTGCAAGGATAACTGCTGTACTTAGGAGAACTTCTGGCAATAATTCAGCTTACGAAATAGTTGAACATAAAGGGCTAAAACTTAATATCACTAATGGAACTGTAATTTTTAATGAAAATAAAATTGATGTTACTAAAAATGAACTCAAGATATTACTTTGCCTTATGAAAAATAAAGGGCGCATAGTAAGTAGAGAAGATTTAATGGACTATTTGTGGAATTCAGATCTTTACGTTGATGATAATACTTTGTCAGTGAATGTGACTAGGCTACGAAAGAAACTTCATGAAATAGGATTTGAAGAGGGCATTGAAACAAAGAGGGGACTAGGGTATATACTATTATGAATATAAAAGAATATTTTCTTTCAAAATCACCATACATAATAATTAATTTAATAATATATTTATTAGTTCTAGTTTTAATGAGTATAGCTAAAATGCCAGCTATAATAATGTTTATGATTTTTCTTGTTTGGTTTTCTCCTTTGATCATTTATATAATAGTAGATTTTATTACAAAGAAAAAGTTTTATGGTGATATTACTGGAATCATTGATAAATTAGACAAAAAGTATTTATTGCCTGAAGTTATAAAATCCCCTAATTATTATGAAGGAAAAATTATTTATGAAGTATTAAGTGAATGTAATAGAAATATGCATGAGCATGTTAATTTTTACAAAAATCTTCAAAAAGAGTATAGAGAATATATTGAAACATGGGTTCATGAAATAAAGACTCCAATAGCATCTTCAAAGTTAATTGTAGAAAATAGTGGGAGCAAAGAGAAAAATGCTTTAGGAGATGAGCTTAGAAAAATTGACGAATACATAAATCAAGCTCTGTATTATTCTAGAAGTACGGATGTTAGCAATGATTATATAGTAAAAGAATTTGATGTAAAAGAAGCAATTAAGGAAGCCATTAGAACTAATAGACGTGATTTTATAAATAAAAAAATTTCAGTTGATATTAATGATGTTTCAGGCAAAGCAATAACAGATCTTAAATGGGTAAAGTTTATTGTAAATCAAATTATTATTAATTCCATAAAATATAGTAAGGATAATGGTGGAGTTTTAAAAGCTTATACAACTCAAGGTGAGGATAACATAATATTGACTATTGAAGACAATGGAATAGGCATTTCAAAAAATGATGTAAGTAGAGTTTTTGATAAAGGCTTCACAGGGAAAAATGGAAGGAAGTATGGAAAATCTACAGGCATAGGACTTTATCTTTGTAAAAAACTTTGTGAAAAATTAGGACTTGGAATATCATTAAATTCTATAAATGGAGAAGGAACTAAAGTTAATATAATTTTCCCTATAGGAAAGTTTACAAATTTTAAATAAAACACTTGCAATTTATTTTGAATGTGTTATAATAAACATTGTAATAAAGAAGGTTTTTAATAGATAAGTACATTTCTCCTTTTAGAGAATTATATGGATCGAAATTAATCTTTAAATAAGAGGAGGAATTTAATAATGGAAGATAAAACTTTAGTATGTAAAGATTGCGGAAATGAATTTGTATTCACAACTGGAGAACAAGAATTCTACAAAGAAAAAGGATTTGAAAACGAACCAGTAAGATGTCCTGATTGTAGAAGA
>NZ_JAJFUC010000092.1 GCF_021372645.1 Clostridium sp. | reverse complement strand
CTTTAACATTTATTTACCACCTTGCTTAGTCTTAATAAATAAATTATATAACAAAAAAAGCATATTCCCAATACTAAACGTATTGGAATTATACTTTTTAATTCTTAAAATAGAGTGAGGGCACTTTTTCAGTGGCCTCTTGTGAAATACCTGTATTTTTTTATATTTTGATAAAGTGAAACATGTATTGTAACACTTTGTAACCATAGCAGAACCAGTACCAAGTATATTTATTTTTAATTATGATACATAAATAGTATACAAATTTTATTAAAATATTTACTTATAAGTACACATAATATATACTGATGTATATACAGCTAATGAATAAGGAGGCAATGAAATAAATGAACAATAAAATTAGACAGATGGTATATGCAGGATTACTTACTGCACTCGCAATTATAATTCCTATTCAATTTGGATTTTTAAAGATTATTATTCCACCATTTACAGCAACTTTGGCTGCACATGTGCCAATGATGTTAGCTATGTTAATATCACCAGCTGTGGCAATTGTAGTTGGAATTGGTTCTACAATTGGTTTTATTATATCAGGAACACCAGCACCAGTAGTAGCAAGAGCAGCTACACATATTGTTGTAGGATATATTGGAGCAAGAATAATTATGAAAAATAAGAGTTATATTAAAGCAGCAGCTATCACAGCACCTATCCATGGATTATTAGAAATGTTAGTTGTAATACCTTTTATAGGATTTAATGTTTATCAGTTATTAATAGTAACAGCTATTGGAACAATATTACATCATTGTGCTGATAGTGTAATAGCATATTCAATAGTGAAAGCAGTAGCAAGGTCAAGAAAGAAAAATATTTATAATGTTTTTGGAGATTTTAAAACTCAGCAAGCAATATAGTTATAAAAATACAAAAACTTAATTTAATTATGATTTTTTAATGAGAAAGCTCAATGCAATATATTAAAAATGCAGTGAGCTTTTTTATGTTTGGGAAAATATAGGATTTTCGGCGGTTAGAATATAGATATAATACACTATTTATAATTTAATGAATGTGCAATTCATGCCCTTTAGGGTACCCAGTGGGCAATTAAGGAACAGGCTCGAAGAGAAAATTCAATAATTGTGTACTGTGAATTGTAAATTGTTAATTCAAAGTTAAAAAAATAATTATAAATTGTTGAAAAAATATTAAAAAAATATAGACAAAAATATCAAATATCATATAATAAAGTTAGATAATTTAAAATTTGAGTTATGGAAGTATAATTAATTTAGCTTTAATTAATTTAGGAATCTATAAGTAAAATAAACTTTAAGTTAATAAAAAATGAGGTGAACGATTTGGAAGAAAAAGAAATAATGTCATTTAAAGATGAAGATGGAAATAAAGTTGATTTTGAGGCAATAGCAAAGATTTATTTAGAAGAACAAGGATATCTATTATTATCACCAGTAGATGAAGAAAGTGAAGATATGTTTGCGTTTAGAGTAGATATAGATGAAAATGGTAATGAAGAGCTAAATCTTGTAGAAGATAATCAAGAATTTGAAGAAATAAAAAAAGAATATAAAAAATTATTGTACTAAGTAGAGAGGTGAAATTAATGAAGAGTTCAGAAATATTAAACTATTTAGAAGATAATGACTTAGCAGACATAGAAGAAATAAAGCGAAAAAGTAATTATACAATAGTGAGATTTTATTATGACTTTGATAAAGAAGAGTTAAATGCAGCAAAAACTTATTCAACTGAAGAAAGTGATTTTGAACCAGAAAGTGATGAATGGTATAATGAATATTATATCCCATATTTAAGAGATATTGCAGTGGACAATATTGAATCAATAATGGAAGATATAGTGGAGGAGTTTGAAATAGAAGCTAAGTATAAAGAACTTGGAATAGAGAATGGAGATTCTAGTTATTTTAAGTTTATCGCATCATTTTCGGATGAATTAACTGATATAGAAATGGAAGATATTTTAAACGATTACTATGAGTAAAAATCTATTATTAAAATATTCTTGAAAATATAAAAAGTTATGATATAATTAGATTATAGTTTTCCTGAGATGTACGAGAATGCTTATAATATTCAACCTACATGACATTATCGGGATTTGCAATACATTCATAAATGTCGGGCTTCATTTAATCACTTATTGTGACAGAAGATGACAGAAGTGAATTGCGTATAACCCACCTGCGAGCCGCAGGTATTGAATATATAGGTGAACGGCATGTTGGGAACTATGATTGAATTCAACACCTCAGTAATGAGGTGTTTTTTTACGCATAAGAACAGTATAGAATTTTTGAAGCCTGAAAGCTTGATTAAATCTAAATTTCAGGCTTCAATTGTATTAAATTGGAACAAAGTAGGTTAAAGTATATTTTTCTATTTATTACGTGCAACATAAAAATACAATTGTATATATTTTACAAAAAAAGCGTTCGACATGAGTTTATAAAAAAACAATTTGTGTCGAAAATTTTCATATTGATTATATTATGTTAAATGGTAAAATTATTGATATATAGAATGGAAAGGATGGAAATATAATGGATGTTCAAAAGATAAAAATAGAGGATGTTGTAGAAAAAATTAATTTATTATACAAAACTAGTCAAGAAAGAGAACTAACAAAAGAAGAAAAAGAGTTACAAGGGAAACTTAGACAAAGATACATAGATAATGTTAAAAGAAATTTCAAATCACAACTTGATGGAATAAAAGCTAATAAATAGAAAAAAAGGGTGATGAAGATTGGGAGTTTTAGTTAAAAAACTAATAGATGATTTAAATTTAGAAGTATTGGTAGAAGGTAAAGAAGATGTAGAAATTTCAATAAATGATATAAATAGACCAGGACTACAATTATCAGGTTTTTATAATTATTTTGCTCCTGAGAGAATCCAAGTTATTGGAAAAGCAGAGTGGAGTTTCTTAGATTACATGCAAATAGAACTTAGAAAGAAAAGAGTGAAAAAATATTTTAGTTTTGATATAAATTGTTTAATTATAACTAGAGGGTTAGAACCACATCCGGAATTTGCAAAGGAAGCAAAAAATCATAACATATGGTTTCTTAGAAGTAATCTAGTAACTACGCAGCTTATAAGCAAAACTACCATATATTTGGCAGATAAACTTGCACCAGAGACAAGATTACATGGTGTTTTGGTAGATGTTTCTGGGATAGGTATATTAATTACTGGAGAAAGTGGAATAGGAAAAAGTGAAACGGCATTAGAGTTAATAAAAAGAGGACATAGACTTGTTACTGATGATGCTGTTGACATAAAAGAAATAGATGGACAATTAATAGGAACATCTCCTAAAATAACTATAGGTATGTTAGAGGTTAGAGGTATTGGTATTATTGATGTTACCACATTATATGGATTAAGTTCAGTTGTTCAAGAAAAAGAAATAAGATTAGTTATGCACTTTGAACATTGGAAAGATGATAACGATTATGATAGACTAGGAATTGATAATGAATATATGAATATACTAGGAATAGACGTGAAAAAGTTAACAGTTCCAATCAGACCAGGTAGGAATATTGCAGTTATTATAGAGGCAGCAGCAGTTAATTATAGATATGCCCTAATGTCTAAAATTACACCAGTTGATGTAATAGAAAATAGAATGAATGACCTGAATAATGTATAAATATTTTCATAAAATTACGAGGAGGAATGACTTATGAAGAATGAAAAAAAAGATTTGAATAAAAATGCATGGAATAAATATAATGATAAACAAGTTAAAGAGATATTTAAATTTTGTGAGGGATATAAAAATTTTATGTCTACTTGTAAAACAGAAAGAGAATGTGTTAAAGAAGCAATTAAATTAGCAAAAGCTGAGGGATATAAAGACATAGAAGAAATTCTTCACGATAATACAAAGTTAAAACCAGGAGATAAGGTTTTTGCAAATAATAAAGGAAAAACAATTGCATTATTTATTATAGGAAATGAGCCAATGGAAAAGGGATTGAAAATATTGGGAGCTCATATTGATTCGCCAAGATTAGATGCAAAGCAAAATCCAATTTATGAAGATAGTGAGTTAGTATTACTTGATACACATTATTATGGTGGTATTAAAAAATATCAATGGGTTACTTTGCCATTGGCATTACATGGTGTGGTAGTAAAGAAAGATGGAACTGTAATAGATATTTGTATTGGTGAAGATGAAAGTGATCCTGTTGTCGGTGTATCTGATCTTTTAGTTCATTTAGCAGGAGATCAAATGGGTAAAAAAGGTGATAAGGTAGTTGAGGGTGAAGATCTTAATGTATTGGTTGGAAGCATGCCTTTAAAAGGAACTGAAAAAGACGCTGTTAAGGCTAATATTTTAAAGATACTTAAAGAAAAATATGATTTTGAGGAAGAAGATTTCTTATCAGCTGAAATAGAAATTGTTCCAGCAGGAAAAGCTAGAGATTATGGATTAGATAGAAGCATGATCATGGCTTATGGACATGATGATAGAGTATGCTCATATACTTCATTAATGGCCATGTTTAACATAAGAGAAACTGATAAGACTTGTTGCTGTTTATTGGTTGATAAAGAAGAAGTAGGAAGCATTGGAGCTACTGGAATGCAATCAAGATTCTTTGAAAATATAGTTGCAGAAGTTATTGATAAAGTAGAAGGATATTCAGATCTTAAATTAAGAAGATGCCTTACTAATTCCAAAATGTTATCATCTGATGTTAGTGCAGCGTTTGATCCTAATTATCCATCTGTAATGGAAAAGAAAAATGCAGCATTCTTTGGTAGAGGTATGGTATTTAACAAATATACTGGAGCTAGAGGGAAATCAGGTTGTAATGATGCTAACGCCGAATATATGGCAGAACTTAGAAGTATAATGGAAAAACATGATGTTTCAATTCAAACAGCAGAACTTGGCAAGGTTGATATTGGTGGTGGTGGAACTATTGCATATATATTAGCTCAATATAATATGGAAGTAATAGATTGTGGGGTTGCACTTCATAATATGCATGCACCATGGGAAGTTGCAAGTAAAGTCGATATATTTGAAACAATGAAGGGTTATAGAGCTTTTTTAATAGAAGCTTAGTATATGAAACAAAATAGGCTAGCATACTGACTTGTCATTTAGTTTAATATGCCTTAAAAAAAGAGATATCATAAAATAACTTAATAACGTTATTTTATGATATCTCTTTTAATGTAAGAAATTCCATAAGAATTTCTATATGTAATAATGATCTATTTCCAAAGAAAATTGTACCACAATTGTCAACTGTCAATTGTATCTGATGATACATTTAAGGCGGAAAGCAATTTTGATAAATATTCATATGGAAGTTCCATAGAACCAATATCTCCATGACGAGTATCTGTTTTTAAACTACCATGAAAATCAGAACCACAAGAAATTAATAAATTGTTTTCATTTGCCAATTTTAAAAACTTGTAATTTTCCTCATTTGTATTTTGATAATAAATGGATTCCAAGCCATCAAAATTCATAGATAAAAAATCATCTATACTAGAATTAAAAATCAATTTAGGATGGGCTAAAAATACAAGAGTATTAAATTTTTTCAGAAGTTTTAAGCCTTCATTAGTAGATAATTTTAAGGTAGGAACATAAGCTTTGCAACCATTACCAATAAATTTATTGAAAACTTCTTCCATAGTATACGGATAACCACAATTAATTATTTCTCTAGCAATATGTGGTCTAGCAATAGTGTCTTTAGCATCCTTAAAAATTTTTTCAAAGCTAATCTCTATATTAAATTCTTCTTTAAGCTTATGTATTATATTTTTTGCTCTAATAACTCTATGATTTTTAATTTTAATCAATTCTTTTATAAGTTCTTCATTTTTAAAGTTATCATCTTTAAAAAAACCTAAAATATGGATACTCTCATTATTATGCTGAGTTGATAATTCAATCCCAGGAATTAAAGTGATATCATATTTAATACTTTCTTCAATAGCTTCATTCAAGCCAGCTAAAGTATCATGATCAGTTATGGCTAGGTATTTAACCTTATTTTTATGAGCTCTTTGAACAACTTCTGCGGGAGAGAGAACTCCATCTGAAGTTGTTGTATGGACATGGAAATCCACTTTAAGCATATAATATAACCGTTACCAAAATTCTATAAAACTTTACAAAAAGAATATAAAAGTCTATAATTTTGTTTCTTTCCTACTTCATAGTGTCCAGTTTTGCCAAGGCTACTCCTGTTTGCTATAACACTCAATAGGCTTTGCTACTTAAAAAG
>NZ_JAJFUC010000105.1 GCF_021372645.1 Clostridium sp. | reverse complement strand
CTTCTATGCGCTCCGCCCATACTTTGGCTAAATTATTTTTTCTTGACATAAATAAATACCCTCCACTATTTAATTTCTATAGTGATAGGGTATCATGTGTCTTAGAATAATTATAGACGTCATATGCTGAAGCGCTTACATAAATAATGATAAATTATTAAATAATAGTATTGTACTTTTTGATAGAGGTTATCCATCATATGAGATGTTTGATTTCCTAGACGAAAAAGGATTATTTTTTGTTATACGTTTATCATCGTCTTACAAAGAAATACAAGCAATTAATTCAAATGACACCGTTCTAAATTACAATTTTGGTACAACTTCAAAAAAAGTAAGAGTCATAAAAATTGAGCTTCCTGATGGAACAATAGAAATGTTAGCAACAAATATTTTTGACAGCAATATTACTACTACTTTATTTAAAGAATTATATTTTCTTAGATAGGGCATAGAATGCAAATACAAAGAACTTAAAAGCAGTATTAAAATAGAAGAATTTTCAGGAACCAAACCAATTGCTATAGAGCAAGATTTTTATGCATCTATTTATTTATCTATGGTTGCATCACTTATAAAGAAGGATGCTGATACTGCAATAGTAGATGATAATCAAAACAAAAATTTAAAATCAGAATATCAAGCAAATAGAAATTTTATATGGTAATGATGCCGATGCTGGTGTAGTCGCAATTGCTAATGGTCCAGGTGCAGTTGCAGTTGCAGTTGCAGGTGCAAATAGTATTATAAACAACTATTATACTATTAATCATTCCCCTTCATCTAATCACTCCAATAAGTCTAATAAAACTGTCATATATAAAGGTTATACAGGATGGGCTTACAAAGGAAATGATTGGTACTATGTAGATACTAATGGAACATTTACAACCGGATGGTTAACTATGGATAATTACACATATTACTCTAATAGTGACGGAAATATGGTAACAGGTGCATACACTATTGATGGGAAATCATATTATTTCAGTAATGACTCAGATGGTCATAGAGAACATTTAGTTACTCATAGAGTTTCTAGTTTCTAATTTATAGATACATCTGAAATTAATTTGGCTGGCATTTTAAATACATTAATTTAAAGGGGAAATTTAATTTATTCAAAAAACTAAGAAGAATTGCTACTTTACTCTTAGCTTTTACTACTATTTTAGCACTACCAGCATCAGCTACTACAATTGGTTGGAATCAAAGCCGCAGTGGTGGCTACTACTACGTAAATTCTGATGGCTATATGATGATTATGATTGGTACTACTTTGACAATAACGGAGTTTAGATGTATTAATATACAATAAAAATATAGCAGATATGTTTATATAGAACTATCTTCTATATTATGTTTTTCAACTTTAATTTCATCTTAAATTTATACTATTATAAGATCTGTAATATATGTGATCTCTGTTCAATTTTACCCCATATGTCATTGATAAACCATCAAATCACCATCCATTAGAATTTAGTTCATCAATAATAAAATAGACAATTCATATAATTAGATTAAATCGTCATTATCTTGACACAATATTATCTTATAATAATACTTGATAGTAGTTAACGCATAATTATTTACCCCTTATTAACCAATTTTTAGAATGGTTTATTACACCCTAGTAAACCATTCTTTTTTTATTTTAAAATTAAATATATATGTCTGAAAACTCAATATTGACTATTTCATTATTATCTTTTTTATAAAGTATGTGTTTTCCCATATTTGAGGATAGATTATGATCTTCATTGACAATAGGAAGCGTTACTAAAAATTCCGTACCCTCATTAAGTTTACTTTTACAAGTTATAGTCCCCCCTTGAATTTCTACAAGAGATTTTACAAGAGATAGACCTATTCCACTACCTTCATTTTTCCTTGACAAACTTGTGTCAACCTTTTGAAATCTCTCAAAAATCTTTTCCTGCATTTGTTCAGGTATACCTATTCCATCATCTTTTACACTAATAGTCATGTTATGTGAATCTGTTTTATAAATATAAACCTTAATAAAGCCATTTTCTTTCCCGTATTTCACTGCATTAGATAACAAATTTAACATTATTCTTTCAATTAAGTCAGCATCACAGTTCAAATATAGTTCTTCCATTTCTGTATCAAACATTAAATTTATTTTTTTATTTTCTGCATAAGTTGTAATCGACAAAGTTATATTTTCAATTATATTTATAACGTTTTGAATTGCATATAACGGTTTGAAGAACCCAGCTTCTATTCTAGATAAATCAATAATATTATTAACCAATCTTATTAACCTTAAACAGTTTTGTTTAATTATATTATTATATTTTGTAATATCATCTATGGTTAAATTATTATAATAGCTCATTTCCATTTGCAAAACAGAATAAATAACATTTAGTGGTGTTCTTAACTCGTGAGATATATTTGTAAAAAATTCATTTTTTTCTTCTAACAACTGATGTTCATTAATAACTTCCTTCTTATTATAATCATTGCAGTTAGACAATATATTCAATCCATTATGAATACATTTAGCCATAGTTTTACAAGAACCGTAGCCACACGCTGAACAATTAATGTTTCTTGACTCTTCAGTAAGTTTATTCATTTTAATAAATATTTCATCATACTGCTTATCAGTAGGCTCGAAAATATCATTAACAATAATATTTTTGTTATATAATCTTTTAAAATCTTTAAGTCTTAAATTTTTATCAAAATAACCATATAACCAATTAATTTTCTTTTGAACTAATTTTCCACCTTTATCTGCTTTTTTTATATTCCTTAACTGGTTGAATTTATAATCAATTTCATCTATGGTGATGGAACTTGCATACTTATTACAAGTGCCTGTCCCAAAATTACAACCATAAGAACAATTAAGGATATCCACAACTAAAGGTATTTGTTTCTTGTTTTTTAAATTATCACTATAGTCTTCAAGATATTTATAAACATGTTGTGAGCCATTTATTTGTCTTATCAACGCATCTTTTATATGTAACTCAATATTTTCCTTCAAACCGCCTGGTCTACTGAAAAGAAAACCTAAACTACAACCTATATCATCAAAATTGCCTTCCTCATATTTAGATAGATCAATATGATTAACTTCTAAATATTCTGTAAGTTTTCTAAAAGTTACATTATATTTTACATAACCATAAGTATTTTTATCATTAATTTCATCAGTTTTTGCTACACATGGTGATAAAAATGCAATATCATCGTATATATTTTTATATTTTTTCATATAAATAGCTGTACACATCATCGGACTATGTACGGGTGCAAGCTTATCAATTAACTCTGGTTGATATTTTTGTATGTAATTAACAATTGGAGGACAGGGTTGAGCTATCATTGTATTTAAGTTATCTTTTTTCATTGTTCTTAAATATGCCCAAACAGTTATGTCAGCACCAAAGGATACGTCATAAATAAGATTTACGCCTAGATTTTTTAAGTAACCTAATAATTTTTTATATTCATGAAAATTTACTATAATAGATGGAGCAGCAATTACTGATAATTTCTTTCCATTGGATAAATCTTGAAAGAATCTTTCCGTATCATCTTTGAAGTCTCTAGCATTATGATCACAAACTTTAATACATTTTCCACAATGAATGCATTTTTCAGTGTTTACTTTTATTTTATTATTTCCATCAACTAGGTAAGCAATATTAGCACCAGTAATGGGACAATTAGTTAGGCATTTATTACAGCCTACACACTTTTCCTCGTTTAAATATATTTGTTCTATAAAATTGTACATCAATAATTCCTCCTAAAAGCTAGTGAGTTTTAACGTAACTAAAATTTTTTTATATCTTGAGTCTTAAACTAATAGATATAAAACATTACCTTGCAATAGTTCATGTATTCTTAATTGTTTTGTTACATTTTCTGTTAATTGTTAGTCCTTTAATGTTAATTTTACAAATTCACACTATTCCTTACATCAAGACTCAACTCAATAGGATATAGTACGTAACTTTATTTATTCACAAACTTTATCAGCCACTCTTCGTATTAGATTATTATCCAATAACACCTTCAAAGAAAAACTCCTGAAAGTTCCATCATCAAATTTTAGCTTAATCTCATCTTCATTAAGCTCCTCAACAATTCCCATGCCATAAGCCCTATGAGCTACTTCATTTCCAACTTCATAACCCAAAGTATCTACAGGCATATCATTTAATTTCCCCTCAACAATAAATCTTGAAACTTCTTTAAACTAGCCTTTCCTGTTTCTTTGGGAAAATAAATATAGGTTGTCTATTGCTATTGTTATACCAACATAAAATAATCTTCTTTCCTCTTCTATATTATCTTTTATACTGGAGCTATGAGGAATTGTTTCCTCACAAGCATTGATTACATATACATTTTTAAATTCAATGCCTTTTACTCCATGGAACCCTCTATTTCTAACGGTTCAAGCTAGATTTTATGTCATTTATGGACTATTCGTTAATATGAAAGTAATATCGTTCCATACATATATAATTTAATACATTATATATGTATGGAATCGCAATTTCAATAGAAAAAAACGAAAAAATAAGGCAAGAATATATTTCTATACTCTTGCCTATAAATAATCTTTATTTTTATTAGTTAAATTGAACATATTCCTTATTCTTTATTGACTTTATAAACTCTATTGCTTGATTAAATCCTATTATTTCATTTGCTTCTTCATCTAATATATTATATAAAATTTTATAATTTTCAGGTTCTGCAAAATCTTTATCAGTGATAAAAATAATTTTATATTTTTCTCTTAATTTTATAGCATTATATGCCCAATCCTTTGCTGTGCTTATTAGTCTAGCTTCTTCTCTTCCTTCAAACCTAAATAATTTAAATGCATATTCTCTAATAATAAAATCAAAAGTAAATAATATAGAAAAGAATAGTAATTAATATATGATATGATTTTGATACTTTAGGAGACTGGTCAAGTATTTAATTGATACTTTTTGTGGGAGGTTTAGGTATTAAAAAAGGACTTCTCTAATGAGTTGTCCTTTTAGTTCTAACTATTTAACATTAATTCTATATTTTAATATATAAACTTGCCCATTCATATCATAATATTTTTTTGCTTCTACATGTTCAAAATCTACTTGTCTATTTTCTAAATCTAAAACTTTTTTAAAAATTTCTCTTTCATCACTTGTAAAATTTTCTATAAAAGTTCCTTCTCTCCATTCAGCACTTAAATAATACACTTGATCTTCTTCAAACAATTTCACTTTATATACAGTTGGTATGTTTTTATTGCTCCAAATCAATTTTTTGCCATAGTCAATTATTCTTTCCATAATAACACACTCCCATATTATTTAATATAAATTCCATATTTCCTGTCAAAATTCACCTTTAACATATTTATTGTATGAGTCAAATCTTGACTTAAACTTTTTTTCTTTGTCTATTTTTTCTTCTAATCCTTTTAATTCTTCCATATATGAGCCTTCCCTAATAACGTCCAAAAGATATTTTTTTAAATATTCAATTTCAAGCCTTTCTATCTCTTTTGGCTTATTTTCAAGTTCTTCTTTAAGTTCTTTAATTAATTCCTCATAAGCTTTTCTTTTATTTTCTTCTGTTACTATTTTTTGTCATGACTTTCCACATCTTTCACCTCTCCCATAAATTATTAACCAGTACTTTTATACCAGTTATATTATGTTTTCTACAAATTAATGTAATATCCTTCTTATTATTATAATTTTTTATAAAAATAAGTTCAGAAATGTATTATTTCTCCATTAAGTCTATAAATTAAACTGAATAAAATGCATTTTACGAACATACTTTCCTTTAACTTATTTTTTAATCTGCTCAATATTATTAATTAATCCATTATCCAATAACACCTTCAAAGAAAAACTTCTGAAAGTTCCATCATCAAATTTCAGCTTAATCTTATCTTCATTAAGCTCCTCAACAATTCCCATACCATAAGTCCTATGAGCTACTTCATTTCCAACTTCATAACCATAAGTATCTACAGGCATATCATTTAATTTTCCCTCAACAATAAATCTTGAAACTTCTTTAAACTGGCCTTTCCTGTTTCTTGGGGAAAATAAATAAAGGTTATCTATAGCACGAGTTATTCCAACATAGAAAAGCCTTCTCTCCTCTTCAATATTGTCTTTTATGCTACTTGAATGAGGTATTGTTTCTTCTACGCAATTTATGACATATACATTTTTAAATTCCATACCTTTTACTCCATGTATAGTACTTAAAATAACTCCTTCTCTTTTCGTTTTTTTCTTACTTTCTTCTATGGTCTGCTTTATTTCTTCAATATGTTGTAAAAATTCAAATATAGTTTTAAAACCTTCTGCTGACAATTTAAATTCTTCTATTATATCTTCTAAATCTTCTAAACTTTGGTTAAACTTTTGAGCATATCCTTTCAAATGATCTATATATCCTAAATCCATAACTATATATGCAATTGCAGATGATAATGAAATTTTATTTAAATAATTAATATCTTTCCTTAAGTCATCAAGTTTTTTCTTTTGGAAAGGTGGCGTATCTTGTTTATTTATTAATATGGTAAATGGATTTTCTTCTTGCACATAATTCTTTATATAAGCAATATTGCTTTTGCTTATATATCTAAAAGGTTTATTTATTATTTGCAAAAAGCTATTTGTATCAAATTGATTACTTGATAATTTTAAATAAGCAATTAAATCTCTACATATAAAATGTTCAAAGAAATTATATTCTCTATCTAATAATGTAAATGAAATCTTTCTTTTCGTTAAAACATCTATCATTGTCATGGATTCCATATTGGTTCTATATAATACTGCATTGTCCTCATAAGGAATACCTAGACTTTTGTTTTCTATAATTATATTAATTAAGCTTTCAGCCTGCATTTTTTCATTATAGGGACTAAACCATTTAATGATTCCATCACTGTCTTTATTCCACTTTATTTCTTTATTGTTTCTTTTTTTATTAAAGTTTATTACATCTTTTGATTTATAAACTATATTCATTTTGCTTCTATAATTAATTGATAGATAATATTTTTTACCATTTTTAAATATCTTATCAAAATCAACCATGTATTCTGGCTTTGAACCTCTAAAAGAATAAATACACTGATCTTCGTCTCCAACTGCAAAAAGACTATTATTTTCACCATCATTTATTAATTTTAAAAAGTCAATTTGCATTTCATCACAATCTTGAAATTCATCTACTAAAATATATTTAAATAATTTTCTATATGCTAAAAGCATATTTTCATCTTTTTTAAGTAATTCCAATACCTCTATAGCTAAATCATCAAAATCTCTTTTGTTATGTTCTCTTTTATACTCTTCATATTTTTCTAAGGCTTCCTCAAAAATTTCTTTTGTAAGAGATGGTTTAAATTCACTTAAAGAAGCTCTAGATGTTTTATATAAAGAAATATTATTTATTGCTTCTTTTATTTTATCTTCATTAACTTCATCAAAGTATTTGCTTAAAACATTGCTAACTATTCTATGAGCAATACCCCCTTCTATTATATCTATACTTTCTCCATGTTTTAAAAGCATCTTATAAAACAAACCGTGAAATGTTCCAAAAAATGGAGATATATTTGCATTGAATATCTGTGAATATCTTTTTTTCATATTTTGAGCCGCTGCTTTTGTAAACGTAATTACTATTATATTCCCATTAGAAACTTTTTTATTTTCTACTAAATCATTAACTTTATTTATTATAACAGTTGTCTTTCCAGAACCAGGTGCTGCAACTATTAAAGCATTTTTTTCTTCCGCTTTTACTGCACTCATCTGATATTTGTCAAGGTTATATCCCACTATATAAATCCTTCTTTCTTCTTGTTTATTTTCATTTTTAATTATGTTAAATTATATTTATCTTTAATTTTTATTTTCCTTTAGGGTATCATTTATGTTCACCTTAAATTCTACCCATAACTGATGTTTTTAGAACAGCCTCTGAAATCCATAACTTTTGAGCAACTATAAATTACAATTTATATTGAAATATTGAATATTACGATTTTCATATTAAAAATTAATATATATCTAAATTTAAGTTATAGGCAACTATATTGTAATCAAAGAGTTATAGATATACAATAGTTTTATGTATTTTATTTAAAGGAGATTATTATGAATAATAGAATTAGTTTCAATGTAAAAGATGAAAGAAACTTAACAATGCTAGTTGATTTTTATGAATTAACTATGGGTAATGGTTATTTTGATAAAGGACTTCAAGACAAAATAGCTTATTTTGACATGTTTTTCAGAAAAATTCCTGATGAAGGTGGCTATTGTATAATGGCTGGTGTTGAGCAATTAATAGAATATCTAAAAGCTTTAAAATTTACAGATAATGATATTACTTATTTGAGAGATAAAAATACTTTTTCAGAAGAATTTCTTGAATATCTAAAGAACTTTAAATTTACTTGTGATGTTTGGGCAGTTCCAGAAGGAAATCCAGTATTTCCAAATGAACCACTTGTAACTGTTCGTGGCCCTGTGATTCAAGCACAATTTATTGAGACAATGATTCTTTTAACTATAAATCACCAAACATTGATTGCTACAAAAGCTAATAGAATTTGTAGAGCTGCTGAGGGGCGCCCTGTAATGGAATTTGGTTCAAGGCGGGCTCAAGGATATGATGGTGCAATTTATGGTGCTAGAGCTGCTATGATTGGTGGCTGTAGTTCAACTGCTTGTACTCTATCAGACAGGATGTTTAATATTCCTGCTATAGGTACCATGGCTCATAGTTGGGTTCAATTATATGATACTGAATATGATGCTTTTAAGGCTTGGGCAGAAATTTATCCTGATGACTGTGTATTGCTAATTGACACTTATAACGTTGTAAAGTCAGGTATTCCAAATGCAATAAAAGTATTCAATGAAATTTTAGAACCTCTTGGCAAAAGACCTAAAGGCATCAGAATAGATTCTGGTGATATTACTTATTTAACAACTAAATGCAGAGAAATGTTAAATAAAGCTGGATATGATGATTGTAAAATAGTGATTTCCAACTCCCTAGATGAACATATTATAAAAGATGTTTTAGCTCAAGGGGCTAGTATTGACTCTTTTGGTGTTGGTGAAAGACTTATAACTGCAAAATCTGAACCAGTTTTTGGTGGTGTTTACAAATTGGTTGCATTAGAAAATAATAATGAAATAATTCCCAAAATTAAGATAAGTGAAAATGAAGAGAAAATAACTAATCCTGGTTTTAAAAAGATAATAAGAATTTTTGATAAAAATTCTCATAAGGCATTAGCTGATTTAATTGCTTTGAGAGATGAAAACGTTAATGAATCTGAACCCTTAGTAATATTCAATCCTGTTCATACTTGGAAGAGAAAAAAAATCAAAAATTATTATACCAAGGACCTTCAAGTACAAATATTTAAAAGTGGAAAATGTATATATGAATCTCCTAGTGTTCTAGATATCAAACAATTTTCAAAAATTGAATCTGATAAACTATGGCCTGAGGTACTCAGATTTGAAAATCCTCATACTTATTATGTTGATTTGTCACAAAATTTATGGTCTTTAAAACACTCCTTACTTCATAAATATACTGATTCATATGAAGCATAAGATTAATTATAGACCCTGAATCTATAATTAATGCAGCGTGTGAATATAAGTTGAATTTCTTTAAGCAAGGAAACCAAAATAAATAGAGATTAGAATATATCTTATTTAGTATATTCTAATCTCTATTAATTATATTTAGTAGTTAATATTTATGATTTTATCATCTTCATACATATCTAAATTCAGAAAACTAGAATCTTCTTTTATAATACCTATAAAATTTATGCTATTTGATTCTGTGCACTCATGAAAAATACATTGTTCACCATCTCGCTCTTCAGATGATTCCCCTATTAATATAGGACATTCCCTATAACATTCAACCTTTTCTCTTGTTGTTGACCAAAATGGACACCTACTCATAAACCCCGCCACCCTTTTCCTATTCTCATAATTCATAAAGTGATTTTTTAGCTTCACGTGGAGTTTTCTTAATATGAATACAACTTTCTTCCGCCTGAAGCTTAGAAGAACTTATCCAGAAACGTGCATCCGTTATTTACCACTCAAAAAAGTGAGCGTATTAAGTATGCTAGATATCGGATAAACCTCACAATTTATTAATCCATTATATTACATATAGTATCAAAAGTAAATATCTTACAAATATTAATTATATAACTTCTCAAAAAAATAAAAGAGCTCCTTAATTTAAGGTTGCTCTTTCTTAACATGTCCTAGTTATTTTTGAAAACAGAAATATTTATTAATTCATTTTGAAAAGCTCTAAGTAATGCTTTTTCCAAAACTTTTTCTTTATCAAAGTTTGCTATATCTTTACATTCTGAAAAGACTTTATTTTTTTGACCATTAACATTTTTA
>NZ_JAJFUC010000104.1 GCF_021372645.1 Clostridium sp. | reverse complement strand
TCCACTAATAGTAGATGGAATACATGAAGCAATAATAGACCAAGAGCTTTGGGATAGGGTGCAAAAAATGATGGAAGATAGTAAAGGTAAGCCATCTAGAATCTATGATGGAGAATTTCCATTGACAGGAATACTAAAATGTCCTGTATGTGGAGCAGGAATGGTCATCATGAGAAGTTCCAAGGCAAGAAAAGATGGAACAAGGCATAGGATAGAATACTACTGTTGCGGTGCTTGGAAGAATAAGGGTACAGCAGTTTGCCATAGTAATTCAATCAATGTCAATAAAGCTAATGACTATGTGTTTGGTAAGCTATCAGAACTACTAAGTAATGACAAATTAATCAAAGATATAGTAGTAAACATAAATTCAACTAGAAAAGCGATGGTAGACCCTTCAAAAGATGAACTAGAAAAGATTTTGAAGGAGCTGGAAAAGGTAGAAGCTAAGAAGAAAAAAGTGTTTGAAGCCTATGAGGATGACATAATAACTAAAAAAGATTTCTCAGATAGAATGGCAGAGATAACATCAAGAGAGGAAATGCTCCAACAGGAAGTAAACAACCTAAAGAGCAACATCCTAGATGATGGTGTGCAGGAGGTTTCGTATGAGTTTGTAAGAGAAATACTGTCAAGTTTCAGTAAGATGTTATCTGAGTTGCCTTCAAGGGAGCAACAAAAGAAGCTACTTCATATGCTGATTTCAAAAATAACCATAAACAAAACTAGAGATATCGAATCAATAGAGCTTAACATCAATGATAACTTAATAATGTATCTAAGTAATGGAGGAGAACCAAGCCCAGATGGAAATGGAGGAGGTTCTCCTTCTTATTTTGCTTCTAGAAGAAGATTGATGATAAATCCTGTGAATATAAAAATATCTATCTAGTAAATAAGTTATTTATTGATTGCATAATTTGTTTACTAGATGTATAATTTATTTACCAAATGTACAATTTATCTAAATAGGAGAGTGATAAAAATGGCAAATAGACCAAAAATGAAAACTATTCAAAATGAACTTAATCAACTAAAAGAAACAGTTAAAGACCATGAACAAAGGCTAAAAAATGCTGAAGAACGAGAAATTGTTAGAATGTTGCAGGAAACCAATAAACCTGGTTCTAGCAAGCCAAGATATACATATAAAGAAATTGCAGAAGATGTGGGAGTATCACCATCTACTGTTAATAATATTGCGGCTAAAAATAATTTATCTAGAAGAAATATAGGATAATAACATGATTGCAGAATCGCATTAAATTAATATATAGATAGTTGCAATGTTGGAAAATTAAATTATTATAGAACTCTGCAAGCAATTATTAATGTATATTTTAAGGAGAGATATAAATATGCCAAACCCTAATACTAATAAATTAAAAAAATATATTAAACAATATGAAGAAATAGAAGAATACTATGATGAAGAGAATATTGAAGATATGGATGGATATCTTCAAGAATGTGCAGATATAGAAGGTCTAGAATCTTATTATGATAATGTATCTTCTGAAATAAATAAGATAGATAAATTTACTTCAGAATTAAATTTAGTTTTAGATACAATAGGACTTCTAAAAGAAGAAAAGTATACAACAATGTTAGATAAGGTAAAAGATATACGTAGCGAATATAGCGATCAAATAAGTTTGATGGAGCCGTGCATTAAAGAGTCAAACTGTGGATATTAAACTGATGGTACATTAATAGAATGCCTTTTTAGGTATTCTATTTTTATATAAAAAACTATATCACTTGCTACTGATACGGTGAACCATATCACAAATAAATGCGGAATTTAATAAAAGGGAATATATGAAACAATAGAACAGTAGATAGTTTTGTGTAAAAAATAAAACTACCTACTGCTTTCTTCCAATATGGGAAAATTATAATAAATTGAAGTCTGTGGATAATTTTTAAATGTGGATAAATCCACAGACTGCAAGGCAGATTTTTTTGTATAATCAGCGTGTAGTTTTAAAATAATATATATTATCCACAGTCTTTAAATATATATGTTAAAAATTAAGAGTTACATTAAAATTAGGTATTTTATAATTAAACTAATTAATAAATTATATTGTAATATATATTATGAATTTTTATTGTTAATTGTATTTACAATTCCAACATCAAGGGCATTAGAGTCATTAGCTATTTTTGTTCGAGTTCTTAAATCTAATTTTACATTAGATGGCCATGGTACATATTAGCAGTATATTTTAAATGATTAAACTACTAATCTATATCTTGATAAATTGATACTTGCATTATAATCCCTATCTATAACACAACCACATTCTTCACAGGTATATGTCCTTTCTGATAATGAAAGCTTTAGTTTTATATGTCCACATTTACTACAAATCTTTGATGATGGATACCATTTATCAGCTTCAATAAATTTAATTTCATTAAATTCACATTTGTATTGAAGTTGTTTTTTGAATTCATATAATCTTTGCTGTGCTATAGCTTTTGATAAATGCTTATTTTTCATCATACCTTTAATATTAAGTGTTTCCATAACAACTCCTTAATCATTTTTTTAGTCTTATTAGCTCTCTTGCCTTATAAACTACAACTAAAAACTGTAACAATTTGAATTAAATCTTTAACTAATTCCTGTTCCTCGGTCTTTTTAGTATTGTCTATAATTTCAATAGTAATTCCATATTTATTACATAGATTTTCTATAATTTCAAATTCAAATCTTAATAATCTATCTTTATATAGAATTACTATCTTTTCAACTTCTGAATTAGTTATCATATCTATTAATTGATTTAATCCTTTTTTATTGTAGTTAATTCCACTTCCTACGTCTGTAATAACATCAAAAGAATATCCTTTGTCAATCATGTATGTTTTTACATTTTCAACCTGTCTTTCTAAATCGTCTTTTTGTTTATTACTTGATACGCTACAATATCCAATTACTTTTTTAGTTTCAATGCCTTTAATACCTAAAAAATGATTAAGTTGCTCTTGTGAATAATATCTCGTACCACCATCTATTATGTGTTGTGGAACGAACCTTTTTTGTGCCAATCCCCTAATATCTGAGGCGTTTTACCTATTAAATAATACTTCATTAACCATCACCTCAATATAAGCATAACAAATAACTTAATATTATCCAATATATTTTTATAGATTTCTATATATTTTATTTAACTGTTGTCACCCTCTATTTCTGATGGATCAATAGCACCACTGTCATATCCACTATCAATTACAATGGTTGATTTTTATTCAAAATATTAACTATAATTTTTAGAGAATTATTAGTCATCAATATTACTTAAGAAATACTACTTTAGAAAATAGCGGAATAACTGGTTTCGAAAGTTGGGTATCAAGAGTCTTTTATAAACTATGGCTGCAATAAAATTTAAGAAATTAATCAATACAATGAAATGAAATCTGATGATAAAAGTTTCTTTATTTTTTGTTTTAAGAATAAAATTTGTTACAATCGATTAATAATCATTGAGAAAGCATCAATAATCGATTTTAATCATATGTATTGTTGACTGATGATTAAAAAGAGCATATAATGTGATTGTTGATGATTATTTGTTGATTGATGCATGATTGTTAATTGATTATTAGTTGATTGTTTATTGATTGTTGATTAGGAAGGTGATTATAGATGAAAGAAGAGAGTTTTTTTACAATACAACAAGCCGCTGCAGAAATTTTAAAACAACGTAATTATCCTATTAAAGCTAAGGAAATAGCTGAAATTGCTTTAAAAGAAAATTTAATAGCTCCTAGTAAAGCTAAGAATCCAGTTATTAGTTTATCTCAGGTTCTTGAAAGAAATATTAGAATGAATATGGGGAATAATCCTAAATTAGCATTCATTAATACTGATAAAGGAAGAATGATAGGACTTCCAGAAATGGATGTTATAAAAAAGAATGAAACTTGCAATGATGTACATATTAGAAATGATACATTTATAAAAAATGATGTGCTTATTAAAAGTGATGCGGTTATAAAAAATGATACATTTATAAAAAGCGAAGCACATATTAAAAATGAAGAAAATAGCTTAATATCATTACTAAAAAGACACTTACCAGAAGCAACTATTGAAAAAATAGAACTGTTTATGAGAATAAAGAAATATTCTGAAATAGATTATGCTATTATTGAATTGATAAAAAGAGGATTAGTTGCAAGCACTAATGATATTTTACAAACATTAAAGAGCGAGTTTGAGGATTCTGATAATGTTTAAGTTTATTAAATAAAGTTTTATATAATAAGTATTTTTATATGTAGAATAAATAAAATACAATTAATCTCCACCATGAAACCTACAAACATATTCAAAATGTGTTGTTGTGGGTTTTTATTTGTTTATATGAATTTTATATCTTTTTAAAACTTCTTGAGCATATAATGTGTGACTTTTAGTGTAACTTATATAATTAGCTGATACTTCAGTTGCAAAGTTTTTCAATATATAAAAATCAATATTTTTAGACAACATGATATTTTTAAGATCACTTATAAAAATAATAAAGTAATTTTCTTTAAAATGATACCTATAAAATAGACAGTAGAAAAAAACGGTTTAAATACTAGTTCTACTGACTGTATTTTATGGGGTCTTTTTTTATAGAACTTTTGACTGTCCAGTATATTATTATAGTTTTATATATTTTGATAATTTATATTTGTAGAATTTTCTGTATTATAAATTTATTATTGCAACTTATATAGAATAAATTCTATATTTAAAAGACAACCTAATATTAAATATTATAGATTAAAATTATCATACGAAGGATTAATAGAATTATAATGACAAGGAGAAAATCAAAGTATAGAGAGGAAGGAATTTAATTTATGAAAATATGTAAAAAATTCTTGATTATATTTATTTTTATAGTGAATTGTATTGAATTAATCGTTTGTGGTGCTCAAATTCCAAATAGCGATAAACCAAAAGATAGATTGGAGGTAATAAAAGAAAAAGGAGTATTAACTATTGCTTCAGCAAATGATATACCATTTGCTTATATAGATCCTAAAACTAAGGAATTTACCGGGATAGATGAAGAGATTTTAAAGGAAGTTGCAAAAAGACTTGGCATTAATAAAGTTCAAATGAAGCAAGTTAAATTCGAAGATTTATTAACTCAATTAAATAATGATGATGAAATAGATATAGTTGCTAATGGATTGTATGTTACTGATGAACGTCAAAAAGAAGCATTATTTACAAATATATGGTACAAAGATTCCGAAGCCATCATTACGCCTAGAGTTTCAAAAATTGTTTTTAAGGAAGATTTAAAAAATGCAGCAATTGGAGTAGTAACTGGAACAGTTTATTTAGAATTAGCTCAAAAATGGCAAAAAGAAGGAGTTGTAAAAAATATAGTAGAATTTGAAAGCCAAAGTGATTTATTATCAGCAGTAAATGCCGGAAAAGTAGATGCTGGTATAGTTACTTCCATTTTTGCAGAATATATGATATCACAGAATAAAAATCTATATTTAACAATATTGCCTCCAACAAACTATATATCAGAATATCCGGGTAAAGTAGCAGCCGCAGTTAGGAAAAGTGATACTACCTTAGCTGAAGCAATCAATGAAAAAGTTGATGAACTGAAAGATGAGAGAATAATTGAAAAAATTCTAAGAAAATATGGATTAAATGAAAAATATTTTGTTTCAATTAAAGATGAGCATATGTAAATACTTTAAAGCCAAAAATAAAGCAGTAGTTGGATTTCTCCTGGCTACTGCTCTTGAATTTATTAAATTTCAAATTAATGTTGATACTTTTGAGGCAGTTTTAATCTTAGCATAATATTAAAACCTTGATGAAGAATTAGAAATTTCATTTCCGTATCAGCATTAAAGTATTGGATAACCAAGATTAATAAAGACAATGTAAAAATAACTGCATCATTATGTTAAAAAGTATTAGTACATTGAACCAAATATGAATTCTTTGAAATTAACTTTTACCTGCGAGTGCTTTGGAGCCTATTTGTTCTGAAAGCTTCAGAGATTTAAGGGCTTCATCACCACAGCTAAGATCTCTCCTAACTCATTTTTATCAAAATCACTTCTTATATCAAGCGTAGTTGCTCCTAATTTGAGCTGGATATATTTGAATTTATTTATATGTAATTTATTCCTTGATATTTAAATTGTGATATAATATTATAAAATAGAAATATAATATTTAAGGGGGCTTTTTTTAATGTCAAGAGTGTATAATTTTTCAGCAGGACCAGCTGTGTTACCTGAAGAGGTGCTTAAAGAAGCAGCAGAAGAAATGTTAGACTACAAAGGTACTGGTATGTCAGTAATGGAAATGAGTCATCGTTCCAAAGCTTTTGAGGGGATTATTGGGGACGCTGAAAAAACATTAAGAGAATTAATGAATATTCCAGACAACTATAAGGTATTATTCCTTCAAGGTGGGGCATCACAACAATTTGCAATGATTCCAATGAACTTAATGAAAAACAAAGTTGCAGATCATATTGTTACAGGACAATGGGCTAAAAAGGCAGCATCAGAAGCAAAAATATTTGGAAAAGTTAATATATTAGCTTCTTCAGAAGATAAAACTTTTTCATATATACCAGATTTAAAAGATTTAAAGATTTCAGATGATGCTGATTATGTATACATATGTCATAACAATACTATCTATGGAACTACTTATAAGGAATTACCAGAAGTAGGAGATAAGATATTAGTAGCTGACATGTCATCAGATTTCTTATCTGAGCCAGTTGATGTAACTAAGTATGGATTAATTTTTGCAGGAGTCCAAAAGAATGCAGGTCCAGCAGGAGTTGTTGTAGTAATAATTCGTGAAGATTTAATTACAGATGAAGTTTTACCAGGTACTCCAACTATGTTAAAATATAAAATTCATGCAGATAATGATTCATTATATAATACACCACCAGCATATGGAATATACATATGTGGAAAAGTATTTAACTGGGTTAAAAATAAAGGTGGATTAGAAGCAATGAAGAAGATTAATGAAGAAAAAGCTTCTATACTATATGACTACCTTGATTCAAGCAGTATGTTTAAAGGAACCGTTGTAAAGAAAGATCGTTCGTTAATGAATGTACCTTTTGTAACTGGTTCAGACGAATTAGATGCTAAATTTGTAAAAGAAGCTAAATCAGCAGGATTTGAAAACATAAAAGGACATAGAACTGTTGGCGGTATGAGAGCAAGTATATACAATGCTATGCCAATAGAAGGTGTTAAAGCTTTAGTAGAATTCATGAAGAAATTTGAAGAAGAAAATAAATAATAATAAGTATATGAAAATATAAAAAGTAATAAAGAACTCCCTATTCAAATTATTTGAATAGGGAGTTCTTTATTATATTACAGTAGATAGTTTTATGTAAAAGCAAAACTATCTACTTTTTTTAACATAATGATTATATAAAGAATATTATATAAAGAAATAATTTATTTGGGGTGAGTATTTATGGTTGGAGATTTGATATCTATACTTGCTGGAATTCGAATAATAAAAAGCATTAAAAGTACGTTAAATAAGGTTATGGGTAGGGACAAGTTAGATATAGATAATAGTTTGATAGATAAAGGAATAGAAATTGCTGGTTATGGCTATGATTCAGAACAAGATATATTTTATTGTAATATGAATCCATGGCAAAGGAATATGGGATATAGTCGCTTGTATGATGAAGGATCAGCACCTTTTGGGATGATTGTAGATTGTGAACCAATTTATTTTAAATATGAAGGGAAATTATGGCTCATTGAACTATGGAAAGGTCAGTATGATTTAAATACTGGTTGTGAGGTTGGAGTATATACAACAGAAGAACCAATTTTAAATATTCCCGCAATGTATAAATATATGTTCTATAATTGTGCAAGTAATGAAGATAGATTGAAAATGTTTTTTACTTTATATAAGAATGGGGAAAGACTTTTTGAAAGAGATGACCAACATTGGTGGTTAGCAGGTTTTAAACTTGGAGAGTATTCAGAACCCTCAGAACTAACTATGAAGTTAAATATTACTTTAAAAGATGACTTCATGTGCAAGACATTTGTAGAGGCATTAGAAGCTGTAGGATATTTTGAGAAGGAAAAGGAATTTGAAATAGAGGGAACCTTTGAAGTAAATGGAAATAATGTAGCTTTAATTTTTGGTAAACCATATACACCACAGCCAATTACAAGAACGCCAGAAACAGATAGAATCATTCAAGCGAAAAATAAGATATTATGTGATAGATATAATGATATCGTTAAAGTATATGATAATGTTACAGATAAAATAAATGCAATCCAAACTAAAGCACCTGAGATATATGAAGAAATAATGGATAAAGCAAAACTGAGAAGTTATTTGAGAAGTATGAAAAATCCTGAAAATATTTAAATTAATGTTATTAAAGGCAGGAATTAAGTTCCTGCCTTTAAGATGAGTGATGTTATAAACAAGCTCTAGAATACACTTTAATGCTGAGGAAAAAAATATGGTATTAGCTGTTTTCTTATAACCTTTTTTCAATATAATAGCCTTAATATAGTCAATATGAGGACATCCGTCATAATTCTCAAAGACAGAATCTTTATTGTAAAAAGCATTAATACAAGCAAAATCATTACAACAGTTATGTGCAATATCACATTGAATAATAACTACATATTTTATATTCATTTATCAATAATTAAGTATTACGGATTGTAAGTAAGTTTTAACTAAATAGTGCTACAAAGACTAAGGTCAAAGTACTTACAAGTTTTATAAGTACATGAAGTGATGGACCAGCAGTATCCTTAAATGGATCGCCAACTGTATCACCAACTACACTAGCTTTGTGTGCTTCAGAATTTTTGCCACCATGTTCTCCTAGTTCTATGAGCTTCTTAGCATTATCCCATGCACCACCACCATTATTTAGGAATAGAGCCATGATAACACCTACAATGGTAGTTATCATTAGAAAACCAGCAGCAGCTTCCTTGCCTAGAACCACTCCAACTATTATAGGAGCAGAAATTACTAATATTCCAGGGAGCACCATTTCTTTTAAGGCTCCTTTAGTAACGATGTCAACACAACGAGCATAATCAGGTTTTGCTGTTCTTTCCATTATTCCTGGAATTTCTTTGAATTGTCTTCTGACTTCTAATATTACATATTGAGCAGCTCGACTAACAGCACTTATTGCAGTAGAACTAAATAAGAATACAATCATAGCACCTATGAAACCACCAATAAATACTTCGGGTTTTCCTATATCAACTGCAAACCAAGAATCTAAAGGCATATCAAGTATCCTTTTAACTTCATCTAAGTAAGCAGAAAATAGTAAGAAGGTAGCAAGAGCTGCTGAACCTACTGCATAACCTTTTGTTAAGGCTTTTGTAGTATTACCACAAGCATCTAATCTGTCAGTTACGGTTCTGATATCTTCAGAAGCACCAGACATTTCTGTAATTCCACCAGCATTATCAGTTATTGGTCCAAAGGTATCCATAGCAAGAATGTATGTGCAGGTTGAAAGCATTCCCATAGTAGCTATTGCGGTACCATATAAACCGGAATTTGCAACTCCAGGTAAAGCTAGAGAAGCTAATTTATAAGAAACAAATATGCATAAAGATATAAATATTACTGGTAAAGCAGTAGACTGCATACCCACAGATAAGCCAGTGATTATGTTAGTTCCAGCTCCAGTTTCACAAGAGTTAGCTATATCTTTTACAGGCTTATGGGTTATTGAAGTATAATAATCAGTAATAATTACAAATATATAACTTAAAAATATTCCAGCAAGGGCACAGCCGTATAAATAAATATAGTTTACTTTAGTTCCATTTCCAAGGGTGCCACTTAACATATTTTTAACTACAAAGAATAGAAGTACTACATTGATTAAGGAGGTTATAACAAAACCATTCTTTAAGGCTTTCATAGGATCATCATTGTCATCTTTGACTTTAACAAGAAATATTCCTACTATTGAGGCTAAAATACCAAAGGCACGTGCCACAAGTGGAAATAATATTCCCTTCCATCCAAAAACAGGATAAAGTGCAACGCCTAGAATCATAGCACCTACATTTTCAGCAGCTGTGGACTCGAAAAGATCTGCACCTCTACCAGCGCAATCGCCAACATTATCACCAACAAGGTCTGCAATAACAGCAGGATTTCTAGGATCATCTTCTGGAATACCAGCTTCAACCTTACCAACAAGATCTGCACCAACATCAGCAGCTTTTGTGTAGATACCTCCTCCAAGTTGCGCAAAAAGTGCAACAAAGGAAGCACCAAAGCCAAAACCAACTATAAGAGAAGGGGATTCTTTTATAAGTGCATCATTGCCTGAAATGCCTCCATATATAAGGAAAAGAGAAGCAACGCCTAAAAGGGAGAGAGAAGTAACAGCTAGTCCAGTAACAGTACCACCTTTAAGTGCTATTTGAAGAGCGTTATTTAAGCCTTTTTTTGCACCAGCAGCAGCTCTTACATTTGAATTAACTGCCATATACATGCCAATATAACCAGATAAAGCAGAACAAAATGCACCTGCTATGAATGCTATACCTGTTTGAAATGACATGAAGATAGCAATGCTAGAACCTTTTGAAGAATTACCTATATAATTACATAAGATAATTAAAAATAAAGTTATAATGGATAAAATAGATATTGTCTTATATTGCCTTTTTATAAATGCCATGGCACCTTCTTTGATATAATTTGATATTTCTTGCATTTCAACTGTGCCTGTGTCTTGGGAAAAAGTATATTTAACTAGATAAAGGATTACAATAAGTGAAATAATTATAACACCATAAATAAGAATAAAATATGACATCATTTACAACATCCCCTTTATTTTGAAAATATAAATATTTCTATAATTATATTTATATTTTTAAAATAATGATAAAATTACAAATCATTATATTTTTTTCAAAATACACAATATATATTTTAATAAAAAATAAGATAAATAAAGTTAGACTATCTAAAAATTAATTCAAATCAATTAATTTTTAGATAGTCCAACTTTATTTAATAGTAATATATTTATATACATAATAAATACTGTCTTAAAAAGAGAGTATTTATTAAAATATTAAATCTAGAACTTGGGATCTATTTCATCTCTTTGAATCCTTCTTAAATCTTTTAATCTTAAATGAGTTTTTTCCATTATAGTATCAAAAGATTCACCGTCAATTATCATTTTTTTAGCTATATCGTGTACTGAACTATTCCCTTCATTATTCATAAACTACAACCTCCTATATATGTTTTTATATATACTTAGTTTGCCATTATGGAAAAGAATATATTCATATAAATATCTTTATTTGATTTTACATTAACTAATAATTTAAGGCACATCTTTTGTCTATTATTTTCTTACGTGTACTTAATATATATTTTAAAACTATTAATTAACTACCTAAATATAATAAATAAAGTTGGGCAAGTGATTTTTAATCATTCGCCCAACTTTATTTATATGAAGCTATATTTGACTATTTACTTTATTTCAAATATGTAAATTTCAAATTATTCCCCAAGATAAGCACTCCTAATACTATCGTCATTAAGAAGTTCTTTAGCATCTCCAAACTTTACTATTTTACCAGTTTCAAGAACATAAGCTCTATGGGCAATAGCAAGTGCCATATTAGCATTTTGTTCAACTAGAAGTATAGTTGTTCCAGATTTATTAATTTCAACAATTGTATCAAAAATATCTCTAACAACAAGCGGTGCAAGTCCCATTGAAGGTTCATCTAGTATAAGCATTTCCGGTCTATTCATTAATGCTCTACCTATTGCAAGCATTTGTTGTTCACCACCAGAAAGTGTACCTGCATGTTGCTTTATTCTTTCTTTTAATCTTGGAAATTTAGAAAATACCATTTCCATGTCCTGCTTTATGCCAACTTTATCTTTTCTTAAATAAGCACCTAATTCTAGATTTTCTAAAATTGATAATTGAGGAAAAACTCTTCTTCCTTCTGGAACGTGAGAAAGACCTAAAGAAACTATTTTATTAGCAGGAATCGTATTTAATTCTGAATTCTTAAAAGTAACTTTACCTGATTTTATTGGTTCTAGTCCTGATATAGCTCTAAGGGTAGACGTCTTACCAGCACCGTTAGCTCCTATTAATGTTACTATTTCACCTTGTTTTACTTCAAGGGAAATATCTTTTAATGCATGAATTACGCCATAATATAGATTAATGTTATCTACTTTTAACATTTTTTAAGCCCCCTCTCCAAGATAAGCTTCAATTACCTTAGGGTTGTTTTTAATTTCATCTGGAGTACCTTCAGCAATTTTCTTCCCATAATCAAGAACTGCAATTTTATCGCAAATTCCCATAACAAGTTTCATATCATGCTCTATTAAAAGAATTGATATATGGAATTTATCTTTAATCCAATTTATAAGTTCCATAAGTTCTACAGTTTCTTGAGGATTCATACCAGCAGCAGGTTCATCCAATAATAATAATGATGGCTCGGCTGCAAGAGCTCTTACTATTTCAAGCTTTCTTTGTTCTCCATAAGGAAGATTACTAGCTAAGTCATCTTTTTTTGTATCAAGAGAAAAGACTTTTAATAGTTCAATACTTTTATCTATAATTTCTGCCTCTGTTTTTCTGAATTTAGGGGTTCTAAATATAGAATCAAAAAGAGAATAATTTATTCTATAATTAAAACTAACTTTAACATTATCAAGAACAGTAAGATTAGAAAATAGACGAATGTTTTGAAAGGTTCTAGCTATTTTCTTTTTTGTAATATTATAAGGCTTAAGACCTTGAATTCTTTCTCCAAGATAAGATATGGTACCTTCAGTTGGAGTATAAACACCAGTTAGCATGTTAAATACTGTAGTCTTACCAGCACCATTAGGTCCTATAAGTCCAACAATTTGTTTTTCATCTATGGTAAGGTTAAAATCTGAAACTGCTTTTAATCCACCAAATACAATTGATAAATTTTGAACATCTAACATTGAATTAAGCCTCCTTTCTGTCTTTTGACTTTTTATCAGGTAATATATTTCTAATTATATTAAGAGAAACTTCTTTATCTCCTAATAATCCTTCAGGTCTAAATATCATAAGAATTATTAATGCTAATGGGTATAAAATCATTCTAAAATCGCCCATTCCCCTTAAAAGTTCTGGTAGGAAAGTTAATACTGTAGCAGCAATAACTGAACCAGATAATGATCCCATACCACCAAATACAACAAAAGTTAAATAATCTATTGATTTGTTAAAGTCAAAGGAATCTGGTTTTATATAGCCAGCATAATGAGCATAAAGTCCACCAGCAAGTCCAGCAAAAAAAGCAGCAATAACAAATGCCATCATTTTATACTTAAATGCATTGATTCCCATAGATTCAGCAGCTATTTCATTTTCACGAACAGAAAGCATCGCTCTACCCTGAGATGAATTGATAACATTTTTTATTACAATAATGCTAATTACCATGAATACAAAAGCAACTGTAAAGGTAGTTTTTATTGGTATGCCTGTAAATCCACGAGCACCACCAACCACATTAATATTCATAATGATTATTCTAATGATTTCACCAAAAGCTAAGGTAGTTATTGCAAAATAGTCTCCTGTAAGTTTTAAAGTAGGATATCCTATTAAAGCTGCAAATATACATGCAACTATTGCACCAATAAATATTGAAACAACAAATGGCATACCTGCTTTTTGACTTATTAATGCTGACACATAAGCGCCTATAGACATAAATCCAGCATGACCTAAACATAATTGGCCTGTAAATCCAACTATTAAGTTTAATGAGACAGCCAATATAATATTGATTAAGGAAAAAGTAATAATTCCTTTATAATATGAGTTAATAACATCTGCACTAATTAAGCCAAATAGTACTACGTATGTAATCAGGACTCCTAATATAATAGTAATAGTCTTCTTGTTAAAAAAATTCTTCATAATTAACACCTACACTTTCACACTGATCTTTTTACCTAATAGACCAGCAGGCTTAATTAAAAGTATTATAATTAGAATTGCAAAAACAATTGCATCTGAAAAGTTTGTTGATATATAAGCTTTAGAAAAAGTTTCAAGTAATCCAATAGCAATTCCACCAACAAGAGCTCCAGGTATACTTCCAATTCCACCAAGTACTGCGGCAACGAAGGCTTTAAGTCCAGGCATGGCTCCCATATAAGGAGTAATGCTAGGGTAAGATATTGCAACTAAAACTCCTGCTATACCAGCTAAAGCAGAGCCTATAGCAAAGGTAAGAGAGATGGTGTTATCAACATTTATACCCATAAGAGAAGCTGCTTCCATATCTTGAGAAGATGCTCTCATAGCTTTTCCCATTTTTGTTTTATAAACAATAAATTGAAGCAAAATAACAAGAAGTGCGGAAACTCCAAACATTAATATTGTTTTAACTTCAATTTGAATAGATCCTATATTAATACTCCCAGCATTAATTAAATCAGGAAATGGTTTTGGGTTAGATCCAACTAATAATCTCATAGCATTTTGCAAGAATAAAGAAACTCCAATTGCTGTAATAAGCAAAGCAATTCTTGGAGAATTTCTTAATGGCTTATAAGCAACCTTTTCTATAATTATTCCTGCTAAAGCTGAAACTGCCATTGCAACCAATAATGTTGGTATTAATGGTAATTTTAGCGTTGAAGCAGAATAGAAGCCTGCGAAGGCTCCTATCATATATATTTCACCATGAGCAAAGTTTATTAACTGTATTATTCCATATACCATTGTATATCCTAATGCTAGGAGGGCATATACACTACCTAAGGCTAAACCGTTAATTAGTTGTTGTAAAAATTCCATAGTATATTCTCCTCCATGTTAAAATATTAAGGGTTAACTTTACCCGCTAAAACTTTTTTATTTTCATCAACTTTTATAATAACAGCACTCTTTATAGCACTTCTATCACTACCAAATTTGATGTTACCAGTAACACTGTTTATTTCCATTCCAGCTAAAGCATCTTTAATAGCAGCACCATCTGTTTTACCAGCTTTTTCAATTGCTTTAACTAAAATTTTAGAAGTATCATATGAAAGAGCAGCAAAAGCATCTGGTTCTTTATTGTATTCTTTCTTGTAAGAATCAACAAATGTCTTTACAGCAGCATCTTGATCACTAGAATAGTAGTGATTAATGTATAATGCTCCATTTACAGCATCGCCACCAATCTTTGTTAACTCTTCTGATTCCCAACCATCTCCGCCAAGGAATTGTGATGTTATTCCCATTTCTCTAGCTTGTTTAGCAATAAGTCCAACAACATTATAGTAATCAGGTAATACTATTACATCTGGATTTAAAGTCTTAATTTTAGTTAATTGAGCTTTAAAATCAGTATCCTTGTCATTGTAAGTAAGGAATTCACCAACTGTTCCACTAGCAGCTTCAAATTTTGATTTAAAGCTGTCAGCTATTCCTTTTGAATAATCTGAACCAGCATTGTATAATACAGCAGCTGTTTTTGATTTTAATGTTTCACTAGCATATTTACCAAGAACCTCTCCTTGGAAAGAATCAACAAAACAACCTCTAAACATATAATCTCCACCTTGTTTTGTTATAGTTGGTTCTGTAGCAGTTGGAGTAATCATTGGTATTTGTTTTGATGTTGCATTTTGAGCAACTGCAAGTGTTGCACCTGATGTAACAGGTCCTAAGATTGCACATACTTTTTCATTATCAACTAATTTATTGAAAGCTTGCATTGCTGAATTTGGATCAGCTTGATCATCTTCAAAAACAAATTGTATTTTTTTACCGTTAATTCCACCAGCATCGTTAACTTCTTTTTGTAATAATTCAGCACCTTCTTTTACAGATATACCATATGTAGATGCTGCACCAGATAAAGGTCCAATAGATCCAATTTTAATTGCATCCCCCGTAGTACTACTTGTACTTGATCCTGTATTTCCACCACAACCAGTAAGTAGTGTCATAGCCATTACAGAAGCTAAAATTCCTGAAAGTAAAGTCTTTTTCATAATTATCCTCCCCTTTGCAATAAGCAACAATATTAATATGATAATTTGATTGATAATATATTGATAAATTATCATATTACAAATATTTATATTATTGATATAATATCATATAGAATAAGAAACTACAAGAATGATATTTAATATTTCATAATAAATATAATAAAAAACATCTGAAAACAGTATAATTTTATATGAGAAATTTACAAAATAAGGTTAAAATTAAAAAATATGTAGTAAGAAATTATTTATGTTAAGTTTAGTCTAGATTATTCATAAAGAATAGGATATATTTTTATTGTTACAGTAGCACATACATAATTATATGAAATAGTAGTATTTATAGTAGAATCTATTAACAAAAATAATGGTTTTAATAATAATTTCAAACATATTAAAGAATTAAGAGGTAGAAGTGAATTGAACAAAGAACTATTAAATATTGAGAATATCCATAACATTAATAGAAGGTATTTTTATTCTATTAATTATCCTGTATTTGAAGAAAACTTATGTAAGACGGAAATGAAATGTCTTTTTAATAAAATTCCAAGTGAAAAATATTTATTTTCAGATTATTATGTTAATCCATCAAGAAGTCCTTTTATAAAGGATATGATTTCAATAATATATGAAGAAGAATCCTTGGAGGCAATAATAGATAAGGTTGTAAAAGATAGGTTATCTTATGATGATTTTAAGGTATGTTACATAAAACTTGAAAATGGAGATGTAAGTTATAAGGAAAGACTTAGAAGCATAAGAGAGATAGGTCTTGTTATAACTGGTCAGTCTGAAATGCATAATCCTAAAGTTATGCTTGGAGTAGCTAGGGTTCATGAAAGATGGATATTTGGTGAATATGAAAGAAATGATTATGAATGGCATATTCATGATAAAAAACCCTATTCATATTCAAATTCGTTAGGATTAAGAGTGGCTAGGGCATTAGTTAATATTGCAGTTGAAAATAATTTAGCTTGCAAATTAATTGATCCATGCTGTGGGGTAGGAACAGTTGTCATTGAGGCTCTTTCAATAGGGATTGATGTGAAAGGATATGAAATTAATAAAAGTATAGCAGAAAATGCAAAAAAAAATGTGGAGTTCTTTGGATATAAAAATGTAATAACCAGTGGGGATATGCATAATATCGAAGAAAAATATGATGCTGCTATCATAGATTTACCATATGGTGTATTTACATCAACAACTCTTGAAGAACAAACAGCACTTATGAAAACTGCTCGTAGAATCACAAATAAATTAGTTATAGTTACCTTTGAAGATATGGATAAATATATTATAGAAGCAGGATTTGATATTACTAACAAATGCTATGTTTGTAAGGGTAAGTTTAAGCGATATATAAATATTTGTGAGTAGAAAAGATTAAGGGATATATAAATTATTAATATGTATGGGTACATTTGCATTGTATGCATACATGTTTTATTATATGAGTAGCTAAAAAAAGGGGGATTTTATAATGGAAAGAGAATCAGTAAATAAAAATCTTGCTCAAATGTTAAAGGGCGGAGTAATCATGGATGTTGTTAATAAAGAAGAGGCTATTATTGCAGAAAAAGCAGGAGCCTGCGCAGTAATGGCACTTGAAAGAGTACCTTCTGATATAAGAAAAGAAGGCGGAGTTGCTAGAATGTCAGACCCTAAGATGATTAAGGAAATTCAAGAAGCAGTATCAATTCCTGTTATGGCTAAAGTTAGAATTGGACATTTTGTAGAGGCACAAATTCTAGAAGCATTAAACATTGACTTTATAGATGAAAGTGAAGTTCTTACACCAGCTGATGACAAATATCATATAAATAAAGAAGATTTCAAAGTTCCATTCGTTTGTGGGGCAACTAATATTGGAGAAGCATTAAGAAGAATTGGTGAAGGTGCATCAATGATAAGAACTAAGGGTGAGGCCGGTACTGGTGATGTAGTCCAAGCTGTTAAGCATATGAGAACTATGACAGATCAAATAAAACAAATACAAAGTGCATCAAAAGAAGAATTAATGACTTTAGCTAAAAACTTCAATGCACCATATGATTTAGTTAAGTATGTTTGGGAAAATGGTAAGTTACCTGTAGTAAATTTTGCAGCAGGTGGTATTGCAACTCCAGCAGATGCAGCTCTTATGATGCAATTAGGATGTGATGGAGTATTTGTAGGATCCGGAATATTTAAATCGGATAATCCAGAAAAGAGAGCAAGAGCAATTGTACTTGCTACTACTTACTATAATGAACCTGAAAAATTAGCAGAAGTTTCTACTGATTTAGGTGGAGCAATGAGTGGAGTTTCAGCAGAGGAAATTAAAACACAATATGCTGAAAGAGGCTGGTAAAATGAAAGTTGGAGTTTTATCACTCCAAGGTGGTGTAATTGAACATTTAAATCAAATAAAGTCATTAGGGCATATTGGAGTGCAAGTAAAAAAAGAAGAAGATTTAAATGATATTGATGCGATAATATTGCCAGGTGGAGAAAGTACGACTATTGGTAAGCTTCTTAAGGTAACAGGATTAATTGAACCATTAAAAGAAAAGATAAAAAAAGGATTACCTACATGGGGGACATGTGCAGGTATGATACTATTAGCAAATGAAATAGATGGTCAAGAATCGAAACATCTTCAACTTATGGATATTAAAGTGAGAAGAAATGCATTTGGAACTCAAATAGATAGTTTTAAAACTCAAAAGGTAATAGATGAAATATCTAATGAAGAGATGGAACTTGTTTTTATTAGAGCTCCATATATCACAGAAGTGAAAGAAAACGTAAAGATTTTATGTAAAGTACATAATAAGATAGTAGCAGCTAAACAAGATAATATTATAGTAACATCTTTTCATCCAGAATTAACAAATGATTTAAGGTTTTTAAAATACTTCTTAAAAAATACTTGCAATAATAAAGTGAAATAATTGAAAAATAAATTAAAGTATAGTTTTCAAAAGAGTTACTAAATATATTGGATAATAACAAATTTCCATTCCAATATATTTTTAGTAGCTCTTTTAAAGTTGTTGCATTTAAATAAGACATATTAAATGTGAAAGTTAAATTGATTTATACGCGTATAATAGTGGGTAACTAGGCCTAGCGTATCAATATTAGAATAATGTAGAAAAATAGAGAATAATATAGAATTATGGATTTAAAGTCAAAAGACAGTAGGTATTATAATCATTAGGGTAACTATATGTGTTAAGATAAAAGACGTCGCAAAGAGATACAAACAACTTGAAGAAATTTGATAAAAATTTTTTGAAAAAAGAATTTAAAAGATTTTAAAAAAATTGTTGACAAGATTCAAAACAAGTGATACACTAAGTAAGTCGCTTGAGTGTGACAAATAAAAACAAATAGTTACAACGAAAGTTGTGAAAGAAAATGGTCTTTGAAAATTGAACAGAATAATATAAATACATTTAAGTAAACCAGCAATTCTTTAATTGAGTAAGCTAAGATTAA
>NZ_JAJFUC010000103.1 GCF_021372645.1 Clostridium sp. | reverse complement strand
TGCTTTAACATTTATTTACCACCTTGCTTAGTCTTAATAAATAAATTATATAACAAAAAAAGCATATTCCCAATACTAAACGTATTGGAATTATACTTTTTAATTCTTAAAATAGAGTGAGGGCACTTTTTCAGTGGCCTCCTCGATTATGCTAGTTATTTTTTAAATATTCTTAAACACTTTTAGTATAATCCTTCAAATATTAATGAATATAATGGATTTTCTCTGACATATTCTTCAGCTTCTCCTTCTTCTAGTGCTTCTGTAAGTTCAATATTAATTGGCAGTTCTCCTATTAGAGGTAATCCTAGATATTCAGCATTTTCTTCTGAAGATTTTCTACTAAATACTCTTATTTTTTTATCACAATCTGAGCAGTTTATATAAGCCATGTTTTCTACTACTCCCTTAACTTTTACTCCTATCTTTTGAGCCATGATAACAACTTTCTTAACAATCATTGATACCATATCTTGTGGTGTAGAAACTATTACAATTTCATCAATTGGAAACTCTTGCATTACAGTTAAAGCTATCTCTCCAGTACCTGGTGGCATATCTATAAGTAAATAATCAAGTTCTCCCCAATTAGTTTCTATAAACATTTGCTTTAATACTCCTGTAATCACGGGACCCCTCCAAATAACAGGTTCATCTTCTACTGCTGTTAAAAGATTCATAGAAACTATCCGTATTCCACTTTCTGTCTCTACAGGCTCAAACTTTACCATATCATTTTCTAAAGGAATTATAGTTGCTCTTTTACTATTAACACCAAAAAACCTTGGCATAGATGGTCCTGTAATATCTGCATCTAAAACGCCTACCTTATAGCCTCTCTTAGCTAACATAGCTGCCATAATTCCAGTAACAGTTGATTTACCAACACCACCTTTTCCACTTATAACACCTATTACATTTTTTATCTTTCCATATCTAGGTATTAACTTTAAACTTTCTTCTTTACAGCCTTCTCCCTTAGATTGACATGTATCTTTACTTTTACAGTTTTCACAACTCATTATATTTATCCTCCTCTACCAATCTTGTGGTACTTTGTTAGGATCGCTTACTTTAATGTCCCAATCCTTATAATTATATTCTGCTGTTATATAATAACTTTCAAAGGACTTATCCTTCTTATTATTCACAGTTATTAAAGTTTTAAAAATTGTGCTATTATATCCTCTGTTTTTGACTTTAATTATTGTATCAAAGTCTTCAGAATTATTGTTTACTAAATCAATATTAGGTAAAGTTTTATTTAAACTTTTTCTAAAATGTTCTAAATATACAGAAAATATATATTTTAAACAATCTGTATCTCCGCTTATATCTAATCCAACCTTATTTACATTGGATAAAACATCTTTTTTATTTTCAATAACCTTTAATATTGATTGATAGTATATATAATTAAAATCTGTTGGTTTTCTTATAACTGAAAGATTTTGCATTATTGTATTCTCTAAATTCTTCGATACCAAAAAAGCTTTATCATCATCATAAAAATTTCCTGTACCACGCTCATTTGCTCCAACTACATAGTTATATTTTCTTACTTCATCCCCAACATATATTTCAAAAATATAATCTGGATCAAGAGAGCTTTTTTTAGAAACCTCACTACCTCCTGACAAAAGATTATAAATGTCATATATTGCCTTACTATCATTAATCACAAACCTAAATCCGCTATCTCTAACATTTTGTATTATTATCTTATCTACTTTATTTTGTTTTATATACTCAAATTTCTGATTTCTAAGATTCATTTTAACTTCTAAATTATTAATAAAGGTACAGCCTGAGAGCATCATGCTTGCAATTAATAGTGCAGTTAAAACTATAATTGAAAATTTATTGTTCTTCAATGTTCTTCTTCGCTCCTTTAAAAATCTTGTGCTTATTAAAAATAATAATCCCAAGCACTAAAGTAAATATTGAAATGAATTGTGATGTAGAAAGAACTCCAACACTACCTCTTGGATCATTTCTCAAAAATTCTACTAAAAATCTTCCTATACTATATATTATTAGGTATAACCCCATTACCTTCCCATTTTTTCTTTCCCTTTTACTATAATATAAAAGAACAAATCCTAATAAAAAATCAAAAATAGAAGAATAAATCTGCGTTGGATGAACATGTATCCCTGTTGGCGCAAGAGAATTTTTAGGAAATTCAACACCTATAGGCAATGTAGTTTCTGCACCATAACAGCATCCTGCTAAAAAACATCCAATTCTTCCAAATCCCTGAGCTATTGCAAGTCCTGGAACCATCATATCTAGCATTTCAATGATATTCCAATTCTTCTTTTTACAATATAAATACATAGCTAGAGCTCCACCACCTATAGCTCCATAAATAACAAAACCATATCCAAAATTTAATAATATACTTGAATCCTTTATAATATTCTTGAATTCAGTTATTATAAATAATCCTTTTCCTCCAAGCATTCCACCTATTATTGCAAAAATAATTAAGTTTAATAATGAATCTTCATCAAAACCTTTCTTTTTTGCCCTATTTATAAATAACGTTGCTGCAACTATTATACCAATTGCAATCATTAATCCGTAACTCTTTATCTGTATACCAAATATTTCAAACAATATGATTCTCATTATTCCCCTCCAAACATCAAATAAGTATCAAGGAGAAGCTAGTTTCTGCCTCTCCTTGATACTTAAATTATAATACTTATCCTTATCCTTGGCAAATTTTATTTGTCTTGTTTAAGATACCTTAACACTTGAAATAATAGTATTAAACATAGTCTTCATATTCTCCTTATAATCTTTTTCCTTTAGATTAAATAATATCTTTATTGTTTTACCTTCTTCTAAATTTAAGTAATAACATTCATTTTTAAAGTCATATCCATTCTTTATAGCTGTCTCATATTGTACTAATACTCCTGAATTATTAGAATTTTTAAAAGGCATTACCTCAGAATTATAATACTCCAAGTATTGATTATTTAAATCATTTTCTGCAAATACGCTTAGATCCTCTTTAGTATTTATTAATTCTACTAAACCATTAAGTTTATTATTTTTGTCTCTAAAATCTAATTTATAACTTACATATTCTCCTTCACTTTCTTTTTCATCTACAATCCATTCACTTGGCAATGATATAATGTGCTTACCTTCATTGAAATGATATTCCTTAAATTTACTTATTCCTTGGTTCATAAGAACTACTTGTTCAAAATCATTCTTAAAGAAACCCTGAGTTATGGCTAATATTAGCATTAATGATAACAATATTGACGTAACAATTACTTGCTTTTTATTCATAACAATTTTATTTCCTTATTTTGTTGGGATTACAATTGAAGAATTTTTAAAATCATAGAACATTAGCCAATATCCTTTACCATTTGCATTATCGCTAGTCCATGTTACGAAACCTGTTCTTCCACCATATGGTTGATCAATCTTATCTTTACTTCCTGGTACTGCATATACGATATATTTCATTTCCCCATTTCCATCACATTTATAACCTAATAAAAAATATCCTTCTTTACTAATGTAAGGATAATAATTTAGCATTGGATAATATGCCAATGTATATTTATTATAATTTGATTCATCAGATAAATCTTCTATACTATTTACATTCATTTTATACAATTTGCAATAATTTATATCAGCTAAACTTCCGTTATAGGGCTCAAAGTCTTCCGCAAGTTTTTCAAAATACTTACCTAATTCTCCAGTTATGTTAAAATTCTGTGTTGAAACTAGCTGTTGTTCCATATTGCCTAAATTGCATTTTTCTTTTTTCTTTACTACTTCTGGCTGCTCCATTATTAGATGAGTTGTTTTAGTTTGACATTCTGCATTCATCGGCCCTTTTGGACCCATTGGTCCTGTTGGTCCCATTGGTCCCATTTCTCCTGTTGGTCCTTTGTCTCCTGTTGGTCCCATTGGTCCTATTTCTCCTGTTGGTCCTTTGTCTCCTGTTGGTCCCATTGGTCCTATTTCTCCTATTGGTCCCTTTTCTCCTGTTGGTGCCTTTGGTCCTATTTTTTTAATTTCATTTTCATATTCATCAAAATCTATTATATCTAACCTATCCAACCGATCTACTGTATCAATTTCATTTAATTTGTCTAATTTAAAGTTTTCTTCTATTCTCTTAGAGTTGCTTTGAATATTATTGAAGTCTTGTCTCTGATTTCTACATTTCTTTTCTATTTTAAATTTTTTCCACTTACAATCACAATCTTTCTTGTCTTTTATAAAACCATAAATTATAACATCTTCATGTACATTGTTTATCATTAAATCTATTACGCCATCATAACTATCCAATTTTTTAGCTAATTTATTAATAGTATCTTCTATATTCTCAATTTTCTCACATTTATCGTGTTTCTCACATTTCTTAGGTTCTTTACACTTATTTCTATCTTCATCTAAAGTATTTATAGTTTCAGCTATATTTTGGTGATTTTCAGGCACTATATTCTGATGATTTTCAGAAATTCTATTTTGTTTCTTATCTTCCACGTTAGAATTATCTTCCACGTTAGAATTATCTTCATTTAAAACACCTATTTCTGTGTTCCCTTTAGGCTGAAGATTAATTTCATCTTTCTTACGCTCAGCTAATACATTTTCTGATTTAGATGTTTCTATAATTTTAGTTTCTAAAATATTTGATTTTGATGTTATAGGTTTATCAGCTATACCTAAACTAGAAATATCTTTCTTTTTAGGCTCTTCATCCAATTTATTAATGTACCTTTTAGAGTCTATCTTAACAATTTTAAATTTTCTCCAGTTATCAGTAGAATCTTCTCCATTCATAAATCCGTGCATTATAAACTCAGTTTCATTATCCTTCACCTTACAAATTGCAGCTCCAGATATTTTTTCGTAAGATATTCCAAGTCCAGCTATGTTATTGACATAGTAGTCTTTGCTGACATCTCCCTTTCCAACTTCATTTATTGCCAAAGGTCCTAAATCGATTAGTTGTTTTAAATCCCTTTTGCAACAGATAAGTACCATAGAATAATTATCTCCTTGTCTAAGATTTTGGGCATAAAAAGATACCTTACATTTATCACCTTTTGCCTCAACCTTCGCATATCCAGACAAAGCTTTATCATTAGAATGAGAATATCCTCTTTCATCTTCCTGTAATATTATAAAGTTTCTATATAATTTATTATGTGCCAACCCTATATTCCCTCCACATACATTTATTCCATATATTATATGCTGAGGAATTACTATTATGATTTAATTAAGGTTCAATGCCTTTAATCTGTGATTTTTACATCATATATACTATCTGCCAATGTTGCAAATTCTTGTACTGTTAGTGTTTCAGCCCTTCTCTTAGGGTCTATTCCTGATTTTTTAAATGCCTCTTCTAATTTTTCTTTATTTACTTTAAGTGTCTTTGTAGCATTCCATAAAGTCTTTCTTCTCATATTAAACCCAGCCCTTACTAATTCAAACATGAGCTCTACATCCTTAGTTTTAACTCTTGGTTTATCTAGTCTATCTAATTTTATTACTATAGATTCAACCTTTGGTCTTGGAATAAATGATGTTGGTGCTACTCTTCTCACTATACTCGTATCACAGTAATATTGTACCAAAACAGACAATGCACCATATTCTTTGCAATCTGGCTTAGCATTAATTCTTTCTGCAACTTCCTTCTGTATCATGATAGTTAAAGATTTAAAATTATATCCATCTTTTAAAAGTTTAAGGATTATAGGTGTTGTAACGTAATATGGAAGATTAGCTACAAGTTTAACACTTTTCTCATCTCCTATAAGTTCATTAAAATCTACTTTAAGTGCATCTTTATGTATTAAATTAAAATTCTCATTATCCCCCAATTCTTTTTCTAGAATGGGAATTAAGTCATTATCTAATTCTATTGCAGTTACCTTCTTTGCTTTTATTAAAAGCTGAGCAGTTAAAGTTCCTACTCCTGGACCAATTTCTATAATAAAATCTTCATTATTTACTTCTGCTCCATCTACTATATCGCTAAGTACTGAATCATCAACTAAAAAATTTTGACCAAGACTTTTTGTAAACTTAAAATTATACTTCTTAACTAATTCTTGAGTTTTTATATCTTTTAGATCCATTTATTTCTTACCTACTTCCAATTGTTTTTCAATTTCTTCTATAGCATTAGTAAATTCTTCTTTTGTTATTCCATAATTATTTAATCTAGAAATCATTTGAGTTGCATTGCCATATCCTATCCCTAATATTTTACCTAACATGCGTCTTCTAACCTTTGATGTGCCATCTCCAGTAAGTTTAAAATAGAACATATCTTGCATAGTAAAAAACTCTTGTTTTTCTATCTGTGTTATTTTAGCCATTTCAAGTGCTTTTAAAATAACCTCCGGGCAAGCATTTTCAACTCCAATATCCCCATTTTTAAGTCCATCTTCTTTTGCAATATATGCATGCTTTATGCCCTTAACTCTCTTAGATATTATTCTTCTTATCTTCTCACCTGCAAAATCTGGATCTGTTAAAACAATTACTCCTTTTCTTTTTTGGGCTTCTTGTATTCTTGCAATTACCTTTGCATTTATTCCGAAGCCTCCAACAGCTATTATTTCTGCCTCTAAAGCCTTCTTTACAGCATCAACATCGTCTCTACCTTCAACAACGATTACTTCTTTTATCAATATTCTACTTCCTTTCATTTCCCATTAAATTATTCACTGTTCTATAAGACTATTAACTTAAATTTAATTATCAAATAATCTCTCTTTATTTTATCTCTTCTTTAATAATATGCTAAAAACTTTATAATTTAAAGAAAAAAAATAGAGATAACAAATGTTATCTCTTAAGATAATTTACCATTCTCCCGGAGAAGCAACTACTAATACATTAACTGATTTTCTACCCCAACTATTACATTCACTTGACGAATTAAGGTATATGTCAATCTTATTGCCCTTTATAGCACCACCTGTATCAGCTGCAATTGCATATCCATATCCATCTACATAGACTTTACTTCCTAATGGAATTACACATGGATCAACTGCAATCGTACTTAAACCGCCTTCATTTCTAACAGGTGTTCTTCCTGTAGCAGTATTAGAATGGTTACTGTAAGCTGTTGCTGTGCAATTAAGCTTTTTCTTATAAGTTATGCTATCTCCGCCTCTGCTTGCATACACTTGACCAGTTCCTTTTACCACTATTTCATTTTGTGGTTCTAAAATAGTTTTAGTGCTCTTTACATTACGAGAAATTTCTACTCCATCTTTATATACTACTTGATAGGTAATTTCCTTCTCGCCATTATTTCCTTCACTCTTAACCTTTTGAACACTACTATCTAGATTTGCATCTTTTTCAACTATTGTATCAAATTTAATTGCTTCTTTCTTAACAATATCTTTTGTTTCTACTTTAACGAGTTGTACACTTAAGTTACCTTCTATTTTAGAATCTAACGAAGGTGATACTTCATCTACATTTTTGTCAAATTGGATCCCTTGTTCTTTTAATGTAGTTCCTTCTGCATCTAGCATATCTTCAATAGTATTTTCTGCTGTTTGCACTTGTACTTTTATTCCATTTGAATTAATTTCCACTGGAATAGCTGTCTTTAATTTAATAGTTTCTTTCTCAGATACTTTGGATTCCAATGATGGTTGCACTATATCTTTAGGCGCTAATTCTATTCCCTTTTCTTGCAACACATCTTTAACAGTCCCCTTGTACGTGACAAAAGTCGCTTCTTTACCGTCTATACTTATTACGAGCGTTTTTCTCATGCTCATTATTGTCACTAATGCAACAATTACAACTGCCATTGCAATTGTTCCAATTATAATTTTTGCCTTGGTCGGACCGTTAGAAAAACTTTGTTTAATAAATTGTTTCAATTTTTCTACCATTAGTTTCCCTCCTTTGGCAAGAGTGTTCTTTGAATTATATATTAATAACCCAAATTTGTCAAATTCATAACCTCTTGCATTATAATGAAGCATAGTAATAATGCACTCTGTGCATAAAAATATAATAATATAAAAATGATAGCTGATTTTAACGCTACTCCATTATATAGTTAGAAATGCAATGATATTTAATTGTAAACTTTTGTATTTAATTTATTATTAATTGAGTACAAGAATTATTGTTTTGAGTGTACAAGTTATATTTTACCTTAATTTTCCTTATTAATCAACCTAACAAAATTCTCATTAAAAGTCAAATTTGCCTTGTATGGGTCAATTTCTTTAATCTCTGCAATCTTAGTTATTATATATTCAATATAGTCCGATTTGTTCCTTTTTCCTCGGTTTGGCTCTGGCGTCATATACGGACAATCTGTTTCAACAAGAATTTTTTCTAGTGGTATTTCCTTAGCTACTTCAACAAGCTTTTTTGCATTTTTAAAAGTAACAACACCTGTGAATCCTATGTAATAGCCTAGACTTATACACTCCTTTGCAAACTCTACACTCCCTGAAAAACAATGCACTACCCCTGTAACTTGTGGAAATTCCCGCATTATTTTCAATGTATCTTTATGTGCATCTCTATCATGAATAACAACTGGAAAATTCAATTCTCTTGCTAAATTCATTTGTCTTCTAAATACTTCTTTTTGAATATCCTTTGGTGGATTTTCATCCCAATAATAGTCTAGGCCAATCTCTCCTATTGCTACTATATTATCATTATTTTTAATATAAGCTTTAATCTCATCTAAAGTATCTTCCTTCATTTCATTAGCGTTTTCTGGATGTATTCCTAGGGCTCCAAATATAAAATCATAGTCTTTAGTTAATTTATCTGTAGTTTTTAAGCTAGCATATGATGCTGCACAATTTAATACTCCAATGACTCCATTTTCTCTAATTTCATTTAATACTCTTTCTCGATCTTTATTAAAAGCCTCATCATCATAGTGTGCATGACTATCTATTATTTTAAATTTTTCTTTCATACTTAGTATCATCCTTCCTGTTAAGTACATTAAAGATAATGTTATTCCATCAAATCCAATTATCAAAATGTCTTCTGGAATTTTATATTCTCTTCTTTGTAAGATCTTTTATTCCTCCTATAGCTATTATATCATTAGAATAAAAAATAGCGTCAACAGATTCACATTTATCAATTATTTGATTAGTTATTTCAATACCACCTTCTAAAGAAAATTTACTTTCAAAAATTAACGATTTATTATAAATTCCATGCTCAGTCATAATCTCCTTATATCTGTCTACAAATACAAATGGTATGTTATTGAATTTTAATAGTTTAGCACTAGCCTCACTTTCTTGTCCTGGAATTAAAATTATTCCATCAATTAATACCTTTCCTGGTCTTAAATAAGTTTTTCTAATACTGATTCACCAATTGTGTTTTCAGGCATTTCTAATTCAAAATTATCTGCTATTGTAGCTCCAATAGCTGCAAAACTATTGCTTGTTTCCATTAATCCATTTTCAATCATAGATGGTGAATATGATAAGAAAGGAACAAATTCACGTGTATGATCAGAACCTTTATAAGTTGGATCATTACCATGGTCTGCAGTAATTATTAGTAAATCATCTTCTTTTAATTTACTTAATACTTTTCCTAAGTTTATGTCAAATTTTTCTAATTCCTCTGAATAACCAACTGGATTTCTTCTATGTCCCCATAATGCATCAAAATCAACTAAGTTAACAAAGCATAATCCATTAAAATCTCTATCCATTATTTCTAATGTTTGTTCCATTCCATGGACAGAACTTTTTGACCTGTTTGATTCTGTTATACCTTCACCATCAAATATATCTCTTATTTTTCCGACAGATATTACATCAAATCCATTATCTTTTAATACATTAAGTACAGTTGCTCCATATGGTTTTAATGCATAATCATGTCTATTACTTGTACGTTTAAATTCACCTTTTTTCATTCCTAAATATGGCCTTGCTATAACTCTTCCCACTTTCCATTCGTCTATAAGCGTTAATTCTCTTGCAATTTCACAGCAACGATAAAGTTCATCTAATCCAAATGCTTCTTCATGACCACAAATTTGCAAAACAGAATCTGCTGAAGTATATACAATCATATCACCTGTTTCTATTTGATACTCTCCAAATTCATCTAAGATTTCTGTACCACTAGCACTTTTATTTCCTACAATGTTATGACCTGTTCTTTTTACTAATTCATCTAATAATTCTTGTGGAAAGCCTATATCCGTAAAAGTTTTGAATGGAGTTTCTATTTTTAATCCCATCATTTCCCAGTGACCAGTCATTGTATCTTTGCCTACGCTTGCTTCTCTCATCTTCATAAAATAACCTAAAGGTTTTTTAACTGGATCTACATGTTTGATAGGATGTAAATTAGCTAAACCTAACTTTTGTAGATTAGGCAATTTAAAATTTTCCACTGATTGCGATATGTGTCCAAGTGTATCTACACCAATATCTCCATATTCTTTTGAATCAGTCATTTCCCCAATCCCAAGTGAATCTATTACTATTGTAAAAATTCTATTATATTTCTTCATAGCTCATCCTTTCTAAGCTTAGAATGCTTAAATCTATCCTTGTACTCATTAAATAATTTATTTTTTAACCATTTGAACTATTATTCTTTCAAATCTTCTTCACCAAAAGACATTGGTAATAATTCTTCAATATTAGTAATTTTCTCTGTATTTTTATTAGATAGGACTATTGGTGTATTTTTTTCTAATAACTCTACTAACACTTGGCGGCAAGCTCCACAAGGAGTTGCTAATATTTTTCCATTACTTACAATAGCTATTGCCTCTATATCATTTTTACGATATCCATTTGAATAAGCTTGAAAAATTGCATTTCTTTCAGCACAATTTGTCAGTCCGTAGGATGCATTTTCGATATTTGCACCTATGAAATATTTTTTATCTTTAGTTAAAACACAAGCACCAACATAGTATTTTGAATAAGGTGCATATGCATTTTTCATTGCTTCAAAAGCTCTATCTAAAATATCTTGATATTTCTCCATATTTCACATCTCCCATAATTAAATAATTTTTTCACCGAATTATTTATTCATATCAGCTTTTATTAAATTTCTAATCCCTTCAATTGCAACCTCTATTGCTGTTTCTGTATCATGTGCTTGCATATTTTCTAATCCTGCCTTTTCACGTTCTTGATTAGCAATTACTAAAAAGACTGATCCTACTCTTACTCTTAAATAACTTCCTACTATAAACAACGCAGCTGATTCCATTTCCGATGCAAGACATCCACATCTTAACCACGCATCCCATTTACTCATTAATTCATAGCTAACCGGTTTTGTTTCTGGTGAATGCTGTCCATAAAATGAATCTTTACATTGAACAACCCCAGCATGATACACTTTATTTAAACCCTTAGAAGCTTCTACCAACGCATTTGCAACATCAAGATTTGCAATAGCCGGAAATTCAATCGGTGCATATTCCTTACTAGTGCCTTCTGCTCTAATTGCTCCAGTAGCTACAACTACATCTCCACCTTTAACATTTATATCCATTCCACCACAGGTACCTACTCTTATGAAAGTATCCGCTCCACAGTTTACTAATTCTTCTAATGCTATAGCAGCTGATGGACCACCTATTCCTGTTGATGTAACACTTACTTTAACACCATCTAAGAATCCAGTATAAGTAACATATTCTCTGCTATCAGCAATTAACTTTGGATTATCAAAGTGTGCAGCTATTTTTTCACATCTCTTTGGATCTCCTGGCATTATAACGTACTTTCCTACTTCTCCCTCTCCAACATTAATATGATATTGTTTTCCTGAACCTTGTGAGTAATTCATGTTGATCCCTCCATTTGCTTTTTATATAAACCGCCTTTAGTATACGATTACAATAGTACCAAAAAAAAAAGCACTGATCGTTTCTACTTGTCTATTAAGTTGTATTTTTGTATATTTCTAGAGCATAACATGTCTATTATTTCATGTCAAGTTTTTTCATACTCTATAGTTATTATTATGTGCCAATCTATGATAAAATATAAATAGTAAGCTAGACCATATGGTGCTTTATGAATGCTTAAATACTATTTGTAATAATTTAATTGCATATATTATAAAATTAAAGCTATAATTAATATAAATAAGCTATTTAATTGAAAATTTATAATTTCATTAGTCTACTTGTCTAGACAAGTTTGTATTCTGTAGAAAGGTGATATTTTATGAATGAATTTTGTATAATTGAAAAACAAAAGGAATTAAGATGCGTAAGCGTATATAATCAACTTTTTAAAATGATAAATGAAGGTATCTTTCCTGAGGGAAGCAGATTACCATCAGAGCCTGAACTATCAAAATTAATTGGTGTTAGTAGAACAACTTTAAGGCAGGCACTTGCATTATTGCAAGATGATGGACTAGTAAATAATATTCGAGGTAAAGGAAACTTTATAGTGAAATCGAAACCTAATAACGATATTGGATTAGAAACCATAGGACATCCTATATACAAGTGTATGAATAATACCATTGACGATATTGAAATGGAGTTACGTATAGAACCATCAACAGATTATTTTAATCAAATTTTAGTAAAGAAAACTTCTGCTGTGGTATTGGTAGATAGATGGTACAAATCTCAAGGTAGCACCATAGCTTATTCTTTTACCTTATTACCAATTGAAACTATTTCAAAATTTAATGTGGATTTAAATGATCAGGACAAATTTTTAGAATTTCTAGAAAAAGATCTTTATGAAATATCTAGTAACATATTAGTTGAAATAAAATATTCAACTTCTGGAAATTTTGCAGCTAAAACTCATCCTATTTCACCTGAGAATCAATTCCACTTAATACAAGAAACTATTCATAGAGATTCTGGATTTCCCATTGCTTCTAATAAACATTATTTACCTATAAAATCTAGTTCTATTAAGCTTCATCCAAATAAAATCGACTTAAAATTTAGCTAAACATAATATTAATACATTTGACACCTAATTGACATATTTTTGTCGTAAAATTTAAATTGTAAAGTAGTTAAAGCATTATTATTTATCCCTTTTAACCATTACTATTATATGGCTAAAGAACGGCTCACCCCCCTAAGTGAGACGTTCTATTTTTTTGTGTTTATTTTATTAAATATAACATTTATATTTTTACATTTTTATAAGGTCTCACTTCAACTTTTTTAAAGCTTATCTTACTATGCTTCCAGTCTCAAGTTCACCTGGATCTATTGCTTTTAATATACTATCATCATCAGTTGCAGCACATAAAATCATACCTTGTGATAATTCACCTCTAAGTTTTACTGGTTTTAAATTAGCAACTAATACTACATTTTTTCCAATTAACTCTTCTGGTTTATAATAATTTGCTATTCCTGAAACTACTTGCCTTTCTTCTCCACCTAAATCTACCTTTAATTTTAATAATTTTTTAGCTCCCTTTATTGGTTCACATTCTAATACTTTAACCACTCTTAAATCAAGCTTCTCAAAATCATCAATTGTTACTTCTTCTTTTATAGGAGTTATTTCTCTCTTAGTTGGTTGTGATGCAGCCTTTAACGCTTCCAATTCTTCCAACTTTTTATCAACGTCTATTCTCGGGAATAAATTTTCAGCTTTAACCACCTTAATTCCTGCTTTTGTTCCATTAAATGACTTTAATGAATCCCATGAAACTTCTGACGTATTTATTTGTTCATTAATCTTCTTAGCTGTATCTGGCAAAAATGCTGAAATCATTACTGACGAATATCTAAGACTTTCAGCTAAATTATAAAGAACTGTTCCAAGTCTAGCCTTTTTACTTTCATCTTTAGCTAATATCCATGGAGTTGTTTCATCTATATACTTATTAGCTCTTCCTATTAATTCAAAAATATACTCTAATGCTTGTGGTATATTTAATTCATTTATTGCTTCTTCAATTTTAATTGGTGCTGATAATGCTAAACTTATTAATTCATCATCAATATCTTCCTTTTCAACTTGTGCTGGCATTTCCCCACCAAAATATTTTTCAACCATTGCCACAGTTCTTGATAAAAGGTTACCTAAATCATTACAAAGGTCAGAATTTATCTTCTTTATAAATATTTCATTATTGAATAATCCATCTGCTCCAAATGGAATTTCTTTCAATAAGTAATATCTTACAGGATCTACTCCAAATTCATTTACAAGAACAACTGGATCAACTACATTTCCCTTAGATTTTGACATCTTTCCACCATCAACAAGTAACCATCCATGACCAAATACTTGTTTTGGAAGTGGTAAATCTAAAGCCATTAACATAATTGGCCAATAAATTGTATGGAATCTTAAAATATCTTTTCCTATTAAATGTACATCTGCTGGCCAAAACTTTTCATATAATTCCTTATTATCTTGGCCATATCCCAAAGCAGTTATATAGTTTGATAATGCATCTATCCAAACATATACAACGTGACTTTCATCAAAAGTTACAGGTACTCCCCAGTTAAAGCTTGTTCTTGAAACACAAAGATCTTGAAGACCTGGTCTTAAGAAATTATTTAACATTTCATTTTTTCTTGATTCTGGTTGAATAAACTCTGGATGATCTTCAATATATTTTATTAATCTATCAGCATATTTACTCATCCTAAAGAAATAAGCTTCTTCCTTTGATTTTTCAACTGGTCTTCCACAATCAGGACAGTTTCCATTTTCTAATTGAGTATCAGTCCAAAATGATTCACAAGGTGTACAATACCAACCTTCATAAGAACTCTTGTATATATCTCCTTGATCATATAATTTTTTAAATATATCTTGAACTGCTTTAATATGATAATCATCAGTAGTTCTAATGAATTTATCATAGCTTATATTCATCATGCTCCAAAGGTCTTTAATCCCAGCAACAACTTCATCTACATGTTCCTTTGGCGTAATTCCCTTTTCCTCAGCTATCCTTTGGATTTTTTGACCATGTTCATCAGTTCCTGTTAAGAACATTACATCATAGCCTGTTAATCTCTTAAACCTAGCTAGTGCATCAGCAGCTACAGTAGTATAAGTATTTCCTATATGAAGCTTTGTTGATGGATAATAAATTGGTGTGGTTATATAGTATGTTTTTTTACACATTCTTTGTGCTCCTCCTTATTTTTAAACAATGAGTAACAATTTAAAAATTTCTCATTGCAATTTTACATTTTAAATTAAATTCTCTTTTTTCTAAAAAAAATCTCTATATAGGTATATTAAAACCTATATAGAGACGTATTATACGCGTTACCACTCTAATTTTCACTTATTTCACAATAAGTAACTCAATATGTGACTATCATCACCCTGCAATATAACGGTTGCTACCGCACTTCCCTAACCAAATCATCTTGGCTCAAAAAATATGCTCTAAGACCATCTTCATAAAATTCACAAACGCTAATTTTCAGCATATATTAGCTCTCTTATGGAATGATTCTTTTACTACTCTTCTTTTCACAGCATTTATTTTATAGTATTTATCCTTAAAAACTATTTTATACTATTTTTTTTATATAATCAATTTATATTTTAACAAAATATCCTATATAAGATATTTTTCATTTTCAAAATGATAAATATTATTCCATAAATTCCTCAATATCATTAACTTCCTTAATCATATCCTTTGTTAAAACTTCACAACCATTTTTAGTAACTAAAATATCATCTTCAATTCTTATTCCAATACTTTCTTCACTTATATATATTCCAGGCTCTACTGTAAATACAATACCTTCCTCAAATATAAATTCCCTTCCATGCATCCCCAAGTCATGAGTATCTAATCCTAAATTATGCCCAATGCTATGCCAATAATACTTGCCAACTTCACTTTTTTCTTTTATAAGCCCCAACTTTATACATTCTTCAGCAATTAAATCTTTTGCCCATATATTAAGTTCCTTAGAGTCAACTCCTGGTTTTATCCTTTCAATGACTGCTTTGTTTACTCTAAGAACAGCTTCATAAACTTCTTTTTGCCTTTCTGTAAACTTACCACTTACAGGAAAGGTTCTTGTAATATCTGCATTATATGAATTCCATTGAGCACCAAGATCAAACAATATTAAATCCCCATCTTTCAATTCACTATTATTCTCTACATAATGAAGTATAGTTGCATTTTTTCCTGCTGCTGCTATTGTTCTAAAAGCTAAATCCTTAACTCCTTTAGTCTTGCATTCAAAATCAAAATACGCTTCAATCTCATATTCCTTCATTCCAGCTTTTACATTCTTCATTAAGGATTTTACTCCATCAATTGTTATTTCTATTGCCTTTTGCATTTCAGCTATTTCCTGCTTAGATTTAGTCATTCTAAGTGGTGCAATTTTACTTGAAATATTTTTTATTGTAACTTGTGGATATTTACTTTTAATTTCCTTTGCAAAAATATTAGCTACAGAATCCGTTTCGTCAATAGCTTCTCTATATAAATCTAAATACAACTTACTTTCTTCATATGCATTAATAAATTTATTTATATATGAATTAAATTCATTCATATATACAACATCTTCTACTCCACATATATCTTTCCCTTCAGTATCTCTTAAAGTCTTTCCATTCCACATTTCCTTAGCTAAATCCAAGTCTTTTAAAAATAATTTTTCACTTATTACATTGTTGACTTTTGACATTATTAAAATATGTTCTTCTTCTTCAATTCCTGTTAAGTAATAAAAATTCCTATTTGGAGTAAATTTATACAGTTCATCACCTGTCTTTTTAGGTGCCTTTCCTGCAAATAATATTACCATTGAATTATTTTCCATGGTCTCCATGAGTTTAATTCTATTTTCTATATAAACATCCTTATTCATAATTCTGCCTCTTTCTTCCTAATAAATATTTTCTTCTTTTAAATATAATACTCCAAAAAATAATACTAATAAAGGTACTTAAATTAATAAATATTCTGACCTGTAATTATTAGAATTAGAGAAACATATTGACCATAAAAACAGCCATAATTATTGCTGTAATATCTGCGAAAATTGCAGCCCATAAGGTATGTCTTATTTTTTTTACTTTTACAGCACCAAAGTAAACTGTAATTGTATAAAAAATGGTCTCTGTACTTCCCATTACAACAGATGCTATAAGTCCAGTTCTTGTATCTGGACCAAAACTTTTTATTACATCGGTGAATACACCAATTGCTCCACTTCCTGATAGCGGCTTTATTATTAGCAATGGAATAAGTTCCTTAGGTAATCCTATCAAATTCGCAAGTGGTGCTATTAAATTATTTAATAAATTCATTAAGTTTGCTTCCTTAAATATTTGCACTGCAATTATCATAGCTAAAAGATATGGGAATATTCTTAAGGTTACCATCAATCCCTCTTTAGCGCCTTCTATAAACCATTCATAAACTTTTCTTCCTTTAAACATGCCATAAGTTATTATAAGTAAAAATATTATTGGGATTATGCTCTTACTTAAATAATTTAACATAGTACTATTATTCCTCCTGCAAAAGTTAATTATTAAACTGGATTATTTCAAAATTAGCTGATGTACGTTATTATTTCTCCCCTAAAAATATCTTTGCAATATTTTGCAGCATATTACTCCAACTATTGCAGCTGTTGCTGTAGATACTAATGTTGGCAGTATTATAATTCCCGGATTTATTGAATTACACGCAGCTCGTATAGAAATTATTGTAGATGGAACTAATTGAATACATGTTGCATTTAAAACTAAAAAAAGTGCCATATCATTGGATGCAGTTTCATTACCATTATTAAGCTTATTCATTTCTTCCATTGCTTTAATTCCAAAAGGTGTTGCTGCATTTGATAATCCCATCATATTAGCAGTAAGATTCATAACTATAGCACCTAAAGTCTTTTCATCTTTGGCTGCTTCTTTAAAGATACGCTTTAAGATAGGTTTTAATAACTTAGATATTTTTTCTGTAAGTCCACTATTTTCTGCTACTTTCATAACACCGCACCAGAAACACATTATCCCCGTAAGTTCTATGATAAAAGTTACAGTATTACCACTAGAGTTAACTATTGCTTTAGATATAATTTCACCATTTCCACTTAATAATCCAACTAAACTCCCACAAAATATTAAAAAAAACCAAATATAATTTATCATATTACCCTCCATAGTATAATTATTCTTTACATTTATATTCCTTGCACTTGTTTTTTAGTAGTGATAGGATATAATTACTAAGCATAATTATATTTAGAAGGAGAACTTTTTATGAACAATTTAAATTTAAAAATAGCTCAGCAAGATGTAGAAGAAGCCTTAAAGACTGTTGAAGATATGGAGAAATTTATCAATGATAATGGACCTTCAAAGGAACATTTGAAGGAAAAATTTATCTGCCTATCTAATAGAGTTCAGAATTTAGAAAATATTTTAAAAAGCGAAGGAATCCTTTAAATAAAATAGGGAAGTTTCAAAATTATTAAAAATTTTGAAACCTCCCTATTATTATTTATTAATTTAATTTTCTATTGCAACCTCCTGAACTTTTCTATTTCCCATTAATCCTTTTGCTGTTTTAATAAATACAAAAAGTGTGATTATAACCGATAAAACGTCGGATGTTGCGCCAGCAATCCATACCCCATCTAAACCCTTAAACATTGGAATTATTAAAAGGCACGGAATTAATATTATAACTTGTCTTAGTAGACTTAAGAACATTGATATCTTAACTCGTCCAATTGATTGAAAGTAATTAGTAACTATAATTTGTCCCCCTATGAATGGTAACATAATTAAAAATATCCTCATTCCATGTGAAGTGATTTCTATAAGTGAAGAATCATTATTAAAAATCATAACTAATTTTTCTGAAAATCCTTCAATCACTAAAAAACCCATTGTAACTATTATCGTAGCTGTAATAACTCCATATTTTACTGCTTGCTTAATTCTATCATGTTTTTCAGCTCCAAAATTATAGCCTATTATAGGTTGAAGCCCTTGATTTAATCCAAAAATCGGCATTAAAAATACCATTGCTAAACTGTTTATTATTGTCATTGCACTTACTGCTAAATCCCCTCCATATGTTTGTAACGAATTATTACAAGCTATTTGAACTGCACTTTGCGCAAGTTGCATACTAAATGGACTTATTCCTATTGCAAAAATACTTAATACTACACTTTTATCTAATTTTAAGTTTTTCTTTCTAATTTTAAGAGTACTAGAACCTTTAGTAAAATAATATATAATCCCAATACTACTTACTATTTGTGCAACAACGGTTCCAAGTGCTCCTCCTCTAACACCAAGATTTAATCCAAATATGAATATAGGATCTAAAATAATATTTATAATAGCACTTATAAGCATAGATGCCATAGCTATTTTAGGACTTCCATCACTTCTAATTGAATGGTTAAGACTAAAACTTATCAAATTAAATATACAACCTATAAAAATTACTTGAATAAATTGTTCCCCATATCCTATAATATTTTCACTTGCTCCAAACATTTTTAGAAGTGGATTAGCAAATAAAAGTCCGAATATTGTTAACAAAATACTTATTATTATTATTAAAGTAAATGCATTACCTAAATGTTTCTCTGCACCTTCTTTATCATGCTGTCCAAGTTTTATTGATATTCTAGTAGCTGTCCCAATTCCAATTAACATACCAAATGCTAAAATTATAAACATTAATGGCATAGTCACTCCAACTCCTGCCATTGCAAGGCTTCCTATTCCTTCTATGTGTCCAATAAATATTCTATCTATTATATTATATAAAGTATTAACTAACATACCTATAATAGCTGGAATTGAAAATTCCAATAATAATTTTCCTACCTTCATTTCGCCTAAACGTTTCTGACTATTCATAATTATCCTCCTTAGTAATTAAAAACTTTTAGATAATTTATTTAATAATTTCATTAATTCTTGAGATTCTTCATTAGTAAAACAATTTTTAACCTTAGTTTCCCACTCATCCATTATTAAATACACTTTTTCTCTTATTTGATCTGCCTTTTCTGTAATTTCAAGTTTGTAAGCTCGTCTGTCATTTTCTTTTTTTACTCGCTTTACATAACCCTTATCTTCTAATTTTTTTATAGCCCTTGCAGTAGTTGCTTTATCTAATTTAACTTTCTCCGTTAACTCTTCTTGTGTTATCCCATCACATCTGTAGAGATTTAATAAAAATGTATATTCACCTGCACCTATTCCAATTTTACCAAATTCCTTATTGAAATAAATACAACTCGATTTGTGAATATCGCTAATATACTTGCCTATATGTTGATAACTTTCCATATTAATTCTCTCCTGTCATTATTAAAGCAACATAGTTTTCATAACCTAATAGTTGCAATAACAACTATTTTAGCATTAATTAGTTGCAACCGCAACTAATTAATCTAAAAATCTATATCTAAATGAAAAATTCTAAAATTTAATAAACACAAAAAAGAACTATTCTAAAATGAAGAAAACTCATCTTAAACTAGTTCTTTTATTTTAGGCATATTCAAAAAAATAACAAGTGAGTATACCTTAATTAAATTGTACTTTCTCTTTCGATTAATTGATGTTCTAAAACATAATGTGGTTCTTCTAATTCTTTTTGGTTTAAAAGTTTAATGAGCATTCTCATAGCAACTGAACCCATATCATAAGTTGGTTGAGAGATTGTTGTAATCTTAGGATAGAATATTGATGCTGCAAAATTATCATTAAATCCTATAACGCTTACATCTTTTGGAACATTAAATCCATTCTCTCTTAGAGCATTTATTGCTCCCATTGCAATATCATCAGATGCACATACAACACCCTCAAATTTCTTATTTTGCTTTAGGAATTTTTGTATACCTTCATATCCACTTTTAACCTTTATTGATTTAAGATATACTAATTCTGGATCTATTTCAATTCCTGCTTCTTTCATAGCATTTTCATATCCAATATATCGATCTCCCCAAGCATTCAATTTATCTTTTTCAACACCTATAAAGGCAATGTTCTTTATTCCCTTTTGAATTAATAACTTTGTACTATCATAACAGCCTTTAACATTATTAATAGTTACACTTGGTAATACCCCGTCCTTATCTTTTGTCTCTACTAATACCGTTTTTAAATCTAATTCATTGATTAGTTCTAAAATTTCTTCATTTAGAGAACTACTCATATAAATTACACCATCAACCATCTTTTCTCTAAGTACTCTTAAATATTCCTTTTCCTTTTCTATATCAAGGTCTGAATTACACAATATTATATTGTAATCGTATATATTTGAAACATCTTCCGCACCTCTTACAATTTCTGGATAAAATTGATTTGATATATCTGGAAGCAATATTCCTATTGTTTTTGTTCTTTGAGTTTTTAAACTTCTTGCGACTATGTTTGGTCTGTATGAAAGTTTTTTTATTGCTTCTAAAACTTTTTTCTTAGTATCTTCATTTACTACATCGATGTCATTTAAAACTCTAGAAACGGTTGCAATTGATACTCCAGCTTCTTTTGCAACATCCTTAATAGAAGTAGCCATTATTATTCCTCCTTTGAATTATTCTAGATAATTCCATTATACTAATATATCATGTTATAAATCAACAATACTATAAATAATTTATTATTTTATAATAAGTTTTATCAGAAATCATAATTTTTAATCTCAAATTTATAACTTTATTGAATTGATGTAGAATATTAGCTATAAGAATCCATATTCTAAAATTACAAAATATAGTCTTAAAAGCAGAATAACTAGGAATCTCAATAAATTCTTTCAATTCCTAGTCAATATTTAGGTATTAAATATGCATTATTACTACTTTATAACTTCAACATTCATATTTAATGCTTCACTATTTATAATAGTTTCGGCATATCCTGCTTCTGTATTATAAATAATTTCACAAGTTAAAGTTTCTTTCTTAATTATTTCTTCAAACTTTTCAATAACACCTATCAACATATCATTATTGGCTACATAAAGTTTTATCTTATCTGAAACTTCAAAACCCTTATCTTTTCTCATATTTTGAATCTTTGAAATAATTTCTCTTACATGCCCTTCTTCTTGAAGTTCTGGTGTAATTGTTGTATCTAAAACAACTCCAAGTTCACCTTCTCCAGCAAATGCATATCCTTCTAGCCCTTGCATTGTAACTAAAAGATTTTCATTTGTAAGAGTTATTTCGATACCATTAACATCAATAGTTTCACTTCCACCATTTTTAATTTTTTGAGCTAATTCCATTTGATCTTTCTCTGAAATTGCTTTCTTAATTTGTGGAATTAATTTACCATACAATTTTCCTATAACTGGTAAGTTAGGTTTTATTTCAAAGTTTACATATTTTGAAAGATCAGCTCCAAGCTCAACTTCTTTAATATTTAATTCTTCTTTTACAATATCTCCATAGTATGCTGGAAGTGACTTTGTTGAAATTAGTATTTCTGAAAGTGGTTGCCTGTTCTTAATATTAGCAGCATTTCTAGCACTTCTTCCAAGTTTAACAAGTGTATAAGCTAAATCCATGTCTTTCTCTAAATCTTTATTTATAGCTTCCTTATTAACTTCTGGCCAAACACATAAATGAATACTTTCATCTGCATTTTTATCAAGATTTACAACTAAATTTTGATAAATTTCTTCTGTCATAAATGGTACAAATGGTGAGGCAACTTTTACCAAATTTGTTAATACCTTGTATAAAGTTACATAAGCACCTATCTTATCATCACTTAATTCTTGTGACCAATATCTTGATCTATTTCTTCTTACATACCAGTTTGATAACTCATCTGTAAAATCTTCAATAGCAAGAGCTGATTGAGTGATTTTATAAGTATTTAAATTACCGTCAACAGTTTCAATTAATGTATTTAATTTTGATATAATCCATTTATCCATTACATTATCTGAAACAAAATCTGCATACTTTGTTGGGTCAAAATTATCTATTTCAGCATATAAAACATAAAATGAATATACATTCCATAATGTTCCTAAGAACTTTCTTTGAGCCTCTCCAACATCATCAATTGAGAATCTTGTTGGAAGCCATGGTGCACTTGCAGTATAGAAATGCCATCTTGTAGCATCTGCTCCTTGACTGTTTAATACTTCAAATGGATCTACAACATTTCCTTTATGCTTAGACATCTTAAGTCCTTTTTTATCTAAAACATGACCTAATACGATACAGTTTTCAAATGAATTTGTATCAAATATACATGTTGAAATAGCAAGTAATGTATAGAACCATCCTCTAGTTTGATCAACAGCTTCTGAAATAAATTGAGCTGGGAAATTTGCTTCAAAAGTTTCCTTATTTTCAAATGGATAATGCCATTGAGCAAAAGGCATTGAACCTGAATCAAACCAACAGTCAATTACTTCACGAGTTCTAGTCATTTCCTTTTCGCAATTTGGACATTTTAATTTTATTCCATCTACATAAGGTTTGTGCAATTCTACACCCTTACAATCTGTAGTTGCTTTTTCTTCTAATTCTGATCTACTACCAATACATTCCTTATGACCACATTCACATTCCCATATAGGAAGTGGTGTTCCCCAATATCTATCTCTTGAGATACCCCAATCAATAACATTTTCAAGGAACTTACCAAATCTTCCTGTTCTAGTGTTATCAGGATACCAATTTATTTTATTATTATTTTCAAGTAATTTATCTCTAACTTGAGTCATTGCAACAAACCAACTATCTTTTGGATAATATAAAAGTGGAGTATCACATCTCCAGCAATGTGGATATGAGTGAGTGTGCTTTTGCGCACTAAATAGTTGATTATGCTCTTCTAAATACTTAACAATGCTTTCATCACATTTCTTAACAAACTTTCCTGCCCATGGTGTAACTTCTTCTACAAAATTACCACTTGCATCTACTAAGTTTACAAAGGTAATTCCATTTTTCTTTGCAACAAGACTATCATCTTCACCATAAGCTGGTGCAATATGTACTATTCCAGTACCATCTGTAAGTGTTACATAATCACCATGTATTACTACAAATGCTTTTCCTTCAACTTTAGCAAAAGGAAGTAATTGTTTATATTCTACACCTAATAATTCTTCACCCTTGAATTCTTTAACTAATTCATATTCTGTGTCACCTAATACTTTTGTTATTAAATCCTTAGCTAAAATATAAGTTTCTTCGCCTACCTTAACTTCTGCATATGTATATGATTTATTAATACATAAAGCTAAATTAGATGGTAAAGTCCAAGGTGTTGTTGTCCAAGCTAATATATACTTGTTTTCTTCTCCTTTAACTTTAAACTTTGCAGTTGCCGTTAAATCTTTAACATCCTTATATCCTTGAGCTACTTCATGAGATGAAAGTGCAGTTCCGCACCTTGGACAGTAAGGCATTACCTTATGACCTTGATATAGTAATTTCTTATCCCACATTTGTTTTAAAGCCCACCATTCAGACTCAATATAGTTATCATGGTACGTTACATATGGATCATCCATATCCACCCAATATCCTATTTGCTCAGACATTTCTTTCCATAGGCTTACATATGAAAATACACTCTCTTTACATTCCTTAACGAATTTCTCTACGCCAAAATCTTCAATTTGTCCTTTGCCTGAGATTCCAAGCTTCTTTTCTATTTCTAATTCTACTGGAAGACCATGAGTATCCCATCCAGCTTTTCTTATAACCTTATATCCCTTCATAACTTTATATCTAGGAATTATATCTTTCATAACCCTTGTTAAAATATGACCAACATGAGGTTTTCCATTTGCTGTTGGAGGGCCATCATAGAAAGTAAAATACTCTCCATCTTTGTTTGAATCAAAACTCTTCTTTATAATATCTTTTTCTGTCCAAAACTTTGAAATATCTTTTTCCATGCTTACAGTGCCTTTTGACGAATCTACTTTGTTATACATTAAATTTTCCCCTTTCATTTTGAGTAAACTATATATTTTTTCTTTTAAGAAATGTTTCCCTATTATATATTTTTTTAGACGTAAAAAAACTCCATCCTACAGGACGAAGTTAAATTCGCAAACCACCTAAGGCTAAACATTTAACCTCAAAATTAAATGCTTTATTTCAAGTACATAAATACTCTATCCTTTAACGCAGGCTGTTACGTGATGACTTATTTGGCCAGTTTTGCCTTTCAGTCTCCAACTCCTAGGTGATTTTCTCTAAGATTTAATATAGCTTTTCACCAGACAGCTACTCTCTAAAAATAACATCAAAGATAATTTTCCTAATCATAGTCTTTTATTGTAATAATTATATATTAATGATTTTTAAATGTCAATTAATAGTGAAGCTTGTTCAGGATAAACTAATAAAAGTTTATCCTACACTTATTTATGAACATCTTATATAATTCGATACCTTGTTAACCCTAATTTTTACTGCATATATCCTTTTTAGATAATATATCTTGTTATCTTATTATCTTTATATTCTGGCACTATTTCCATAATGCTCTTTTTAGTGCAATATTCAATGTCATCATTTAACTTTAAAGATTTCATAACTGAATAATGTGTGGCCTCTTTTACGTAGCTTATTATATCAGGATTTTCTTCATATACCATATTAGCTGTCTTTGCTATATCTGTAAGTTCTAAGTTCTTATCAGTCTTTAACATTTCATTAATTATATATCCACCACAAATATAATCATCCATCGAAAAATTGCCACTTGTTCCTGCATTAATGATAACTACATCTTCATTTATCTGCAGTAATTCTTTAGCTACTGCTTTTGCATTTATCATAGCTGCTATTAATATTCTTTTAGCAGAAGTTGATTTTGTAAGAGTTCTAGTTCCATTTGTAGTAGTCATTAATACTGTCTTATTTTTTATTACTTCTTCTGTATATTCTAATGGAGAATTAGATAAATCAAAGCTGTCTATTTTAACCGCTCTTCGTTCTCCTCCTAATATGTAATCTTCTCTATTAAGCTTACTAGAATGTTCTAAGGTTTCTTTAATTGTTAAATAAGGAATAACTTCTTTGCACCCATTATTTAGTGCTGTAACTATTACAGAAGTTGCCCTGAACATATCTATTACAACTGCAATCTTATTTTCAATTTTACTTTCAATTATATGGTCTGCTGATATTATAATATCTACTTTCAATTTATTTCCTCCATACTTATATCTTTGGGTTAGCTATATCTTGTGTGAAATTTAAGCTTAAAAAATATTATATTAATAAACCTATTATCCACTTATTACACAAAATTTTTTCCCTGCCATAAATCATTATCTTCTAAAGCCTTATCTATTGAATTTAAAACTTCCCACTTTTTCAAGCTCCACATAGGTCCAATTAAAAGTTCCCTTGGTGCATCCCCTGTTAATCTATGTACTACCATATCTTTAGGAAGTATAGATATGCCTTTTGTTATTAACTCTATATAATATTCTTGTGATAAAAATTCAAGTTCACCTTTTTCATATATTTTTACCATTGGTGTTTGCTTCATTAAATGAAGTAAATGAAACTTAATTCCCTTAGCCCCTGAGTGAGAAATATAATCTATGGTTTTTAACATCTCTTCTTTAGTTTCACCTGGTAGTCCTAAGATGTCATGTACTACTACATCAATATTTCTTTCTTTTAGTTTTTTCATTGCCTCATTAAAAGTTTCTAATTTATATCCTCTATTTATTCTCTTAGCAGTTTCATCATTTGAAGTTTGAAGTCCAAGTTCTATCCAAAGATAAACTTTACTATTTATCTCTTCTAATAAATCCAATATATCATCACCTAAACAATCTGGCCTTGTTGCTATTGCAATTGCTACAACACCCTCTTGGTTTAAAGCTTCCTCATATTTGATCCTTAATTCTTTAGTTGGTGCATATGTATTAGTATAAGCTTGAAAATAGGCAACATACTTTCCATTCTTCCACTTATGTGCCATCATTTCTTTTATGTCATTAAATTGCTTTGTAATAGATAATTCTCTATCTCCAGCATAATCTCCTGAACCGCTTTCACTGCAGAAAAGACAACCACCACTACTTATCTTTCCATCTCTATTAGGACATGAAAATCCGCCATCTAGAGATATTTTAAATACCTTTTCTCCAAATTTATCTCTTAAAAAATAGTTTAAGCTGTGATATCTCTTTCCATTCCAAAAATTATTCATACTTCCTCCTGATTTCCACATCATCAGTAAATGTAAAAAATTCTACAAAATTTATTGATAAGTTTTTTAAATTCAAATTAATTTTTCTTTCTTTATTGTACATTGTACATTATTAAATGTACATTAGGAATCTGAAAGAAAATAATAGACTAACATAGTAGTTACTTTTTGAAAATGACTTTTTTAAATATTATAGATTTAAAGAATAAATCAAAAGTAAACTTTATATATTAATAAAAGGAACATTCTTCAAGGAGGATAAATATTGAAAAAGAAATTAGTTAGTATATTTCAAGTTGCCACAGTATTTATTGGGACAATTGTTGGTGCTGGACTTGCTTCTGGAAAAGAGATTACAGAATTTTTCACTATGTATGGAGTAAATAGTTTTTTAGGAATTATAGCTTGTGGCATTTTCTATATTATAATGGGTTCTATAATCTCAAAGATAAGTATTGATTACAATCTTAGTTCATACAGTGATGTTATAAATATAATAAGTCCTAATATATTAGGGAAATTTACCGGATTTATAACTACCTTTTTTCTTATTTCTAGCGCTTCTATAATACTAGCTGGAAGCGGGGCCTTAATTCATCAATTTTTTGGGATACCCCAAATACTTGGCTCACTAATAATGATTTCTATTGCCGTATTCTTTCTACTCCGTGATACTGAAGGCTTAATTGAGGTTAATTCTTTTATTGTTCCAGGATTAATTGGAACACTTACCTTAATTACATTTTTATATTTTTCATTTTGCAAAGATACAATTTCATTTAGTAATATATCTAACTTTCCACCGCAAAAATCAGGACTTGCTATTTCAACAATATTGTATGCAGGATATAATACTCTGTCAGCTTCAGGAGTTTTGGTTCCACTTAGTACCCAAATGAAAAAAACTAAAACTATGATTATTGGAGTAATAACAGGTGCAATTGGACTCACTATGCTTTGCTTAATGATAAATTTATTATTAACAGTTAATCAACCATATATATATATATATGAAATTCCACTACTTTTTGTAGCAAATAGGTTTGGTAATATAATTCAAGCTTTATTACTTGTAATTATTTGGCTAGAGATGTTTTCTACTGAAGTTTCAGATATATATTCAATAAGTAAGACCTTAGAGAAATCATTTAATCTTAAATTTAAAAAGGCTATATTTATAGTTTTAGGTGTTGCTCTTTTAATTTCTCAATTTGGCTTCGGAAATCTAATAACTAAACTATATCCTATGTTTGGGTTATTAAGTTTAATTTTCATATCTCAATGTATAATATTCTTCTATAAACATAAAAAAGATTTTTCTAAGGTATCTGAAAAATAAATAAAGACACTCCACTCACATTCACTCACTTAGTAAGTCATTCACATCAAATCATAGATTTGGGTTCTCTACTTATGATATACTCTTTATAAAAATATTTTAATAATTAGGCATATGGAACAAAATAGACTAGCATACTGAAGCGTTATTTTTTGAATATGCCTTATCTTGAAGGGTTTGATTTATATGAATTATTTAGATATGTTAGATGAATGTACTCTTTGTCATAGAAATTGTAAAGTTAACAGAAATGATAATCAAATGGGATTTTGTAGAGCTTCAAATAAAGTGAAAATTGCTAGAACTTCTTTACATCTTTGGGAAGAGCCACCTATATCTCAGGGTAATGGTTCTGGTACTGTATTTTTTTCTCATTGTAATTTTAAATGTGTGTTTTGTCAAAATCATGATATAAGCCAAGGAACTAAAGAAAATATTTCTTCTACCTCTTCTTTAAACAATATGAAAATTCAAAATTCAATCAATGAATCGCTTGTTACTGGGATGGAAGTATCAATTGAAAGGCTTTCTGAAATATTTTTAGAGCTTCAAGAAAAAGGAGCAAATAATATTAATTTAGTTACTCCAACACATTATGTTCCTCAAATAATAGAATCATTAAAAATAGCAAAGAGAAATAAATTAACAATTCCTATTCTTTATAACACAAATGGCTATGATTCTCTTGAAACAATAAAATTATTAAATGGATATATTGATGTTTATCTTCCAGATTTTAAATATTTTAATGATAAGTACGCAATTAAATATTCTAAAGCTAATGATTATGCTTCTAATGCCATAAAAGTAATTGATGAGATGATAAGTCAAGTTGGTGAGCCTAAATTTGACTCAAAAGGCCATATGATTAAAGGCATTATCGTAAGACATCTAATGCTTCCAGGACTTCTTTTTGATTCAAAAAAGGTAATTGACCTTATTTACAATAGATATGGTGATAACATTTATATAAGCTTAATGAATCAATATATACCTATGTTTAAAGCTTGTGATTACCCAGAAATAAACAGATCCCTAAATCCAAAACATTATGATAGTCTAATTAATTATGCAGTAGAACTTGGAATTACAAACGGATTTATTCAAGAAGAAGGTACTAATACTTCTGATTTTATTCCTTCGTTTAATTTAGAAGGCGTAAAAAGATAAACTACACTTATGCATCCCCCTTTATTTCAGTGGGCTATACGCATAAGTGTAGTTTTCACCTTTGGTATCTAATTAACCTAATAATAAAATTTAGGTATTTCTCTTCTATTATCTAAACCCAGTACAATTGGTGGTATAAACTCATTTCTTGTCCATAACCTACTTGATTCGGTAGTGGTAAGTTCTGCTAATCTAGTTACTCCGACATAAACATCTGATATTTTATACCATGTTGCATAATCAACTACGCCTGTTTGTGGTAATGTAAATATTTGTTGAAATACTTTTACTGCTTCTGCTGTTTTAGCTGTATATTGTCCATCTTCAGCAACCTTTGGTATCAATGGATAATTTCTTGATATTCTGTTTAATTGACCTTGAATTGTTCTAACTGGTGGGCCAGATGATCCAATTGTTAACTCTTCTCCAGGGTATGATATAGGACTTCCAGCAACTTTTTCAGCTGTAACTAATTCAATGTCGTCTCCATAATAATATTTCAATATCTCGTATGGAACTTTGCCCTGCAAACTCAAATATTGGCTATCCCATTGACTTAACCATTGTGGGCACTGAACACTCTTACCATCACAATATTGTGTGAAAAGTGGTTGTTTCTTACCAATTCTCCTTACATAAGTAGAAAATATCTCATCTACAATTATACTTATATTATCATAAATATTTCTTCCATAATTAAAAGCTTGATCATAAGCAGTTGAACTTGTAAGATCAAAATTCTTACCTTTACCTCTATACCACTCTGTATAGATTCTATTTAACGTAAATGATATCATACAAAAAACATTTGCTCTTATAGCTGATTCAGTCCAAGTTGAATATATTTCGCATGATGCAACATTTTTAATGTAATCTTTAAATGGTACTTTATAATTTGGTGCTGATGGATCATTTGGACCTCCTTGATGAACAATGATATATTCTGGCACTATAGGTTGAGGCAATACAACTCCTGAGCTCGGTGGTGGCAATGGCTTATCAACTTCCTCAGGTATCTTTGGCGGAAAATTTCCATTTAGTGTATTTGGTTGTATATCTATAACCTCCTGCCTCATATCACCTCTTCCTAAACTGCTTTCTAAATTAGATATTTGATACGCAACTTGTGTAGGAAATACTTGGCACCCTTTTATTATTATTGGCTTAAATCCATTTCTTTCGATAGTTAAATCATATAAACTATAAGGTGTTTTATTACTATTCTTATCTAAAGAATATTCTATGGGTGGTGCTTCTAATTCTATTTCATTTGTTAATCCAACTGAATTCGTAACTAACTCAATACTTTTTAAATTTTCAGATCCTGCTGATCCCTTTACAGTTATCTTAGCACCATCAATTGGAATGTAATCATTACCTCTAAAGCATTGCACCTTCAATCTACCCATATTGGGTTTAGCTGTCCCATTACTCATATTATCCATAATTCTTCCTTCAATATTTTTCCTCGAAATATTATATTTATCAAATGTATTATTTGTTACTAGTACATCCTTATGATTTATATTTCCTCTACTTAAAATAGCATTTAGATCTTCTTTAAGTAAACTTAAACTATCCAATGCACACACTTCTCCATATCCCCATAATGGATTTGGATATGTTACATCTATACGTCTTCTTTTTGCTCCTTTTATTAAATAATATTTCAATCTTTGTCCAAACATATATGGATCATTTCCTTTAACTATACCCCACTGCATAATTAGTGCACATATCCCAGATACTTGAGGAGTTGCCATTGATGTTCCAGTCTTACTATCATAACTTCCATTAGGAACTGGACCCATTATATCTTCTCCTGGCGCCACTAAATCAGGCCTTACTAAACTCCCTTGATTTTGTGCACCTCTTCCACTAAATGATGAAAGATTATTCGTTCTATAATTATAACTTCCAACTGCAATTATATTATCTACTGTTGCTGGTATCCCTAAAGTATTGAATTGATTTGGCTCTAAAAATTTTGTTTTAGGATTAAGACCCTCTAACACCGGAAGCCATATTGAATATGTACCTAAGTACTCATTCAAGACATTTATTTCTAAAGTCCATACTCCGTCAGAAATATATTCAGCTCTAGTAGATAAAATTATTTTAATTTCACTATTTAGTTCAAAGGGTTTAGCTCCTGCTACATATATATCATATCTATCACTTCCTACAGCACCTTGAAGATATCCTTCTTGTATATTAATATTTCCACTACTCCGCCCTGTTGGGCTTATTATATTAATTGATATATTAGGTAAAATTGACTTATATAAATTCATAACAACTGATTGTTCATCACTTGCTATGTTGAAAATTTCTCTTTGAGTCTTATTTAATGTACCTCCAACATGATGCCCTGCATCTCCTTCATTTCCAGCAGCTATAACAATGGCTACTCTCTCCAAATTAGAAACTGTTCTAATATATTGTTCCAATAAGCTACTTCCATTATGAGCCCCATCATTTGTGCTTAAGCTAATACTAATAATTAAAGGCATATTGAGTTCCTTACTCTTATCTAATAAGAACTTAATCCCTTGCATTATTTGAGAACTTAATATTGTTACCCCTCTTGCAGCCTTCACCATTGCTATTGAAGCATTAGGTGCTGCTCCTTTATACATCGGATTTATATTTCCTCCAGCGCATGCAATTCCTGCTACATGAGTTCCATGCCCCGTATTGTCAATAGATGGGATTATTGAATATGGGTTAGTAGACTTTATTGCTTCATTTATCATTTGCTTATTATAAATATTTCCTCCAGTACTTAAATCATAAATATACTCTATTCTTGTTGTTCCACTAGTGTTCATAAATGCTGGGTGCGTATAATCTATTCCTGAATCTACAAATCCAACTAGCACACCTTCGCCTGAAACATTATAATCAGGAGTTAATTGAAGTATGCATGATACCCTATTACTTTCTTGATCTTGCTCATATAAATTTTTAGGTAATTCTATATATTGAATAGTGTTGCTTACTGATAGTTCCTGTAACTTATTTATTGGTATATTAATTATTGCAAAGTTAAATCCTAAATCCTGAAATTTTCCACCTAAACTTTCAATAAATGCCTTTGTTTGATCTGCACTATTTCTATATAGAATAACAAGCTCTATATTATTACTTTGGTTTTCTAAGTTAAATTTGTAACCTAATTTATTTAATATTGCCGTTGGCACATTAGTTAATAACCCTATTGATGCGTCAGTCTTTGACGATATTTGTCTTTTTAAATTAGCTATAATAACCACACCCTAAATAAAATATATACATATACTATGCAACTAAATATCCATGTGTAACAAAAATAGAATTATTTACAATGGAGTATAAACTATCATGCATATGATTTCATAAAGAAAAATAAACAAAGAAATAGAGAATAATTAGAATAACCAATTACCCTCTATTTCTTTGTTTATTTCTATATTTAATCTTTCAAAACAACTTCTTATATTTCTTTTTTACTATAATTTAATTTCAACTCTTTCTAATTTAGCAATTACATCTATTTCTTTTAATTCCATAGTTTCAGTAAGTAAACTTCCTGCATTACTAACTAAAAGTACCTTTGAATTTCCTAAAACTTTTACTTGTCTTATCTTTCTATTTCCCTTATAGTCAATTAAGAAAAATCCATTATTGTTAACTTCTTTTATACTATGCGCAAAAGCAATATCACCTTTTAACATTCTGAAACCATTCATTTCATTATCTTCTATTTCCAAATAAAATACCTTATCTTGTGGATAATTTTCTATTTTATTTGAATGAATAGGCATCTCTTTAGACCCCTTTTTATTTGATAATGAATAATTATATATTGGAACGCTTTTAAGTACTGATGAAAAAGCATCTGTCCAGACTTCTGAGTTCTCTGTATTTCTCTTAGGAATCTCTTTTAAAGTCTTCCTTTCTTCCATTAATGCCTCATCTGTAACAACCATACTTATATCATTCAAATCAGCCTTTAAAACTTTAGCTGCTTTGTCTATAAATGATTCAGGAGCAACTTTTCTTCCCATTTCAACTTCATTTAAGTATTTATCCGCTACACCTAATTTCTTAGCTAAGGCTTTAACTGTCATACCACTTTTTTCTCTAGCTTGCTTTATATTTTCTCCTACACGACTCACTTTACTTTCTCCCCTTTTGCTTTGACTCGCTATTTCCTTTTAGATGCTTCAAACCATTCTCTTTCTTCAACTAAATGTTCTAATAAACATTTAAAAGTCCACTTATAATTTTGTGCTGTAGATACAGCTAATACTCCACCTTTAACAAATCCCCTAATATATCTAATTATAACTTTTAATTGTTCATCTTTAAATCCATTAAAAATAAGTGCCTTTTCATTTAATGGCAACTCATCATAAGAATTTTCATTGCTCTCTTCACATATTATATCTTCCAATTTCATTAATGCCATATCATTATTTATTTCTATTATCTTAATATTTTGGCTCTCAATTTTTTTAATTTCTTCTTCCTTTAACCCATATGCTAATATACACTTATTACTTATAGCCATTTTCGCCCCTTCTTTTCCATTTACTTCATGTAAGCTCTGTAACTAAATATATCGTTTTGAAATGATTTTGCAGCAAACTATCTTATTGTATATACATTGTTTTAACTAAGAGATTTATTCTTCAATTATTTCTGGCTCTTTAATTTCTTCACCTAGTGTGTCTACTGTAACACTTTTTATTACTTGATCTTCATAAGGTCTATCTGACATATCAGTCTTTTGAGCAACAATTTTATCTGCTACTTCCATCCCTTCGATAACTTTACCAAATGATGCATATTGTCCATCTAAGTGCGGAGCATCTGCTACCATAATGAAAAATTGACTTCCTGCTGAGTCTGGGTGCATAGATCTTGCCATTGATAATACTCCCTTTGAATGCTTTAATGTATTTTTAAAACCATTACCTGTAAATTCTCCCTTTATAGAATATCCTGGACCACCCATACCACTACCTTCTGGACATCCTCCTTGGATCATAAAACCAGGAATAACCCTATGGAATATTAGCCCATCATAAAAACCTCTATTAATTAAATCTACAAAATTGCTTACTGTATTTGGCGCTATTTCAGGATATAATTCTGCTTTAATAACTCCACCATTTTCCATAGTAATTGTAATAATTGGATTCTTCATTTTTAAATTTCTCCTCTCGATATCAATCTTAAATAATATTATTATCTAAAATATAAAATTAAATTCGTAATTAATATTGATTTTCTCTAAACTCGAATTATATTTATATTTTTACATTAATTAGATTATAACAGAAATCTATAATTTTATTATCATTTATGGAATTATAAATTGCTATATTTCCTTTTTCTTTTGAATCATTTAACAAACCTTTTTCTATTAACTTTCTTTTTAATTCATGAGAAGTACCAAGTCCACCATCAATAAGAGATATATCATGACCAACAACATTAGATAAAGCCTTCTTTATAAAAGGATAATGTGTGCACCCTAAAACAATTGCTGCCATATCATCCTCTAAATAAGGTTTGAATTTTTCTTTTAAATAATTTTCTAATTTTTCTCCGTCTAGTATTCCTTGTTCTATAAATTCTACAAGACCTGCACAAGGCAATGATACTATACTTGATTGATTTTTATACATATCCATTAGAAGCTTAAACTTCTTCTCTCTTAATGTCATAGGTGTTGCCATTATTATTATATTACCTTTTCTATTAAGTTTAACAGCAGGCTTTAAAGCAGGTTCTATGCCTATTATAGCAATATGTTTATACTTATCTCTAATATCTTCAATTGCTGCACTAGTTGCTGTATTGCAAGCTACTACAATTGCTTTAACATTCTTATTTAACAAAAAATCTACTGCACTCAAAGTAAGATTTTTAACTTCAACTAGCTCCTTAGTTCCATAAGGAGCATTTTTTGAATCTCCAAAATATATAAAGTTTTCATTTGGCATCATAGAAACGGCTTCTTTCATTACACTTAAACCACCTACCCCTGAATCAAAAAATCCTATGGGACTATTTTTAATATCCAAAGCGTCCTCACTCCATCTTTTTCTAAAAGTAGGCATATGAAATAAATTAATGAGTCAAAGATATGACGTATATTTTGCACTAGACAAGGATATATGTTCATCTCATAGTGAGCTATTAGGTGAACATAACAACATAGTATTGCATAAAATAGACACATATTGACTTGTTATTTCTTGAATATGCCTCATCTAATAAATATTTTATTACTTTATTTATCTCATGTCTAGCCGTTCTAACACTACTTTGTTTTAATGATTATTTTAACCTAGTTATGTGCACCTTCATAGTACTAGGTGCTCCTTATGTCCATAATCTGAAATATAAGACTCTACCTGACAATTATGATTTTATAATAAATCCCTATCCAAGCATTAAAGAGAAATAATGTTTTTACAGATGCTATAATTAATAGCTTTAAATTAGCTGCCATTAAAAGATGGTCTACAGAAATAACTAAGCGTGTGATTATTACTTTTAACGCTATTATCTTCACATTTTTTTATTCTTATAGTATAATTTTACATGTTGATGTTATTTATAACATAACAACAATTATTATTAATTTTGCGAGGTATATAACTATGCGATTGGTTCCTATTGAATGTATTAGAGAAAACTCTTTATTGGGCAAAGATATATATTCTTGTGATGGCCGCTGTTTACTTAGAGCTGGTATTGTATTAACAGATGATATATTAATGAAAGTTAAAGAATTTAAAATATTTTCTCTTTACATAATTGACGAATACAGTTCTGTAGAAATTGAAGATATTATCAAACCAGAATTAAGACAAAAGTCTATTTCTGTAATTAAAGAAACTTTTTCTGATATAGAAAGAATAGCTTCAACTCATAAATTCGAAAAACGTACTATTAGTGAATATACAAATCAAGAACAAAAATATTTCAATTCAATTAATGAAATAGCAGAAGAAATATTAGAAAATGTTTTATCAAATAAGAATGTATTACTTTCTTTAGTTGATATAAAAAGTATGGATAACTACACTTATGCTCATTGTGTTAATGTTGCCGTAATATCTATTATACTTGGTATTAGCTTAAATCTACCTAAGGAAAAATTGACTTATCTTTGCATTGGCGCATTAATTCATGATATAGGAAAGTCATTTATACCAAAAGAAATTCTTCAAAAGCCAGGTAAGTTAACTCCTAAAGAATTTGAAACGGTGAAATGTCATTCAAGATATGGATATGATTTATTAAAAAAGTCTTTTGATGTAAGCTCTTATATTAAATCAATAGTTTTACAACATCATGAAAGATTTGATGGATTAGGTTATCCTAACGGTATTATAGGTAATAAAATTAACTATCTGGCTAGAATTGTAAGCATTGCTGATGTTTATGATGCACTAACTTCTGATAGACCATATAAAAGAGCTATGTGCCCTAATGATGCATTAGAGTATTTAATGTCCAATGCAGGAACACTATTCGATTATGATATCCTTAGTATATTTTGCAAAATTGTTATTCCTTTTCCTCAAGGAACAATCGTAAGCCTTAGTAATGGTGATATAGGAATAGTTGAAGAGACACTTCCAAATTTTCCATTAAGGCCTATTGTAAAAATAATTAAAAGCGAACGTCTAAATGAAGTTGGTTCTAAAATTAATTTAATAGATGCTCTTTCAATAGTTATTTCAGATATAAAATATGAAATATAAAATAAGCTATTAATTTTTAATGTAGCTTTTTTTATTTTAGTTTATTCTTTACTTTTTATTCATAAATGGGTTAATATTGTCAATATATTCGGCTTCTTTAAAACTTCTAGCTCTAAATACTAAAGTCTAACCATCTTTGTTATACTTTCATTTTCTTGTTGATTCATATGATTTTCTTGTCTATCTATTATCGGACTTCTAATATTATCTATATTCTTACAATTTAATTTCACAAAAAAATTTCCTATTTCCTTCATAATACACCTCTCCCCAACAAACATATGTTCAACAATTGCATTTTACATAACACTAGTTCGATTGTTACTACTATGCAATTTATTTTATATAAATTTATGAAGCCACTGAAAAAAATAATATTTTCTTCAGTGGCCTCATAAATATCTATAATATCTATTCTATTTTAATTTTTATGACTGTTTTTATTCTGCAGCTATATCAAATACTTCTAAATTCTTATTCTCATCAAGCTTTTCAAGTTCTACATCAGCTATTGCTCTTAATGTATCTAATGCAGTAATTACACCTACATTTCGTTCAACTGCAGCTCTTCTTATTAAGAACCCATCCCTCTTTGAATCATTTCCCTTAGTTGGTGTATTTACAACTAAATCAACTTCTCTATTTTTAACTATATCTAAGATATTTGGTTCCTCTTCATCAATTTTTCTAATTTCTTCTACTTCTATATCTGAGTCTCTTAATAGTGCGGCAGTTCCTGTAGTTGCTATAAATTTATATCCAACTGCTGCAAGGTCTTTTGCTATAGGTAAAAATTCGGCCTTATCATGTTTGTTTATTGTTGCAAGTATTTTTCCTTTTTCTTTTGATGGATACATATTAGCTCCAACAAATCCCTTATAAAGAGCTTCCTTTAGATTTCTACCTACCCCTAAAACTTCCCCTGTAGATCTCATTTCAGGTCCTAAGCATACTTCAACATTAGGCAATTTTTGAGTTGAGAACACCGGAACTTTAACTGAAACTAATTTAGGTTCCTTATATACATCTACTCCATACCCTAAGTCTGTTAATTTAGCTCCAAGCATTACTTGTGTAGCTAAATCTACTATTGGAACATTACTTACCTTACTTATATAAGGCACTGTTCTTGATGCTCTTGGATTAACTTCAATTACATATAATTGCCCTTCAAATTCTATGAATTGGATATTTATCATTCCCTTTATTCCAATTGCTAAAGCTAATTTTCTAGTATATTCTAATACATCAGCTTTTATTTTATCAGAAATATTTTGACTAGGATACATTGTTACACTATCACCTGAATGAACTCCAGCTCTTTCTAAGTGTTCCATAATTCCTGGGATTAATATATTTTCTCCGTCTGAAATTGCATCGACTTCTATCTCTCTGCCCATTAAGTATTTATCTATAAGAATGGGATTTTTATTATCTTTGGCAAAGGCATTAGTTAAATAGAATGTTAATTCTTCTTCATCATGAGTTATTTCCATTCCTTGGCCACCAATTACATATGAAGGTCTAACAAGTACTGGAAATCTTAATTTTCTAGCTTCTTCTAATCCTTCTTCTACAGACCATATTCCTTTACCCTTTGGTCTTGATATTCCTAATTTTTCTAATAATGCATCAAACTTTTCTCTATCTTCAGCCAAATCTATTTGATCTGCTGTAGTACCAAGTGTTACAATTTTTTGTTCCTTCAAGAAATTTGCAAGCTTAATAGCTGTTTGACCTCCAAATTGAAGTATTACACCATCTGGCTTTTCCTTTTCAATTATATTTAAAACATCTTCTTCAGTTAGTGGCTCAAAGTATAATTTATCTGATACGTCAAAGTCTGTACTTACAGTTTCTGGATTATTATTAACTATTATGGTTTCAATTCCAAGCTTCTTTAATGCTTTTACACAATGCACTGAAGCATAGTCAAATTCAATTCCTTGACCTATTCTTATAGGACCAGATCCTATAACTATAACCTTTTTCTTGTCTGATACTTCAACTTCATCATATTGTTCATAAGTTGAGTAGTAGTAAGGTGATAATGCTTCAAATTCTCCTCCACAAGTATCAACCATCTTATATGAAGGTCTTATATTCCATATGTCTCTTAATCTATATACATCATCTGGACTAACTTTTAACATATCAGCTATAGCTTTATCAGAAAATCCTTTTTTCTTTAAGTAGTATAACCACTCTTTATCTAGATCTTCTATTTTGCTTAATTTTAATCTTTGTTCTTCTTCAACTATCCATTTAATTTTTTCTAAGAAAAACATATCGATTCCTGTAATTTTATTTATTTTCTCTATCATGTAGTCTCTTCTTATCATTTCAGATAATGCGAAGATTCTTTCATCATCTGGTTTCATTACTATATCTTTTAACTCTGCAATGCTATGTTCTTTAAATTTCTTATGATCTAAAGAATACTTTCCTATTTCTAAACTTCTAATACCCTTTAAAAACGCTTGCTCAAAATTAGCTCCTATAGCCATAATTTCTCCAGTAGCCATCATCTTTGTTCCTAATTGTCTATCTGCACCAAAGAATTTATCAAATGGCCATTTTGGTATTTTAACTACAACATAATCAAGTGTTGGCTCAAAACATGCATAAGTCTTTTGAGTTACAGCATTTTTTATTTCATCTAATCCATATCCAAGAGCAATCTTTGCACCAAGTTTAGCAATAGGATATCCTGTTGCTTTTGATGCTAAAGCTGAACTTCTTGAAACCCTAGGGTTGATTTCTATAACTGCATATTCAAAAGTATTTGGATTTAATGAAAATTGTACATTACATCCGCCTTCAATTTTAACTGCATTTATTATATTTATTGATGCTGTTCTTAGCATTTGATATTCTTTATCTGAAAGTGTTTGTGATGGTGCAACAACTATACTATCACCAGTATGTATACCAACAGGGTCTATATTTTCCATGTTACATACAGTAATACAGTTTCCATAAGAGTCCCTCATTACTTCGTACTCTACTTCTTTCCAACCTTTAACACTCTTTTCAAGTAAAACCTGATTTATTGTACTTAATTGAAGCCCTAATTTTAATATAGTTTCAAGTTCTTCTTCATCATTAGCAATACCACCACCAGATCCACCTAACGTATAAGCGGGTCTAACTATAACTGGATATCCAATTTTATTTGCAAAATTTAACCCTGATTCTAAATCAGTTACTATTTCACTCTTTATAACTGGTTCTCCAATTTTATTCATCATATTTCTAAATAATTCTCTATCTTCACCTTCTTTGATAGATGCAATAGAGGTTCCTATTACTTTTACATTATATTTTTCTAAAATACCAGCATCATGTAATTCCACAGCAAGGTTAAGTCCTGTTTGACCACCCATTCCTGCAAGTAAGCTATCTGGTCTTTCCTTGGCAATAACTTTTTCAACAAATTCTACTGTTAATGGCTCTAAATAAACCTTATCTGCAACTTCTTTATCGGTCATTATTGTTGCAGGATTTGAGTTTACAAGTACAACTTCTATACCTTCTGATTTCAATGCTTCACAAGCTTGAGTTCCTGAATAATCAAACTCAGCTGCTTGACCTATAACTATTGGGCCTGATCCTATAACTAAAACCTTTTTTATATCTTTATTTAATGGCATTTTCCCATAACCTCCTATAGTGCATATTCTAAAAATTTATCAAATATGTATTCACTGTCCTTTGGACCTGCTGATGCTTCTGGATGGAATTGAACTGAATATATTGGTAAAATCTTATGCTTCATTCCTTCTACAGTTCCATCATTTATATTTACATGAGTAACCTCCATATCATCTGGTAATTTCTCTACTACATAACCATGATTTTGAGAAGTTATATGTACAATATTAGCTTCTAGATCTTTAACAGGATGATTACATCCCCTATGTCCAAATTTTAACTTAGTAGTTTTTCCACCTAAGGCTAATCCTAATAATTGATGTCCTAAGCAAATACCTGTTATTGGTTTCTTGCCAACTAATTTTTTTATATTCTCTATAGCAAAATCTAAATCTTCTGGATCTCCAGGTCCATTAGATAAGAATACTAAGTCTGGGTTAACACTTAAGACTTCTTCTGCTGTAGCAGTAGCTGGGAACACAGTTAATTTGCAATTTCTCTTCTTAAAGTTTCTGATGATATTAGTCTTTATACCAAAATCCATAATGGCTATATGTTTGCCTGTTCCTTCTATTGTATAAGACTCCTTAGTAGTAACAGTCTTTACTGCTTCCTTTGTTGAGAATCCTGCTACTTTTTCATTAACATATTCATCATCAACATCTTCGAGTGTAATGATTCCTCTCATTGTGCCGCTGTTCCTTAGAACTTTAGTTAATGCTCTTGTATCTATTCCTTCTAATCCAATAACTCTTCCTTGCTTTAAGAAATCTTCTAGTTCTAATTCACATCTAAAGTTACTTGGTAAATTACATTTTTCTCTTACAATAAAACCACTTACCTTTATTGAGTCTGATTCCATATCTTCAATATTAATTCCATAATTGCCTATTAAAGGATAAGTCATAGTTACTATTTGTCCGTAATAAGATGGGTCAGTAAGCACCTCTTGATAACCTGTCATACCAGTTGTAAATACTACTTCTCCAACGCTTTCTTTTAGGTATCCAAAAGCTTTACCTTCAAAAACCATACCATTTTCTAATATAAGCTTTGCTTTCATGCTCAAGCCTCCTACAAATATATTTTTGCTAAAACTACACCTTATGAATCTTTGTTTATATAAAACAAAAGGATAACAAAGAGACTACAGTAAAACTGTGCTCTTCACTATCCTGTGATATACCTTACAAATATTGATTTCAAAAATAAGCTATGAAATTTTTCACTCTGCTTCCAAATATCATAGTTATGCTCCCTTTTTGGCCTCACAGGACCAAGTTAAAGTGTACCTTAACTTTTAAAATTTTCTCTTTCCAACTATTTTAGTTGATTGAGCATACTATGTCAAGCTAATTTAAGGATAGTTTACTATTTAATATTATTCTAAATATTTATTTTAAATATTCATTCCACATATTAATATTATCACATAATTACAATTACATAAAGCATAAAAATTCACTTTATATGCATCTTTATTCATCTAATTGTTTTAAGCTTATATTAACTATTGCTTTTTAATATTATTTTTCTACTCCATGCCCTTGGTATTAATTTATTCCCTAAAGTTAGTAATTTATTTTTATAACCTGGAATAACTATTGTTTTTCCCTTTAAGAACCCTAAATAAGCTTCTTCTGCAACCTTACTAGCATCCATCAAATATTTTTTTGACTTTTCTGATTTATCTATTCCTGCTTTTTCTTGAAATGATGTTTTCACTGGCCCTGGGCAAAGACAACTTACCCTTATTCCTAAGTTTTTTACTTCATCATGAAGTGCTTCTGTTAATGATAGAACATATGCTTTGCTAGAATAATACATAGACATTTTAGGCCCCCCAATAAAAGCGGCTGTTGATGCTACATTTAAAATTCCACCCTCACCCTTTTTAATCATATCCTTTAAAAAATACTTTGTAAGAGTAGTCAATGCAATGATATTTATATTTATTAGTCTCTCCTCAAATCCATCTTCTGATTCACCAAAAAATCCAAAGCTCCCAATACCAGCATTATTTATTAAATTATCCACAATTAAATTTTTTTCTTCCACAACTTTTATTATTTTTTCACAGGATTTATCCACACATAAGTCAATCTGAATTATTTCTACAATTACTTTATATTCTTTTTCAAATTTAATTTTAATATCGTCTAGCTTATCTTGATTTCTAGCTACTATAATTAAATTATGTTTGTCAGTAGCAAAAAGTTTTGCTAATTCTAGACCAATTCCTTCTGTGCCACCAGTTATTAATGTATATCTATTTAAAATATTCATTCTTATCTTTCCTGTTGTTCCAGAAGCAACCAAATCATGCTTAATTGCTTTAAATCTAATTCATCAAACTTTTTAATCTTCCATTTATTCATTTATTCTATTCTTCCTTTACTTTTTACTTGCACAACACATTCTTGTATATTTAAAAGAACTGCTTTAAAATTAAATTTAAAACAATTCTCTTATTTTTACCTATTATCTTGTTTGCCCATTTCCATAAATAATATATTTTATTGCTGTTAATTCCTTAAGTCCCATCGGTCCTCTAGCATGTAGTTTTTGAGTGCTTATTCCTATCTCAGCTCCAAATCCAAATTCAGAACCATCTGTAAATCTTGTTGAAGCATTCACATAAACAGCAGCTGCATCTACTCTTTGTAAGAACTTTTGAGAATTTTTATAGCTTTCTGTAATTATAGCTTCTGAATGTCGTGTTCCGTATTTATTTATATGAGCAATTGCTTCATCTATATCTTTAACTATTTTTACAGCCATAACATAATCTAAGTATTCTTTTCCCCAATCCTCTTCGTTAGCTTTTTCAATATCATTTATTATAGCTTGTGATGCCTCATCACCTTTAACTGCAACTCCACTTTTTCTTAAAGCCTTAATAACTATTGGTAAAAAGTCCTTAGCTACTTTTTCATTTATTAGCAACTTTTCAGCTGAATTACAAACAGATGGTCTTGATACTTTGGCATTAACAGCAATATTTTTTGCCATTTCAAAATCACAGCTTTCATCTACATATATATGGCAATTCCCTATACCTGTTTCTATAACTGGAACAGTAGCATTTTTAAGAACTGCTTGAATTAATCCTGCTCCTCCTCTTGGAATAAGCACATCTATATATTCGTTTAATCTCATCATTTCAGTCGCAACATCTCTACTTGTATCTTCTACAAATTGAACTGAAGCTTTAGGTAATCCAGCTCTTTCAATTCCCTTAGTCAAAGCCTTAATTATAGCTTTATTAGAATTAATAGCTTCACTACCACCTCTTAATATAGTAGCATTTCCTGCCTTTAAACAAAGCCCAGCTGCATCACAAGTTACATTAGGTCTCGCTTCATAAATTATCCCAATAACACCTAGTGGAACTCTTTTTTGACCAATTTGTAATCCATTTGGTCTTTGCCACATTGAAATTACTTCTCCAATTGGATCTTGAAGTTTAACTAACTCTTTAAGCCCATCAGCCATTGCCTTAATTCTCTCATCACTTAGTGCTAATCTATCTAACATAGCTTTTGATGTGCCCTTTGACTTAGAAACCTCTAAATCTATTTCATTAGCTTTAATTATCTCTTTCTTCGAATTAATTAGTTCCTCAGCCATTAAAATTAATGCATCATCTTTTTCCTTTGTTGATGCAGCACCTAATTCATATGACGCTTCTTTTGCGTTTCGTCCCATATCTGCTAAATAATTTTTTACTAATAATTCACTCATCTTTTAGCCCCCTTTTCTATTTTTTTACAGATGATACAAATAAAGTTCCTATTTCTTCACCTGATAAAATATCTAGTATTATACTTGGTTCACTTCCATTAGCTAAAACCATATCTACCCCTGCACTTGTCGTTGTTTTAGCTGCTGTTAATTTTGTAATCATTCCACCAGTTCCTATGTTTGAACCGGCTCCTCCAGCACATTCTTCTAGCTGTGGAGTTATTTCTTCAATTTCATTTAATAATTTTGCACTATCATTACTTCTTGGATCTGAATCATAAAATCCATCTATATCAGATAATATTATTAACAAATCTGCATTAACTAATGATGCTACTATTGCTGATAGATTGTCATTGTCTCCAAACCTAACTATGTTTTCAATTTCATCTATAGAAACTGTATCATTTTCATTTACTATTGGAACTATTTTATTTTCTAATAAAGTTTCAAATGTATTGCATACATTTTCCCTAATATGATCATCTTCTATTACATCTCTTGTAAGTAGAACTTGACCTACTATATGACTATATTCTCCAAAAAACTTACTATATATATGCATCAATTCACATTGTCCAACTGATGCTACTGCTTGTTTTTCTCTTATACTTTCGGGCTTTTCTTTTAAATTCAATTTATTGATACCAACAGCAATTGCACCTGATGTTACAAGAGTAACTTGTTTACCTGAATTAACTATATCAGATAAAATCCTTGTTAGTTTTTCAATTCTGCTTAAATTAATATTTCCATTATTATAAGTTAATGTTGATGATCCTACTTTTACAACTATTCTAGTTGCATCTTTTAACCTTTGACGAAAGCCCATTTTTACATCCCCTTAAAAGTCATTTTTATTTCTTATATTTTATCTTACTATACCTAATTTATCTTATCAAGACAGAAAATATTTTCCTTAAAATTTTCCTAGATTATAATGAAGCCTTTTAATACATTCATTGTAAATAACTATATTTTTTAATGAGTTTACATAAATGGATATTGAATTTCCTTCACTAGTAATGACTTAATCTTAAAATAACTTAAAGATATTCCTTACAAGCTAGATAGAAAGGACTAAAGGATACAAATTTAATCCTTTAGTCCTTTATTTATTTGATGATTAAAATCAACAAAATATAAAATTTTTATGTTAACTTCTTAAGCTTTATTTTATCTCGACCTTAAATTATATATGCAAATACACAAATGAAATGGCACAGTGTACCTAGCATAGTGAATACATGAAATATCTCATGTCTTCCAAATAACCATATTTTTTTATCTGATTTTAATGCGTATATTACTCCGCCTATTGTATACATTACCCCACCTAAAATCAACCATACTAACCCTAATACTGGCAAAAATTGAGACATTGGATATATTGCAACTATTGCAAACCAACTAATTCCTATATACATTGTACTGCTAAGCCATCTAGGGCAAGTTACCCAGCATAATTTAAAGACTATTCCTAAAACTGCACATATTGTTACTGCCAAGAATAAATTAAATCCTATCTTCCCGTGTAATGCCACCAAGCAAAATGGAGCATAAGATCCTAAAATTAAGATAAATATCATTGAGTGATCTAATCTTTTTAGCATTTTTATTACTTTATCACTAGCTTTTACTGAATGATATGTTGCCGATGCACTGTATAATAAAATCATGCTTACTCCAAAAAACAGTACTGATCCAAATGTTATTGCAGAACTTTCTGTTATATATGCTTTAACTAGCATAGCAATTAAAGCAAATAGTGATAATACTGCACCAATAAAATGAGTTAATCCATTAATAGGTTCTCTTAAATATTTCTCCATTCTTTCAACCTCCCACTTAATTCCACATAGTTTTAATAACTACATGTTGATATATCAATAATTATTTCATATATTTGTAAATATTGCAAAAGTTATTTTTCTTTATTTTTTATTATTAATTAATATCTTGCCCACAAATGTTTGAATTATCTCTATCTTTCCATTAATATTGAAATTATAATAAAAAACATAGTTTTATTATAGGTAATTGCGAAACTCATTTATAAAACTGAATAAAAATTGATTAGAAATTGCAAAAACATCATTAATTGATGGAAAAGTTGCTTTTATACAATTCCAATGGTTTGATTAGCTAAAAAAGGGCGCACAAAATAAA
>NZ_JAJFUC010000085.1 GCF_021372645.1 Clostridium sp. | reverse complement strand
CATGATATTAAGTATTGGATTGTTATACATATATTATTCAATATTTATACATAAATTCAAAATATAACATTACATGAAATGCTGTGAAAATACAAGAAAATCGTACTTATTGTGTGTCTATTTTGGTTAGAGCACTCCAAGGGTATAAAATAATTAATCAAAAGCTCAATAGTGACATTAAGATTTTGCATAAACAATTATAAAGTGTAGGGGTAATGAGGCGTTAAGGAATTATTTTAAATTAATACTTATACTCAATATAATATAAGTAATTTAATAGTGTATAGTGTGTTTGTATAAATAATAGCTATAATCATCTTCAAATTCTTTATTCATTAATAGCTACATTATGTAACAAAACTTATTCAGTGAGTAAAAAGAATGGCATTTATAATAATTGCAAAATGAAAGAATAATGTTTATAAGTTTTGAAGAGAGTATACTCTCTTCTATTTTTATGCTAAAAAGTTGCATTAGTTGCTTTTATAATATAGGGATTATAAAGAATATTAGTTAGTTCAAATATTTCTAATTTAAATAGTGCAAAGGTAAATAAAAAGGTAGTTCACCAGTTGAATTACTTATAAAAAAGCTATATAATAATAGCAACTAATATATATAAGTTATACCAACTAATATTAGGAAAAATCTATATAATTTTAGAGTTAAGAAGTATAATCTAATTACCTTAATTGTTAAGAGTTTTAATGGCCTAAAGCTAGTCAGCATGGGGCAGAGGTCAAATAGAGGCTATTAATAGACTATTTGGATATACTGTTCATACTGAAAAGGGTAAACCTACAAATAGTGAATTTATCGCAATTATTGCAGATAAGTTGAGACTCAAGAATAAGGTTAGCTAAAAAGTAGTTATAGAATCAAAGCTATGAATGATGAAATCGATAAACTCTATAAAAATTGTTATGGATTTTAGTATTTTATACCTATAAAGTTAAAATTAAGTTGTTATGTAAACATCTTTTGTATGTCGATTTAAGGACTGATATACAAAAGGTGTTTTTTCTTTGATAAGAATTATTAAAAAACAAAATGATAGATTTAATTCAAGATTTTTTAGAATGATTTGTTATAATAAGAAGTTAAACTCATGATTATATAAACCAAATTTTTCAATCTTTTAGATGTAATGGTAGAATATCATATAGAACTTTTTCTAATTGTGTTGTAATATATTCTTAATTGTTTAGCATAGCCAATTTCCTCTTTTTTATAAGTATTTACTGATAGACTTATATGATAGGATATAGTTATGTTTTTTTTATAATTTTTTCTTGATAATTAAATTTTTGGATAACTTGCCCTTTTTACTGTTCATTAATCACAAAAATCTTAGAAATACGTTTAAGGAGTTGGATATTATATAAACCTAAGTTTTCAGAAACCTATAAATGGTTATATGGGAATTATAATGGAAAAATCAGAACAGTAAATGATGTTACTATTAAAATTATTTGAAAAAGAGTAGCGAATTTGGGAGAAAATTATTGACAAACTATAAATATTTGTGATACCTTTTGAAAAGCATACTTTTAATTTAGTTCAGAGAAACTAACAAAGGAGAAGAATGATGAAAAATGAATTATTAAACAATGAACATGACTTTTTAGGCGTATCAGAAAAGGTTCCTTTAAGCAAAGCAATTGCACTAAGTATCCAACATTTATTTGCAATGTTTGGAGCATCAGTTCTAGTACCACTCATTTTTAAAATTGATCCAACCACAGTTCTATTTTTTAATGGAATAGGTACATTATTATATGCATTTATCACTAGAAAAAAGATTCCAGCTTATTTAGGTTCAAGCTTTGCTTTTATAGCACCAGTATTGTCGTTATATAGCAGAGGATATGACTTTCAAACTATTCAAGGCGGTTTTGTATTTGCAGGAATAGCTTTTTCAATAATGGCAACTATTATAGGCTACACTGGTATGGGATGGATTAATAAATTATTTCCACCAGCAGCAATGGGAGCAATAATAACAATAATAGGATTGGAATTAGCTGCTAATGCAGCTGATATGGCAGGATTTCCAGTGGGATTAAGTAATTCACAAACTTTAAATACAACTTGGGTAATTGTATCAATGGTAACACTAATTACTGTAATTTTATGTAATGTACTATTAAAAGGATTTTTAAAGGTTATACCAATATTAATAGGTGTAGTAGTAGGATATATTACAGCATGTTTTATGGGATTAGTAGATTTTAGCTCAGTAAGTAATGCAAGTTTCTTTGTATTGCCTAATGTAAAAGTAGCTCATTTTGATATCAATGCAATATTAACAATAATACCAGCAGTATTTGTAGTGGTAGCAGAGCATGTGGGACACTTAAAGGTTACTAGTAGTATTGTAGGAAAAGATTTAACAAAAGATCCAGGTCTTCATAGATCTTTACTTGGAGATGGATTATCAACTATTATTTCAGGAATGTTTGGCTCAGTTCCTACAACAACTTATGGTGAGAACATTGGAGTTATGGCATTAACAAAGGTATATAGTGTATATGTAATTTGTGGAGCTGGTTTAATATCAATAGTTTTGGGATTTTCAGGAAAGATATCAGCACTTATTAGTACAATTCCTACACCAGTTATAGGTGGTGTTAGTTTTCTATTATTTGGAACAATAGCAACATCAGGACTTCGAACCTTTATTGAAGAAAAAGTTGATTTTTCTAAATCTAGAAATTTAATACTTACTTCAGTAATATTTATAGTAGGAGTAAGTGGAATAAAATTGACACTTGGAAGCATGGAACTAAAAGGAATGGGATTAGCTACAGTTGTAGCTATAGTAATTAGTATATGTTTTATAATATTTGACAAACTTGGAATAATGAACGAAAAAGAAGAAAATGAAAGTGCAATATAACAACTTCAAAAGTTGATATAGCAATAAGGCATCACTTAATCAGTTTTTTTAGAACTGGTTAAGTGGTGTCTTAATTTATTTGTAATAATATATTAAGGATAATTTAGTTTTTGTATAAATGTTAACTTAGGAGGTCTAACACTAAGCCTTTTTGTTTCTAGCTAATTTATGAATATATAAGATGATTAAAGCTAATACTATATTTAGCACCACTTTAAGGAAAATAAAGTGTTATAAAGACTAGATATAATACAAAAGTTAGGAGTGAACTTAATGAAACTAAAAAAATATATTAAAGTATTAAGTTATTTTATTATTTTTACTTTACTTGTAGGCATTAATGCTGGAGCTAGTATGCCAGATGTGGTAAAAATAATTACGCAAAAGGGAATATTGTATACAGTTCAATATGAAAATTATGATCTTAATGTAGAAAGAATAAAAATAGAAGGAAGTAATGACATTGTATATTGTTTAGAGATAGATAAAAAATATCCATCGGGACAAAACTTTTTGATAAATGGAACCAACAATGAAAAAATTAATAATATTATTGCAGCTGGATATCCCAATAGATCTGTAGCTCAACTTAATTTAGATAATGAAAATGAAGCATATTCTGCTACTCAGATCGCTATATGGAGTTCAGTTCAAGGATACGATGTTAATAAAATAAAGGGTGATAATCCTAAAATATTAGCAGCAATAAGAAATATATATAATGATGGGGTAAGTGGAAAATACAAAAATATACTGCAAAGCAAAATATACAAAACAAGTGATGAATCTGTGCAAGAAGTAATAATTATACCTAATGTTGATTTAATGGCAGAAGAAAAAGCAGAATCAGAGCAAATTGAATATGCACCTCAAGAAGGATAATAAAAAAATACTAATAGAGATGATAAAATAGAGAATTATGAGAAATTTTTGCAAACTAAATAGTTGTTTTTTTATGCAAAGTCAAGTGTGTCTACACTTGGCTTTTATTGACATGAATAGCTTAAAATGATAACCTTTTGTTATATTATGTATAACATGTTTTGCTAAGGTGGTGAAGAAAGGTGTTATTAAAGGATTATAGTGAAGAGCAGATTAAGAATTTAATTGGGATTATTAAGGAGTGTGTACGAGAAAATAGATATACCATATCTTTAGAAGATAACAAGTTAGAAAATATTCAATTCATTTATGAATATAATATAAATGAAAACAAACGAATAAATATTTTATTTGATTTAGATTATAAAGATTTTTGTTATGGACTTCAAAATCTGAAGGATGGAATTGAACAAAATAATCTTTATATATTTTGTGTGCAAAGAGAATTATATAATATTGAAGATAATAAGGAACTAGTGGATATTTATTTGAAATTTAATATAATATGTAATGAAGCAGAAGAATATAGAATTTTAGTTTCATTACATAAACGAAATAAGCCAATTTCATATATTTTTAAATAGGGGGATCAGCTCCGATTTTTAAAGGAGGAGAATTTCATGAGAGAATTAACATTTTGTGAATATTGCATGAATGAAAATGAGTATAAAGTACATGAAGTAAGTAAAATATCAAGATTAAAAGATGAAGAAATAAGTTATATGGCTAAAGAAGTTATTTGCAAGAACTGTGATAATGAGATTTTTGTTTCAGATATATGTGATTATAATTTGAAGGCTTTATATGAAGAATATAGAAAAAAGCATAATATAATAAGGGTTATAGAAATGCAACGTATTATAATTAAATATTCTATTAATGAAGAAGCTTTATCATTATTATTGGGATGGAAAAAGGAAACTATGAGTAGATATTTAGATGGAGATATGATTACAACTTCTCATAGTGATATTCTTAAAAAGATATATGAAAACATCAATTATTACTCAATTGTATTACAAGCTAATAAAGAAAGAATAGAGCCAACAGATTATAATAAAAGTAGACAAGCTGTTAAAGCTATTTTAGGTAAAGATATTATAGAAGAGAAAATTGATGCAGTAATAAAATATCTTTTAATAAGATGTGAAGATTTCACACCTCTTACTCTTCAAAAGCTATTATATTATGTACAAGCTTATCATTTTGTATTTACAGATAAGTTTATTTTTAAGGAAGATTGTGAAGCATCTATGAAGGGACCTGTGTATACAAGTGTATATGAAAGGTATAAAAAGTTTGGATATGAAGAAATTAATAAAGATATATTGGCTAATGAAAAGCTAACTTTAGAAGATGTTGAGGGAAATGTAGTAGAAAGTGTAATTAAATTTTATAGCTGTTATAGTGGAAAAATATTAGAACAAATGACTCGTAATGAGGCTCCTTGGATGTTAACTAGGACTAATATAATTAATGAAAATAAAATTGAAAATGTGAATCCTAATAAAATAATAGAAAAAAATTTAATTGCAGAATATTTTAAAGGAATAAAAGAAAAATATAATATGATAAATTTATTAGATATACAAAAATATAGTACAGATTTATTTAATAAGATATCGATGTAAAAGAAAGAGGTCACATATGAAGACGACAGTATTATTAATTAGACATGGAGAAACAGAGTGGAATACTTTGGGCAAATTTCAAGGTTGTACAGATATAGCTTTATCGAAAGAGGGAATTAAACAAGCAAAATTATTAAAAAATAGGCTTAAGGGAAATTTTGATTACATATATTCAAGTCCACTTAATAGGGCTTTTGAAACAGCGAATATTTTAGCATATGGTACTGATAAAGAGGTTGCTATAGTTTCTGAAATTAGAGAAATTAACTTTGGAGAATGGGAAGGCTTAACTGTACACGAGATAGCTGAAAATTATCCTGAAGTTTTCAAAGCTTGGAGAAGTGATAAAACAGAAAGTTACATTTGTGGGGGAGACAGCAGTATTCATAATGCAGCAAATAGAGCTACAAAATGTATTTTAGATATAGTTAATCAACATAAAGGGAAAAAAATTGCAATTATTGCTCATGGAGGAATTATAAAAGCTGGTCTTATTGGAATATTTGAATGGGATATGACCATGTATCATAAAATGGCACTTGGGAATACATGCATTAATACTTTAACTTTTTATGATGATTTAAAGCCAGTATTAGTTGCACTAAATGATACTAATCACTTAAACAGTGAAGCAAAAACTGTAGGTTGATGCCAATATAGTTTAAATTAGAATGTTTGAAAATTGAACAATATTATATTGCTAAAATATGACTTGAAATGATATAATTACTTGAATTTACGTACAAGAGTAAAATGTTGCGAAGATAGTTTACAATTAGTATAAAAAAATAGGGGGAGAGATTTTTATGCAAGCAGTCGGTATTATCGCAATTTTAATTTATGCAATATTTATTTTAGTTTTCTTTGGTTTATGGGTTTATGGATTTGTTTTATTTGTGAAACTTGCTAAGAGAGGAATTAAAGCACTTGATATTTATATAAATGGAAGGACTCATAAAGGACCATCTGATTTTTTTATAGATGAAAACACAAATAATAAATAACAGTTATACAAGTTTCTCTTATTATGTAAAAACATCAATAATTAAAATTAAATATTAAAAATAAGGTATATGAAAGAAAATAACAAGTCCAAAATGCGATGTATATTTTGCGTCAGGCGAGGAAGTATGTTTACCTCATAGCGGGCTATTAGGTGAACATGCTGATGAGTAGATAAGTGAAAGTCCAAATCTTTGATTTGGTTTCTTAAACTTAGTTAACTCATTTATGAGTTAATATCATATAAAAATGATTTTGTGTGAATCACTTACTCAGCGAGTGTATACGAGTCGAGCTTCCTCATGACACGAAATAGATTAGCATATTGACTTGTTATTTTTTTGATTATACCTAACTAAGTAGAATACTGTATAATTCAATAAAAATTAATTTGCTATATTTTCCGGTTTCGGTGTAATATAAAATTCCACCGAAAAAATTTCACTTTATATATGAAATTTACGAAAAAAAGGTTATACTTATATAATAGCAATAACACATGGTAAAAAAAGATGAATGAATATAGGTTATTTTTATTATCACAAATGTGTATTTATTCAAGTTTTTTTATAATAATATAAAAAAATATATATGAAGAAACATTAAGGTGCAGATGTACTAAGTTTATTTTTAATCTTTGCAAAATTAATTATTATTAATATAATGCTTAGACAAAATAGCTTTTTTGGAAGTGTAAACTTTAATTAGAATAATACTGCTCATCGGGATAATAACAACTTAATACATTAAAAAATAAGATTATAAAATAATACAAAATTTAGTAGTAACTAAGTTCTATTTTTGGTGCACTTAGTTACAAGTTAGGAGTTAAAATGGCAAATAACAATAAAAACAAAAGCAAAATAAAGGTAATCCCTCTAGGAGGATTAGGAGAGGTAGGAAAGAATATAACTGCCTTTGAATATGAAGATGAAATAGTGATTATAGATTGTGGATTAGCATTTCCAGATGAAGACCTTTATGGAATTGATCTTGTAATCCCTGATGTAACATATTTACTAAAAAATAAGGATAAGGTAAAGGGATTTTTTATAACTCATGGACATGAAGATCATATAGGAGCATTGCCATATGTTTTGAAACAAATTAATACTCCTATATATGCTACAAAATTAACTATTGGGTTAATTGAAAGTAAATTACAAGAACACAATATACTTAGTGACTGTACATTAAATACGGTTAAAGCAGGGGACTTGGTAGAAATAGGTAAATTGAAAATGGAATTTATTAGAACAAACCACAGTATAGCAGATAGTTGCTCTATTGCTTTACATACACCTGTAGGAATAATTGTGCATACTGGTGATTTTAAAGTGGACTTTACACCAATTGATGGAGAAGTTATTGATTTGCAAAGATATGCACAGTTAGGTAAAAAGGGTGTAGTACTTTTAATGGCTGAGAGTACTAATGCTCTTCAACAAGGTTATACAATGTCAGAAAAGACTGTAGGTGAAACTTTAGAAAGCCTTTTCGCTAAAGCAACTGGAAGAGTTATAGTAGCCACATTTGCATCTAATATTCATAGAGTTCAGCAGATTGCAAATGCTTCTGTGAAAAACGGTAGAAAGATTGCTTTTAATGGAAGAAGTATGGAAAAAATAAGTGAAGTTGCTAGAACACTTGGATATTTGTTTATACCAGAAGAAATGATAATAGATTTAAATGATATTAAAAAATATCCAAACGAGAAAATTACAATAATAACAACTGGAAGCCAAGGTGAACCAATGGCAGCACTTACAAGGATAGCATCAGGAACTCATAGGAGTATTCAAATAGAAAAGGGTGATACAATTATTATTTCAGCAACACCAATACCTGGAAATCAGAAGGCTGTATCTAACGTTATAAATGATTTGACAGAAAAGGGTGCGAGTGTAATATATAATGCAATAAAAGATATACATGTTTCAGGCCATGCTTGTGAACAAGAGCTTATATTGATTCATGCTTTATTAAAACCTAAATTCTTTATGCCTATACATGGCGAGTATAAGCACTTAATAGGCCATGCTAAAATTGCAGAAAATATGGGTATGAATAAATCAAATATATTTATATTAGAAACAGGAGAGATATTAGAAGTATCCAGAAATAAAGCACAAATTAGTGGTAAAGTGCCATCAGGAAGAATTCTTATAGATGGAATAGGTGTAGGAGATGTAGGTAATATTGTACTTCGAGATAGAAAAAATCTAGCAGAAGATGGTATTATAACAGTGGTCATAGCTATAGATAGAGAAAATAAAATAATACTATCAGGACCAGATATTATTACAAGAGGATTTGTATACGTTAGAGATTCAGAACAACTAATTAGAGATATTAGGGGAATAGTTATTAAAAGTGTAGAGCGATGTTTTAATAATAATATAGCTGAATGGTCAGAAATAAAAAATACTATAAGAAGAGAAGTAGATAGTTTTGTATACACAAAAATGAAAAGAAAACCTATGATTTTACCAGTTCTTACTGAAATATAATTATAATAGACTGTATAAAGTGTTAGGTATATGTTGAATATGTCTTATATAATTTAGCATTTTATATGGTGTATGGTTTTATTTTAAAAATCATTTATGGATAATGCGTTTATTATAGTATTAACAGATAACAATGGATGTATTAACTCATGCTATAGAAACATATACTGCAGCATTTAGATCAAACTTTTCAGATCCATTAGCAATTAAATAATTTCATATTTATCAACACTTTAGCATATTCATCCATTAAATTTATAGTAATATAAGTAAATATATGGTATAATATGTAAAAGGATAAATATACTTTTAAAATCAAATTTGTTTACTTTTTATATTGAAGCTAAACATCTTTGCTTACTAAAGGAGGGTGTTATGGAGAATTACGATGAAAACATAAAGTACTTAAAGCTACTGGCTAAGCAATATCCAACTATTGCAGCAGCATCTACTGAAATAATTAATTTAGAAGCAATTTTAAATTTACCTAAAGGAACAGAACATTTTTTAGCTGATCTTCATGGTGAGTACGAGCCATTTGTGCATGTTTTAAGAAATGGCTCAGGTGCAGTTAAAATAAAAATTGAAGACGTTTTTGGTAATTCATTAATGGATTCTGAGAAGAAAAGCTTAGCTACATTAGTTTATTATCCTGAACAAAAATTAGAAATAATTTTAAAAGAAGAAAAAAACATAAATGATTGGTACAAAATTAACTTATACAGATTGATTGAATTATGTAGACACGTGTCATCTAAATATACAAGATCAAAAGTAAGAAAAGCTCTTCCTAAAGATTTTAGCTATATTATAGAAGAATTATTACACGAAGAATGTGATAATAACGATAAACAAGGTTATTATGATGGAATCATAAATACTATTATAGAAATTGATAGAGCAAAAGAATTTATAATAGCTCTATCAAATCTAATACAACGTCTAGTTATAGATAGACTACACATAATAGGAGATATATATGATAGAGGTCCAAGACCTGATATAATCCTTGACACTCTTATGGATTACCATTCTGTTGATATCCAATGGGGAAACCACGATATTTTATGGATGGGAGCTGCTTCTGGTAATACTTCATGTATAGCAAACGTTTTAAGAATAGCTGCTAGATATTCTAATTTGGATGTAATTGAAGATATATATGGTATAAACTTATTACCTCTAGCAACTTTTGCACTTAAATATTATAAAAATGATAGTTGCACTGCTTTTACTCCTAAAAATACTGATGATAATGTATATGGAACTTCTGAAATTGAGCTTATTTCTAAAATGCATAAAGCAATAACAATTATTCAATTCAAACTTGAATATGAAATAATAAAACGAAGACCAGAATTTAAGATGGACCATAGATTACTTTTAGACAAGATAAATTATAATAATGGAACAATAACTTTAAATGATGTTACTTATGAACTTAATTGTAAGAATTTCTCTACTATAAACACTGAAAAGCCATTTGCGCTTACAAATGAAGAAAAGAAATTGATAGATAAACTTCAAATTTCATTTATAAATGCTGATAAATTACAAAAACACGTTTTATTTCTATTTAATAAAGGAAGAATATATTTAACTTATAACTCTAATCTTTTATTACATGGGTGCATCCCCCTAACTAAAGATAAAACTTTTAAAAGTATGACTATTAACGGACAAGAATATAAAGGTAAAAAACTTTTAGATAAATTTGACTCATTAGCTAGAGAAGGCTATTTCAATAATAGAGGTAGTGAAGAAAAGTTATATGGGATGGATATAATGTGGTATTTATGGAATGGAGCTTGTTCTTCCCTTTTTGGAAAGGAAAATATGACCACCTTTGAAAGATATTTTATTAAAGACACGTCCACACATAAAGAAAAGAAAAATCCATATTATGATTTTAGGGATACAGAAGAAATGTGCAATTTGATTTTTGAAGAATTTGGGTTGAATTCTTCAGAATCTAGAATAATAAATGGACATGTCCCTGTAAAAAATAAATTTGGTGAAAATCCAGTAAAAGCTAATGGTAAATTAATAGTTATAGATGGTGGCTTTGCAAAAGCATACAGAAGCCAAACTGGTCTAGCTGGCTACACCCTAACTTATAATTCTTATGGATTACATCTTATATCTCATCAACCTTTTAAATCCATTGAAGATGCTTTTAATAAGGAAACCGACATACTATCTTCAAGACAAATAGTAGAAAAATTGGATCGCAAAAAAGTTGGTGATACTGATATAGGAAAGGAACTTAAGAATCAAATTAAAGATTTGAAATTGTTACTTAGAGCTTATAGAAAAGGCTTAATAAATGAAGTAAGATAAATATAATTTTTGTCTTTTATATTATTAGTAATATCAAATCATGATGTAGAATTAAGCTACATCTGCAAGTATTAAAAATGAATTTGCGATATTTTTAGTACTGTATAAGTGCAAGTGTTCAACCTCAACCACAAATTATGGTTTTTAAAAATTGAATAAAACTGTATAAGAAAATTATAGAATAATAATTACTTAATAAGTGTTTAAAATTAACATGAATAAAAGTTTTTAAAAAGCAAAGAATAATAATAAAGAAACGTACAATAGGAGGAAAAAATGAAAAATAAATTAAAGTATATTTTATTCATTTTTCTGAGTATATTTTTTATTATTTTAATATTTGAAGAAAATATCAGTAGTGTTCTTGCAGTATCTAACCAATTAAGTAATGAGCAATTTACAGAAAATGAAAAGATTAGCAAGCACAAGAAAAAAATAATTTATTTAACTTTTGATGATGGACCTAGTTATAAAGTAACAAATAAAATTCTAGATATACTAAAAGAAAATAAAGTACAAGCAACTTTTTTTCTAATAGGTGATCAAATTAAAGCTAAAGAAGATGTGGTAAAAAGAATTTATGAGCAAGGAAATAGCATAGGACTTCATACTTATACTCATAATTTTAAAAAGATTTATTGTAATGAAGATAAGTTTATACAAGAAATGATTATTTGTCGTAGTGAAATTAATGAAACTATTGGAATTTCACCGAATATAATTAGATTTCCAGGTGGTAGTTACAAGCATTTAAGTAAAAGTTATTTAAAAAAATTACATGATAATAAGTTTAAAGTGTATGATTGGAATTTGGATAATTTTGATGGATTAAATCCAAAGATTTCACCATATAAATTATATACAAAAGCTATAGAAAGAAATGAGGAAATGCAACCTGTTATATTGCTTTTACATTGCACTGATTTGAATAAAAACACTTGTGAAGCACTTCCTAAAATAATAGAATATTACAAATCCAATGGGTATGAATTTAAGACTATTACAGAAGAAACAACAGAATTATACTTCCCAATAAAAAGATAAATATTTAGTTGAAAATATCTTGGATAGTTATAGAATTGTAGTATATTTAGTGGTATCAAGTAATATAAGTATATCTTTAGTTATAGGCCTTATTTTATTTCAATGGAAAGTACTGGTTAGACAGCATCGCTTATTAAAAACGATGCTGTCTAACCAGTACGTTAAAGTTTATTGTTTGAATTTGGGCAATATGATATGATACCTATGATTTTAAAATTTAATACCAGAGAATAGGTGGCTCCACACAGCTTAAAAAACCAGTATGATTATACTGGTTTTTTCTTATATTGATAGACAAACTACAAGTGACTTTTTGATGGTTCTGAAATGTTTTTAAGAGCGTCTTCTGCATTATCCTGAAGGTTAGGCTCTACTGAAATATCTCCTAGAGAAACTATGCCAACGAGATTATTATTTTGAACAATAGGCAGCCTTCTTATTTGTTGTTCGCTCATTATTCTTGCTGCATCATGAACATCCATATCAGGAGTTCCTGTAACAGGATTTGAAGTCATGACATCGCTTATCTTCTGTTGATTTACATTTGCACCTGCTGCTACGGATTTTAATGTAATATCTCTGTCTGTAACTATTCCAACTAATTTTTCCTGACTACATATAGGTATTGAGCCTACATCAAACTGCTTCATCAGTTGAGCAGCCCTCTCAATAGAATCCTCTGAGTTTAAACTTACTATATCATTTGACATTATATCTTTTACTATCATAATATTCACCTCCAAAAATATATTCTCCAATGAATTTAAAATATATACTTCAAAGTGAATTTTTTATAAAAGAAATTCAACTTGCTTAGGGTGCAATTAAAGAATCAACAAATAAATAACATTTGATTTGTCCTATGATTATGTTAGCTATTACAACTGGATTATTAGGAACATCAGTCCCTCTTATATTTAAAAGCCATGCAATGTCATCTAATGAACTTAATCAATTACAAAAAAGAGCCAATTAAATGCAAGACAAATTTATCCATGTTTGTTTTCTCCTTTGAATAGGTATATATAGCTTTTATTACTAAATATTATACATCATTTCTATACATTTTACATATTATGCTGAAATAATTTCATGGAAATTAAAACTGTGTCTATTGTAGATTTAGCAACCTTAGGTATATTATTGGGTATTCAATTATCTAGAAAATTGCCTTTTAAAATTTAAGAGTAATAGCAGATAAAAATAAAACCTTTACATATTCTTTATTATATTGGTTAAAAATATAACTGTTAAGTAACTATATTTTTTATGAATAGGGGGAAAAAAACATGAATAAAAATAAAATGACTAAAAATGTTAAAACCAATAAAGCCATAGATAACATTACTGAAAAGACTATGAATAACACAAAAACAACTTCTCATGATGGTTCTATTACTAAAATCAAATAGTTACTTTTAGCTAAAAAGGTAGCTCTATTATCGAAAAAAGTTGACGTAGTTTGTTGGTCAGCTTTTTTCAATTGTCCTAGCACTAGAAAATCATATTTACGATATTGATTACTAAAGACAATATAATAATAAAATTATTTTTATGATTTAGTGTGCTAACATGGTTTATATTATGAAAAAGTACTCGTTACATATTTCTTTTGAAATATATTAAATAAAATGAATTAAATTTAAACTTATTGTTTATACTAAGTTCGAAATAATTTAATAATTATAAAGGGGATTTTTTTATGACTGTTAGCTCAAAAGTAAAACAAACATTAGCAACGCTAAGGGGAACTGAGGCGACTTTAAGAGTATACTCATTGCAAGAACGTGATAAAGAAGCTAGGGCTATTTATGCTGAGGCATTTGAAGAAATAAGTAAAATTAAACTAGATTTAGAAAAAAGGGTTGGTACTATAGAATTTGAGGAACCCCAATATAAGGGCAACTAAGTGAGGTGGAATATGGATACTTGGTTAAGACTATTATTTAATTCAATACTTTTATTTTTCTTATCATTAGTTATAGTAAGGTATATGAAGAAAAAAAGCTTATCTAATGCTACTGCTTTTGATTTTATTTCTTATGCCGTTATTGCTGTTACTGTGACTTTAATTTCATTAGATGTCATTTCAAATATTTACTTTGGCCTAATTACACTAGGTGTTTGGGCAATCATGCCTATTATTTTAGATTACGCTTCCATGAAAAGTAAATGGATATACAACGCAATAAATGGTAAGGAAAGAGTATTAATTAAAAATGGTAAAGTCATGGAAGATAATTTATCTAAAGAAAGAATCACAGGGCAAGAATTTCTACAACAATTACGTTCAAAAAAGGCATTTAATTTAGCTGATGTTGAATTTGCTGTAATGGAAACAACTGGAGATATCAATGTTAGTTTAAAAGCTGATAAAAAACCCGTTACCGCCTATGATTTAGGCACAAAGGTTGCACCTAAGACTGAACCACAGGCAGTTATTTTAGATGGAAATATATTAAATGAAAGCCTTACCAATATTGGATTAAATCACTGCTGGCTTAGAACCGAGCTAGAAAACAAGGGTGTTGCACTTGAAAATGTTTTTATAGGTCAAGTAGATTCTTCTGGAGATTTATATCTAGATCTTTTTGATGATATGATACAAGTCCCAAAAACACAGGTTAAAGAAATGTTATATGCTAGTATTCAAAAAAGTCAGGCAGACCTTATGTCCTTTTCTTTAGAAAGCGACAATAAAGTAGCAAAAGCTATGTACTTAAAAAATGCTGAAAATTTAAATAAAGTTATGGAAAAATTAGAACCCTATTTATTACGTTAGAAGGTGAAATAAATGTCCAATATGAAAAAGAAAAAATTAACTAAAGCACAACTACAATATGATGAATTGCAAAAAAAAATAGAACCTAAAAGACCTATTTTAAAAAATTGTATTAAAGCATTTCTTGTCGGAGGTATCATATGCACTATAGGTCAAATCTTACAGTTCTTCTTTATGACCTATTTTGGTTTTGATGAAAAAACAGCAGTTACTCCCACTACTTTAGTATTAATCTCTGTTTCAGCTTTACTTACTGGATTTGGAGTTTACGATCATCTTGGTCAATGGGCCGGCGCTGGATCTGCTGTTCCAATTACAGGTTTTTCCAATTCTATAACTTCTGCTTCAATTGAGCACAAAAGCGAAGGATTTGTACTCGGAGTGGCTGGAAATATGTTTCAGCTTGCTGGGGCAATTATTGTTTACGGAGTTTTTTCTGCTTTTGTAGTTGCTACAATAAAAATCACAATAAAATGGCTGGGGGCGATGTAAATGCTTAAAGGACATCAATCATGGATTTTTAATTCTAAACCTACAATATTAGCATCAGCTGCAGTTGGTGGTCCCTTTGAAGCTAATGGTGCTTTAGCGGATGATTTTGATATACTTCATGAAGATTTATGGCTTGGACAAGATAGTTACGAAAAAGCAGAAAAGGTTCTTCTAGAACATGCTTGTGAAAGAGCAATAAAAAAATCAACTATAAAAAAAGAAGATATTAATTTTTTTATAAGTGGAGACTTGATGAATCAAATCATTTCTAGTAGTTTTACTGCACGAACTTTGGGGATACCTTTTTTAGGTATCTTTGGGGCTTGCTCTAGTTCCATGGAGGGTTTATCACTTGCTGCTCAATTAATAGAAAGTAAATGTGCCAAATATGTTATAGCATCTGCAAGTAGCCATAATGCAGCTGCAGAAAAACAATTTAGATATCCTACAGAATACGGTGGACAAAAACCTCCTACTGCTCAGTGGACAGTAACAGGAGCTGGGGCTGTAGTACTAGGAGAACAAGGAGCTGGTCCAAAAGTAACTTCCGCTACTATAGGAAGAGTAATAGATATGGGAATTTCAGATCCCTTCAATCTTGGAGCAGCAATGGCACCAGCTGCTGTAGATACCATTGAAGCTCATTTTAGAGATTTGAATATTGATGCTTCCTATTATGATCTTATTGCTACTGGTGATTTAGGCAAGGTAGGACATGAACTTGCTAATGGTTTATTAAAAACTCATGGCATTTCTATGCCATCAGATATATTTACAGATTGTGGACTTTTAATATATAAAGAGGATCAACCAGTTTTCTCTGGTGGTAGTGGCTGTGGCTGTTCTGCCACCGTAACTTATGGACATTTTTTTAATCGTATGCGAAGAGGAGAATTAAAGAAGATATTAATTGTTGCAACAGGTGCTTTAATGTCTCCAATATCCTATCAACAAAAGGAAAGTATACCTTGTATTGCACATGCTGTTTCTATAGAAATGTAAAAAAGAAGGTGTGAGTTAAGTTATGGAAAAATTAATTTTTGCATTTATCATAGGTGGTTTGATTTGTGTTATTGGGCAACTTATATTAGATATTTTTAAAATTACTCCTGCACATACTACTTGTACATTAGTTGTAATTGGAGCAATTTTAGGAGGATTGGGCTTATATGATCCTCTGGTAAAGCTTGCAGGTGCAGGTGCTTTTGTGCCTATAAGTAGCTTTGGAAATACTCTTGTAACAGCGGCCCTACTTGATGCTGAAGAAGCAGGTTTTATAGGCATATTTACTGGTGTTCTAAAGTCAGTAAGTTCAGGGATTTCGGCAGCAATAATCTGTGGGTTTATTGCTGCACTAATATTTAAACCCAAAGGTTAGTTATCCTACTGACTTATTATTTAGGCACATTCAAAAAAATAACAAGCCAGCATGCTAGTCTATTTTGTGTCATGACGAAGCTCTACTCGTATACACCCACTCAATGTCGTCAACTTAAGAAATAAGTAAAAAAGAGAGTTTTCAAAAAACACTTGACAATAGAAGAAAAATTTGAAACCTCCTAGTGAATATACATTTACTAGGAGGTTTCTTATTTATGAATTAAACATTTAGTTATTTGGAGCTACTATTTTTCATGTGTCTTATCTTACAGGACAAACTCCAATTGCACACTCTTTATCAATGATTTCATGTTCTTCGTCGTCATCAAGTTCTGCTAATAATTCATAATCTATTGTTTTAATATTTTTTAAACGTTCTTCATAATCTTCTTTTGTTGTAGATTCATAGGGAAGGAGGGGATAAGTTTCATCGTATAATGGCAAGAAAGTTATACCAACTACATACTCAAAATTTTCATATAACCACGCAGCAACGTCATTCCATTCTCCATCTTTTACATGTACAGTAATTGAAGTGTTATGATCTGTCCAGTTTAGCATTGACATTTTATAGAGTTCAAGCTGTTCTATAGCGCCAACATCATATTTTGTTTTTCCATTTGGAGCTTTTATTGGGAATTCTATAACTTTTGTAGTACAATTCTTATCTGTTTGACCATTTTCGTTAAATATAGGATAACATTTAAGTTTTTCTATCATTTTATATAATGGATCAGATGTTGAAATTCTAACTCTTCTAATATAATAATTAGAATGTGAATAATGTATTCCTGAACTTACACATGGAAGAGTTGAAAGAGACCCTTCTGGTTTAATGGTAGTCATTAGCTCAGGTACTGAAATTCCAAGCTCAGTGCAATATCTTGTACCTTCATTTCTAACAACTTTTCTCAAATGATTTAATAATTTAGCTAAATCTTCATAACTCATATTTGTTTTGTTTACCATATCCATCATACCAGTTAAAGAAATTCCGATTATTCTATCTTCTTTCATAACCTTATCCCATTCTGGAAGTTCAACAGTTACTAAGGTCATTCTAATTGCTACTCTTGTAGATAGTTTTAATATTTCTTCCAAATGCTTAATATCTAATTGGTTATTTTCATTTACAAAAGCTACTAAATTATTTGTAGATAAATTACAGCACTCATGAGATTTAAGCAAAATTTCTCCACATGGATTACAACCTTTAAAGCTATTTTTTCTCTTTGCTGCTTCAGTACCGTTAATAAATCCCGGTTCGCCATTTATTTTTATGGAATTTAATATTTCTTTTATTTTATCCAAAGATGGTCTTTCTTTATATAAAACAGAATTATTACTCATTTTTCGATGAGAAACATCTGGATTTTCTATCCAATTTCCATCCACTATTGTGTAGAGATTACTTTTTGCATTAATAACATCTTTATCATCTTCATCGCAAAGAATCATCATAGCACTACGTCTTACTCCACCAGATACAACATTTTCGCTTATTATAGTTGCTAAATCAAGAACATCTATTGAGTTTAAGTTACCATCTATAAGATTATTACAAACCTTATTAATCTTTTCAAACATTCTACTTAATGATTTGTGCCCAGATGCGCGTCCACCAAATTTTTTTAGCCTTTCACCTTCAGGCCTAACATAACTATAATCAATTATTACTTTTTTAATATTAATATGTTCCGGGTTTGTAACTAATTTAAAGTAAGTTTCTAATGCGCTGCACCAACCTTCTTTACTATCGCCAACTCTGATTGTAGCTATAGAAGAATCTTTTGTATCTAAAATAAATTTTGTATCTTCCATATATTCTTTTGGCATATATTTACTAACATCTTCAGTATATTCTTCATTTAAAGATATTTTTCTTACTTTAGGCATATTTGATATTAATTTTTTATCAATTCTAACGCCCACACCAGAACCAACCATAAGAAGATAAAATACATCTACAAAATCATGAAATTTTTCAATCATTGTAAAGCAACAATTATAATTTGAAAGTGGGTAATTTTTTACTATATCTGTTCCACCCATATAAAGAGTTCTACCTGATGTAAAAGTTCTTAAATTAAATAAGTTATCAAATAAAAGTTCAGCTTCTTTAACTTCATCTTTCATGTTTATAAATAATCCCTGTTTCTTTTTAAAATCTATACCAAGTACAATATTATATTCAGTTGTTCTAAGAACAGTTTCAAACCAATTTTCTCTTCTTTTTTTATCATCCAAATACCTTGAATAAGTTCTTAAATAAACAAATTCACCAATATTGCTTAAGGGTGTATTCTTAACTTCTTTATATTCCTTTAAAAATGTTTCTGATAATATTTTATTCATATATATTCCTCCAAGCTTGTTTTCAAGTAATTTAAGAAGTCTTTAAACACTTCTTTTGTTCTATTCTAGAAGTGTAGTATTTCTTATTAAGTGATAACTATTATTCTATACTATTTCATAATAAAATACAATATATTGTGTTTAATAATATATATAATACTATATGTAGTTTTTATATATTTGTCTATTGATAGAGTTATTAAAAATATAATTGCAAAGGAAAATATCTAAAGTTAGCTAATAAAAATTTTCAATGCTACTTTTACTAGTATTTTTATAGATTATTATTTACTAATGGTGGTTAAGATATTACTTCCAAAGAAAATAATAAGTTTTTTGTGGTTGCGCGAATTAACTCATTTGAAAAATATTTCAATGGTACACAAATATTTAGAACATTTATGCCACAACACATGGCTTTTGCGGGTATAACAGGAACTCAATTATATAGAGGGTTAGAAAACCATAAATATTGTGGCTCTTGTGGAAGTGAATTGATAAAAAGTGAAAATGAAAGAGTGATGGTATGTAATAAGTGTAATCAATACGAAAAAATATAAAGGGATAATATTATAATAAGTTCTTAGAGTATGTAATTTATAAGCAAAACTAACATTTAAATTATACGGTTTTTCGAAATTTATTACAATACGTATAGTATTTTATAGGGCTTTACTTAAACAGCTATATAAAAAGTTGTAATAAAGCACTTCCTCTATTAATGAGTTACTACAAAAATATGTTTTTTGCTTGATTATTGTGTGATTTTTCAAAGGTGAAGTGTTTTGTTAGCTGTAAATTGTAAGTAAGTTGTGATTATACTGTAACAAAACTGTGACAATTTAAGGATAATATACAGATATAGGTTCAATGAAGTGAATCAAAATACATATATAAATAATTGAGGTGAGGAAAATGAGTAATAAAGTAGTTTATTCTGTCATAGTGCCTTTATATAATGAAGAACTTGTTATAGATGAAAGCTATAGAAGATTAAAAAAGGTTATGGATTGCACAAAAGAAAATTATGAAATTGTATTCGTTAATGATGGAAGTAGAGATAAAACAAGAGAGAAAGCTGAAGAAATATGTGAAAATGATGAAAAAATAAAGCTTATTAACTTTTCACGAAATTTTGGTCATCAGGCAGCAATAACAGCAGGAATGGACTTATCCTTGGGAGATGCAGTGGTTGTAATAGATGCAGATCTTCAAGATCCTCCAGAAGTAATTTTGAAGATGATTGAAAAATGGAAGGAAGGTTATGAAGTTGTCTATGGGAAGAGAATAAAAAGAGAGGGAGAGACTTTCTTTAAAAAATTTACAGCTAAGATGTATTATAGATTGCTAAAGAGTATGACTAGTGTTGATGTTCCAGTAGATACAGGAGATTTTAGACTTATAGATAGAAAGGTATGTGATACACTAATAGCACTTCCTGAAAAGAATAGATACGTGAGAGGACTTGTAAGTTGGATTGGATATAAACAAACCTGTGTAGAATTTACAAGACAAGAGAGATTTGCTGGTGATACTAAATATCCCCTTAAAAAGATGATTAAATTGGCTTTTGATGGTATAACATCTTTATCATATAAACCACTTGTTATTGCTGGATACTTTGGAGGTTTAGCTTTTTTTGTAGGAATAGTTTCAATAATTGTTACTATTGTAAAAGATATGTTTAATAAAACTAGATTAATAGACTTAGGTATTATGATATCAATTAATATGATGATGTTTGGTGTAACTTTAGGCTGCATTGGTATATTGGGTCAATATATTGGAAGAATTTTTGACGAAAGTAAAGGAAGACCTATTTATATAATTGATAGCACAACAAATTATAAGAGAGCTGATAAAAAATATGAAATTAGTAATTAGTGTAACGAATTATATTTTTAATGGAAAACTTAAAGCAGTAAGTCGTTTTTCTATTATAGGAATATTAAATACACTTATGGATTTTGCTATATTTACAATATTTCAGAGTTTGTTTGGAATAAATTATACAGTAAGTCAGATAGCAGGATTCAGCTTTGGAGTTATAAATAGTTTTATATTTAATAAGAATTGGACATTTCAAAATAGAAATGCTAATAAAAAGACAGTTCATGAATTCTTGCAATTTATCACTATCAATTTAATTTCACTTATAATTACAATAATATTTATGAGATTTTTGATAAATAAATTTGAGCTTAATGTATATGTAACAAAAATAATTGTAACATTCATAGCCCAAATAACAAATTTTCTTGCATACAAATTATGGGTATTTAATTAGGTAAAGGTATATTTTAAAGGGATTATATGAAACTTAAATACAAAAAGGAAAATAACTTTCTATGGGGAGGCAAAAATGAAAAAACTTAAATTTACAAAAGAGACTTTAGGGTTATCATTAATTTTAATATTATCTGCAATACTAAATTTTGCAAACATAGGTATAGAGGGATATGGAAATGGATATTACGCTGCTGGCGTAAAAAGTATGACTATGAATCTTAAAAATTTCTTTTTTGTATCCTTTGATCCTGCAGGGTTTGTAACTATTGATAAACCGCCACTGGGATTTTGGATACAAACTATATTTGCTAAAATATTCGGTTTTAGTGGTTGGAGTATACTTTTACCACAGGCTATTGCAGGTGTGATTTCAGTTTATCTTATATATTATCTTGTTAAAAGATCTTTTGGAACTGTAGCCGGGCTAATTTCAGGATTATGTCTTGCAGTAACTCCAGTTTTTGTAGCTGCAAGTAGAAATAATACTATAGATAATTTACTTGTTGTTACACTACTTTTCGCTTGCATAGCTCTTTCAATAGCAGCAGAAAAAGGAAAAGTTAAGTATCTTATAATAAGTTTAGTTCTTGTAGGTATTGGATTTAACATAAAAATGTTAGAAGCATATATGATTGGACCTGCTTTTTATATAACATATCTTCTTTCTTCAGCTATATCTTTTAAGAAGAAGATAACACATCTTGTTGTGGGTACCATTATTCTTTTTGCGGTGTCCTTGTCTTGGGCAGTAATTGTAGACCTAGTACCAGCACAAAATAGACCTTTTGTAGGTAGTAGTACTGACAATAGTGTTATAGAACTTATAATTGGACATAATGGTTTGGAGAGATTGGGACTTGGTAGTAAATCAGATAGAGGTGCTGGAAACTTTGTTAATGATATTCAAGGTGATGGACAAAGTCAATCTAAAAATAATACTGATGCCAATACTAATGATACAGAAGATATTTCTACTAATAATGTTCAAAATAACTCTAATGGCAATGATCAAGGTGAGGGAATGCAAGGTGGTGCTCCGAATGGAAATAATCAAGGAATGCCTGGAGTAACTTCAAATGATAATGGCCAAGAAGATGGAAGCATGCAACCGCCAAATGGAGGAAGCCAAGGCAGTCCAGGAGGACAAAATGGTGGACCAGGAGGTCAAGGTGGTGGTAATGGATCTTTTGGAGGTCAAACTCCAGCAGGTGTTACAAGATTATTCTCTAAAAACAGTTTATCAGATCAAATAGTTTGGTTTTTACCACTTGCTCTGTTTGGATTTATAGCAGGTGCAATAGAAGAAAAATTAAGATTTAAGTTAGATAATAGAAGAAAATTATCACTAGTATTATGGTTTGTATGGCTAGTTCCTGAATTTATATATTTCAGCTATACAACAGGATTGTTCCATCCATATTATTTAACAATGATGGCACCTCCGGTTGCAGCTTTAGCAGGAATCGGAATTTCAACAATGTGGCAATTTTATAAAGAAGGTAAATGGAAATCATGGTTTTTACCAGTAGCCTTTGTTGCAGAAGGTTTAACTCATATGTTAATGCTATCTTACTACTATAATAGCATGTTAACTGTTATAAGAACTATAATTATAGTAGCTTTAATATTGTGTTTCGCATCTTCCATTGCACTTGCAATATTGACTATTTTAAACATGTTAAAAAGCAAAAAGAATACTTCTGAGAATAATTATCATTTAAAAGAAAATAAAGGAATGATGCTGAAGAAAACATTAGTTGGAATTGCGTTAATAGGAATTTTAGTAACTCCCTTTATTGGTGCAAGTGCTACAATAACTCATAAGTTAAATGACACTATTCCTGCTGCTGGATTAGAACTTCTTTCTAATACACAAAAAGGTGATTTTGATGGTGGAAATGGAGCTAAAACTAATAGCACAAATACAAAGTTAATTGAATTCTTAAAAAGTAATAAAACAAATGAAAAATATTTACTTACTGTTTCTTCAGCTCGTAGTGCTCAAGATATGATAATTCAAACAGGTGAATCTGTAATGGCTATTGGTGGTTTTTCAGGCTCTGACAATATACTTACCTTGGATGAATTTAAGGCATTAGTTGAAAAAGGAGAAGTAAGATATGTACTTTCAGGAGGCATGGGAGGCGGAGACAAGGGTGGTAACGAGATTATGAATTGGGTTACTCAGAATGGTAAAGTTGTTTCCGAAAGTGAATGGAAAGATTCTACTACATCAAACAATCAATTACAAGATAATACTGCAAATTCGCAAAATGACAGTTTAAATAAGAATTATAGTGAAAAATCTAGTTCACAAAAACAAAATTCTAATAAAAATAATAACAAAAATTCGGATTCAGGAAGACAGAATTATGGCGGATTCGGAGGAGAAAACAATTCTGAACAGTTATATGACTTAAAGGATGCAGCTGATACTTTAAAGTAAAAATAAAGAATTGTATTAAGAATATGAATGGGTAAAATATTACATTGAATAAATTAAATATTTTACCCATTTTTTAATGATAGGAAAGTATGAAATTTTGCAATCACAAAGAATTACTAAAATCTAAAATTAAGTAGTAAAATATATTTTTATAAATACCATTAGTATTGCCATATTCATTGTGAATTGAATTAGTGATGGGAGAGTAAGGAATGGAAAAAGCTAATTTTAAAAAAAATATACTTAGAATAAGTTTGATATTTATAGTATTGATATCAGTATTTTTATGCATTTACACAGTAGGGAGTTATAAGAATAATAATACTATGACACAAAACAATCAATTTAGAGGAAAAGGAAATACATCTAATAATGATGCAAATAATATGCAAAATGATCAGAATTCATCACAGAGTATACCTTCATCAAATGGAACTGCTCAATCAAAAGGAAACGAAGATGTTGCTCCACAAAACGGCAATACACAGTCTGGGCAAACTGGGAGTATGATGCCATCAAATAGCAATAGACAGCCTGGACAAAACAGGAATAAGCAAGCAGGAGATAATGGGAATAAGCAATTAGGACAAAATGGAGATATGCAAAGAGGAAGTACAAATTCTAAATACGTTCCAGCACTTACTACATACTTCGGAATATTTTTAATTTTATGTATTGGAATGTATTACTTATTTAGACGTAAAAATATAAAGATTAATTTAGCAGATGAAAAAATAGTGTTATTTACACTATTAGCTGTAGGACTTCTTTTAAGGATTGCAGCATCAACTCTCATGGAAGGATATAGCGGTGATATTAACTTGTTTAAAAATTGGGCATCAACTGCTGCAAATAGTCTTTCACAAGTTTATTTGAGTGCTAGATCAGCAGATTATCCACCATTATATATATACGTTTTAGCTTTAATTGGTAAGATCGCAAAGATACCTGCCATTAATTCATATTATGTATTAATGCTTAAGTTGCCAGCAATAATAGCTGATATTATTACATCTTATTTTATATACAGACTAGGGAAAAAACATTTTAGCCGAGTAGTTAGTATCTTCTTAGCTGCATTTTATATTTTTAATCCAGCTATTTTTATAGATTCTACTTTTTGGGGGCAAGTGGATTCTTTCTTCACATTATTAATTGTTATTGCAGTGTTTTTATTATCTGAAAAGAAAATTGCTGCCTCATCTGCAATGTTTGCAGTAGCTGTACTTATGAAGCCACAAGGAATTATATTTTTGCCTATACTTTTCTTTGAACTCGTACGTGAAAGAAAAGTAAAAAACTTTATATATGCAATAGTGTCAGCAATGGTTACAGCTCTAATAATTATAATTCCATTTTCATTAAATGGGCAAAGTCCACTATGGATTTTTAATCTCTATTCAAAGACTATATCAGAATATCCATATGCTTCTGTTAATGGATTTAACTTTTTTAGTTTAATAGGAGCAAACTACAAAAATAATACAGATAATTTATTTGTATTTAACTATCATACTTGGGGAATGCTTTTTATTATAGTAACAACGTTAATTTCATGGTTTGTTTATATCAAAAACAATAATAGAAATTTTGTTTCAGCCATAGCATTACTTCAAATTGCAGGGATATTTACTTTTTCAGTTGGAATGCATGAGAGATATTTATTTCCGGCAGTAGCATTATCAATTTTAGCATTTATATGCTTAAAGGATAGAAGATTTTTTATATTGTCTATAGGATTCAGCATTACTAGTTATATTAATATATCTTCTGTTCTTTTCAATTTAAATTCAGCAACTTTTAATATTTTACTCAAAATAACTTCATTTTTAAATGTACTTTTAGTTGTTTATTTGGTAAAAGTTTTGTTTGAAAATGCTATTAAAAAAAGTTTTGCAGAAATTATAAAAGAGGAGAGTAATCAGAATTTATAAAAAAGGAGCGTAAATTGTTATGAACGTAAAGAAAGCAATAATCCCAGCAGCTGGGCTAGGAACAAGATTCTTGCCAGCAACAAAAGCACAACCAAAGGAAATGTTACCTATAGTAGATAAGCCTACTATTCAATATTTAGTGGAAGAAGCAGTTGAATCAGGTATTGAAGAAATATTAATAATTACAGGGAGAAATAAGAGAGCTATAGAAGATCATTTTGATAAATCTGTGGAGCTTGAAGATGAACTTGAACGTAGCAATAAAGAAGAATTACATAAACTCATACAAAATATATCTAATATGGCAGATATTTATTATATACGTCAAAAAGAACCTAAAGGATTAGGGCATGCTATAAGCCGTGCTAAAACATTTGTAGGAAATGAACCATTTGCAGTTATGCTGGGTGATGATATAGTTGATAGTGAAGTTCCATGCCTTAAACAGCTAATAAATTGTTATGATAAATATAAAACTTCTATTTTAGGTGTGCAAGAAGTAAAAGAATCAGAAGTATCTAAGTATGGCATAGTAGAATGTCTAAAAATTGAAGATAGAATTTATAAGGTTAATGATATGATAGAAAAACCTGAATTTGAAGAAGCACCTTCAAATATAGCTATTCTCGGAAGATATATCATAACTCCGAATATATTTGATGTACTTGAGAAAACTAAACCAGGTAAATGTGGAGAAATACAGTTAACGGATGCTTTAAAGGAGCTATTAAAACAAGAAGCAGTATATGCTCATTGTTTTGAAGGAAAAAGATATGATGTTGGAGATAAAATGGGATTTTTGCAAGCTAATATAGAATTTGCTTTAAAACGTGATGATTTAAAAGAAAATCTTATGAACTATATTTTAAATATTAAAGAAAGAAATGACTTTTTTTAATAAATGGTAAATTGAAGATTTAACTTTTTATTCTATAGCTATCTGCCCTAATGCAGCAAGCTTTTTATAGATACTTCGAGTTTTATTATTTAATAACTCATTTGTGACCAAGTTGTAACCTAAATGGGTTATAATAAGTATATTTAGTAGTTTTTTTGGAGGGATAGTATGAAGGGGAAAAAGATATTAGTAGTTGATGATGAGCCATTAATAAGAAAGCTTGTAACAGATTTTCTTAAAAAGGAAGGTTATAGCACTATTGAAGCAGAGGATGGACGAAAAGCCATGGATTTGTTTTTTGAAGAAGATATAGATTTAATAATTCTTGATGTGATGCTACCAGAATATGATGGTTTTACTGTATGTAGAGAAATAAGAAAAAAATCCAGAGTTCCAATTATAATGTTAACAGCAAGAGGCGAAGAATTTGATGAAATTTTTGGCTTGGATATTGGCGCAGATGAGTATATTTCAAAACCTTTTAGTCCTAATATATTAATAGCAAGGGTAAATGCTGTACTTAGACGGGTAATATCCACAGACACTAAGATTAAGGAGTTTGATGGATTAAAAATAGACCATAATGCACATCAGGTTATTATGGAAGGTTGTATAATTGATTTAAGTCCTAAAGAATATGAGTTACTAACTTATCTTGCTGAAAATTATGGCAAGGCACTAAGTAGAGAGCAAATATTAGATAAAGTGTGGGGATATGATTATTATGGCGATTTAAGAACAGTGGATACACATATAAACAGATTAAGAATAAAATTGGATTCGAAAAGTGATTATATAAATACGGTACGTGGCTACGGTTATAGATTTGAGGTTGAGAAATGAATAAATCCATAAGATCAAAGCTTTTTGCCTCCATAACGTTCTTGTTAATATTCTTTGTTTTTGTTTTGTGTATATTAAATAATTTATATCTCCAACAATATTACATAAACAAAAAGAAAAGTATGCTAATAGAAAATGCAAAAAATTTAATAAGCATGTATACAGGAAATCCACAAGATATACAAGATGAGTTAGATAGAACAGCTAATATAACAGGAAGCAGTATTGATATTCGTGATAAGCAAGGAAAAATTGTCTACACGTCTTCACGTAGACTACCTAATGAAAAAAATATAATGGAGAATAGTAGATATAAACCTGGTATGCAACAACCACTAGATCAACCTGATGTAAGTGATAAGATTAACGAGTATACAGAGGGTGAGTACACTTTTGAAACTAGGCGGGATGTGCAGCTAAAAATAGATTTTCTGACGTTAGTAACAAAATTAAATAATGGAGATATACTTGCTATAAGAGTTCCATTAGTTTCAATAAGTGAAAGTGTGGATATTGCAAATAGATTTATTATTATGACAGGAATTATAATTGCAATTTTAGGAAGCATATGGGCATATTTGTTTTCAAAAAAATTTACTAAGCCTATATTAGAGGTGAATAATATTGCTAGAAATATGGCTAAATTTGACTTTAGTGAAAAATGCAAAATAAGGGGAAAAGATGAAATTGGGCAACTTGGCCAAAGTGTTAATTACTTATCTGGTGAGCTTAATACAGCAATTACAGAATTAAGCATAAAGAACAAGAATCTTGAAGAGGATATAGAAAAAGAAAGAAAAATAGATGAGATGAGGAAAGAGTTTATATCGAGTGTTTCTCATGAACTTAGAACTCCACTATCAGTAATACAAGGATATGCAGAAGGACTTGTTAGTAATGTTACCGAAAGTGAAGAGGATAGAAAGTTTTACTGCGATGTTATAATGAAGGAAACAGATAAGATGAATAAGTTAGTAAAGGATTTATTAAATCTTTCTCAAATTGAATCAGGTTATTTTCATATTGAAAAAACTGAATTTAATATAACTTCTTTAGTAGAATATGTCCTTAATAAATACAAATCTATTTTTGCAGAAAAAAACATTGAAATACAATTTGAACTTGGTGAAAGCATAATCGTATGTGGAGATATGGTGAGGATTGAGCAGATACTTACAAATTATATTAATAATGCCATTAATCATGTGAATAACAATAGAACTATTAAAATAGACAAAACAGTTAATAAGGATAAAATAAAAATAAGTGTATTTAACACAGGAAAACATATACCAGAAGAATCATTAGAAAAGATATGGACTAGTTTTTACAAAGTAGACAAAGCTAGAACAAGAGCTTATGGAGGATATGGACTAGGACTTTCTATAGTGAAAGCTCTTGCAGATCTTCATAATAACGCTTGTGGAGTGAAAAACGTTGAAGGTGGAGTAACTTTTTGGTTTGAAATTGATAAGTCACATTTGGAAAAATAACAGATAATATGCTTATATGTTATTTTTTATTTAAGGCTGAAAAGTAATAAAAAAATATATAATATATCTTTATTTTTTATTATATAAGGAGTATCATAAGAGATATAAAAATTTAGAAGGGAATGATTATGTTGGAAAAGGTTGGAGCATTTTTTATACCTGCTATTTTGGTTATAATTAGTTTAATATGTCTATATGTGTTAATATTTAAAATACTAGGACTTAGAATAATTGGGACAAGCGAAGTTGGGATTGTTGAGAAATGGTGGTCTCCAAAAGGAAATTTAAAAGACGGAAAATTCATTGCACTTAATGGGGAAGCTGGATTTCAACCAGATGTTTTGAGAACTGGTATACACTTTAAATCATGTTTAATATATAAAGTTGAAAAGTGTCCATTAGTAACTATACCTCAAGGACAAATAGGATATGTATTTGCTAGAGATGGTGAGCCTTTAAAGGAAACTCAAACTTTAGGTAGAGTTGTAGAGTGTGCTAATTATCAAGATACCAGAGTTTTTTTAGCTAATGGAGGACAAAAGGGACCTCAAAGATCTATTCTTAGAGAAGGAACATATGCTTTTAATCTTAGTGCTTTTATTATTTTCACAGAAGCTACTGATTATTATATAAACATTGGAAATAAGCTAGAAGCAGCACAAATAAAAAGAATGTCTGATGATTTAAGAGCACAAGGTGGTTTTAGACCAGTCGTAATTAAAGAAGGAACTGTAAATGTGTCAGGAGATGTTATTAAAGATCCTATGGGAATTGTAACAGTACAGGATGGACCTTCTTTACCAAATGGAGAGATAATAGCTCCTGTTGTTGGACAAGACCCTTTAGATTTAGAAACCTATCACAACAATTTCCAAAATACAGAGGCTTTCTTAAAGGCTGGAGGATATAGAGGAAAGCAGTATCAAGTAATTAGTGATGGTACTTATTTTATAAATCGTTTATTTGCAAGTATAGATATTATTCCTAAGACAATCATTCCTGTTGGTTTTGCAGGAGTCGTAAATTCTTTTGTTGGTAAAAAGGGTATTGATGTAACTGGCAGTAATTATACCCATGGAGAGCTTGTGGAAGAAGGTTGTAAGGGTATATGGGCAAATCCTTTAAAACCAGGTAAGTATTCATATAATCTTTCCGCAGGAATTTTAACTCAAGTGCCTACTACTAATTTTATATTAAAATGGGTTCAAGATGAGGTCGGTGGACACAAATTTGATGAAAACTTAAAAGAGGTAACATTAATAACTAGGGACGCTTTTGAACCAACATTGCCACTATCAGTTGTTGTCCATATTGATTATAAAAAAGCACCTCTTGTTATTCAAAGATTTGGAGATATAAAGAGGTTAGTCGATCAAACTCTTGATCCAATGGTTTCATCTTATTTTAAGAATATAGGTCAAACAATGACTTTAATAGAGCTTATTCAAAATCGTTCTGAAATTCAGAAACAAGCTACTGAAGAAATGAAGTCAAAATTTCAAAATTATAACTTAGAGCTTGAAGAAGTTTTAATTGGAACACCTTCACCAAATGGAGATAAGAAAATTGAGGAAATCTTAAAGCAATTAAGTGATAGACAATTGGCTAAGGAAAAGATTGAAACTTATAATAGTCAAATGAAGGCGAGTGAAAAAGAAAAGGAATTAAAAGAATTCCAAGCTAAATCAGAGCAACAAGCAGAGCTTACTAAATCAGAGATCAATATTAAAATTCAAGATAATGTTGGTAAAGCAGAACTCCAAAAAGCTAAGCAAGATGCTGAAAGACAAAAAACTCTTGCAGATGCTGAATCATATAAGGTTAAGAGACTTGGAGAAGCGCAAGCAGAAATGAAAGCAAGACTGGGTATTGCTCAAGCTATTGCAACTAAAGAACAAGTTAATGCTTACGGCGGACCTCAATATCAAGTAATTCAAGATGTAATGAGTAAATTTACAGATGCTATTAAGGAAGGAAAAATCAACATAGTACCTAATAATGTAGTTACTATGGGAGGGACTGAAAATGGCGGTAATGTAAATGCTGTAGAGAGTTTACTTGCAGTTTTATTATCTGAAAAGATAGGTGTTGATTTTAAGATTAATACTGAGGAAAGTGACTTTGCTAAAAAGATGAAACAAGATATATATAAGAAAATGAGCGAAGAAAAAACTGATTACAATGTAAAACCTAAAGAAGAAATTGAAGTAAAAGAAAAAGTTGATAATAATGTAAAATCTAAAGACGAAATAAAAGAAAAACCTGCTAAAGAATAAAAATAATTAAAATAAAATAATGTAAAAAGTCTTAACTTTAGAGTTAGGACTTTTTATTTATAAATTTAATTAATAGTCTATTTAATTAATTAGGGGCTGTTGCAAAACTAACATAGTTAGTTTTGTAGCGGCTCATTTTTTTAGATATAAAAAATGTGAATTCCAAAGAACTCACATTCATTGTATAATTTACTTATGCTAAAAACCAAATTACACACTAAAGATTATAC
>NZ_JAJFUC010000089.1 GCF_021372645.1 Clostridium sp. | reverse complement strand
AATATTATTTCAGCAAAATCAATTTTTCCATCAAGTTCGTTATTAGAAACTACGTTTATTTTGAAAACATCAAATTTATTATTCCATTCAAGTCCAGCTGGAGATATGTTATCTGCGTCACCTGCATCAATACCTATTAACTTAAGGATATTAGCTGCGTCGGCTGGATATTTCATTTCTGTTTTAGGAGTTATTTTGAATTGCTTACATTTTGAATCAGAATAAGTAACTTCAAAAGTGTAATTATCTTTTTCATAAACAGATTTAGTATCATCTTCACTAAGTGGCTTGCCTAAAAGTTTTTCAATTGCAGTTTTATCTTTATCCTTAAAATCAGAGATAGTGGCAATTTGATTAACTTTAACTGTTGGTTTATTATTTTCACCTATTATATTAGAATTGTTATTGCTAGAATCAACTGGTGAAGTTTGTTCGGTTGTAGATTCTTGAGTATTTGAATCAACTGGCGAAGTTTGTTCAGTTGTAGATTCTTGAGTATTTGAATCTACTTTAGTTTCAGTCTTCCCGCAAGAAATCAATGCAGTTGAACTAATTATTGTAACTAATAATAAGCTAATAATTTTCTTTTTCATAATAATGTTCCTCCAATTTTCAATCCAAATTTTATTTAAATGGATAAAATTATTCAATATGTATATATAATAACATGAATTATACAAAGTAATCGTTTGCTTAATATAATTGTAAGAAAAAAAATAATATTTATCAGTAGGGTGAGTGTCACCACTCGAAGGTTAGTCACAAACTCCTTTACCAACACCCAGAGGCTCGTAAATTAACAGATACAAGCACTTCACTAAATTCGAAGATTTAGTGAAGTTTTTTGTTTTAAGAAGACTAAATTTAGATTATAATTAATATATGTAATAAGATCAACTTAAAGTAATGTGTAATACTATTAAACTGTGTTAGGAGGGTGAATTTTGGACATTCAATTAAATAAAGCTATTGAAATTTTAAAAGAAAAATTTAATCCCATAGTGATATATTTATTTGGTTCTGCAGCCAGAAATGAACTGAGAAAAGATAGTGATATTGACATTGCATTTTTAACGGATAATGACAATGAAATAGATCCATATGAATGCTTTATGAAAGCACAGGAATTAGCTGATATTTTTAAAAGAGATGTTGATCTTATAAATTTAAATGCGTCCTCCACAGTATTTAAAGTTCAAGTAGTTGGGACAGGGAAAAGAATATATTGTAGTGATAATACTAAACGTATGTATTTTGAAATGAGAGTTTTTAAGGCTTATGCAATATTAAATGAAGAACGAGAAGTTATATTAAAGAAAATCAAAGAAAGTGGGTCGGTATATGGGAAATGATGTAATTTTAAATAAAATTGAAACTATTGAGAGATGCGTAAATAGAATTAATGAAGTTTATGATAATAACCCAGAAAATTTAAATGATTATACAAAACAAGATTCTATAATTCTAAATATTCAAAGAGCATGTGAAGCTGCTATAGATTTAGCTATGCATATTATATCGGAAAAAAAATTGGGGATACCACAAAATAGTAGAGATTCTTTTGAAGTACTTAATTCTAATAATATAATAGATGACGCATTAAATAAAGATATGAAATCAATGGTAGGATTTAGAAATATCGCAGTTCATGATTATAAAACTTTAAATTTAAAGGTTGTTCAAGCTATTATTGAGAACCATTTAAAGGATTTTAGTAATTATATTTATTGTATAAATAAGTTATTATAATATTTCATCAGTAGGGTGACTGGTCACCACTCGAAAAAACACAGACTCCTTTATCAACACCCAGAGGATCGTAAATTAACAGGTACAAGCACTTCACTAAATTTGAAGATTTAGTGAAGTTTTTTATTTTAAGTAAATAGTTTATATATAATAATGGTTCATGTAAGGTATATCCTGCTCCTTTTGATGTTGTGTTGGTTGATGAAAATCAAGATGCTAAAGAAAGCAAAAATATTGATCAACCAGATATTTTTGTTATTGTAAAATTTATCTTTTTAAATATATAAAGAACCCGAATTAGAAGAGAGCTGTTTTTATATACTATATTTTACAAAATCAAATATTATTTGACACTGGAAGAATAAATTTCACGCAATAACAATATTTTTATTAAAAAAATACGCATAAAAACTACAAAAATATACAAAAAAAGTGGACAAAGTCGAATTGGCTTGCTATAATAATATTTGTAAATCAAAAAAAAATGAAAGATAAAACAAAAGATGAAATTTTAGGAGGAATATAAATGATAAAGAGAATGAACAAATTAACATCATTATTAGTAGCTGCTACAGCAGTTGTTTCAATAGTACCAGCTACTGTGGCTAACGCAGCAACTACTAATTTAGAAACAAAAGAAGGAACTATAGAAAGTGCACAAGCTTTCAATGATGGTAAATATGTATTTGATGGTTACAAAGGTGACGATCAAGATGCAGGACTTTATTATTCTAACGGAACAACAGATACTGAAATTGATGATGTAGATGGAACAGGAGTTAGATACGGAGCTAGTTATATAGATTATTCATCTGATGATGTTTTATTCAACTTAAAGAATGGTCAAGCTGAAGCAGATACAGCAGCAGATAAGCAATCATATATAGAAACTAAATTCAAAACATCAGTAGTTAAAAAAGCTGACAGATATAATAATGCTCAAACTTTAGCAACTGGTACACAATTAAGCCAAGATAAATTTGGTGATGTATGGTATCAATATAGTGTTCAAAGTGATGATCAATTAAAGAACTACACAGTATTCGTTGGTGATGCAGGGAAATATGTAGATGCATCAGAAACTTTAAACATCACTTATTACAAAGCAGATGGAACTAAAATCAAGCTTGATACAGTAAGTGATTTAGCTAAAAATACTCTTACAATGACAGAAGGAGCTGTAATAGCTACAGATGCAGATTATATCTACAGAACTGTTGAAATTACAGATGGAACTACTCCTGTTACATTCTTACAAAAGATAAGCAAAGCTCAAGGAGATACTAAAGATGGAGCTTACCTTCCAAAGTCTGTAAATAGTTATGAAATAGCAACTGCAGATTTAGCAGCACTTACTCCAGGTACTGTTGGAAATGTTACAACTACATTCAGAGTATTAAATAATTCTGTATACTCAATTCAAACTAATCCTACAGATAAAGAAATAACAATAAATAAATATGACTTAAAGAAAGTTAAAGATGATGTAACATTAAGCAATGGAAATGCCGCTACATTAGATAAATACAAAGCAGAATTAGATGAAGACTATGATAATATCGACAAAGAAGATATGACAGCTTTCGATATCGATGTTGATGGAAATGTATGGGTTCTTTATAAAGGAGAAATCGAAGAAGTAGTTAATGGTAAATTAGAAACTAAGTATACAGTAGATAGAACAATGGATAACTTATCAGTTTATGATGAAAATGATATAGTTACTTGGAGTTCAGCAAATGACATCTATTCTACAGTAGCTGGACAAACTGAAACACCAGTTGTAGAAACTCCAGCAACTCCAGTAGTAACTGCTGGTTGGGTTAAGAACGCAGATGGAACTTGGTCATTCAACAAAGCTGACGGAAGTAAAGCTACAGGATGGGTTCAAGATGGAGCTTGGTACTTCTTAAACGCTAACGGAATCATGCAAACAGGATGGGTTAAAGATGGATCTGCTTGGTACTTCTTAACTGGATCAGGAGCAATGAAAACTGGTTGGGTTAATGATAACGGTACTTGGTACTTCTTACAATCATCAGGAGCAATGAAAACTGGTTGGTTAAATGACAATGGAACTTGGTACTACTTAAATGCATCAGGTGCAATGTTAGCTAACACAACTGTTGATGGTTACAAATTAGCAGCTAATGGAGCATGGGTTAAGTAAGAATAGCTATTCGAACTTACTCAGTGAACAAATAATTTAGATAATTGACAATTTATTAAAAGACGAGGCTTAGCCTCGTCTTTTTGTCGATTAATTTTCTTTCAGTCAATTTAGCATCGTCTTTATAAACTGATTCTCCAAGTGTTGGAATAAAAGATGTTTTTGATTAACAGTTAATGCGAAAAGGGGAATTTGAAAAATTAATATAAAATTAATGTTTTTCACAGCTAACCTAAGTTTACAGAGAAGTATTATAATGGTAACATTATTTATACAAAGATAGGAAAGCCTAAAGGGGGAGAATTATGAGTAAAAGCATTAGAAATATATTTGCAGCTATATTTATTATTGGTGTATTTTCATTTATAGAACCCAATTCTTTGAGTTTAATGACTACAAAAGCTTATGCAGAAGAAAAACCTTATTTAAAGAGCATTTATTTAAGTGAAGGTGATAATCTTAACTTTTCACAAGATGTGTATTCTTATATTGTAGATGTTGATAAAGATACTGAGGGAATATTCATTAAAGCTAAACCGAATAATCCTTCAGATACAGTTAAAATTAATGGTCAAGAAGTAACTAAAGATGATAATTATAAAGAAAGTTTGACTTTAGATAAAGGTAAAAATATAGCAAAAATAGAGGTTGAAGATAGTGATACTAAAAGCACATCAACATATACTGTTTATATATATAGAGGTGGAAAAGATGCTGTTTATTTGAAGGACATTAATATAAATGGTAGTACCATTGGATTTGATAAAAGTAGTACTTTTTATAACATAGAATTGGATGAAGGAACAGATATAGTGGACCTTGAAACAGTACCTATAGAGGGTACTTATTCAATTACTGTTAATGGCAAAGTGTTAGATGAAACAAATTCAATTAAATTGAAATTTAAGGGAATAGGTAAATACACTATAAATATAGGACTTAAAGATGAGGATACGCAAAGGGTGGGAGCTTATACTTTAAATATATATTTAGGAATTCCTGTGTCACCTAATGTTTCAGATTCAATTAATAAAGTACTAAAACCTAATCAATGGGTAATAGTAAATGGAAGATGGAGATATAATGATTACTTTGGAAATTGTCTAAAAGATACTTGGTTTTATGATAATAAATATAAAAGCTATTTTTATTTTAATAGTAGAGGAAACATGGAAACTGGATGGATAGAAGAGGGTGGAAATAGTTATTATCTAAATTCTAAAGGTGAAATGCAAACAGGGTGGTTATTTTATGAAAACGAATGGTATTTTTTAGATTCTTATGGAGTAATGAGGACAGGCTGGATTGAAGATAATGATAAATGGTATTTTTTAAGAACAGATGGATCTATGGCAACAGGTTGGATACTTAATAAGGATAAGTGGTATTATTTGTATTCAAGTGGAGTTATGAAGACTGGATGGTTATATTGTGACCCAAAATGGTACTACTTAGATTCTTATGGAGCTATGGAAACTGGTTGGATTAAATGTGATGATGAATGGTATTATTTTAATTCTGATGGAAGTATGAAATCTGGGGAATGGCTTTATGATAATGGCAATTGGTACTATTTAAATTATGTTGGAAATATGAGATGTGGATGGCTTTATAAAGATGATAAATATTATTATTTTAATGAAGATGGAACAATGAGGACTAGCTCTAAAACTATTGATGGATATACTTATTATTTTAATGAAGATGGTTCAGTAAATTTCGGCTAAAAAATCCCTTAGGAAAATTAATAATAGAGTTTTCCTGAGGGATTTTATCTTTAATTTTATATTGTGAATAGCAAATTGGAATATATAACAAAAAACTAAAAATAAAGTTGAAGATTATTCTGTAATATGAAAAAAGTACTTGTATTGTAAAAAAATATTGTATATTATAGTGAGATTGTAAAGAAGGTTTTAATAAAAAAAATAAGTAAACATACATTTAAAAGAATTCAGAATAATGTTATTATATACTTATTGAGGTTAATTTTAGATAAGGTATATTAAAGAAAAATTTATGTAAATAATACAATTATTATATATAAAAAATATGACAAACTTAGGGAGGATATACAGGTTATGAAGACAAAATTTACTTTCAAGAAGATAATTTCATACTTATTGATGTTTACTGTGGTGTTAGGATTAATGCAATCAGTAAGTATACACATTGCTAAGGCAGATACAACAACTGTATCTGCTGATAGAACTTTTATTGATCAAGTAACAATTAAGGCCGATGGTACTGATACTTTAACAGTAGATAAGAGAAGTGATGGAGTTTTTATTTGTGATGCCATTAATATGGGAACCACTAGTTTTACTATAGAGGGTAATACTAGCAATAATTATACGGTTACAAATGTTGTTTCTACTGGAAAGATGACTAAGAATGTAGGTATAGGTAGCACAGTTGGCTCATCTAAATATACATTCTCAAATATAACAGATTATAATGAATTTAATTTTGTAATCACAGTCAAAGATGCAAATAATGTTGTATCAACTTATACTGTACTAATGAAATTTGATACAGAAACATTATTTACATTTGATAATATGAGAATTACTTATACTGATACTCAAAATTCAACTAGTTCTTCAACAATTCTTTACAATGAAAAGGGAACAGATGGATATTATAGAAATAGTGCGGATGACAATATAACTAAAGCTAAAATAGAATTAATAAGTGGATCATTCGTTATAAATACAGGAGTTAGGATTAATGGAAGTAGTAATAATGAGGTTAATTTGGTTGGTGGAGATAATATTATAACCATAACAATAACTCGTAATAATACTAGCAGGCAGTATAATTTGATAATTACAAAAAAAGGACAACCTTTATTACAATCCTTAGTACCTTCAGCTGGAACATTAACGCCAGCTTTTGATACAAATTCTTTTGATTATACATTGAATGTACCTACAACTCAAACAACAATAGCATTTACTCCAACATCTGTGGATAATTCATCTACTATTAAAGTAGGAAAAAATGTTGTGAAAAGTGGAAAAAAGAGCAGTGAAATTACACTTTCAGAAGGAACAAATAAGATTCCTGTTGTAGTTACAACTAAAGAAGGAGAAACTTCAACTTATATGGTTAACGTGGTTAGAGCAGAAAAATTTAGAAGTGCTAATCTTTCTGGATTAACCTTGAGCAGTGGTACATTAAATCCAGCATTTAACAAAGAAATTTATGAATATACGGCAATAGTTGATAATACTGTTTCATCAATAACAGTAACTGCAAAAGCTGAAGATTCTGCTGCAACTATTAAGATTAATGATAAAAAAATACCAAGTGGTGCAGCATCAGGTTATATTAACTTAAATGAAGGTGGAAATTTAGTAAGTGTAACAGTTACTGATACTAATGGAAATACTAATACTTATACAATAAATGTTACAAGAAAATATTCTAAGAATAATGTTAATTTAAGTAGTCTCTCTATAACTGACGGAACTATATCTCCAAAATTTGATCCAGAAACTTATCTTTATAGTGTTAAGATAGCTAGAAATATTGAAAAGGTAAGAGTAACATTTGCTTCACAAAATGATAAAGCAAAGATTAAAATAAATGGAAAAGAATATACAACTGGGCAACAATCAGATTATATAAATCTTGATATAGGTGCGAATCTTGTGATAGTAGAAGTTACAGCTGAAGATGGTAAAACAACAACTACTTACAAGTTAAGTATGATTAGAGGCGATATAGAAGGAACTAATCAATGGGTACTTGTTGCAGGAAATTGGACATTCTATAATGGAGCGGGTATTCAAATTAAAAATCAATGGGTTAAATACGACAATCAATGGTACTTCTTAGATTTAAATGGATATATGCAATGTGGTTGGATGCTTGAAAGTGGAAACTGGTATTATTTAAACAAAGATGGAATTATGCAAACAGGTTGGCTCTATGACAAAGGATATTGGTATTACCTTCAAGGTGATGGTTCTATGAGAATAAATACTTGGGCTACTTATGATGGAAAGTGGTATTTCTTTAATGATCTTGGAGAATTACAAACTGGCTGGACATTGTATTTAGGAAGATGGTATTACATGGATGAACATGGTGCAATGCAAAAAGGTTGGATAACTTATGATAAGAACCAGTATTATTTAAACGATGATGGTACTATGAAAAATGGTTGGTTATATAGTGGTAAATCATGGAGTTATCTTGATAGTTATGGCAAGATGGTAAGAGGTTGGCAAACAATAGATGGTAAAAATTATTACTTCGATGCAAATGGAGTAATGAAAACAGGACTGATGTTCCTTGATGGTAAATGGATAAATTTAAATAATGCTTAAGCTATAGTAAAATCCCACACCGGGAAAGTTTAGGAGGTCAGATATAAAATTTTGACCTCAATTTAAAATAGAGAAGCTTAAGGCATAATCAAAAAAATAACAAGTCAATATGCCTAAAGTTTAAAATTATGATTGTTATAAATAATAGATGATAAGGGATTATAAACAGGGTTTTCAAATACTATAAAGGTTTTTATGGGAGGAAGTTTAAATGAAGAACAAGTTTTTAAAGAAAATAATTGCAGTAGCAGTTGTTGGTACAAGCATTAGCACTTTTGTGTCATCCAATGCTTTTGCTACAGACTCAGTTGATTTTTATACTTGGCAAAACATGAACAATGGGCAAAATAGTGGGTATTGGAAACTGAATAATGGGAAATGGTATTATTATAATTATTCTGGAACAATGCAAACTGGGTGGATTTATGATAAAAGTCAGTGGTATTACATAGATTCTATGGGAGTAATGCAAACAGGAATTGTTCAAATTAATGGTAAGGTTTATCTATTTTCAGAAAGTGGAGAAATGCAAACAGGGCATGCAGTTGTAAATGGAAATTACTATACTTTTGATGAAAGTGGAGCCGCTGTGGGAGAGAATATTCCAGCACCCACTAAAGCTTATGATGTATCAGGTATAGCTACTATAGCTTATACTCCTAGTCAAATAATAACAGATGAGGATTCGTCACCAAGTAGTCCAAATACTGAAGCAAGAGATCCAAATAATCTCATAGAATATAATGTTAAGTTTAAAGATGATGATGGAGAAGAATTTAGTACAAAGACTATTGAAAAAAATGATAAAATAACATTATATACCCCTAGAAAGAGCGGATACAAGTTTATTGAATGGACTACTAAGGAGAATGGTGATGGTAATAGTTATGATGCTGGTGATACAGTAACCATAAAAGGTAATCTTACTTTGTATGCTCAATGGGAAGAATCTAGTACTTCAGATAAAACCTCAACAGATAATGTACTTGTAGAAGATATTGCAATAACAAGTAATACTGGTCTAAATGCAATAACAACTAAAGCTGGAACTTTGCAAATGAGTGCAAAAGTATTACCAATTGATGCAACTAATAGTGCAGTAACATGGTCAGTGTCTGATTCAGCAATAGCAACAATAAGTTCAAGTGGATTATTAACAGCAACAGCAAATGGAACAGTATTAGTAGTAGCAACTGCTAAGGACACTTCTAAGGTTGTTGGAAGAAGTAATATAACAATAAGTGGACAAGTTGACATATATTAATTTCTTAATTTTAACATCTAGAATGAAATGTAGTAAGTATACATAGCATATGGAATATGGTATAATATTTTAGTTAATAATGAAGAAAAATAATATCAAAAGCAATTGTGAATTGTGCATTGAAGTTAATAGGAGGATTTAGCTTTGGCTGATTATATAAACGAAATTGAAAAAAGAAGAACCTTTGCAATTATTTCTCACCCTGATGCTGGTAAAACTACACTTACAGAAAAGTTATTACTTTATGGAGGAGCTATAAGACTTGCAGGTTCTGTTAAAGCAAGAAAGGCTTCTAAGCATGCTGTTTCTGACTGGATGGAAATTGAAAAGCAAAGAGGTATTTCTGTTACTTCTTCAGTTATGCAATTTAATTATGATGGATATTGCATAAATATATTAGATACTCCAGGTCACCAAGACTTCTCGGAAGATACATATAGAACACTTATGGCAGCAGATAGTGCTGTAATGGTTATTGATGCTGCAAAGGGTATAGAAGATCAAACAAGAAAGTTATTCCATGTTTGTGCACTTAGAGAAATTCCGATATTTACATTTATAAATAAGATGGATAGAGAAGCACAAGATCCATTTACTTTACTTGATGATATTGAAAATGAACTTGGAATAAAGACTTATCCAATAAATTGGCCAATAGGTTCAGGTAAGGAATTTAAGGGAGTTTATGAAAGACAAAACAAGAGAGTTTTAGCTTTTAATGCTGGAAATCATGGTCAAACAGAAGTTGCAGCAACAGAAGGTGATGTTAATGATGAGGTATTCAAAGATCTACTTGGAGCACCACTTCATGATAAGCTTATGGAAGATATTGAACTTTTAGATATTGCAGGAGATGAACTTGATCTTAAAAAGGTAAGAGAAGGAGAGTTAACACCAGTATTTTTTGGATCTGCTTTAACTAACTTTGGAGTTGAGCCATTTTTAGCTCATTTCTTAGAAATGACTTCATCACCACTTCCAAGAAACTCAAGCATAGGGGAAATTGATCCTATGGATAAAGATTTTTCAGCCTTTGTATTTAAAATTCAAGCAAATATGAATAAGGCACATAGAGATAGAATTGCCTTTATGAGAATTTGTTCTGGAGAATTCAAAAAAGGTATGGAGGTTATGCATATACAAGGTGGTAAGAAGCTTAAACTTGCTCAACCTCAACAATTCTTAGCTCAAGAAAGAGAAATTGTTGAAGAAGCTTATGCAGGAGATATAATTGGTGTATTTGATCCGGGTATATTCTCAATTGGAGATACTTTATGTATGCCATCAAATAAATTTAAATTTGAAGGAATACCAACCTTTGCACCAGAACATTTTGCAAGAGTAAGACCAGTAGATACAATGAAGAGAAAACAATTTGTAAAAGGTGTTACTCAAATTGCGCAAGAAGGAGCAATTCAGGTATTTAGAGAAACTCACATTGGTATGGAAGAAATCATAGTTGGAGTTGTTGGTGTACTTCAATTTGAAGTATTAGAATACAGATTAAACAATGAATACAATGTTGATGTTAAAATGGATAGATTAGCTTATAGATATGTAAGGTGGATTGAAGATAAAGTTATTGACATGGATTCATTAAACTTAACTTCAGATACTAAAAAGGTTAAAGACCTTAAAGACCGAAATCTACTTATATTCCAAAACGATTGGGGTATCAGCTGGGCATTAGAACATAATAAGGGATTAATTCTTTCGGCAGTTGGAAAAAGTGAAGACTAAAAGTTATAGAATATAAAGTATATCAAAAAATACTTTTAAAAAGGGTGTTATCTTAAAAGATTTAAAAAATCATTTGAGATAGCACCCTTTTGGTAATGTGTAAAAAATGGAAGATTATTATTATTCAAGGGAAAGAGATTTTCTTAGTATATGTTTAGGGTTAAAAGGTTAAATTTAGAGCTCAAAAATCAATACTTGAAATTAACAAGTAACAAAAGGAAAGATTCTTCATATTATTATTATATAGAATATGTTTGTACATGGAGAGGAAGAGAATGAGTAACTGTAGTTTTTCTGATACTGATTTCGATACTATGGGAACGACTAATGGCACAACATGTGATCCAATAAGTGACTTAACCTTGTCTACAATGGTTGTGGAAAATCAAGGAGTATTATTAAATAAACTAATAATGATATTGCTATTTCTATATGCGTATACTAATCAAAATTTTATTAGTTATTTAATGTGCATGAATGACAAGCTGATTGATAATCAATCATGTCTTACATGCAAATTAGTAGACAACTTAATGGATAGTCTTGCTGATTGTCAGAGTAATCTTGATAATTGCAGGGGAAGAAGAAATCATAATCACTAAAAGAGAGCATTTAAAAAGGCTCTCTTTTCCATTGACGTAGAAAGATATTACATACTTATGAATAAATGATAAAAAAATCTATAAATTTTCAAATTTACCTTTAATTATGTCACTTTTTTTGTTAGAATTTAATATAAGGAGGTGGCAGACTGTTTTGAATATTAAAAAGAAACTTATTACTTTTGTTTTAACTTTTGCAATGGTATTAAGTTTGGTTCCAACATTAAGCGTACAAGCAGCAACAACTGATTTTAAAATAATATCAGACAGTGAAGTTACTGTAACAGAAGCAAAAAAGTGGGCTAAATCTAAGGGAGCAACAGATACTTTTATAGGTTTGGCAGATCTTTACTTTAAGTATTCATCTGATTGTGGTGATGTCAATCCAGCTATTGCATATGTACAAGCTGCAAAAGAAACTGGATACGGAAAGTTTGGTGGAGTTTTAGATGAAAGTTATAAAAATCCATGTGGACTTAAGACCTCATCAGGTGGAGGAGATACTGATAAAAATGCTCATCAAAAATTTGATAGTTGGGATGAAGGTGTACAAGCACACATGGATCATTTAGCTTTATATGCAGGTGCTGATGGATACCCAAAGGATGATACTTATGATCCAAGACATTTCGTAACTATTAAAGGTAAGGCAACTACGGTAAATTCTTTAGGTATTAAATGGGCTCCAAGTGCTACATATGGTGAGGAAGTAAATGAATTATACCAAAATTTACTAGATTTTGCTGGAGTAGATTATCTAACATCAAATGCAGCTCCCAATCCAGGAAAAACTGAAAGTAAACCAAGTGCACCAAGTGTGTCACAGATTATTGCAGAAAATAAGCCTCAAACAGGTGATAAAACTGTAGATAATGAATCTAAGATAACATCAACTATTGGTTGGAAAAATGAAAATGGAAATTGGTATTACTATAAATCAGATAATACAAAGGCAATTGGGTGGATTAAACCTGATAACAATTGGTATTATTTAAAAGATGACGGAAAAATGTCAACTGGTTGGATAAGTGACAATGGAAAATGGTACTATTTTGATCTTTCAGGGATTATGGTTAAAGGGTGGAAGCAATTAAATAATGATTGGTACTTTTTAACTGATTCAGGTGCTATGGCAACTGGAATCCAATATGATGGTTCAGGTTTGTATTATTTAAAAGATTCAGGAGTCATGGCAACTAATGATGGATGGATGAATTTAAATAATAAATGGTACTATTCTGAAAAGAGTGGAAAAATAAAAACTGGTTGGTTTAAAGAAAAAGACAGTTCATATTATCTTCAAGGTGACGGAAGTATGGTAACTGGTTTCAATGAAATAGATGGTAAGAGCTATATGTTTAATAATAGCGGTACTATGGCAACAGGGTGGATACAATTAAAGAATTATTGGTATTACTTTAATACTGATGGTAGTATGGCAACAGGATGGCTTTTAGATAATGGATCTAACTATTATCTATATGATACTGGTGCTATGGCTAAGGGATGGATTAATCTTGATGGAACATGGTACTACTTAAACACAAACGGAACTATGGCAACTGGTTGGGTTACATATAATGGAGACTCGTATTATTTAGATCCATCTACAGGAAGAATCATTACTAACACTACAATAGATGGATGCAAGATTGGTTCAGATGGTAAGAAACAATCTTCATATATCCAAAGTGATGAAGATGTATATAATTCGGGAACTAATAATTCAACAAATAATAATCCTTCAAATAGCCAAAAGACAATTGCAGTAGATGCAGGTCATGACTATGGTAGTGATTATGGTGCGGAAAGTACTATTGATGGAGTAACGTATAGTGAATCAGTTTTAAATATTCAAGTTGCAGCGAAATTAAAAACAGAGCTTGAAAAGAGGGGATATAATGTAGTAATGACAAGAGATGCTGGTGAAGAACCATCATATGGTTCATTAATAGCAAGTCTTACTCATAAAGTTAAAGTTGCTAATGATGCAAATGCAGATTTCTTTATAAGTATACATCATAATTCAGCAAGTGAGACAGCTACAGGTGTATTAACTCTTTATAGTACACAGGCTCAAGATGATACTTTTGGTGGTAAATTAGATAATAGTAGAATTGAAAAAAGTAAGGAAATGGCTACTCTTATAAATAATAATATTGCAAATAAACTTAATTTATATAATAGAGGTGGTCAAAGTCAAAATTTATTTGTATGTAGAAATGCAAATATGCCAGCAGTATTAGTTGAAACTGGGTTTATAACAAATAAAGAAGAAGCAATAAGATGTTCAGATTCAGCTAGTCAACAAAAGGTAGCAGAAGCTATAGCAGAAGTTATTTCAGCGAACATTTAAATATAGATACCAAAGGTGAAAGTTATACTTATGTGATATTCTACTGAAAGAAGGGGTACTCTGATGCAACACTGCACAATGGAGTACCTTTTTTTGGTGTAGAAATTATTACAAAATAGCATGGTGGAAATATTTTCTTATAAAAAATAAGTCATTATTTGCTATACAAGGTACCTAAAATAGAGAATGTAGTTGTATTATATACTAGGGTAAATATTTTATTTTAGGGATAAAACTAAAAAGAACGGAGGAAAGCTGTTTTGAAGGCTATTAAGAGATTGACTACATTTTTATTTGCTTTTGCAATAGTTTTAGTATTAATACCAACAACTAATGTACAAGCAGCTATTACTGATATCAAAATAATATCAGAAACAAAAGTGACAGCAAAACAGGCTGAACAATGGGCTAAATCTAAAGGTGCAACTGATACTTTCATTGGATTAGCTGAATTGTATTGGAAATATGCACCGGAACATGGAAATGTTAATCCAGCTATTGCATATATACAAGCTGCTAAAGAAACAGGGTATGGTAATTTTGGTGGAGTTTTAGATGAAAGCTATAAAAATCCATGTGGAATGAAGACAGTTGTAGGTGGAGCTGATACTGATCCAAAGGCTCACCAAAGATTTAATACATGGGATGAAGGTGTACAAGCTCATCTAGATCATTTAGCACTTTATGCAGGTGCTACTGGGTATCCAAGGAGCAATACATATGATCCAAGACATTTTGTTACCATTAAAGGTAACGCAGTAACAGTAAATGACTTAGGTGGAAAGTGGGCTCCAAGTCTTACCTATGGTGAAGAAATTAATAAATCATATAATGATTTGTTAATATCAGCAGGAATTGTGTCTGAGCCAAAAACTGAAACTGATGCTTCTAAAGTATCTGATAATACTGGTAAAACTTCTGAAGCAACAAATTCAAGCACAAACACAAACACAACAACAAATACGGGGTCAAATTCAAGTACAAACACAACAACTACAGGTTCAACGTCAGTAACAGATAAGAACCAAACAAACACAACAGCTCCAACAGGAGTACAAGTAACTGAGCCAATAAAAACAACAACAGATAATAGTACGAATATTTCATCATCAATTGGATGGAAATTAGAGGGTGGACAATGGTATTATTATAAATCAAATGGTAGTAAAGCAACAGGATGGATTAAACCAGACAGTGATTGGTATTACTTATATAGTGATGGCGTTATGGCAAAGGGTTGGTTAAAAGATGCTGGTAAGTGGTATTATCTTAAATCAAGTGGAGCAATGCAACTTGGTTGGTTAAAAGATAGTAGCAAGTGGTATTACATTCAAGGCGATGGAAGCATGGTAACTGGATTTAAGCTAATTGATGGTAGTAAATATTTCTTAGATATAAGTGGAGCTATGAGAATAGGTTGGTTTCAAATTAGTGGACAGTGGTATTATTTTAATACCGGTGGAAATATGCTAACAGGTTGGATTAAACCAAATGGAAGTTGGTATTATTTACATTCCAATGGAGTGATGGCAACAGGTTTTCTTAATCTTGAAGGGAATACTTATTACTTAAATAGCAGTGGTAGTATGGCAACAGGGTGGATAACAGATGGAGGCAATACTTATTATTTTAAGCCGGGCTCAGGCATTATGGCTAAGGGTACAGTTGTAAATGGCTGGAAAATAGGTCCTGATGGAAAACGAGGAGATAAAACTGTAACTAGCACCTCTGGTAAAGTAATAGTCATAGATCCAGGTCATAACTTTGGTGGAGATGATGGTGCTTATGCAACTAGTAATGGTATTACATATGTAGAAAGAGACTTAAACATGCAAATTGCAGTTAAGTTAAAGGCAAAACTTGAAGCGCAAGGGTATAAAGTAATTATGACTAGGAATGCATCTGATAGAGAAACTGCAGATGTAACTGAAAGTCTTACCAACAGAGTAAATATTGCCAATAATGCTGGTGCTGATTTATTCGTAAGTTTACATCATAATTCAGCATCAGAAGCAGCAACTGGTGTAGAAGTTTATTATAGCTCAAGGGCACAAGATGATAGCTTTGGTGGAGCATATAGTGATAGCCGACTTTCAAAAAGTATGAATCTCGCATCATCCATTGTATCATCTATTACAAATAGTACTGGGGCAATAAATAGAGGAGCAAAAGATGGTAACTTATTTGTTCTTAGAAATACGACTATGCCATCAGTATTAATTGAATTTGGATTTATAACAAATCCAGGTGAAGCTCAAAAGTGTGCAGATTCATATTATCAAGATATAGAAGCATCTGCAGTTGCAGATGCAATTGCAGGAGCAATATAATTAACTAAAGCAAAAATATAGAATAAAAAGGCCTTCCATAATAATAGTCTATGTATTATATTATGGAAGGTTTTTTGCACTTAAATTCCAAGCTAAGAATAAGGAGGTATTTTCTTTTCTTTCATATGAATAAATATAAATTTGGAAGTACATATAATAACTTTATGGAATGTGTTTAAACGTCTAAAGATAAGATAAAATGGCTCGATATATATAATATGTCATATTTAAATTAGTCATTAATATGATAAAATAAATATAATGAAACGAACGATTACTACAGTTAAGTTTTAAAATTAAACATGCAATTTAGGAGGGTGACAATAATGAATAGAATGGGAAAAAGATTTGTAGCATTAGTTGTAATATTTGTAAGTATAATATCATTTTTGCCAATAAAATTAGGCTTAAACGGACAAGCTGCTAATGCCATTACAACACAAATACAAGTAAGTGGAAAACCTACACTAACTGGAGATAATGTTACTATTACCAATGGAGAATATATAACGCAACAACCATATGAAAACTTTACATTATCTGTTGATGATAAAATAATAGATAATATTAATAATATAAGTATTGGACAAACAGGGGTAATGGCTCAAGAAGTTATAATCAAAGCAATTGATGGGATTAAACTAGATGGAGTAGATTTAAGTGCTAACAATGCAAAATTAGCTGAGATTGGATGTTCAATCAGTGATGGTGATATACTATATACTGATAATAGTGGTAATAAGAAAATTGGTGCAACAATAACATCATTGCCTTTTGGTGTTAATAAGGTTGAATATCAAATAAAGGAGACAACAATATTTAATAAAGGAAAGACAGTTACTGATGCTACTGGAAAGACTACAATAGTAGATGATTTACAACCTGAAGTAGTAAATTATTTCCCTTCTTCTGCAACTACCCAGGAAATAATTATTCAACATGCAAATGGATTTGTTCAAGGAAAAATAAGTCCGATGGTTTTTGATGCTTATGCTGGTGACACTATTGCTGTCTATAATGCAACTAAAGATTCTAAAGACAACAAAGTTCCTTTTTTATTTTCAAAATCACAAGAATTTGATCCAATATGTCCTCTTAGATATAATTTTAATGTATCTGATGCAATTCAAACACTAAAATATACAATGATATTTAACGGCATAAATATAGGTGATACTAAAGTGATAAAAAATGGAGTTGATGATACCAGTAATATAGGAATAGATGCTTCAAACAACTCTATATCTGGTTATTTAACAAATTTAGGGTCATCGGATTTGATTGTAGCTAAGATACGTGATAATCAGACAAATGTTGTTAAGACGTATGCTATACAACTTAAATATACGACTTTATCATCTTCAAATGATTATACTTTAAGAAATCCGGGAATAACAAAGTTAAACTATGATGCAGATAGTACTGTTGAAGCATATATTGATAAAAAATTTGATGTAACATATGATAATAATGTAATAACTTATAATGGAACAATAACACTAGATAAGAGAGCTGGAATGATAAACATGCAGCCTATTATTGGAAGACAAGCAAGTGAGACTGCATACAAAATAACAAACCACTATGATAGCGGTGGAGGAATTGAAGGATCCAAGCTCATAAATGGGAAACAATATGTAAACTTTGCTAAAGGAAGTACTAATAATGAAATATGGCTGGAGGTATATCCAGGTAAAGATGGAAATGCAACAGGAGCAGTGCCTTTAGCAATATATAAATTAAAGGTTAATGTGATCGGTAGTAGTGATTCAATAGTAAATTTTCTATTCCCTGATTCAATTTTAACTCAACCAGGTAGAACTACATCTGATGGAATAGACTTTGATCCCAATAGGCGTACCTATGATTTATATTTTAAGCAAGATGGAAGTAATAATGTATCAGTTACTCTGGATAAGCCAGTGACATATGATATAGATAATAATAGAAGAGAATATATAAAAGCTTGGGGTGGCACTAGTGTACAAAGTGATAATGTAACAGAAATTACTGATTTAGGTAAAGATGCTACAGCTAATATTGATATAACTAACTATAAAAAAATATTACTGCAAGCTTATTATGATCAAATTGTATATAAAAAGGATACAGATGGTACTATTACATCTGAAGTAGAGAGCATAACCCCATATCCTATAGGTCAAAAATACACATTTTATATAGCAAAGAATGCAGGCACACCAGATAGTGGTAGTGTTGCAACTTCTAGTGATGCTTCATTAAGTAATATAATAGCTGGCAATGGAAATATAAAAGCTACTGATGGAACTAGTGGATTTTCAAGTGATAAAGCTAATTATACTGTTACAGTTCCTAAGGCTGATACATCATCAAAAATCACTGTAACAACAAAGAGTAATGTTAAGGATATTTCAGCAACTATTGTTGAAACTGGAGATGAATATGGTTTAACTTCGGGAGAGGGTTTTGATTTTCCTTTAAATAGTACTGGGCAAACTAATATTAAAATAGTTATTACAGCGCAAGATGGAATTACTAGTAAAACATATAATATTACTGTTAACAATGACACAAGAAGTGCTAGTGCACTGTTAAAAGATGTGATAACAGATAATGGAGATTTTACTTTTGATTCTGAAGCAGATCCAAATAAAATACGTGTAGATCAAGCTATAAATACACTTAAGGTTTCACCAGTTCCAGAAAATTCTAAATCTAAGGTTACTGTAAATGGAGAAAAATTCAGTGGTACTCCAATAACAGTAGATCTTAATGGGTCACAAGAAACTGACATGGAGATAGTAGTAATATCAGAAGATGGAAGTAATAGCAAAACTTATAGTTTTGAAATTTATAGAACAGATAGTCCGTTAGATAATGATAATAATACAAATGAAAATGATGTATTTTATGATGATATTGACGATTGTTGGGTAGATACAAGCAAGTATGAAGAATGGGGTAAAGTAAACGGAAAAGACATTTACTTTAACAATAAAGGTAGACAAGTTAAAGACCAATGGATAAATACTAAAGGTAATTGGTATTACTTAAATTCAAAAGGATATAAAACAAGCGGTTGGAGAAAAGATGTAGGAGGTAAATCATATTATTTAGACCCGACTACTGGGCAATTAAAGACTGGTTGGATGAATCAAAATAATAAGTGGTACTATTTGGGATTGAATGGTGTAATGCATAAAGCATGGTTATACTTAAATGGAAAATGGTACTATTTCACTCCAGAAGGAGAACTGGTAACAAATCAAAGTATGTTTGTTGACGATAAAGTATATAACTTTGCACAAGATGGAAGTATATATTAAAGTATAATTTACAATGAGGGAACAAATTCCTATAAAATTAAAAAAATATTAAGAATAAGTGATGCTCCAAAAGTGAGAGTCCAAAAGGGAGAACCAAAATTTGAAGTGAAAGTCTCAATTTTATAATTGGATACTTGAACTTCCACAGCGAAAGTCTGTGAGCTGGGTTTCTTTTATGGGCTCTCGAACTTTATTTTTGTGAGCCTTTTGTATTTGGTTGACAGAACTTTTGCTTTGGGACTCATCCTCAATTGCTCATAGGGTATCCTAAAGGTATATTAATTGGAAAATGCAATTGACATCCAGAATTTTAGGTAATATAATAAATTGTAGTTCAAATTCCGAACAATAGAATATGTAGAAATTTATTAATAATTATATCTGAAAAACTGTGGATTGTTAATTTGTTATTGTGAATAAAAATGATGGAGGGCTATTATGTTAGAGGATAAATTAGAAATTTTAAAAGCATTAAATGATAATTTTAACATTAATCAAAGGGAATTAGCTAAAAAGACAAATATGTCTCTTGGAAAGGTTAATGCTGTCTTGAAGGAGTTTACTATTGATGGATTCATAGATAGAATTACTAATAATAGAGGAACCTTATATAAGGTAACAGAAAAAGGAATGAAATTTTTAGAGGAAAATATTGCATCTGCAAAAAGTACTAGATTAAAACTTCATGAAGAAGAAAAGAAGATAGTAAAACAAGCAGTAATACTTGCAGCAGGCAAATCAGAAGAATTTGGAAAACCGGTAGGGATGCTTGAAATTGAAGATTTTAAGTTAATTAATAGAACTTTAAATATTTTAAAAGAAAATGGAATAACTAAGATTGTTATTATAACAGGTTATGAAAGTCAGTATTATGAAGAGTGTTTCAAAAATAGCCAAAATATAATTTTAGTAAAGAATGATACTTATAAATGGACTGGAACTATGCATTCTTTATCTTTAGCTAAAGATTATATTGATGATGACTTTTTACTTGTTGAAAATGACTTGATTTTTGAAAGAAAGGCTATCAAGGAATTGGCGGAAAGTGGAAATCGTGATTGTATACTTTTCACTAATGAAAGTGGTTCTGGAGATGAAGCTTTTGTTGAAATAAGAGATAACCACCTATTTAAGATGTCTAAGGATATTCACCAATTTAATAGAATTGATGGAGAAATGATTGGACTTACTAAGATTTCTTATAAGTTATACACAATGATGCTTCAAGAATTTAAAGGAAACGTTAATCCTTATTTAAATTATGAGTATGTACTGTTAGATGTAGCTAGAAATTATAACATTGGATTTGTTAAGATAGATGACCTTGCTTGGGGAGATGCAGATAGTAATAAAGAATATGAAAAGATTAAAAATTATCTTTATCCAACCATAAGAAGAAGAGAACTTAGTTATGAAATAAATAATATAAAGAATATTATTCGTGAGTCCTTAAAAGTCAAAGATGATGATATTACAGAAGTTGAGCCAGCAGGTGGAATGACAAATAAAAATTACAGAATATGTGTTAAAGGTAGTAGATATATTTTAAGAGTTGCAGGAACTGGTACAGAGCAAATGATCAATAGAAATACAGAGATGTTTAATTCTGCAATTGCTTCAGAAAAAGGATATAATGTAGAGGTTCCTTACTTTAGTCTCGAAACTGGAGTTAAAATATCTAAATATATAGAAAATGCAGAAACTTTAACTCATAGAAGTATAAAAAAAGAAGAAAACCTGAAACAAGTTACTGGCATTTTAAGAAACTTACATGAGTCAACTGATTTCCATATGGATAATGAGTTTAATATGTTTAGAGAACTTGAAAAATATGAGGATATTTTAAGAAAAAATAGAGGAGACTTTTTTGAGGACTATGATGAAGTAAGAGAAAAAGTAATGGCTCTTGAAGAAGAATTAAAAGTTTGCAAACGAGTATTTGTACCATCACATAATGATTTAGTTTCTGAAAATTTAGTTAAGGATACAGAAGGTAGAATTTACTTAATTGATTGGGAATATAGTGGAATCAATGATGATATGTGGGATTTAGCAGCACTTTCTTTAGAAAATGAATTTTCAGAAGATGATATTGAACTAATGTTTAGATTGTACTTTAATGGAAAAGAAGCAGATAAAGATTCAAGAAGAAGGCTATTAATCCATCAAATATGCCAAGATACCTTATGGTCAGTTTGGACATTGATTAAAGAAGCAGAAGGCGATGATTTTGGTACTTACGGAATAGATAGATATAATAGAGCTAAAGAATATTTAAAGAAGCTTTAGAGGAGAAGGTAATAAATGAGAGCAATTTTAATGGCAGCAGGCATGGGTACTAGACTTAGACCTTTAACTTTAACGATTCCAAAGTCTTTAATAGAGGTTAATGGAATGTCTCTGCTTGAAAGACAAATAATGAATTTAAAAGAAGTTGGAATTGATGAAATTATTGTATTAACAGGTTATTTACATGAAAAATTTGATGACCTGGTTAAAAAATATAATTTAATCAAAGTAATTAATGACAAATATGATATTTATAATAATATCTATACTATGTATTTAGTTAGAGAATATCTTGAAGATGCATTTGTTATAGATGCAGATAATTATATTACAAGAAACTTTTTACCAAAGACTAAACCAAATACATCATTATATTATTCAGCTTGCAAGGAAAACTTAGTAGGCGAGTGGATTTTAAAATATGATAATGATCAAAAAATATTTGGTGTTGATATTGGAAAAGAAGGAGATAAACCTAACTACATAATGTCTGGAGCATCTTTTTGGACAGAGAAAGATGGGAGACTTATAGCAAAAAAGGTTGAAGAAGTAGTAAACAAAGGATATTTTAGGGATCTATATTGGGATAATATTGCTGTAGATAATCTTAAAGATATGAATGTATATATTAAAAAAATAGAGTCAAACGACATATTTGAAATAGACTCACTTGAAGATTTAGAATACCTAAAAAGAACACTTAAATTATAGACATACCTGTTGAAATAAAGGCCATGCATTTTTTACACAAAAGCATGACCTTTATTTCTATATGTATTTGTTTTAACCATAGTTATGTAAATTTATAAAAATATACAAAATTAAAATGCAAATTGACAATAAATAGCGTAGAATGTACAATTGAAAAAGTAAAAAAGTAAAAAAGATAAGAGGATAGGTAATTTAAAATATCCTTATATTTATGGAGGCTAAACAAATGGCTAAATCAATTTCAAAAAATGCAATTTTCAAAGCAATGCTCAATCTATTTAATATAATTTTACCTATATTAGTAATGCCTTTAGTTAGTAGATCTTTTGGAGACGAATTATATGGATACATGGGATATGGAGATTCCTTAACTGCATACTTTTTGATATTTGGAAGTTTTGGAATTTATCAATATGGTTTAAGAGAAATAAGTAAAGTTCGTGATGATAAAACTAAACTTAGGCAAACTTTCACAAGTTTATTTCTTTTTACAAGTCTTACTAATATTGTTGCATCAGCTGCATATATGATATTTGTGGCTATCTTTTATAAGAATGAACCATATTTTTATACATGCATAATTATGGGCTTTAATTTGGTGTTCAATCTTTTTTATGTGGAATGGGTTAATGAAGCATTAGAAAATTACGATTTTATTGCTATTAAAACCATGGTGATTAGAATAATATATTCTGCACTGATTTTATTATTTGTGAGAGAAAAAAAAGACTTCCTATTTTATTTATATTTAGTTATAGGCTTTAATTTTATAAATAATATAATAAGTTTTATATATGTAAAGAAGAAATTAAAGTTTGATTTTTCTAATTTACAATTTCTTAGACATGTTAAGCCAATGCTTTATGTTGTAATTCTTTCTAACACAGGAGTTTTATATACTCAGCTTGATAAGATAATGTTAAAGGATAGTATTGGTGGGACTACAGCTGTTGGATATTATTATATGGCTCAAAGAATAATGCTAATAGTAAATACGTTACTCTTAACAATAATTCAAGTTACTATGCCAAGACTTTCTAATTATTTGGGAAATAATTCTGAAGAAGAATATTTGATATTATTGAAAAAGGTAATAAAGATATATTTCTTATTATTGTTTCCAGCATCTATAGGTCTCTTATGCCTTTCTAAAGAAGCAATATATATTTTTGGAGGACCAGCTTTCTTAGCAGCAGTTCCAGTAATGATAGTATTTTCAATATATATGTTAAGCATTGGGGTTGAAGGTGTAATAGCTAATCAAATGATATATCTTCATGGAAAAGAAAAACAGGATGCCATATTAGTTTTGATTGGTGGAGTAATTAATTTAATATTCAATGTAACATTAACTCTCACAGGAAATTTTAATATGATAAGTGCTATAACAACTACCCTTATAGCTAACTTAATTGTAATAGCACTAGAATATAGAATGGTTAAAAAGGTAATAAAACTAGATATACATTTATTTGCATATGAGAACATTAAATATTTTTATTATTCATTAATATTTATTCCAATAACATTTGGAATAAAATTTGTTATACCCAATATACTTATTGCCTGTGTAATAGAAGTTTTAATATGTGGATTAGTTTATTTGGGTATACTTGTAATTACTAAAGATGCAGTGTTTTTTGAATTATTTTATAAAGTACTTATAAAGCTTAAGATTAAAAAGGCAAGTTAAACTAATATATAATGATTTTATAATGAAAGCCTTTTATATAATTCTCCCCACACAAGATGTTATTTACAAATGAAAATTTAATCATAATATAAAATAGCGTAAGTTTTATGGAATTAAATATGAAAAATATGTCATATAGATAAAAATATGAGCGAAATGGGTATATAAAAATAAAAAATATCATGATATAATTGAAGCATAAAAGTTTAACTTTTATTATATAGATGATCTCATTTAAAATATAGTGTTTCAATGAGAAAATCTAGGACTATAGCTATATAATTAAACATTTTAGGGGAATGTTGTAGCTAAACCATACAAAAATAATAATTAAAGGGGAATTTATATTAATGAAAAGTAAGTTTTTAAAAAAATCAATAATATCTATTATGATGGCTGCAAGTATATTTGCAGTAGGAGCATCTTCTTCTGTAAAAGCAAATGCTTATGACTATGGATATGACCAAGGATATGGATATGATTATGGATATGACCAAGGATATGGATATGATTATGGATATCAAGGTCCAGGTTGGTATAGTGATGGATACAATTGGTATTACTACAATGACTATGGATACATGAGAACAGGTTGGTACAACATTGGATATAGTTGGTATCACTTTAACACTGATGGAGTTATGACAACAGGCTGGTACTACGAAAATGGTTATTACTATTATTTTAATAATGATGGGACTATGAGGACAGGCTGGTATTACGATGGATATAATTGGTACTATTTTAATAATGATGGAACTATGAGAACAAGCTCTTATTATGATGGATATAGTTGGTATTACTTTAATCAAGATGGAGCTATGGCAAGGGGTTAAATTTAAAAATAGCACTTATTTATGTAATCTATAGAAATCAAGGTTATGCATTTTTAGTATATATATTCATAAAAGTATAAGTGCAATTTAGAACTTGGCATTTATGGCTATCTAAAATAGGAATTATATTTCTATTTTAGATAGTTTATTTTTTATTTTCAAATAAATTATCATTTTTTTATCTGAACATATTGTTATGAACGTTGAACAATGATAATATAATATTGTTCACAAAATGAACTGGAAAAAAATGAACAAAGTTATGCCCAATATACGTATAGCGAATATTTTTATGTATAAAATATAGATAACCAAGACTAAAAGTTTTAGTTATGCAATTATGAAAAGATAATTCACAATAAAAATTGGAAAAGTATTAAAACTTAGATTACATGAGAGTTACTTCAATTAATAAATAGATTTGTGTTTTTGTGTATCTACAATAAGAATAAGTAATTATATTTAAGGGGGATTTTTAATGGAAAATAATAAAGGTAATTACAAAGTAGGTGTAATGAGTGGAATAACTTCAGCAATAACTTGGGGATTAGACACAGTTTTAATGGCAATAATACTTGGGATGAGTCCATTTTTACCAGAGGGTGCAGTATTTTTAGCACCGTTCATAACAGCATTTTTACATGATGCCTTTTCAACTGTATGGACATTCATATATCTTGCGTTTAAAAAACAATTGGGAAATTTATTTAAATCCATGAAAACTAAGAGTGCATTATTCGTTGTTTTAGCAGCACTTATGGGAGGCCCTGTTGGGATGACTGGATATTTAGTTGCAGTTAAACTTATTGGACCATCTTATACTGCCATAATTTCATCATTATACCCAGCAGTTGGAGCAATTTTAGCTTATTTTATATTAAAAGAAAAGATGAACAAAAAAGCATGGCTTGGATTAATATTTGCAATTATAGGTGTATCAATAATTTTATATACACCAGGTGAAGCTGGAGTTAGTATTGTAGGATTTTTATGTGCCTTATTGTGTGTATTTGGATGGGGTAGTGAATGTGTTATATGTGCATATGGAATGAAGGGTGATGAAGTATCTTCAGAATTTGCACTTCAAATAAGACAATTAACATCAGCAATTGTATATGGAGTTCTAATAATTCCAGTTGTTGGTGGAATAGGACTTAGTTTTGAAATTCTAAGGACAAGCGTAGCTTGGTGGATTGGAGCAACTGCACTTGCAGGAACAATATCATATTTATTTTATTACAATGCAATTTATAAAATTGGTGCAACAAGAGCTATGGGATTAAATATAACATATGTTGTTTGGTCAATTGTATTTGATATATTAATCAATGGACGTGAAATAAGTTTAAAAACAATTGTATGTAGTATAATGGTTATAGGTGGGGTTTATTTTGTAGCAAAAGCACCAGAAGAAGAGCCAGAAGATGTACTCAATATTCTAGAAGTTGAATAATATTAAGGTATACTGACTTGTTATTTTTTGAATATAAGTAAATTAAAATAGAAGTGTTAGATAAGTTATTTTGGAATAGCTTATTTAACATTTTTTTTATGTATACAAGGAAATTATAGTATTTTTTTTATTCTTGATTTTGGGTTTTCTACTTATGAAAAATTAATTACAAATTTTTTACTTTAATTATAAAGAATATATATAAAATAATTTAAAAGTTTGATAAAATTAGTGTATAATTTGTATATTAATGATTGTAGGAGGAAAAAATGAATATAAGAAAGAAATTTGTAATTTTTTCGATTATATTGGCTATAGTGCCTGTAATTATTTCGACAAGTATATGTATTACAAACTTTAATGATAAAATCATAGAAATGATTAAGCAAAATGTTATAATATCATCTCATGATCAGTCAACGAACTTAGAATCCTTCTTTAATCAAAATGTTAATGATCTTAAGATTACTGCAAGTATACCAGTAGTTAAAGACTTATTAATTGATTCAAATAATAAAATAAATATTGAAAACGAAAAAAGCAATAGAAAAATATTAAATGAAATTTTTAGTAGAAGAGTAAATGAACAATTTTATTTGAATACAGAATTTCTTATTAATAAGGATGGAATTATAATTTCATCTAGTAATAATGAATATATAGATACAAAAGTTATACTTTCTAGTGAAGAATTAGGAAGACTTGCACATAATGAAGTAGTTGTGACAAATATTATAGAAAGAGAAGATTTTAATAGTGGAATTAAAAGTGCAATAATAGCAAACCCAATATTTTTTAGAGATAGGTATCAAGGATCTATGATTAATGTAATAAACATGGAATATTTTAAAAATATTATGGGTAATATACATTTTTTTGAACGTGAAAAAGTGACAATAATGGATTCGAACCAAAAGGTTGTAGCTAGCAATAGTGGTGAGAATTTGGAAGAGAGTATTAAGAATATTAATGCCCCTAATAATTTATCTGAACAGTGGGAAAAAATAGATTTTGATATTAATCCAAATGGATTAATACAGTATGAGACAAATGGAAGTGAGAAAATAGGATATTACTCAAGAATTAAGAATACTGGATGGATAGTATTATGTGGAGTTGAATGGGATGAATTTAAGGCTTCTATTTATAAAAATATAGTTAGTATAATTACAGTTGTAATATTTATTTTGATACTTATAATAGCGTCTTATGCATTTATAATTAATCATTTTTCAAAACCTGTGTATAAGTTGTTAGAAGTTATAAGAAAAATAAAGCAAGGAGATACTAAAGATAGATTTATATATGATAAAAACAATGAATTTGGAGAAATAGCCATAGCCTTTAATGATTTAATAGATACTGTAGAAAAAAATAAAAAACATATAGAAGATAAGAATAGAGATATACAGTCTCTAGCATCCAATATACCAGGTGGAGTTCATCGTTGTAGAATAGAAAATGGAGAATTCTTTTTAGATTTTGTAAGTGGTGGTTGCTTAAATCTTTTAGGATATGAAAACCATGAATTTAAAAAAGTTTTTGATAAAAAATTAATTGATTTAGTTTATGAGCTAGATCGTCAAAGAGTCGCTAGTGAAATTACAGAACAATTAAGCAAATCTAATAAATATACTCTACAATATAGGGTTAAGCGAAATGATGGAAGTTTCATATGGGTGATAGATAATGGGCAAGTAGTGAAAAATAAAGATGGAAGATCATTTAGTTATAGTGTAATGATAAACATAACTGAATCTAAAATAACAGAAGAGGAACTTAGGCGCAGTGAAGAACGCTATCGTATAATTATGTCTCAAACAGAAGATATAATTTTTGAATGGAATATTAAGGCGGATACTTTATGTTTTTCAGAGAACTGGAAAAATAGATTTAATTATGAGCTAACTGTAGTGGACATTAGCAAGAAGATATATAAAACTAAGATGATTTATAAAGATGATATTGAAAAATTTGAAAAATTTATAAATAATATTATATATGGAGACACATATCAAGAAACTGAAATCAGACTTAGAGAAAATAATCATAAATATATTTGGTTCAAAATAAGAATGACTGCTATGTTTGATGAAAATGGAAATATAATTAAGGCTATGGGTATAATAATTGATATAGATAAAGAAAAAAAAGAAACAGAAGAACTTTTATTTAAAGCTCAAAGAGATATTTTAACTGGCTTATATAACAAAGGAATTGCACAAAGCATGATTGAAGAATATATGGAGAATGAAGGGCTAAAGGCTAAGGGCGCATTATTTGTAATAGATGTTGATAATTTTAAGGCTATTAATGATAATTTAGGACATTTAGCTGGAGACTATACCTTGACTAGTATTTCTTTAATGCTTTCAGAAGTATTTAAAGAAAATTCTATTGTAGGGAGGATAGGTGGAGATGAATTTATTGTATTTTTAAAGAATATAGATTCAGAAGAATTAATATGTAAAAAAGCTGAGGATTTAGTAATGAGATTTAGAACAAATTTTGCAGGGGAAACAGAAGATTACAAAGTATCAGGGAGCATAGGAATTGCTAAGTATCCACAGCATGGTGATTCATTTAAAGAGCTTTTTATAAATGCAGATAAAGCAGTATATTTGGCTAAAAACAAGGGCAAAGACACTTATTGTGTTTTTGAGGAGATTTAATATACGCATAAATTTTAAAGAAGTTGCCACAAAATATTCGACAACAAATGAGGAAATATAGAGAGTGAATATGGAGGAATTAAAATTATGATAAAACTTATAGCATCAGATATGGATGGAACATTACTTAATAATGAACATAAAATATCAAAAGAAAATACAGAAGCTATAAAAAAAGCTGAGGAAATGGGAATAAAATTTACAATTGCAACAGGTAGAATGTATGAAGATGTTAAACCACTGCTTGATGAATATGACTTAAAATGTCAATGTATAGTTTTAAATGGTGGAGAATATATAGACGAAGAAGGAAAAGTATTAGAAGGAATTTATATAGAAAGAGAGCAAGCGAGTGAAATTATAGATATTGTAATAAAAGAAAGTATTGTAGCTGAAATTTATACAAATAAAGGACTGTATACTATTAATACTAAGGAAGAAATGTTGACAGAAGTTACATATAGAATTATGGCTTATGATCCAGAAACGAGTTTTGAAGATGCTATAAAATTAGCTGAAATGCATCCACATTTTGTGAATTTAAAATATATTAAAGATATTGATCAATTTTTAAATAGTGATACTAAAATAGGAAAATTTGTTGCCTTTTATAATGATGAAGAAACTACATTAAATGTAAAAAGAAAATTAGAATCTATAGGTGGTATTGCTATTTCTTCAACTTTTACTAAAAATATAGAGATAAATAATAAGCAAGCACAAAAGGGACTAATATTAACCAAGGTTGCGGAAAAAATGGGGATAAAAAGAGACGAAGTTATGGTTATTGGTGATAGCTTTAATGATTATTCTATGTTTACTCAATTTACAGAATCTTTTGCTATGGGAAACGCAGTCCCACATATAAGAGAAGCAGCAAAATATATAACAGACACAAATGATAATGCTGGAGTTGCTAAAGCGATTTACAGGAGTTTAAATTTAAATTTAAAATATAAATACTAAGTCTGTAAACAATGATATGTTTTTAAACCTATAAGTAATACCTTTAAAAATAAATTTTTATAATATGCAAAAATTAACACGAAAAAATGTTGAGATTATTTTAAACAAAGGTTATATTTTATTAATTTAATATAAGATGTTCAAAAAACAAAAAATCACAATTCCATTATATGTAATTTCATGTCGTAATTCAATTATATTCCATTGAAATTAATTCAATATTAGTATAGTATAAGCATATTATGGTAATAATCCATTATGAGGTGGAATACAGTATGAATAAATTGGTTTTACTAAGTGAAGTAAGAAAAGGAAGAAACAAAGATAAATCATTAGAATTCAATAAAAATAAAAGTGTACAAGAAGACTCTAATAGCTTATATCTTAAATTTAAAGAGAAATTTGAATTTTTTCAGAATGAAGAAAATTTTATGGATTTAAATTGTGGAAAAAGCAATTATACTAAATGTGAAAAAAGATTAAATGGAATTCTGAAAAGAATTTTTTCATTAGATAATAAGATTTTATTAATAGAGCTTTTTAATTCAATATATAATGATGACTTAAGTGAAAATACTAGAATTGAATATATTAAAAATAAAGATATTATAAACAGTAATCAAGTGCTAATTTCAAGAAGTGCTAACTATAATGTTAGAATTTTGGCAGAAGATGAATATAGAAAGTTTGAATATCAAATACAGTTTCAAACTAAAGATGATGAAAATATAGCAATAATGATGAGCAAGATAGATTTCAATAATAATTATGATAATATAATAAGTCTTACAAAGAAAAGAAGAGAATATGAAAAAGATAATGTAAGTGAAAGCATAAATGAGAACTATACAAGATATTTAATAATGATAAATTCAAATATTCAAGTCCCTGATGTATATGAATTTAAATCAAATTCTGAGGGGCAAAATATAGATTGTAAAGTTAATGTGATTAAGAGTTGGAAATGTGATTTTAAACAGTTATTTGAAAAAAATATGTGTTTATTATTTCCAATTAAAGTAATAGATCTTAAAAAAAGATTATTAAGTATAAGCCAAGAAATAGAATCAAAAGATTTAATTAAGGATTATATATTTAATTTTTTTAAAGATATGAATAAATATTTAAAGAAGATTAAAGATAATAACTTAATTACAGATAAAGATATTAATGAAATGAATTTAATAACAATTGATTTATTAAATCATTTTATAAGAGAAAAAAACAATGCTTTTGTAGATATAGAAAGAGATATAGAAGCTACTTTAAAAAGTATAGTTGTTTAATAAATATAAACTAAAACAATATAAAAGGGATTATATCAAAATCATAATGTATGAATTTGACATAAAGAATTCAATTCAAGCCAACTAATTTTGAAACACTTCTTTTTAATTCAATATAAGGATAGATTTTGAATATGTTCCTTATATTAATAAGGATAAAAAATATTTTAAGGGTTAAAATACTATTGTCGGCAGGAGAAGTTGATAAAATTTTTTCTACTGATAAATACCAAATTAACCGAGGAGGGATTGTATATGTCAAGGAGTAATACATTAGTTCCAGAAGCAAAGCAAGGTTTGGCAAGATTCAAGAACGAAGTAGCACAAGAACTTGGAGTACCATTTAAAGAATATAATGGAGACTTAAGTTCAAGACAATGTGGTTCAGTAGGCGGAGAAATGGTAAAAAGAATGGTGGAGGAATATGAGCATAGGATATAATTAAGAATCATAGTTTCTAAATTATATTTAAAAAATGCGTATGTTAAAAATAACATAATCATATTCTAAAACAAGGAGATACATTACAAAGATGTAATGTATCTCTTCTTTTTGTTATTAAAAAAAATAATAATGTCAGCATGTAGCATATTAATATTAAAAAAATTAATAATGATTTTGGACTCTTTTTAAATTTCGTGATAAAATAGAACAAAGGTTCGCAATAAAAATTGATTATAGGTGATTATATGAAAAAAATTAAAGTTTTACATAGTGCAGATATACATTTTGATACTCCATTTAGTGGGATGACTCCCAAACAAGCTTTGAAAAATAAAGAAGAATTGAAACAGGTGTTTGAAAATATAATAAAAATGACTTTGGAAAAAGAAATAGATATTCTTTTAATTGCAGGTGATATATTTGATAATTTATCTGTAAATAAAACTACGCTTTATTTTATTAAAAACTGTTTTGAAAATATAAGCAAAGTTAAGGTTTTTATAAGTCCAGGAAATCATGATCCATTTAACGAAAAATCTTTTTATAGCATTGTAGATTGGCCTGATAACGTTCATATTTTTAAAGGTAACATGGAAAGTGTCATTTTGGAAGATTTGAATACTGTGGTTTGGGGTGCTGGTTTTAATACTTCTCATGTTAATAAATCATTATTAAAAGAAGTTGAAAGAGTAGATAAATATAATAATATAATGGTTCTTCATGGTGAAATCACGACTACTAAAGATGGAAATGACTATAATCCCATTACTGAAGAAGAGATAGCTAGAAGTAATATGGATTATGTAGCGCTAGGACATAGACATAAGTTTTCAGAAGTTAAAAAAATAGGGAATACTTATTATAGTTATAGTGGTTGCCCTCAAGGCAGAGGATTTGATGAGCTTGAAGATAAGGGAATAATTTTAATAGAGTTTAAAGAAAAATTTATAGAAAGTAAGTTTATTAGAACATCAATTAGAAATTATTATGAAAAAGAAATAAATATTCAAGGGTGCTTTGGATATAGTGAAGTTAAAAATAAGATTATTAATGAAGTTCCAGACCATGAAAGAAAAAATAACTTTTATAAGATAATTTTAATAGGAGAGGTATGTGAAGAATTTACATTAAATGAAGAATTTTTGCAAGAATCACTTAAGGATGAATTTCATTTTATAAAAGTTATAGATAAAAGTGAAATTAAATTAGATATAGATCAATTAATTAAGGGATATTCATTAAAGAGTATATTTGCTAAAAAAATATACGAAAGATTACAAAATGCAGAAACAGAAGAAGAAAGAGAAAATATAACTTTAGCACTAAAGATAGGACTTCAAAGTATTTCAGGGGAAGAGGTAAAGATTTATGAAGGATAAATTAATTAAGAATAGATTTATAATTTATAAATTTAAATTAGATAGAAATAAGAGTAAAGATGAATACAAACACAGGGTAATCTTATTCCATAAAAGAGGTGATATTCTTGATAATTAAAAAAGTTAATATTGAATTTTTTGCAGGGCTTAAGGCGAAAAGTTTAGATTTCACAAAAGGGTTTAATTTAATTTATGGAAAGAATGAACAAGGAAAAAGCTCAATAGAAAATTTTATTAAAATATTGTTATATGGAATTGATAGCTCTAGAGGAAAGTTTAATGATAGAAAAAAATATTTACCTTTAACTGGAGAAAAAATTTCAGGTGAATTAATAGTAGATTATAAAGGGAAAGGTTATATTATAAAACGAAGTTTTGGAATAACTAAAAAAGAAGATACTTGTGAAATTTTAGATGAAATAACTGGTGAAACCATAGAACTTGAGCATAACAATGAGCCGGGAAAAGATTTCTTTAATATAAATTTAGCTACTTTTGTAAAAACTTTATTCATAAGTCAGTTAGGCATTATAATTTCAAAAGATAAAGAAGAAGAAATAATGGAGAAAATAACTAACATATATAATACTGGAGACGAAAATACTTCTGTAAGGAAAATTATTGAAAAATTAGAAAAGAGAAAAAAACAATTGGTGGCAAGTAGAAAAGGTGGAGAATTAGATTTATTGAAGGAAAATGATAATTCTCTTAAAACAGAATTATGGGAAGCTTATAAATTAGGAGAAGAAAATGTTGATAATGAGGAAATTTTATTAAAAAAGAAACAATATAAAGTTAATATAAAAGAACAAATTCAGAAATTAGACTTATATAAAAAATATATTAAGAAGATAAAGCTTCAAAAAGATTATAAAGAGATAAGTAACTATTTCATAAAAGGAGAAGAGCTAAAAAGAAAACAAGAAGCTATAAGTGAAGAACTTAAAAAGGGTGATGAGTATATAACATTTGAGATCTTAGATGAAATTAATGAAAAATGTTCAAGGTATTTAAGTTTATTAGATGTAAAACAAGAAAAACTAAATAAACTTTATGAGTTACAAGAGGAATTAAAGGGAAAAAATGAAAACATGAAAAACTATAGTGTATTTTCTTCAATAGGAAATAACATAAAAGAAAAAATATATATTTTAAAGCTCGAACAAAAGAGTCTAGAAGAAAAGTTTAATGATATTGTTAATATTCAAAATTCAATTTCTAAATTTAAAATGGATATAAGTAAGCAAGCTACTAGTATTGGGAATTTAGAATTTATAGAAAAACACAGAGATGAAATAGAAGAATTACTTCATTTTTATAAGCAAGGACTTAAGGAATTAAAATATAAAATAGAAAATGAAAGTTATAGTAAACCACAAGAAAATTTAAAGAATTCTCATAAAAAAATAAAGTTTGTTTATCTAATTGGAATTATTAGTATTTGTATGTTTATTTATGCAGTAATAAATCAAGTAATCCCTGCTGTTCTTACATGTATACCTCTATTTATTGTATTGATCAGATTATACTTAAAATATTCTATAGCAATAAAGAATATTGATTTTATTAAAAAGAATAATCAATCAGTTGAGAATCTAAAAGAAAGAATTATAGAATATGAAGACAAATTGAATTTGTATATTAATGAAACTAATTCTGCAACTTATGAAGAGTTTATTAATAAACTTACTCAATATGATAAGTATAAAAGATATAAAGATAGTATAACTTTAGTTATTAAAAACAAAGAGAATGAGATTAATAAATATGGTATTACTGATCTAAAATCGAATTATAATAGAAACAAAGGGGTAATAGCTTCGTTATATAGTGTATTGTCATGTGAGTCATTGGATCAAGTATTAGAACAAGTGGAATTTTATGAGGAATTAAAGGCAGATATAAATAGACGTGAATATGAAATTAATGGAATTAAGCAAGAAATGGAAAATATTAATGAACAATTAGTTGATAAAGAAGATGAGATAAGAAAAAAAGTTTCTATACTTGGATTACAAAATGTAGAAATCGTAGATTTACATATTACGTTAAAAGAATATAAAGATAAAATGAATAAGATGAAAGAAATTCAAAATGCACTTCAAAATGTAGAAGAAACTTATAAGGTTTTACTAAAAGATAGGAATATAGATGAAATAGAGGAAGAAATGAGACAGATAATAAGCCAAGACATAAATTATTCTTATGAATCAGAAGAAGAAATAGATGTTGAAATTAGAAGACAATCAAATGAATTGTTAAAAGCAGAAAAAGAAATAAAGGACTTAGAGCATCTTATAGAAAAAAGATATTTGGGAAAGAGAGAAATTCCAGAAATAGAAGAAGACATATTAATTAATAAGGAAAAAATTATAAGGTTAGAAAAAGAATTTAAAGCCCTAGAATTAGCAAGTGATATATTTCAAGAATCATTTGATGAAATCAGGAAAAATGTAGGTCCAGATTTAAATGATAAAGTTGTAAGGAACTTTAATTTATTAACAGATGGAGGCTATGAAGAAGCTAAAATATCAGAAGATTATAAGCTTAAGATAAGAAATAATGGGATATTGTTTGATGGAGATATATTAAGCAATGGTGCTAAAGATCAGCTGTATTTAGCTTTAAGACTTTCTTTTATAAACATGTTATTTAAAAATAAAGAAGTTCCACTATTTTTAGATGATGCTTTTGTTCAATATGATGATGAACGAAGAAAAAAGGCATTAAAACTTTTAATTAAGGAAGATTTTGCTCAAATAATTTTCTTTACTTGCCAAGAAATAGAAAAGTCAATTTTAGATAATGATTCTTATGTATATAACTTAATTAATTTAAATTAAGGCATAATATATATTGCATCTTTAATTTATTTTTTTATATTCCTTATTGTAAGTGCAATATAAAAGGATATGAATAAAATAATCAGTATTATTAAAATTTAGCTTATCTTGACATATTTAAACTTTAGCAGTAATATGATAAACAGAGTTGCAAATGCAAATCAGATGCAAAACGGAGGTATAATATGATAAAGAAAATCGTTTCAGGTACGTTAGCTATATTAATGGGGGTAATGCTAATAGGGTGTGGAGCTAAGACAGGAACTACAACACAAAACACAACAAATAATAAGTTAAAGATTACTGTTTCAATATATCCATTGAAAGAATTCGCAGAGAAAATTGGTGGAGATAAAGTAGAGGTTACTTGTTTGGTGCCAGAAAATATGGAACCGCATGATTATGAACCTAAAACTAGAGATTTTGAAGATTTAACTAAGAGTAAGGCCTTCATTTATAATGGATTAGGTATTGAGTCATGGGTAGATCAAGTTAATGAAGTTATTAAAGGTAAAGATGTAGTCATCCTTGACTCAAGTGCAGGCATTGAAAGTAGAAAAGAAGAAAATGCTATTGATCCTCATATTTGGTTAAGCTTAAAAAATGCAGAAATACAATCTGAAAATATAAAAAATACTTTTGTTAAAATAGATGAAAAAAATAAAGATTACTATGAAGAGAATTATAAGAAATTTAAAGAAGAACTAGAAAATTTATATAACGAGTATAAACCTAAATTTGATACATTAAATAAAAAGAATTTTATAACAGGTCATGTTGCCTTTGGATATTTATGTAGAGATTTTGGATTAACACAAAAATCAGTAGAAAATCTATTTGCTGAAGGAGAGCCAACTCCAAAACAATTAGAAGATTTAGTTAATTTTTGCAAGGAAAATAACATAAAGACTGTGTTTTCAGAATCACTAGCAAGTCCTAAAGTTTCAGAAACTTTGGCAAAAGAAGTTAAAGCAGAAGTTGTACCAATATTAACATTAGAATCTAAAGAAGATGATAAGGATTATCTACAAGCTATGAGATATAACTTAGATGAAATATATAGTTGTCTATCAAAAGAGTAATTGCAATAATGATAAATAGGCATATGATGCAAAATAGATTAGTTTCATTATTACATGTGTCTTAATTCGTAGTGCTGGGCCAATAGGCAACAGGATTATTATAATACCTGTGGGACAGTAAAATGTTCTACGGGTATTTTTTATGTATCCGAGGACATTAAATACAATTGAGTAATCTGCTTTATTGCTAAAAATAAAATTAATAATTGTAAGGTAAGTAATTGACACATTTTTCTAATAACGTAAAATAGAATAGTAAGAGTTAATAATAATAGATAATGTAAAACTTGATGTTAATAATAAGAATAAAGTAATATAGGAGGACTTATGAGTTTAGCAGAAGAATTTTATAAAAATAATATAGAAAACAATAGTCAAGAAAGTAGTGCTATAAGTACTAAAGTAAGTATAGTTGGATGGAGTAGATTAGTTGTAGTAATATTATGTGTGTTAGTTGATTATTTTTTATATAGACAAAATAAAATAACATTGATTTTGGTTGTAACCATATTTTTTATAATCATTTTTTTAGTTTTAGTATTTTATCATAATAATATATTTGAATATAAAAAAAGAGTTGATTTGCTAATAAATATTAATGAAACGGGGCTTAAAAGACTAGTTGGAGAGTTTAAAAATTTTAAAGATAATGGATCAGAATATTTAGATAATGAACATTCATTTATAAATGATTTAGATGTGTTTGGTAATAATTCGATTTTTCAATACATTAATACTACAATTACTAAAGGTGGAAGAGCGGAATTAGCAAAATTATTAAAAAGAGAAAAGGCTTTAAGTGATAATGAGATAAAAGAAAGGCAAGAAGCTACAAGAGAGCTGGGAAAAAAAGCTGCATGGAGACAAAAAATAATTGTTGAAGGTAGCTTAAAGAAATCAAAAGATATGGATTTAAATACTTTAATTAAATGGAGCAAGGACAAAGAATCTTCAAGTCCTTTAAGAGTAGCAATTGCTTGTACTTTTATGCTAGCTACTATTTTTTCAATATATTTAGCAATTAAAGGAATAATACCAGAGTCATTTTTAATTTTAGACTTTATGGTGAATTTTATTGTTGTAAAGATGTTGTCGAAGAGTATGGGAAAAGAACTTAGATTGTTTGAATCCATAAAAAATAGTGTAGAGGGATATAGTAAAATTTTATGTTTAATAGAAGAGGAAAAATTTGATTGTTTATATTTAAAAAATTTAAATAATAAATTAAAAAATGAAAAGTTAAGCTGTAAAGAAGAAATGAAAAAATTCTCAAATATATTAGATTGGGCAGGTAATAGTGCATATAATGCATATTATTTAATATTAAATGTATTTTTATTTTCAGATGTATTTTTAATAAGAAGTTTAGAAAAATGGAGAGAAAGAAATGGTGAGAAACTTGAAGAATGGCTTGCAGTAATGCATGAGATTGATGCATTAAGTAGTATAAGTATTCTTTCTTTTGAAAACGAAAATTGGACTTATCCCGTCATTTTAAATGAAAATGAAATACAAGGAAGTAATATAGGTCATCCGCTGCTTGGAAAGAAAGCAGTTAGAAACACATTTTCATTAAAAGGAGAAAAAAAGGTATCACTAATTACAGGTTCTAATATGTCTGGCAAAAGTACATTCTTAAGAACCTTAGGTGTAAATTTACTTCTTAGTTATATAGGAGCGCCAGTATGTGCAGATAAATTCTCTTGTGGAATCATGAATATTTATACTTGCATGAGAACAAAAGATAATTTAGAAGAAAGTATTTCATCATTTTATGCAGAAATTTTAAGAATAAAAATATTAATAGAAGCATGTAAAAGAGGGGAAAAGATATTTTTTCTTTTGGATGAAATATTTAAAGGAACTAATTCTATGGATAGGCATATTGGAGCTAGAGTACTAATTAAACAATTAATTCAATATGGAGGAGTAGGGCTTGTATCTACTCATGATTTAGAATTATGTGATTTAGAAAAAGAAAACAGAAGTATAATAAATTATAGCTTTAGAGAGTTCTATAAAAATGATAAAATTAAATTTGATTATATATTAAGAAATGGAAAGAGTGAGACACAAAATGCAATTCATTTAATGAAGCTTGCAGGGATAGAAATTTAACTTTAGAAAGGGATAGATATGGGGTACATTATTATTGATTTAGAGTTTAACAATTTAAAAAACATAACTAATTATTACAAGGATTTTTTTGAAACACATGGAGATTTTGCTTCAGTAGGGTTAGAAAATGAGATTATAGAAATAGGAGCTGTAAAAGTAGATAAATATATGAAACCTATAAGCGAAATTAGAGAATATGTAAAACCTTCAGTGTTTCCTGTAATTAATCCTATAGTAACTGAAATTACTAAAATAGACATGGATATACTGAGTGAAAAGGGAATACCTTTTGAGGAAGCTATAAACAAACTTAAAGATATGTTTGAAGAAGGTGATGTCCTTTGCTCATGGGCAAAAGATGATGTGGTAGAATTGATTATAAATGCTAATGAATATAATTATACGGATTTAAGTTGGTTAGATGAATATTTAGATATTCAAGAATATGCAACTAAAGTTTTAGCTCATAAGAAAGCATTAGGGCTTAAATCAGCTTTAGATGAACTGAAAATTAAGGTAGATGATACAAAATTACATGATGCATTAAATGATGCTAAATACACAGTAGAGGTATTTAGAAGGGTATACAATTCTAGAGCGATTGGTAATTATTTAGTTAAAGATATATATAATATGCCGGCAATACATGTATCAAATCTTGAAAATGTGAAAATTGATGAAGAGAAATTAATGTTAAAGTGCCCTAAATGCGGAAAGAAAGTTGAACTAGAAACGCCAATAAAACTTTTAAATTGGAGATTCGCAGCAGTTGGTACATGCCCTAAATGTAAAAGTAATGTTTTGTGTGAAGTTATAGTGAAGAAAACTCTTCAAGGAGAAGAAGGGTATAGTGAAGTTAATAGTATTCTAAAAAATGAAACATATTTGAATTACATTTACAAATTAGAGAAATATGGTGATTAAAAATCAATTTTAATAAATATTCATGGATAAGTAATAATTTTTTTAAAGGATTTCGACTTAAAATGTGGTAAAATACATTTGTAAACAAAAATAAAATAAATACATTAAGGAAAGGATTTTATTTATGAATATAGCCTTTTTTCTTACACCTAAAAATGAAGTAATATGCGAAAATCAAGATGCAACAATGAAACAAGTTATAGAGAAAATGGAGAAATACAGTTATACAGCAATACCAATTATAGATAAAGAAGGAAAATATGTGGGAACATTAACAGAAGGGGACTTACTATGGAAATTAAAAGATACTCATAATTTAGATTTTAAGAATACTGAATCTGTAAAAGTTAAAGATATACCTAAGAGAATAACACACAAATCTGTGTCTATAACTTCTAATATAGAAAGCCTAATATCATTAGCAGTGAACCAAAATTTTGTGCCAGTAACTGATGATAATGGAACCTTTATAGGAATAATAAAAAGAAGTGATATAATACATTATTGTTTCAATGAAATGGAAAAGAGGAAAGCTTTAGAAATACAACATTTTTCCATGTATGATGAAGGGTAAGATAACTTTCACTAATATATGTATCATGAAATATAAAAATACTTGCAGTAATATTAAAACTTTAAGGTTACTATTGATTAGTGTAAATTTAAGGTGCACTATATGTATCTAGTTTATAAATTGCACTTATACCTTTAATATAAATAATACCAGAAATAAAGGATACTCTTTTGTTCCATGTTACATTAGAGTATCCTTTATTTTAGTAGGTTATACGTATAAGCTTGGACATCGATATTCCACAATACCTATATTTAGAGAATCAATTATTCTGCACTTTGATAAGTTTCAACTACAAAATCAAATTCAGTAGCATCTGTTATTTCACCATAAGAGTCTTCCTTAATTCCTGGATAATAGTATAGCACTAATTTATCACTGGAATTAGTTATATTTTCTAGTAAAATGTATAAATTATCTAATGTACAATCTTCAACAACAGCTAAAGTTTTATATTTTGAAGATCTTCCAGTATCATTGTTAGTAAGATCTAATGTGAAATTTTCAAATTTTCTTACATTAACTCTTTCTTTATCACAAGAGCAAATCATAGATCCACTTCTACAGCTTGAACATTTTTTGAAATTACATTCAAAAGTACAGTTTAAGCATTCACAATTAGAGCATTTCTCCAATTGCTTAAAATTATCTTTATTTTTAGCCTTAAAGTCTTTAATTAGGGTAATGCTTGAATTAGATTTAAACATTGAAAATAAAGATTTCTTTTTGCAGTCAGCTTCAGCAGAATCTAAAAGTTTAGTGTATTCTTGAAGTAGTGATGCCTTAGTAAAATATTTTCTTATAGTTAAATCTCTTTCCGAGACAAAGGGGGATATTTCGCTTATAGCATAAGCTACATCAGTATAAACCTTTCCCCAATGTCTTCTTTCTTCATTTATAAAATCAATATCTTTACCAATATCCATATTATCTCCTAGTTAGTTTTATATTTTGCTAATTCAAGGTCTAAGTCAACCTCATCCAATTTTTCAAATTCACTGTCAAAATTGTCTAAGTCTCTTAATTCTCCTAAGCCTTGAGCAAGGGATTCTTTTCTTTGAATGTTTCTTTCTATACTATCAATTTTGATTGAATCACTTTTAGTTTGTACATTAGCAAGTATTTCATTAACTTTTTGAGATGCTTCAGCATTTGCGTATCTTGCAGCAGCTTCGTCTCTGTAGTTTCTAGTTTTTGTGATTTCTTCTTCTAAAGCACGAAGATTTGCTTTTAATGTATCTGCTTGAATTTTTGAATTATCATAGCTTGCTTGTAATGAAGAGATCTTTTTATCTGTTTCAATTTTTTTAGCTAAAGCCCTTTTAGCTAATTCTTCATTTCCTTTACTTAAAGCTAATTTTACCTTTTGCTCATAATCTTCAGTTTCTTTTTTTGCAGCAATTAGCTTCTTTTCTATTTCATGAACATTACCTAAAATTTGAGCTGAACTTAACTTAGCTTTATTAAATTGCTCGTCCATATCTCTTAATTTTTGATCTAATAATTCAACTGGATTTTCCATATTATCTAATGTAGAATTTACCTTTCCTTTAATCATATTTGACATTCTTGTAAAAATTCCCATGTTAATACCTCCTAATATTTATTATTTTCTTTTTTTATTTAAGTATATTTTTATTAATATTATAGCTAATATGAATATTACAGCTAAAGCTAAAGCATTAACTATTGAACTCGAAGTTGAGCCAAAATAAAATGGTCTGTAAAAACCACCGCCTCCACCAAAGAATGGAAAGAAGGAGCTCCTGTTAGATCCATTACTATAGGTCTGAGTATTATTGCTTTTATTATTATTTGTATTAGAAGAACTTGAAGAATCTTCATTTTTATTTTTATCAGTTGTAGAATATGAACCACTCTTAAAACCCTGCGTAGCACCATCACTTTTTGAAGAGGTACTTGAATCAGTACTAGCCTTAGAATCACTACTGCCACTTGAAAAATCACCTGATTTAAATCCTTCAGCACTCTTTGAACTAGTTGAATTGTTACTGGTACTAGTAGAAGATTTGCTCGATGAACTGCTAACAGAGCCTGAACTAAATCCACTTTTTGACGTTGAACTGCTAGAGCTTGACTTACTACCACTAGATTTAGCAAAAGCTGTTGTGCTATCTGATGGACTTATACTTGTAAATGATAATGCATCTAAGGGTAAACTTGAAAATGTAAATATAAATGTTAAAAGTATAGCTAGAACATATTTTTTATTAATCTTATGAATAGTGATCACCCCTTAAAAGATTATGTATTTATTATATAAAAAAGATTACTTATATACAATATGGAAAAACAACGAAAAAATGCTAAAAAAGATAACTACAATTAAATATCACAGTTATAGGTTTAAATATCTTACTTATAATAGAAATATTTATAGTTTTAAATAGTATATAATACTACTTGATAAAGTTTTATATATATTTTAAAACTAAGAATACTTACAATAAAGAAAAAAATATACGTTTATGTATAAAGGCTTTTATTTAATTATATCAATAAGTACATTCAGAGTACATTAACATAAACTTGTATAAACGTTTTTATTAGATTAATATTATAAGTAGAATAAAAATAAAACAATTAAGGAGTGAGGATTAATGTCTAATGAAGAAACAATGAGCAGTATGAGTGAACTTTTAAATGAGTATGATGTGAAGAGATTGAATAGGGGAGACATTTTAAAAGGCAAAGTAATAGATGTAAATGATAAAGAGGTTTCAGTTAATATAAACTATGCTTTTGATGGATTAATATCTAAAGAGGAATTATCATCAGATGAAAAAGATCCTAGGGAAGTAGTTAGTAAAGATGATGAAATTGATGTATATGTTATATCTCCAAACGATGGAGAAGGATATGTTGAGCTTTCATTAGTAAGAGTATTAGAAATAAAAGAAAAGGAAGAAATAGAGAAATCTTTTAAAGAACAAAAAAATATTACTGTTAAAGTCAAAGAAGAAACTAAAGGTGGTGTAATTGCTTATTATGGCAATGTAAGAGTCTTTATTCCAGGTTCACTTGCAAGCAGAGAAAGAATTGAGCTTAGCACTTTGGTAGGAAAAGAATTAGAAATTAGAATTACAGAATTAGATTTTAGAAATAAAAAAGTTGTAGGATCGAGAAGAGTTATTGAAGAAGAAGAATACAACAAAAACAAAAAAAGTATATGGGATAGTTTGATTGAAGGCGAAAAAAGAAATGGTGTTGTTAAAAAACTAGTTAAATTTGGTGCATTTGTAGATATTGGTGGAGTAGAGGGGTTAATTCATATCTCAGATCTATCATGGGAAAGAGTAAATAGGCCAGAAGATGTAGTTAAAGAAGGCGACAAAGTCGAAGTATTCATAGGAAATGTAGATAAGGAAAAGGAAAGATTATCGCTAATATTAAAAGATGTAACTAAAGAACCATGGACAGTTCATAGTGAAGACATTAAAGAAGGGGATTTGCTAGAAGGTAAAGTTGTACGTCTTACTACATTTGGAGCATTTATTGAATTATTTGATGGTATAGAAGGATTAGTACATATATCAGAAATTACAGATGAACATATTGCAAAACCTTCAGATATATTAGAAGTTAATCAAAAAGTAAAAGTAAAGGTATTAACTTTTAATAAAGAAGATAAGAAAATAGCTTTAAGTATTAAAGGTGCAACAGAAAGCAATAAAGAGTATCTTAATTATGTTGATACTGATGAAGAAGAAGGAACATCTTTAGGTGATTTACTTAAAGGGTTTAAATTTGAGTAGAATTTAAATCAATTGACAATAAATGAACAAATCTCTAATTGGATTTGAAATAAAAAAGACTCACTAATCAAAGCTACGATTTGATTAGTGGGTCTTTTTTATTAGTCAATTTCCAATAGAAATTGTACCGTAATTATCTATCTGGAACTGTGAATTGTAAATATGTTAAATTTTTTCTATCTTTAACATGTTAGTTCCACCAGTATGAGTTATTGGCATTCCAGCAGCAACTATTATGTCATCTCCAGGCTTAGTTATGCCTAATTTATGCACTACATTTTTAGCTTCAGTTAAAATTTGATCTGTTGTATGAAATATAGAACATTTCATAGGACATATACCAAAATTTAAGCTTAATGTTCTTCTTACTTGATCATAAGGAGTTATAGCTATAATTGGAGCTTTTGATCTATATCTTGAAAGTATTCTAGCTGTAGCACCACTCTTTGTTGCAGCAACAATAGCCTTAGCATTCAAAAGATTTGCAGTTCTACAAGCAGAGTAACTTATTGCAGAAGCGTAATCATTAAGAGAAGGTTCTCTAAGTCTTGCAGTTAAATCGTTATAATCTAAATATTCTTCAACTTCTTGAGCTATTTTGGACATTGTCGTTGCAGCTTCTATAGGGAAAAGACCAGAAGCACTTTCACCACTTAACATGATTGCATCAGTTCCATCAAAAATAGCATTACAAATATCACTTGCTTCAGCTCTAGTTGGAAGTGAATTTCTAATCATTGAATCAAGCATTTGAGTTGCTGTTATAACAATTTTACCTGCTTCATTACATTTTTTGATTATCATCTTTTGATTTATGGGAACTTTTTCAATTGGGATTTCAACACCCATATCTCCTCTGGCAATCATTACAGAATCAGTTACTTTGATGATAGAATCTATATTATCTACACCTTCTTGATTTTCTATTTTAGCTATTACCTTAATGTGTTCACAATGATTTTCTTTTAAAACTTTCTTTACATCTAGAACATCATCAGCTTTTCTTATGAAAGAAGCAGCTATAAAGTCAACTCCCATTTTGCAACCAAATTTAATATCTTCTATATCTTTTTCAGTAATTGATGGTAAATTAATAACTGCATCAGGAACATTAACACCTTTGTGATTTTTAATTTCTCCACCAACTATAACTTTAGTATGGATTGTTTTACCTTCAACGCCAATAACTTTGAACTTTAAAAGACCATCATCAACAAGAATTTTTCCTCCGACTTTTATATCTTGATAAAGTATGTCATATGAAACTGAACATCTTTTTTCATTCCCAAGGATTTCTTCTCCACAAACAAAAGCAAAATCATTTCCTTCAGTAAGAATTACACCATCATTAATGAAGTTATGAGTTCTAATTTTAGGGCCCTTTATATCTAGTACAATAGCTGTTGCAGAATCCATATCTTTGCTTATACGTTGGATTAATTCAATTTTCTCTTTATGTGATTCATGTGTACCATGAGAAAAGTTTAATCTTGCGGCACTCATTCCAATTTCAATAAATTTTCTTAAAGTTTCTTCATTATCACTTGCTGGACCAATAGTAAAAATCATTTTTGTTTTTTGCATGCAAACACCTCACATTAAAATTTTATACATTATGTTTATAGTGTGTAAGATAATAAATCATAAAATAAAAATATATACATCATATAACAATATTTTATGATAAACTAAAAAAGATATACATATTGATATTTTATCACGTAATTAGCGGAAGGAAGAGTAAAGTATGAAAAATTTTAAAAATATCACAGACGAAAGAATTTTTTATCATTTTAAAGAGATAAGTAAAATACCAAGAGGGTCCGGTAATGAAAAACAAATCAGCGATTACTTACTTAATTTTGGAAGAAATTTAGGATTAGATTGTATTCAAGATGTAGCTTTAAATGTGATAATTAAAAAACCAGCATCAAAGGGTTATGAAAAAGCTCCAGTAGTTATAATTCAAGGCCATATGGATATGGTATGTGAAAAAAACAGTGATAAAGAACATGATTTTACAAAAGATCCTATTAAATTAATTGTTAAGGGTGATTATATATATGCTGATAAAACTACCCTTGGAGGAGATGATGGGATTGCACTTGCTTATGCAATGGCTATATTAGAAGATAATACTATAGAGCATCCAGCTCTTGAAGTATTAATAACAACTGATGAAGAGGCTGGAATGAGTGGTGCTTTAGCAGTTCAAGCTGATTATATTAATGGCAAAATTGTTTTAAATATAGATTCGGAAGAAGAAGGAAAGCTTTTAGTTAGCTGTGCAGGAGGTATTAGAACAAAATCTACTCTTCCTATTGAATGGATAGATAAAAAGGAAAACACAAAAGAATATACCCTTATAATCAAAGGATTAAAGGGAGGACACTCAGGAACAGATATTAATTTAGGAAAAGGAAATTCTAATAAATTAATGGGAAGATTATTAAAGGAAATCACAAATAAAATAAAATTAAATTTAGTTTCATTAAATGGAGGTTCAAAAAATAATGCAATTCCAAGAGAAGCTACAGCAGTTGTATCAATTAATTCAACTGATGAAAAAAATTTGATGGATTTAAAGACAAAAGTATGTGAAAATTTAAAAAAAGAATTTAGTAAAAAGGATTCAAATTTAGGAATATATTTACTAGAATGTGAAAATAGTGTAGGAAAGGTATTTTCAGATGATACTACAACCAAAACAATTAATTTATTGTATATGTACCCAAATGGAGTAAATACAATGAGTTCAGATATAGAAGGATTAACAGAAAGTTCAACAAACCTTGGAGTGGTAACAACTAATCAAAATGAGGTGGAATATGACAGTGCAGTGAGAAGCTCTGTATTTTCATTAAGAGAAGAAATAGTTGAAAGAAATAAATGTATAACAGAAATTTTAGGTGGAACATTTACAACTAATGCAGGATATCCAGCGTGGTCATATAAAACTGATTCAAAAATAAGAGAGATATGCAAAAAAGTATATTCTAAAATGTATGGCAAAGAAGCTGATATTTTTGCTATGCATGCAGGTGTAGAATGTGGAATATTAAGGGAAAAGCTTGGAGATTTAGATATGATTAGCTTTGGACCAGACATAATCGATATACATACTCCTGTAGAACATATGAGTATATCTTCTACTCGTAGATGCTTTAAATACTTATTAGAAGTTCTTAAGGAAATAAGAGATTAATAAATTTATTAATAGAAATATATAAAAATGTTAATAGTTTGACCAATAGTAAATTTGTGAATATACTAATTAATGTATGAAAAATAGAAGACAATGTAAACAAAAATGAAAATGTTTTCTATAATAATATAAATTAGGTAATGAAGAGGGAATATAGATGAAAAATAAAATAAAAATGCTTATAAAATGCATAATTACAGTTTTAGTTTTTTCAGGAGCTTGCTTTATTAATACTCAAAATGCTGAAGCTGATACTATACTAATACCTAATAAGGGGATTACACTTAAAACTAGTGAACTTAAAGCAACTAAAGTAATTAAAGCACCTTCAGATACAGAAACAACAGATGGCGGAAATAAAGCTTCAAGGGGTACTGTTAGCAAAGGAAATGAAGTTGTTAATTATGCATATAAATTTTTAGGAAAACCATATGTTTATGGTGCAGCTGGTCCAAATGCTTTTGATTGCTCAGGACTAACACAATATGTATATAATAAATTTGGAGTAGGTCTATCACGTACTACATATACTCAAGTAGGGCAAGGAACTGACGCAAAAAGAAGTGATTTAAGAGCAGGAGATTTAGTGTTCTTTAATACAGAAGGTTCAATAAGTCACGTTGGTATTTATATTGGGGATGGAGAATTTATTCATGCACCAAGAGCAGGAAAACCAGTAATGATAAGTTCCTTATATGATGAATATTATTCAAAAAGATACGCAACTGCAAGAAGAATATTTAACTAAGAAATTATAAGTATTGTGTAATACTTATAATGCGGCAATACCCCTCAAAAGAGAATACATACATTATGAATTGATAAAATTAAATAATAAATTAAAAAAACGTATTATTCAATAAAACTAAAAAAGTGAATAATACGTTTTTTGCTACTCAATACTTTTTTGTGTAGGATATCTGCAAAAGTTAAGTATAGAATAATGTATTTTATATTTAACATAACTCATATATGTGTGACCTATAGAATAAATATAGTATATGAAAAAAAGGAGGGATATTATGAGGTACACAAGATATGAATATAGAAAATCGAATAAGATAAAGTTTTTATGTAGTGTTGCAGTTATTGCTTTGATATCTATAGGTGGTGGATTATTTATTAGTAAATTTATTTTTAATGGAAAACAGATTCAAGATAACAATAGTAATAATTCAAGATATTCAATTGAGGGAAATGGTAAAGGTAAAGTTCCGAGCCTTATAGCATTGCAATGTGGATATTATTCTAAAGAAGAAAATGCAAAAGAATTATTAACTGCAATATCAAAATATTGTGAGCCTTTTATAGTAGAAGAGGATGGTAAATATAGGGTATTAGCTGGAATATATAAAGAAGAGGATGGGCTAAAAAAAATAGAACAATTTAAAGCAAATAATATTGATGTTGCGAAGGTTAATTTAAATATTTCAAGTGATAATATAGAAAGTAAAAAAATAATAGAGGTTATAGATGGATTTTTAACAATTACTAATAAACTTGAAGATAATGGAGTTAAAAGTATAAAAACAACAGAATTTAAAGAATGGACTGATAAAATTATAACGGATGATAGTATTGCAAAATCTAAAAAAATAAATGATTTAAGTAGTTATGTGAAAAATTTGCCAGATGAAATAAATAAAGAAAATAGCAATATAAATATACCGGAATTATACAAATTGCTTAAAAACTAAAAAAAATGAAGAATATTTATTACAACAAAATTAAATTTATATAAAAAAAGTCATAACTTAATATAACAGACTTGTTTAAGAACATCTTAAATGATAAACTATAGGATGTAGAAATGGTTTATAGGAATACATATCATTTCTATACGTTAAAAAATTAATTTAGTTAAATAATTAACATGTCTATAATGCATATTATTTGTCAATAGTATACATTAGATTCTTTATTTAGGATGTGAATATATGAAAATAGTATTAGCTTCTGCTTCAGAGAGACGTCAAGAACTTTTAAGTAGATTAATTAAAGATTTTGATATAATAGCCAGTGATTTTGATGAAAGTAAAGTTCTCTTTGAAGGATGTATAGATAGATATGTTAAAAATGTAGCTTTAGGGAAAGCGTTGCATGTTAAAAACAAGCTAAATGGTGATGCAATAATAATATCAGCGGATACTATAGTTACATTAGAAGATAAAATACTTGTAAAACCAAAGGATGAAGAAGATGCTTTTAATATTTTAAAATCACTTCAAGGCAGAAAACATTTAGTTTATTCAGGTATTGTTGTTATTAATACTGCTACAAATTTAATTAAACAAGAAAGTTTAGCTACAGAGGTTACTTTTTCTGAAATAAGTGATGATGAAATACTAGAATACATAAAAACTGGTGAACCTTTAGACAAAGCTGGAGCTTATGGAATTCAAGGCATAGGTGGAATATTTGTTAAGGAAATAAAAGGATGTTATTATAATGTTGTTGGACTTCCGTTAAATAAATTAAAATTTATGCTAGAAGAAATACAATAATTTGAGGGAATTAGAAGGGGATCATATATGTGGAGGTAATATATTAATGGACAGCAGCCTTAAAATTAAGGATATACCACAAAATGAAAGACCTAAAGAAAAATTATTGACCTATGGAGCTGAGAGTTTAAGTAATTCAGAACTATTAGCAATTATACTCAGAACTGGAACTCAAGGAGAAAATGTACTCCAATTGAGTAGTAGACTTTTATCAGAATTAGAGGGGTTAGATGGAGTTTTGAGTGCAAGCTTTAATGACATAACATCTATAAAAGGTATTAAAGAAGGAAAAGCATCTCAGATTTTGGCATTGTGTGAGCTTTTTAGAAGATTTAGAACATTAAAAGCAATGAAAAAAGATATTAAGATCAGTTCGCCAAAAGATTTAGCGGATCTTCTTATGGGTGAAATGAACGAATTAAATCAAGAAATTTTAAAGGTAATATTATTAAGTACAAAAAATATAATTATTGGAACAAAAGATGTTTTCAAAGGCAGCTTAAATACATCTGTAGTTCATCCAAGGGAGATATTTAAGCAAGCAATAGATAAAAATAGTGCGTCAATAATTATATGTCATAATCATCCATCAGGCGATCCAACGCCTAGTAAGGAAGATATAAACATTACATTAAGAATTAAAGAATGTGGAAATATACTAGGAATTCAATTAGTAGACCATATTATAATAGGAAATAATAAATTTGTTAGCCTCAAAGAGAGAGGACTAATATAGAATCGGAAGGGGAAAAAATAAATGGGATTTTTTGGATCAGGAAAAGATATGGGGATAGATTTAGGAACTGCAAATACATTAGTATTTGTAAAAGGTAAAGGAATTGTTTTAAGAGAGCCATCTGTTGTTGCTGTGAATACATTGACTAGAAAGACATTAGCAGTTGGATCAGAAGCTAAACTGATGATAGGTAGAACTCCAGGGAATATAGTAGCTATAAGACCATTAAAAGATGGGGTAATAGCAGATTTTGATATAGCTCAAACAATGATGAAAAGCTTAATAGAAAAGGTATCAACAAAGAATGCATTTAAGAACCCAAGAATAATAGTTTGTTATCCATCAGGTATTACTGAAGTTGAAAAGAGAGCGATTGAAGAAGCAACAAAGCTTTCAGGAGCTAGAGATGTTATTTTAATGGAAGAACCTATGGCAGCAGCAATTGGAGCAGGGCTTCCAGTAAGTGAGCCAACAGGAAGTATGATAGTTGATATTGGTGGAGGTACTACAGAAGTAGCTATTATTTCTTTAGGTGGAATAGTAACTAGTAAATCTCTTAGAAAAGCAGGGGATGAATTAGATCAATCAATAATATCTTATATTAAAAAAGAATTTAACTTAATGGTTGGAGAAAGAACTGCTGAACAAGTCAAAATGGAAATAGGATCAGCTTATAAAGTTGAAGATGAAGAAATGGTAATGGACATAAAAGGAAGAGATTTGATTTCGGGTCTTCCAAAGACAGTTCAAATTTCAGAAACTCAAGTAAGAGAAGCATTAAAAGAACCTATATATGCTATTATAGAGGCAATTAAGACCACATTAGAAAAAACACCACCAGAGCTTGCAGCAGATATTATAGAAAAAGGAATAATGCTTGCTGGCGGTGGAGCTTATTTAAAAGGCTTAGATGTATTGATAAATAAAGAAACAAACATGCCTGTACATATTGCAGAGGCACCTCTTGATTGTGTAGTACTTGGAGCAGGGAAGGCACTAGAAGATTTTGATAAAATTAGTAGGGATCAAAGAGGTTAATATATGAAGCTTCTTAGAAATAAACTGGCAGTAACTATTATAGTACTGTCAGTTAGCTTTTTAGGATTAATAGTTTATACTGTTAAGAAAGAAAATAGAAGTATTATTGAAAGTGGTGCCGGTAGTACTTTAAATCCTGTACAAAATCTTGTGTATAAAGGAACTGATAAAATTAAAGAAACTTTAGACTTTTTCTTGAATTTTTCAGAAGTAAAAGCACAAAATAAAGAATTGATTAATAAAAACCAAGAGCTTGAAAATAAATTGAGCACTTATTCAGATTTAAAAGGAGAAAATGATAGATTAAGAGAAATATTGAATTTTGCAGAAGAAAGAAATAATTATAATTATATAGCATGTGACATTATAGGGTATAGTGGAGGAAATTTTTTAGATGGCTATATAGTTAATAAAGGTAAAAATGATAATATTCAAAAAGGCATGATTGTTATAGCAGCTCAAGGACTAGTAGGTCAAGTAACGAGTGTAGATAGCAATTGGTGTATAATCCAATCATTGGTTAACGAAAATATAGCTGTAAGTGTTATGGTTCAGAGTACTAGAGATACTACTGGATATATAAAAGGATTTAAGGATAGACAAAATAGAAATTTAGCTAAAGTATATGATCTTCCAATGGATTCTGAAGTTAAAGAAGGCGATGTAATAATGACATCTGGAGTAGGGATGCTTTACCCAAAGGAAATTAGAATTGGAGAAGTAATTTCAGTTGAAGAAGATAATGTAAAAGTAATGAAAAGCGCAGTTGTAAAACCATATGTAGATTTTAATAAATTAGAAGAATTATTTATTGTCTCTCCGAAGGATACGAGAGAAGTTAAATATAATTAGGGGTTCGTAAATGGAAAAATTAATTATTATTTTAGTTTCTATAGGTTTAGTTATATTAGACAATTCATTAGTTCCATTTTTTTCAATAAAAGGGGCTTATCCTAGTCTATTATTTACATTTGCTATTGCTTATTCAATAATAAATGGGAAAGAAAAGGCCACATTTGTAGGTACTGTTAGTGGTGTATTGCAAGATATTTTCTTTTTTCATGGATTTGGAGTGAATTCTTTATTGAATTTATTATTATGTCTTTTAGCAAGCTTCATTGGAAATGGAATTATAAAAAATAAGAGATTAATACCTGTAGTTTCAATTTTTTTTATTACAATAATAAAGTACATGGGAGTTTTTGTAATATTTTATTTGTCACATATTGATATACAACTTTCAAAAAGTATTATTATGGGAATATATAACGGAGTAGTAATGTTCTTTGCATATAAAATAGTAATGAATGTTTATGATGATGAATATACGAAACAAAGGTGGAGGTTTAAATGATATTAAATAAACCAACAAACAAAAAGAAAAAAGAAACCTCCAGGTATACTGTTTTGTGCATTATCATGGGGTTTATATTTGGAACTATTATTTTGAAATTATTGTATATTCAAGTATTTAGTTATCAAGAATATAAGGATAAAGCAGATGTTACATCAACACGGTTTGTATCAGATAAAGCTCCAAGAGGAAAGATATATGATCAAAAAGGTAATGTTTTAGCAACTAATAAGCAAACATATACACTTACATATACTAAGACAGATGATGCAGAGAAACAATTTTATACAACAATGGAGGAACTTTTTAAAATATTAGATGAAAATGAAGAAAAAACTCAAGATACATTGCCATTGAAAATAGACAGTGATAATAATATATATTTTGAGTATAAAAGTAGTGAGAAAGAGTCTCAAAACAATGAGGAATTAAGATTTAAAAAAGATAGAGGGTTAAATGATACTTTAAAAAATACAATGTTTAAAGATGTTGAAGAGTTATCTGATGTACAAAGTTCACAATTAGATGAAGCTCTTTTAAAGATAACACCTGAAGACGCTTTTTATGCTTTAGTTAGATCTTATAACTTGATTGAACTTGTAGACCCAGATTATAAGACAAAGGATAAAATCAAAATATATTCCAAAATGTCAGATAAAGATTTGACTAATGTAATTTTAGAAAAAGGATATTCTTTGAATGATATTAGAAGATTTATGGTTATAAAAGATGCTATAAAAATGCAAAGTTTCAAAGGCTATAGATCGACAACTATTGCAGGAAATATTAATAGAGATACATCTTTAATAGTTCGTCAAAAACTTACTGACTTACCAGGAATAGATGTTAGTTTAGCACCAATAAGGTATTATCCATATAATAATTTAGCATCTTCAGTTTTAGGTTATGTATCTTCAATTAATGATACTCAAAAAGAAAAATATGAACTTAAGGGGTATGATGTTTCATCAGACTTAATTGGTACGTTTGGTATAGAATCAGCTTTTGAAGAACAATTAAAGGGTGTTAAGGGTGGAACTACTGTTAAGGTTAACTCACAAGGTAGAGTTACTCAAGAATTATTTAAACTTGAATCTTATCCTGGAAATGATGTTCATCTTACCATAGACAATGATATTCAATATGCAGCAGAACAAGGCTTGACTGATGCAATGGAGAATTTACAAAAGAATGTATTCGATACTGATGGAACTACATTCCCAAATGCAACAAGAGGAGCGTTAGTTGCAGTTGAGGTTAAAACAGGAAGAATTTTATCACTAGCAAGTTATCCTAATTTTAATCCTAATTTATTTGCAGTTCCAGGACAATTAACAGCGGAAGAAAACAAACAATATTTTAATCCTGACTACGAAACATTTGGAAAACAATTAATACAAAGAATGGGTTTAAATAAAACTGTTGATGATCTATTCCCAATAGGAACTGATGGATACAGAACAGATAAATATGATTTGTATCCAAGACCAACTTATAATTATGCTACTATGTCATTAAATCCACCAGGGTCTACATTTAAGCCACTTACAGCTGTTGCAGGTTTAGAATCTGGTGCAATAAGCCCTGATACAATTATAAATGATACAGGTAAATTTAATATACATCCAGAAACTTTTGGTACTGGTTTTAATCCATCAGGACTAGAAGCTGCAATGGGACCAATAAATTTAACTACAGCTATAGGACAATCAATTAACTATTACTTCTATGAAACAGCATATAGAATGTATATTCAAAAGCTAGAGCAAGGAGAAAGTAAAATTGAGGCTTTAGATTCTATTGCAAAATATGCTTGGCAATTTGGTTTAGGTGTTGATCCTAATGATCCGAGCAGCAAGCAAAAAGCTACAACAGGGATAGAAATAGGAGAAAACTTTGGGCAAACATATAACTTTACATCATGGAAAGAAAATCAAATAGCATATGCTAAATTTAACTTAGTTGACGCATTAGAAAACGGAAATTATAATGGAAAAACTTTCATTCCATTTGATATACGTGCTTTAGATGATGATAATGACCAAGTTAAAAATTCCAAAAAAGCTATAAAGGATAAAGTTACAGAAAGTTTAAATAAGGTCGGCGTTGATGAAACATCAATGATGAGCCATGATAATTTTGCAAAGGATGTTAAAAATGATATTAAGAATATAATGGAATATTCTGATATATATAAGAATAGAATTGCAGGGAAGCAAGTAAATTTAGATAATCAAGCTACAAGTATAGCAGAAGCTATAGCTCAATTTACAATTAATAATGAACCTGGAGAAATAAGAACTCCAGCTCAAATTGTTAATGCATCAATAGGTCAGGGTATGAATAATTTTACTCCAATGCAGTTAGTATCATATATTTCAACCCTTGCTAATGGTGGAACAAGATATAAGCTTCATTTGGTTGATAAGATTACTGATAATGATGGTAATATAGTACAAGAATTTAAACCGGAAGTATTAAATACAGTATCAATATCAAAGAGTACTCAAAAGGCAGTTAAAGACGGTATGAAAGCAGTTAATAATAGTCAAGAAGGTACAGCAGCAACTGCATTTAGTGGATTTCCGATACCAACAGCTGGTAAAACTGGTACGGCCGATTTTGCCTCTGATCAAAGAGAAAAAGGAAGAAAACCTTATGCGACTTATGTAAGTTATGCCCCAGCAGATGATCCACAAATAGCTGTAGTTGCAGTAGTATTTGATGGAGGGCATGGAGGTAATATTGCATCAGCAGTTAGAGCAGTTTATGACGCATATTTTAAGGATGAATTATTAAAAGATAATCCCAATTATGCTTCGCAATCAGCATCTTTTAAGAAGTATGTTGTTGATAATCCATATCACAAGTAAGTACTATTAATACACAGAACGTAAAGGTAAATAACAATACAAATAGATAAGGAAAATTAACAATAATAAAAACAATTATTATAAATATTTCTATAGGTATACAAGAACCAAAGTTGTATACCTATAGGGATATTTTTTTCATATACCTAAATTAAAACTTTTAAGCTCAAATTACATGCTTGAGCTAAATCTATATTATGTTTTAGTAAAAATTAATTGAAAATATTGAAAGATATATACAAAAATAGTTGTTATAATGATATAATCGTAGAGAGGTTGTCATTTGAAAAGAATTTAAATATTTTAACCTGCAAATTCATTGGAGGGAATGAATGTATAATAATGATGGTATTTTAATAAAAGGGAATAAAGATGGAATAAATACAACTATTCAGATGAATAGATTTACTTGTTTTGAAGAGATGCTTGAAATGTTAATAAAAAAACTTTCTAAAGGAAAGCATTTTTATAAAGGAACAACGTTAATTTTGAAAATAGATTTAAAATTGATTAATAAGAAAGAACTTGGAATCCTTAAGGAAGTGTTATTAACTAAAATAGAAATAAAGGATATTGTTTTGGAAGATATTGAAAAAGAAATTGAACAAGTAAATGAAAAAGAGACTAGAATATTTTCTGGTGTATATGAAGGAAAAACTAAATTTATAAGAAAAACAATTAGAGGGGGACAATCTATAAGTTACCAAGGTAATATAGTTATAATTGGTGATATAAATAGTGGATCAGAAATCTATGCAGCCGGAAATGTAATTGTTTTAGGGGCTATAAAAGGTAAAGTAAGTGCAGGAACAAATGGAAATACAAAGGCAGTAATCGCTGCATTTTTATTGCAACCAGAAATTTTAAAAATTGCAGATGTCATAGCAATGTCTCCAGATGATGTTGAAAAACCAAGTTATCCAGAACTAGCAAGGATTAAGGATGGGTCAATAATAGTTGAACCATATTTACCAAACAAATATATATATTAGAATATCGGAGGATTTTGTAAATGGGAGTATCTATTGTAATAACTTCAGGTAAAGGTGGGGTTGGGAAAACAACAACCACAGCTAATATAGGAACTGCTTTAGCATCAATTGGAAAGAAAGTAGTTGTTATAGATGGTGATACAGGACTTAGAAATTTAGACGTATTACTAGGATTAGAAAATAGAATAGTATATACAATAATAGATGTTATAGAAGGAAGGTGTAGATTAAAGCAAGGACTTATAAAAGATAAAAGGCTTCCAAATCTATGCTTGTTACCTACTGCGCAAACAAAAGACAAAGATGATATAAGTGCGCAAGATATGCTAAAAATAGTGAATGAATTAAAAGAAGAATTTGATTATGTATTAATAGATTCGCCAGCAGGTATTGAGCAAGGATTTGAAAATGCAGTTATAGGTGCAGAAAGAGCAATTGTAGTTGTAAATCCTGAAATTACATCTGTTAGAGATGCAGATAGAGTTATTGGAAAACTTGATTCAAAGGGATTAGAGGATCATTCAGTAATTATAAACAAATTAAATTATGAAATGACTAAAAATGGTGATATGCTTGATGTGGCTGATATTATAGAAACTCTTTCAATAGAATTATTAGGAGTTGTCCCTGATGATAAGAATATAACAATTTCAACAAACAAAGGAGAACCTATTGTATTAGAAGAAAGGTCGTTCGCTGGACAAGCATTTAAAAATATTGCAAGAAGAATTACAGGAGAAGAAGTTCCACTTATGAATTTACATATAGAAGATCATCAAGGATTTTTTGGCTCCTTAAAAAAGCTATTTAAGCGTAATTAAGGGAGGAAGAGAAAAATGGGTTTTTTTAAAAATTTAAGTAACAAACCAACGCCTAAAGAAGTTGCAAAAGATAGATTGAAATTGATTCTTATACATGATAGAGGGGAAATCGCTCCAGATATTATAGATAAAATAAGAGAAGAAATATTACAAGTAATTTCTAAGTATATTGATATACAAGTAGACGATGTTGAAATATCTGTAAATAGAAGTGGCGATGAAGAAGGGGAAAATGCTTCTGCATTAATAGCAAATATTCCAATTAAAAATATAAGAGGAAGATAAGACAAGAGATTGTTTGAAATAATTTATGCACCTATAAAAAAAGTGCGAAGCACAACCAAGAACATTTCACCTATAAAAAAAGTGCGAAGCACAACCAAGAACATTTCACCTATAAAAAAAGTGCGAAGCACAACTAAGAGCATTTCACCTATATAAAAAAGTGCGAAGCACAACCAAGAACTTAGGATATAAGAGATATTTGTTTTAAGAAACTATAAGATTAGTTTCTATCACGTAATATTTCTTATATTTTTGTGTTTTTTTAGAGAGATATATAATGTTAACAATGCACAATTCATGCCTTTCAGGGTACATTATGGGTAATTAAGAAACAAGTTCACAGATGAAAAGTTTGAGGTTCCAAATATAAAATTTTAATGCTTACTTTTGGATTATCACTTTTTCCAGAAGGGAGTTGAAACAATTAGGATAAATAATGAAAGTTATAAAAAATTTGTTTGAATTATTACAAAATTATTATGTTTTATCAGATGAACATAATTATTATAGAGAATGAAGTAATAATAATGTATAATTAAAAGTAATTGAGTATATATACATTTTATTAAAGGTATGTATACTTAAGCAGGAGGTGAAGTATTGTTTAAAAGTTTTAAATTAGATATGAGATTGATTAAAGAAATTGATAAAACTATAGTAATTTCTTTAATTCTTTTAATTTTATATGGGACATTAAATATATATTTATGTACAAAAGGAGAATACGGTTTGTCTTATGTTGAAAAGCAAGCCTTTTGGTTTGTAGTATCTATGTTAGCATTGTATATATTTATAGCAGTTGACTATACAATAATATTTAATTATGTACCTATTTTTTATTGGAGCGTGGTAATTCTTCTTATATTAACTAAGATTCCAGGAATCGGAGTTGTTGTCAATGGTGCTAGGGGATGGATTAATATTGGAATAGGTCAAATTCAACCATCAGAATTTGCTAAGATTGGAATTATACTTATGCTCGCTAAAAAGCTAGATGACATGGAAGGTAAAATAAATGAAATTAAGAACTTTTTTATTTTAGGTTTTTATGCGGCGGTACCAGTTGTATTTATTATTACACAACCTGATATGGGAATGAGTATGGTTTGCTTTTTCATAGTTCTTGGAATTTTCTATGCAATAGGTTTAGATATTAAAATTATTGGTGGAGGATTAATGTCATTAATTCTTGCAATAGTAATAGTTTGGAATTCGGGATTGATAGAATCATATCAAAAGGCAAGATTTACAGGATTTTTAAACCCAGCAGCCGATGATGCTAAAACAGGATATCATTTAACACAATCTTTAATTGGAATAGGTTCAGGAGGTATACTTGGAAGTAGGCCGTCTTTAAGCAATGATGGGAGTTCTAGTTATTCAGCACAAAATGTGCCAGAAGTCCGAACAGATTTTATTTTTTCTGCAATAGCGGATCAGTGGGGTTTTTTAGGAGCTATTGTATTATTAACTTTATATGGATTTTTAATTTATAAAATGATTTCAATAGCGCGAACTTCAAAAGATATATTCGGGTCAGTTATATGTGTTGGAATAGTTTCATATTTCTTGTTTGCTATACTTCAAAATATAGGAATGACAATAGGGTTACTGCCAATTACAGGAATAACATTGCCACTCATAAGTTATGGAGGGAGTTCACTACTTACAACAGTAATTTCAGTAGGATTAGTGATAAATGTAGGAATGAGAAGGAAGAAGATATATTTTTAAAATATTAAGGAATTTATATGCCTTAATAAAAATAGAATTGATGATTTATACGTAAGATTATAAAAAACTCCCAAATATAATTTCTAGAGTTTTCTTCGTAATTATTATTTTTGTTTCTATTTTATTCTCATAATTTTATTTGTTATTTAATATAATTTAATGATAATGAATTTAAAGGAGTGTATTATGAGTAGCTATAGGTCAGCTTATGAAAATTATTATAAGAACATAAATAATACAGCTAATGGAAAGAAAGATAACAATAAATATTTTAAGCTAGGTAAAAAAGCTGATAATTCTATTAGCTCAAAATATGGGATTAATATAAAAGATAATGATACCATGATAAATATTGTTATTAAAAGAATAATTAGAGAACTAACAGGAGCTACAGTTTTATTATTATTTTTTGTTGGATTAAAATATATTCCATCAACTCAAGTCAAAGAAATGCATAGTAAATGTAAGGAAACATTAGAACAGAATTTTAATTATAATGAGTCTATAGATGCATTTAATACAATTCAAATAGGAAACATACAAGGAAAAGATTTAAAGATAGGTAATTTTACTACGGAAGATTTGAAAATAGATAATTTAAAGATAAAAGCATCGAATTTTATGGAATATTTAAAAAGCAATAATAATTTACAATAAAGCAAACTCCATTTGAAGCTAAGAATTAGTTTATAACTTATACATTGCAAATTTTCTTGGAATAGCAATATTATAGGAGTCGGAAATGAAAAAGTGGTATATAGTATTGATTGTAGAATTATCAATATTGATGTGGCTTGGAGATTTTAAAAGCTATGTTGTTATTAGTTTTCTATGGGTAATACTACATGAATTTGCACATATAATAGTTGCAAGTAAATTTGAGTGCAAATTTAATAATTTTAATATTAGTATATTAGGAGCTAAAGCTGAATTAAGTGATATTGATGAATTAACTGAAGGAAAGAAATTAATTTTATATTTAGCTGGACCATTATTTAATCTTTTTATGGCTGGGGTTATATGTATTTTTTATGATTATTTTAGATGGGAATTTATTGAAAGTAGTGTAAGCATTAATTTATGTTTAGGTATATTTAATTTAATCCCTGCATATCCATTAGATGGCTCAAGGGTATGTGAAATATTATTATCAAAAAGATTTTTATATAAAAAAGCAAAGAAAATAACAGAAATATTTAGTTTTATTATTTCAGGAACACTATTATTAGTATTTAGTATAATGCTATTATTACATAAAGTAAACATAAGTTTATTTCTTGCAGTCGTATTAATCACATATACAACAATTTTAGAAAGAGAAAAAATTATGTATATAATAATGGGAGATATGATTAGGAAGGTAAGAAAGTTAAAAAAATATAAATACATAGAAAATAAAGCTATTTCTGTGTATTATAAAAAGGGTTTAGTTAATGTATTAACCTTGGTTGACAAAAATAAATTTAATAGTTTTTATGTTCTTAATGATGATATGGATCTCATTGGAATAATTCATGAGGATGAACTTTTAAAAGCATTGAAGTATTATGGAAATATGACATTGGAGGAATATATGCAAATACGAGAAATAGATAATAAAGGCGATAAATATACTTAATATTAGCAAAATCTAAATTTAGATAAAAGATTTAAAGAGATTAAGATCTGTGCAATATGATTATTATTTGCATTATATATTGCAAGTAATGCTGAAGTGGCCGCAATTGCGTATAATTTAATTAAGAATAATAGACGTTAAAATAAAAATTTGCTATAATATAAATGAGAAAACAATAGAAGGTATAGTTATTCTTTAATTAGGATAATGAGCCCTTCTATTATTTTTGTATTTAGTAAATTATTAACAATTTAATTTCTTTAAATTTTATCCAAATTTAAAGAAAAATGTTTAGGTAGAGATTAGCACATAAGAAATGTGCTTTTAAGGAGGAAATATATTAATGAATAAAATTTCAGATGATATTTTATATAAGGTTGAAAAACCAAGTAGATATACTGGTGGGGAATTAAATGAAATTGTTAAGAGTCTTAGTGAAGTTGACATAAGATTTGCATTTTGTTTTCCTGATGTTTATGAAGTTGGTATGTCTCATTTAGGAAGTAGAATTCTTTATCATACTTTAAATGCAAGACAAGATACATATTGCGAAAGAGCATTTGCACCATGGCCAGATATGGAAGTGCAACTTAGAAAGAATGATATTCCATTATTCACGTTGGAGACTAAAGATTCTTTAAAGGAATTTCATATTTTAGGCTTTACTCTTCAATATGAAATGAGTTTTACAAATATTTTAAATATGTTAGATATGTCTGATATTACTATAAGAGCATCTGAAAGAGGCGAAGATGAACCTATAGTTATGGCAGGAGGTCCTTGTGCATATAATCCAGAGCCACTATATGATATAGTTGATTTCTTTGAAATTGGTGAAGGCGAAGAAATGATGAATGATGTTTTGGATGTTTATAAAAAGTATAAAGGAAAAGGAAAAAAGAAAGAATTCTTAAGAGAAATATCTAAGATTCAAGGAATATATGTACCTTCATTATATGATGTTATTTATAATGAAGATAATACCATAAAAGAATTTAAACCAAAGTATGATGATGTTCCTAAAACTATTAAAAAGAGAATCATAAATAACTATACAAAGGTTGATTTTCCAACAAATATTATAGTTCCTTATTCAGAAATTGTTCATGACAGAATAGTTTTAGAAGTATTTAGAGGATGCACAAATGGATGTAGATTTTGTCAAGCTGGAATGCTTTATAGGCCAGTTAGAGAGAAGAAAAAAGAAGATCTTGTAGAGTTAGCTAGAGAATTAGTTAAGAATACAGGATATGAAGAAATTTCTCTTTCTTCATTAAGCACATGTGATTATTCTGATATAAAGGGATTAATTACAGATTTAATGGAAGAACATGAAGAAAATAGAGTTGGAATTGCGCTTCCTTCAATTAGAGTTGATGCTTTTTCAGTTGATTTACTTAAGGATATACAAAAGGTAAGAAAGAGTGGATTAACTTTTGCGCCAGAAGCAGGATCTCAAAGAATGAGAGATATAATAAATAAGGGACTTACAGAAGATAAAATTTTAGATGCAGCTAGAGATGCTTTTGAAGCAGGCTGGAAGACTCTTAAGCTTTACTTTATGGTTGGGCTTCCTTATGAAGAACTTGAAGATTGTATAGGAATCGGAGAACTCGCAGAAAAAATTGTTGATGAATATAAAGCAGTTCCTAAGAAAAAAGGTGATTACAAGGGGTTGAGACTTACAGTAAGTACATCAATACTTATCCCTAAGCCATTTACACCATTCCAATGGGCTCCTATGGCAAGACTTCAAGATGTAAATGAAAAGATTAATGCTGTTAAGGGTGCAATTAAATCAAAATGTATAGTTTATAATTACCATGAACAAAAGACATCTATTATGGAATCTGTGTTTGCAAGAGGTGACAGAAGATTATGTGATGTTTTAATTAAGGCATTTGAAAAAGGGGCTAAATTTGATGGATGGGGTCAATATTTTAACTATAGAATATGGATGGAATCTATGGAAGAATGCAATTTAGATGTAGATTTTTATGCATATAGAGAAAGAACTTATGATGAAGTATTACCATGGGATTTCATTGATATTGGAGTAAATAGAAAATATTTAGAAGTAGAAAGCGAAAAAGCAAAGAAAGCAGAATTAACTCAAAACTGTAGAAAAGGATGTACAGGATGTGGGATTAATGCAAACTTTAAAGATGGGGAGTGTTTTGAAGGTGCGATACTTAACTAAATTTACAAAAGAAGAAAATATTAAGTTCATATCTCATTTAGATGTACTTAAAACTATTCAAAAAAATATTAGAAGAGCAGGACTTCCAGTAGAATTTTCACAAGGATTTAATCCACATATGAATACATCAATAGCACAACCTTTATCTGTTGGAGTATGTTCAAATGGTGAATATATGGATATGGTGTTAACAACTGAGATGAATGAACAAGAAATTGTGGATAAATTGAATGCAACTGCCCCAAGTGGGATAAAATACATAAGTGCACTTGCAATTCCTTATACTCCAGGCGACAAAAAAGTTCCTCAAGCTATGGCATTGATTGATGCAGCGAGATATACAATAAAAATGAAATATTTTGATGTTTCGGAATTAGAAGAAGAAATGACTAATCTTTTAGAAGCTGATGCTTGGACTACTATAAAGAAAAGTAAAAAAGGTGAGAGAGAAGTTAATTTAAAAACTTTAATTAAGGAATTTAACTTTTGGATTAAGGATGAATTTTTGATACTTAATGTATTAATAAGTACAGGAAGCAGAGAACATTTAAGTGCAGATTTACTAGTTAGCTATATTCAAGAAAAAACTTCAAATGTACTCTTAGATGCCTTCGTTAATATAAAAAGAGAAGAAATGTATTTTTACATTAACGAAAAACTTGTGCCACTATATAAGTGTATATGACAATTGACAATTAATGAAGAAAAAACAATGTTTTTTCAAAATTATATTTTATGTAAATCTCTTTTAGAGATTTAGTAGAAATAATAGATAAATTCAGATTAATTAGAGAAGTTACGGAGTAATTTCAGCGTTAATTGTCAATTGAATGAGGTGTGTTGATATGAAAGAGATTTTTATTGAGAGAAGAGAAAAGCTTTTAAGGATAGCTGTTAAATCTAATAATGAATTAATAGAAAGTATTGTAGAAGAAAAGAAAAATGAACCTATAACAGGAGAAATTTATAAAGGAAGAATTAAAAATATTCTTCCAGCTATAAATTCCATATTTGTTGAGCTAGGATTAGATAAAGAAGGGTATATGTATTACAGCGATGAACTTAAGGCAAAAGGCATAAAAAAGGGTGAGGAAATATTAGTGGAAGTTATAAAAGAGCCTCTTAATGATAAGGGTGCTAAATTGACTTCTAAAGTTTCAATTCCTGGGAAATATATTGTCTTAAATTGTTATAAGGAAGGAATAGAATTTTCTAAAAGAATAGAGAATAAAGAAAAGAAAAAAGAAATTTTAGAGAATGTTGAACCCCTAAAAGATGTGTGCATCACAATAAGAACAGAAGGCGCTAATGTAAGTTTAGAAATTCTTAAAAATGAAATAAATAAACTTTATGGTGAGTTTGAAAATATAGACAAAAAGATGAGATATTCATTAGGTTTGAAAAAACTTTATGGTGAAGATTTAAGTTTATCTAAGCTTTTAATAAATTCTATTGGAGAAGAAGTTACAAAAGTTTATGTGAACAATGACATGGATTTTGAAAAAATATCTCACTTTATCAAAGGTGAAGAGAACTTTAAATTAGAAAAATATGAAGGTTATAGAGGCCTTTTTGATTTTTATGGATTGGAAAAAGAATTATTAAAACTAAGACATAATAAAGTTAATTTGCCATGTGGTGGTTACATAGTAATAGATAAAACAGAAGCAATGTATGTTGTTGATGTTAATAGTGGGAAAAATATAAAAGAAAAGAGTTTCGATAAAACCATTTTAGAAACTAATTTAGAAGCAGCCAAAGAAATAGGAAAACAAATAAGGCTTAGAAATTTAAGTGGGATTATAGTTATAGATTTTATTGATATGAGAGATAAGAGTCAAAAAGAGATTGTAATGGATGCTCTAAAAGAAAGCTTGAAATTAGATAAAGGTAACGTAAAAATATTTCCATTCACTCAGTTAGATTTAGTTCAAATTTCTAGAAAAAGGCAAGGGAAGAGCATATATGAGTACATGGAAGAAGAATGTATTATATGCAAAGGGAAAGGAATACTCTTAAAATTATCATATATTGAAGGTCTTATAAAAAATGAAATAATAAGAATGCAAGAAGAAAACTCAATAAATTGTTTCCATATACAAATAGATAGTGTTTATAAGGATAGAATCAAAGAAGATATTTTCGATTTTATAAAAGAGATAGAAGCTTTAGATAAAGAAATATACTTAAACTATGTAGATGGGATAGAAGGCTACAAAATCGAACCACTTATATTTCAAGGACAGAAGGATAATTTAAAAGACTATAAAGTTATAGCTATAGAAAAATGTTAAAATCATGAATAGTTAAGAATTAAAAATCATATAAACTAGAAATATAGAAATTTCGTAGGAATTTCATTCAGAAATTATTCATCATTAATCAATAAATTATTCATTAATTTTTAATTTTATCCTTTACAAGACGAGAATATTGTGGTAAAATGGCTTTTGTAGACCGCGCACGTAAGGTTTAAATAAAACAAAGTTAAATCTTTGTACCAAAAGTGGCGAGACCGTTATGAGGAGGTGTTTTAATGTACGCAGTATTAGCAACAGGAGGAAAACAATACAGAGTTCAAGAAGGAGACGTAATATACGTTGAAAAACTTATCGCTGATGTTGACTCAACAGTTGAATTAAACGAAGTTTTAGCTGTAGGAACTGACGAAGGTATCAAAATTGGTGCACCAGTAGTTGAAGGAGCTAAAGTTGTAGCTAAGGTTGCAGCACAAGGTAAGGCAAAAAAGGTTATAGTTTTCAAATATAAGTCTAAAAAGGACTATAGAAGAAAGAATGGACACAGACAACCTTACACTAAGCTAGTAATCGAAAAGATCGAAGCTTAATAAAATTATGGTTAAAGTAAAAATCAAACAACATAATAATAATATTGTTGGATTTGTAATGAATGGTCATGCGTTGTGTGATGACAGGAATTTTTCAACTGATCCTGCTTTAGTAGGAGAAGCATTTGATTTAATATGTAATTCTGTTGCAGTGTTGTCTCAAAGTGTAATCATTGGATTGGATGAAGTTTTAAAACTTAATTCAACTTACGAAATCAAAGATGGATACTTAAAATTAGATCTTCAAGATTTTAATTTAGAAGAACTAAACCAAGCTCAAGTGTTGTTAAAAACTTTTGAAAAAAGCTTGGAAAGTGTAATTTTAGGATTTGATCAAATAGTAGGGGAAAAGAAACGTAGAGAATATATAATTTTAATAAAAGAGGAGGTGTAGTCACATGCTAATTATGAACCTTCAATTATTCGCTCATAAAAAGGGAGTTGGTAGTTCTAAGAATGGTAGAGACTCTGCAGCACAAAGATTAGGAGCTAAAGCTGCTGATGGAGAATTTGTTCTTGCTGGAAACATTCTTTATAGACAAAGAGGAACTAAAATCCACCCAGGTGAAAATGTTGGAAGAGGTAAAGATGATACTTTATTTGCTAAAGTTGATGGAGTTGTTAAATTCGAAAGACTTGGTAGAGATAAGAAAAAAGCAAGTGTTTACCCAATAAACGTTGAAGCAATAGCTGAATAATTACTTTAGAAAAAAAGCACTCTTAGTTTAAGAGTGCTTTTTTAAATATAAGTAAAAAATAGAATTTTTAGTTCAGATTAAATATTAAATCAAATATGATATAATAAGATGAGATTTTCTAGGGAATAATAATTTATATTATGCTTTAGAAAAATTATACTTATTAAGTAAACTCCTATATAAGGATATGGGCGCTTTAGAGCTGCTAGATATCAGATAAAGAATAAAATACATAAGGAAAGGTGATTATATGTTTATAGATATAGCCAAGGTTTTCGTTAAATCTGGTGATGGCGGTAACGGTGCTATTACTTTTAGAAGAGAAAAGTATGTACCATTAGGTGGACCAGATGGAGGAGATGGAGGAAAAGGTGGTAGCATCATTTTCCAAGTTGATACTAGTATAACTACATTATTAGATTTTAAATATAAAAAGAGATTTGTTGCAGAAGAAGGTGAAAAAGGTGGTGGTTCTAAGTGCTATGGAAAAGATGGTAAAGATCTTTTTATAAAAGTACCAATGGGAACAATCATAAGAGAAGCTGAAACTAATAAAATAATTGCAGATCTTTCTCATAAAGGTCAAAAATTAGTACTATTAAAAGGTGGAAAAGGTGGAAAAGGTAACGCTAAGTTTGCTACGCCTATTAAACAGGCACCTCACTACGCAGAACCAGGAATGCCGGGAGAGGAACTAAATATAATTCTAGAATTAAAGTTACTTGCAGACGTTGGACTACTAGGATTTCCTAATGTAGGAAAGTCAACATTACTTTCTATGACAACAAAAGCAAAACCAAAGATTGCAAATTATCATTTTACTACTATAAAACCTAACTTAGGAGTTGTTGCAGTAGATGGAATTGAACCATTTGTTATGGCAGATATCCCAGGTATTATTGAAGGTGCAGCAGAAGGTGTTGGTCTTGGAATACAATTTTTAAGACATATTGAAAGAACTAGACTTTTAGTTCACATAGTAGATATTTCAGGTGTTGAAGGAAGAGAGCCTTTTGATGATTTTGTTAAAATCAACGAAGAATTAAAGAAGTATTCTATTAAGCTTTGGGATAGACCTCAAATTGTAGTAGCTAATAAAACTGATATGCTTTATGATGACAGTATTTTTGAAGAGTTTAAAAAGAAAGTTCAAGAAATGGGCTTTGATAAGGTATTTAAAATGTCAGCAGCTACAAATGAAGGTGTTGATGCTGTAATGAAAGAAGCAGCAAGAATGCTTAAGGAAATTCCAGTTACAGAATTAGAAATTTCAGAAGATGAAATGTATATACCAGAAGAAAAGAGATTTACTTATAATATTACTATTGAAAAGAATGCAGAAGAGGGATATAACGTTTATGTCGTTAACGGTACATTTGTAGATAGACTATTAAGTGCTGTTAATGTAAATGACGCAGATTCTTTAAGATATTTCCACAAAGTTCTTAGAAATAAAGGTATATTTGATGAACTTAGAGAAATGGGAATTAAAGATGGAGATATGGTAAGATTAAATGACTTTGAATTTGAATATGTACTTTAATGAATTTAAAAAAGCCCCCCAGGATAATTAATACAACAAATATATGTTGAAACAAATTTTAGGAGGAAAATATAATGATAACAGGAAAACAAAGAGCTTATTTAAGAGGCTTAGCTAATCAACTTTCACCAATATTTCAAATTGGCAAAAATGGTGTTGAAGAAAACTTTTTAATACAAGTTTCTCAAGCATTAGAAGCTAGAGAATTAATTAAAATAAAGGTTTTAGAAAACAGTGGATTAGAATCTAGAGAAACTTCAGATATGATATGTAAGGCTGTTAAATGTGAAGGAGTTCAAGCAATTGGAAATAAGATAGTTTTATATAAACAATCAAAGAATAAGCCCAAGATAGAATTGCCAACTAAATAAATAGATATTCAAAGTGTAAGTTTAATTTAGAATTTTAGTATATAAAAAGAAGTTGTTTAAAAATTATTTTGAAGCAACTTCTTTTTTGTAAAACTTAATATATTTAAAATAAGGCATATTCTTTCATATGCTTAATATTTAAGATTACTTCGTGATATAATATTTAAATAGTGATTTTTACTTTAGGAGGAAGCTAATGAAACGGTATGGTATAATAGGAGGTACATTTGATCCTATTCATAATGCACATTTATATATAGCTTATGAAGCTAAAGAACAATTAGGTTTAGATAAAGTGATTTTTATACCCGCAGCAAAGCAACCATTTAAAACTAACAATATAGTAACAGATTCTAAATTAAGATATGAAATGGTTAAAAGTGCAATAGAGCCCTTTGATGGATTTTCTATTTCAAGTTATGAAATAGAAAAAGGAGGTATTAGCTTTACTCATGAGACATTACAATATTTTAAAGGTAAAAACGATGCTCAAAATCAAGAAAAAGAATTATTTTTTATAACAGGAGCAGATTGTTTAATTAGTCTAGAAGAATGGAAAGATGTTCAAAAGATTTTTTCATTAGCTACCCTGGTAGTTTTTGCAAGAGGTGGAATCAGCAAAGAAGAAATGCTAAAGAAGAAGCAAATAATAGAAAAAAAATACAATGGGAAAATAATTATTTTAGATTTAAAAGAACTTGAAATATCTTCAACAGATATAAGGGAGAGAGTAAATCAAAATAAAAAAATAGACTTTTTTGTACCATTAAAAGTTATGGATATTATTTATAAAAATGGATTATATAATGACTAATACAAGGAGGAACAATTTTGTTATCTATTGAAGAAATGAAATTATATCTTAAAGCAAATTTAACAGAAAAACGTTATATACATATTTTAGGTGTTGCAGAAACAGCTAAAATATTAGCTAAGTTAAATGGAGTTGTAGAAGAAAAAGCTGAAATTGCAGGTCTTGCACATGATGTAGCCAAAAATTTATCTAAATATAAAATGAAAGAAATTATGAAAGAACATAACATTGTTCTTTCAGAGGTAGAAGAAAATAATGCAAACTTATGGCACAGTATTATTGGACATATAGAGGCTAAGGATAAACTTGGGATTGAGGATGAAGAAATATTGGATGCAATAAGATGGCATACTACAGGAAAAGAAAATATGTCTATTCTAACGAAGATTATATATATTGCAGATATGGTAGAACCAAGCAGAAACTTTGAGGGAGTTGAATCCATAAGAAAAGTTACATTTGAAAGTCTAGACATGGGAGTATATTATGGATTGACTTATAGTATAAAATTTTTATTAACTAAGAATTTACTAATTGATGAAAACACTATTAGAGCCAGGAATTATTTTTTATTTGATCCTAAATTTAAAGGATAATTTTTAAAAAAATGTAGTTAATTACATTGAATTAGAATAAAGTTAAATAATTTCTAGTGAAATATATTAACTGATCTCAAGATATAAGAGGGTGGATACATGGGGAGAAGAACAGATAATAGAAGGAAGCAAAAAATATTTTCAAAAATTTTCAGAAAAAATGATAATTCTACTATAATACCCGAAAAATTAGTTCTAGGATTAATAGCTCTTGTAATAACATTTATTATAATTTCAATGGTATCAGGAATTTCTGCTTTAATGAAGATAGAAAGTAAATCAATGCCAAGCGGCATAGATGTATCATTAAATGAACCAGTAAATATTTTATTACTTGGGATGGATATAGGAGATCCAAAGCAAGTTGATAATGAATCAATTAAAAGAACAGATACAATAATGGTGATAAATTATAATCCTACAAACAAGAAATTAAATATTATATCAATTCCAAGAGATACATTAATAAATCTTAATGATAGAAATGTTAAGATAAATGCAGCTTACGCAATTGGTGGATATCCTAAAATAAAATCGCAAGCTGAAAGTTTGTTGAATATAAAAATAAATTATATAGTTAAAATAGATTATAATGCCTTCCGAGAAATTGTTGATGCTATTGGGGGGATTGAAATGAAAATTGAAAGAAATATGATTTATGATGATGAAGGTCAAAATCTTCATATTAATTTTAAAGCTGGAGAAACTGTAACTTTAGATGGTAAAAAAGCTGAAGAATTTTTTAGGTGGAGAAAAAATAATGATGGAAGTGGATTTGCTAATGGGGATTTAGATAGAATAGAAAATCAACAAAAGTTTATATCAAAAGTTGTTGACAAGTGTACAAGTCCTTTTATATTATTTAGAGTTCCGAGTATAATGTCAGCCTTAGGGAATAATATAGAAACTAATATATCATCTACTAAAATTTTAAGTTATGGATTAAAATTCATGAACATAAAAAAAGAAAATATAGTAATGCTAACAGTAGCAGGAATACCAAAGACTATAAATGGAGAATCATTTTTAATATTTGATAAAAATGTAAATAAAGATATAATATCATCACTTAGTTCAGCTTCTGTTTCTAAAAATATATCTGTAAATACATCAAAAGATGATATTAGAATTAAAATATTAAATGCAACTAAAATTAATGGATTAGCAGCTAAAGTAACAAAAGAATTGAATGATGCTGGATATACAAAGATTGATACAGGAAATACTGAGATTAGTGATAAGAGTATAATACTTGCTAATGACAGTGATAAATTAAAAACTATTAAACAAGATTTAAATATTAAAGATAGTGATAAAAAAGATAATAAGCAAGAATATAATGAGTATGATGTAATCATAATTTTAGGTAAAGATTTTAAAACATTTGGTGAATAAGTAAAATATCCATTCATCATTCAGTTACATGAGGAGTAGATAAATTAAATGAGTATTTTAGAAAAAAAGATTATTAAGATAGAAGAAGGAACTAAAATAAGAGAATATTTAAAAACTGAGCTTGGATTATCAACAAGATTAATACGAAGTGCTTCCATTGATAAAAGGATATTTGTTAATGGTGAAGTGGTAAAAATGAATCATATATTAAATGCTGGAGAAATTATAAAAATTGATTTAGCAAAAGATGAAAGTCAAGATATAGCTCCAGAAAAGATGGATATAGATAGAATTTATGAAGATGAAGATATATTAGTAGTTAATAAAAAACCTTTTATGGTAGTTCATCCAACTAAAAATTATCAAAGTGGAACTCTTGCTAATGGACTAATAAATTACTTTATGGAAAGTAATCAAAACTGTATAGTTAGATTAGTCTCTAGATTGGATATGAACACGTCAGGACTTATTATAATTGCTAAAAATCAATTCGCACATGGAACACTATCAAAGGAAATGAGCGAAAATAAAGTTGAGAAAAGGTATTTAGCAATAGTTCATGATAATTTAGAAAAAGATTCTGGAACCATTGATTTACCAATATACAAGCCAGAAGGAATTGAAAATGGAATTAGGAGAATAATAGATGAAAGAGGTCAAAGAAGTATAACTCATTATAAGGTTATTGAAAATTTTGAAAATGCAAGTTTAGTTGAATGTAAGCTTGAAACAGGAAGAACACATCAAATTAGAGTACATTTAAGTAGCATTGGCCATCCGATTTATGGGGATACTTTATATGGACATGGAGAAGAGGAAGAAGAATTAATAAAGAGGCAAGCACTACATGCTTATGCACTAAATTTTAAATCTCCAAGAACTGGAGAAATGCTTTCACTTAAATCAGAACTTCCACAAGATATGAAGGAATTAATAAATAAATTAAAATAATTTAAAGCAATTAATTCACTTTAAAATAGCTCGGTTATTTTAAAAATTTATTATTTATAAATCTTATTAAACCAAATAATCCAGCTAAAATAGCAACACTAGATCCAATATAAATTGGAATGTTATATTTTTGAGATAAAGCTTTAACTGAAATTAGAGGTTCATAAGATCTAGAAACTCCAGCTTCTAAATCAACAGTTATGTATTCTTTATCATTTACATAAACTGTTCCTTTTAATATAGGATCACCTTTATTAAAAGATTTTTTACTTAAATCAGTATCTTCTATTTTAATCTTGGAAGATATTGTATTCTCTTTTCCTTTAGGAACAATATAATCTATATTCTTTGCACTTATAACGGGTATTGTAAGTTCATTATTTATTTTATATTCTGAAATTTGATCACCTTTCTTATAAAGATGTACTAAAGAATAATTATCAAAGCCATAATTAAAAACAGTTTGCATGTCATGAAAATTTTGATCCTTATTAAGTGCATTTAAAAAGGCAGCTACAAGTACATGGCCATCCTTTTCAGCAGCAGCCACATAAGTTTGATTTGATTTAGTTGTATATCCATTTTTACCACATATGGCAAAAGGATAATAATATCTAGAATTTTTATTAATCATATAGTTTTTATTGTTTATTATGATAGATTTTGCAGGATTATTTTTCAGTGTTATTGTATAAAATGGAGTCGTAGAAATATCAATATAATCTTTATTATTTATAGCTTCTTTTAAAAACAATGCTAAATCATGTGCTGTTGTTGTATGTTCTGGATCTGGTAATCCACTTGGATTTTTAAAGTTTGTATGTAAGGCTCCAAGTTCTTTTGCTTTAGCATTCATAAGTTTAGAAAACTCAGTTATATTTCCGGATATATGATCAGCTAAAGCATTTGCACAATCGTTTCCAGATTCTAAAAGAAGACCTAGAAGTAAATCACGCACAGTTAATACATCGCCTTTTAATAGTCCAATAGTAGTTCCATCTATTTTTGTAAAGTCTTCCTGAACTGTAACTTCATCATCTAGTTTGCACTTTTCTAAAGTTATAAGTGCAGTTATTACTTTAGTTGTTGAAGCAGGCTCTAAAACTTTTTCTTCATTTTTACCATATAATACTTCACCAGTAGACGCATCTATTAAGACACATCCTTCAGCATTAATTTGAAGGGAAGTTGTCTCTGCTTGTACATTAATATACGTAAGGAAAAATAGAAATAAAAATATTATATTAAGTGTTTTTAAAATTCTTCTCATAAAATTCTCCATGCCATATATGTTGTAATGTGAATTTTAACTAAATTGAGTTATTATTAGATATTTTTATATTGATTCGTTGATACAACATATATATTAAATATTTTAGTTACATTAAAATATATTCTATCAAAAAAATTAGAATTATGCTATATAAAAGTTAATATTAATTCCAATAATAGTCTAAAGTATAATAAAAATGGAAACAATATGTAAAAGAGAAATATAAGTTTTCTAGAAATAGTATGCCAAGGAGACAAAAAATGATACAAAAATTGCTAAAGGATAAGAAAAAAATAGGCATGTTTATTATATTAATTATTGTATTAATTGCATTTGGAACTTTATATTTAAAATCTGGATTTAAAGAATTAAAGAAAAATGATACAGAAAGTATTTTTGTTGACGAAATGGAAGATACTGATACATCAGCAGGAACAGCAAACAATAATAGTATTAGCACAACTAATAAAGAAGTAACTATTCCAATAAAGGATAAAAGCATAGTGGTAGAAATTAAAGGTGAGGTAAAAAAACCAGATGTGTATACATTGAATGAAAATGCTATAATAAAAGAGCTTATAGAAGCAGCTGGTGGACTTACTGAAAATGCAGATTTAAGTAATATAAATAGAGCAAAAAAGTTACAAAATCATGAGTTGGTTTATATTGCAAATAAAAGTGATATAACCAAAGAAGACAGAAATACAAATTCAGAATTAAATACAAGTAATAATCAAGGAGTTACCAATTCTATAGTAAATATAAACACAGCAACAATAGAACAACTGAAAACATTAAATGGAATAGGTGATTCAAAAGCTAAAAGCATAATTGAATACAGAGAACAAAATGGGGGCTTCAAATCAAAAGAAGATATAAAAAATGTAACTGGAATTGGCGAAAAGATGTTTGAAAGAATAAAGGAACAAATAGAAACTTAAAAATAATATTTATTTTAATTCTTTTTTGATATTACATTTAAGCCTTTGAATTTATTATTTATAAACATTTCTTAAAATATGATTTTAAGCATAGGACATTTTAAATAGTTTAGAATAATTAGTTAAAAAGCTGGGTATCTACATTTCGAATTATTAAAATGGTTATAATTGCGCGGAATGATAAAAAAATATATAATAGAAATACATGTGACTTAATTATATAAAATAAACTTTAAATCACTACTAAGATTATAAAAATATGTAAACAAACCCAAAAGTATAATATTGACACATAGTTGTAATACAAAAGTGATAAGATTGTTATATTAGTTTGTTATGTATTAATTAATTGTTATAATATATGTTTTAAATAGATTTATACATGGATGAGATATTATTAAACAATTTATAATAAATATAAATAACATCTGTAAAAAGGGGAGGATTTTTTGTCTAAGAAAATTATCAGTATAGTAACGAGTTTAATCATAGCAACTTCATTAATAGGGTGCAAAAGTTTAGGTAGTAATGTAGAAAAGAAAACTGAAACAGCAACAGGAGCGGAAGATAATTCTGATAAGAATGATGCAAATTTAGAAGGGAAATGGGCAAAAAAGTATACACTAGAAGAAACACAAAAGCTTTTTAAAGGAAAATTATCCAAAATAGAGAGTATAACAAAAGAATTAGGGGTAAAATATACGAAGGATGAAAAAATAAGGAAAGAAGACAATGAGTCCATCAATGATAATTCAATATACTTTGATAATGAGAAGCCAGAAGCAAACAAAATTGAAAGTATGTATTTTGGAATGAAAACATATGGTGAAAAGTTAGAAAGTGGAGACATAAGCTTAAAGTTAAGTTTGAATTTTGATAGTAAAAATGCTATAAAAAATAATAATTTTGATTTGGGAAAAACATCCTTTAATAAGTACATACAAGCATTTACGGATCAAGAAAATAGAGATTATTCTAATATAAATAAAGAAATAATTGATAAATTAAAAAAAGGAGATACAGAAGTTGAGATAAATAACACAATAGATGGCTTAAAAGAAGAAATTATAGCCACCCAAACGTGTATTATATATAAATTATCTACGAAAAAATATGAATTTGCAGATGCAGAAATGAGTATGGAGTAGATTATAAGGGGGAAACTTTGTTGGGAAAAGACAATATAAAAGAAAACGAAATAAAGAGTGAGGTAGAAGAAACTGAAGTTCAAACTTCAAATATGGAAAGTACTGAAACTCAGACAAATTCTGAAAATCAGAATATCATGGAAGGAAATACAAATGTTGAAATTGAAAAATTGATAAATGATGAGAATAACGACAAAGATGAGAAGGAAAATTCATGTACTAAGTTAATTTTAGCCACTATTCTTGATCAAACATTATTAGTTGCAGCTTCTGCAGTTTTAGTATTATTATGTGATATGGTGTTGAGGTTATTCGGATATATGTTTGTAAAAGGAACAGGGGCAACAGTGTTAGCAGGTGGAATTATATATTTTATTTTAAACTGCATTTATGCTCCAATAATGGAGAAGAGTAAGGCAAAAAATACTATTGCAAAGAAGATACTAAATATTAATTAACTTTTTTAATTAACCATTGAACAAAGGATAGAATATAAAAATATTTTTATATTCTTCTATTTTCTTAAGGCTAAAATAATAATATAAATAAATATAATAAAAAATATTAATACAATTAGGAGTAAATAATGAGAAGAGGAAGCGATCTAAGAGTTAAAATAGAAAAATCACAATTTCCATCAACAGGAATAGGTTATGCAGAAGATAAAATAATATATGTTAAAAATGCATTTCCTGGTCAAACAATAACAGGAAGAGTAAAAAAGAAGAGAGAAGATCATGCAGAAATTAAGTTATTATCTGTAGATGAAAAAGCAGAATATGAAATTGAAGCACCATGCTCTCATTTTGGAATTTGTGGAGGCTGTTCATCACAAAGTATACCATATGATACCCAATTAGAATTTCTAAGTGAAGAAGTCAAAGATTTATTTAAGGATGCAGACATTACAACAGGCGAATACTTGGGGATTCAAGGAAGTTCAAATCAATGGGAATATAGAAACAAGATGGAATTTACTTTTGGTGATGAAGCTAAGGGTGCACCTCTATCACTAGGGATGCACATTAGAGGAAAATCTTTTGGAATACTAACTGTAGATAATTGCCAAATTATTGATGAGGATTATAGAAAAATTATTAAACTAACTGCAGATTATTTTGGTAAACAAGACTTACCATATTATAGAATAATGAAAGCAGAAGGATATTTAAGAAATTTAGTAATAAGAAAAGCTGAAAATACAGGAGAGATACTAGTAAATCTAGTAACAACAACTCAAATTGACTTTGATTTGACTGAGTATGTTAAGTTATTAAGAAGCCTAAGCTATAAAGGAAATCTTGTATCAATATTACATACAGAAAATGATTCATTATCTGATGCAGTAATACCTGAAAAGGTTAATTTATTATATGGTAAAGATTATATTAGAGAAACTGTACTTGGACTACAATTTAATATATCACCATTCTCGTTTTTCCAAACAAATACAAAAGGTGCAGAAAGCCTTTATTCAATAGTTAAAGAGTTTATGGGCAATAGTGAAAATAAAGTTGTATTTGATCTCTATTGTGGTACAGGAACAATTGGTCAAATAGTAGCTCCAAATGCAAAAAAAGTTATTGGAATTGAACTTATAGAAGAAGCAGTTGAAGCAGCTAAGGAAAATGCTAAATTAAATGGATTAGATAACTGCGAATTCTTAGCTGGAGACGTAGCAGAAATCATAAAAAAGGTAAAAGATAAACCAGACATAATAATTCTAGATCCACCAAGAAGTGGAGTGCATCCTAAAGCTCTTGACTATGTAATTAAATTCAATGCACCAGAAATAATATATGTTTCATGCAATCCCAAAACATTAGTCACTGACCTTAAGGTACTCACAGAAAGAGGATACGAAGTGATTCAAACTAAGGTGAAGGATATGTTTCCCAATACTCCTCATGTGGAGACCGTGGTTCTGCTATATCGTAAGTAAGTGGAAGTGTTAATTTTAAAAAGGTTGAGCAAAGCAAAATTTTTTTTATAGAGAAATAGTGTTTGGGGTATTAATTGTAAGTTGATACCCCTATTTATCATACCTGAAATTATATTCTCAAAATAATTAATTTACTATAGCTGAATAGTTACTGATTAATTGAAAATTGAATAATGCGGTAGTGCGATACGTTGCTAATTGAAAAGATTAGCTACTAACTCGAATGAATTAGTAGAACTGATAATCTGAAAAGTCAAATGTTACAGGCAGTATCAAGCAAACAGGCTTAAAGGAATTACCTAAGAGTATATGTAAGGATATGATTATTGGAACGTGGTAAGCTGATAGCATTGAGGACTTGTTTTCAATGAAATGTTAGCAAGGAAAGATGAAAATCATGAGGTGAGTAATCGACTAATGGTAACAAAGGAAAAGAAGTTTATAAATTTCGTGCAAAGGTTGGAAATTATACAATCAAAGCCGTACCTATTCTATTTCACAATGATTATAAGAACACTTTAAAAAACTAAAGCATATTATAAATTTGAAATATTATAGAAGGAAGAAACAATATGAATAATACTCATAGATTGCAACCATGCCCTTATTGTGATTATAACCAAGAGGGTATTTATAATGATTATAGAACTTATCCGTCTCCTTATTCTTATGACCATTATGTTCCAGTTGATGAGGAAGCGGAAGATAATTCGAGATTAATGGACAATGTGCCAATTGTATTGAAAGATTATGGGGCACAACCTTTCGTAGTTAATATTAATGAGGCCACCAAGCAAAACAATAATTACCGTATTGGTTTATGGACAGGAAACAATCTTCAAGTTACATTGATGAGTATCAAGGTTGGTGATGACATAGGTTTAGAAGTTCATCCCCAAATTGATCAGTTCATACGTATTGAAGACGGACAAGGAATTGTTAAAATGGGAGGAAATAAAGACAATCTAGATTTTCAAGAAAACGTATATGATGACTTTGCAATTATGATACCTGCTGGTACTTGGCACAATGTTATTAATACGGGCAATAAACCACTTAAAGTATACTCTATCTATGCACCACCACAACATCCACACGGGGTAGTTCATGTAACTAAGCCTGCTGAATAAGTTGCTGAAAAGAAACATGGATAATTAATAATAAACAAATATTAGATTACCTAATATAGTTGGAATACAAGTATAATTGATACATGTATAGTATGTACAATAAAAAATAAATAATTAAATACCGTATACTCAGAAATGATATGCTCCCTTTAAGGTAGACAGATTAAAAAATAAAAATCCGTTACTTGAAAGGGAGTATTTTGATGTCTAAAAGATCTAGATATGCAGTGGATGAAAAGTATAAAATTTTAATGGATTATGAGAGTGGAGTTGGATC
>NZ_JAJFUC010000088.1 GCF_021372645.1 Clostridium sp. | reverse complement strand
CTTACCTATAAGTTCTGCAAATTCTCCTATTGAATAATATTTCAAGTTAATCACTCCTTGAAATTATTATGCAATAAACTGTATTAAAAATAAATATATATTTATAAATTTTTATAAACTTTTTTCAACTGTTGTCTGCCTCCAAAATTGTCTTCTTAAAAATACATTCTTATTATACTATATTTTAAAATAAAAATAAGAGTTTACCTCACATAAACTCTTATTAGGGCAATTTTTTAATTTTATATTTTAATCTTTGTTGAATCTGTTGGTCTAAGCATTAATACTAAGTTGATAGAAGATTAAATCATTATCACTTTTTTCTTTTATGAAGTCATTTTTCTTGCCCATGACTTAGCTAATTCAATCTTTTCTTCTTTTTTACTCTTTAATGGTTCATAGAATTCAATTTCGCCTAAAAACTCATTATCTGGAAGTGCTTTTTTCATATTTTCAAAAGTTTTTCCATTTTGGCCTCCATTACAGCTGAACAAAACTATTTTTTTGTTTTTTATGCTGTTTTCCGCAAAAAAAGTTCTAAGTGCTGGTGCATAATTCCATGCCCAAATTGGTGTTCCAATAAATAAAACATCATAATTTTCTGCCTTAAATTCATATGGAATAAGCATTGGTTTTTCCTTTAATATCACCTGCTTTCCACCAACTAAATATTTTTTCTTATTATTAGCTATTGGTTTTTCAACTTCTAGTGGTAAAATATCACCATGTATTTCTTCTACTATAGATTCTGCAATCAATTTTGTATTGCCGTCAAATGAGTAATAAACTACAAGAATTCGTAAGTTATCTTTTTCCATAATAATAAATATACTCCTTATTTTTATTTTATATATCATATATTACATATATGTTTATATTTATCATTATAACTCTATTTTAAGCTAGAGTCTAACTTAGTAAATATGCATTTATTATCATAAATGTATAATTCAATAAATTCTTTGTGATTTACTGATCAGAATGTTTTTTGCCATTACTGCTATTTCATCTGACATCTTGCTTACAAATTCCGCATCATTGTAATTTTCTTTTCCAACTAAAATAATTTCTTCAAACTTAGGATTTATTCTATTTTGTATGTTGCTACTTCACCAAGCCCCTGAGCAACTTATGAGAAATGGAGTATTGAAGTTACTTACGGCTTACCCCTTTATGTTTAAAGACAAAAAATATATAATAGTATTAAGATTGTACAGATTAGATAATAGTAATTTTAGATTGATAGGAGAAAATAAAAATTATGAATATTGTTAATCATTTTAAAACTATAACTCATCATAAATTGTTAGTTATGAAGTATTGTTTTAAAGTAGGCTTATACAAACAAGGATTACTTCATGATCTGTCTAAATATTCATTTGTTGAGTTTTCAACTGGAATAAAGTATTATCGAGGATATGTAAGTCCTAATGGTGTTCAAAAAACTGTGGAAGGATATTCATCAGCATGGCTACATCATAAGGGCAGGAATAAGCATCATTTTGAATATTGGATAGATTACGGAATAAATGAAGCAAATGGCCTAAAGGGAATGAAAATGCCTATTAAGTATGTTATAGAAATGTTTATAGATAGAGTTTGTGCTTCAAAAAATTATTCAAAAGAAAAGTATACTGATAAAAATCCATTAAACTATTATGAAAGCAGAAAACATTATTATGTTTTACATAATGAAGTAAGAGTGCTTTTAGAAACCTTACTTAATAAACTTGCCTATGAAGGAGAAGATAAAACTTTTACATACATTAAAAATAATATTCTAAAAAAACACAAAGATATAAATTTTGCTCCAAATAGTTGAGCTAGATATACATTTAGCAGAATGCTTATACTATTAATGAGTTTATCATATGTAGTTATAAATTTTCATGCGTTTATTCTGCCTAGAAATGATTATAGATTGTATGTTAAGAATTTTTTGATATAATTTCAACAAATTTATGAAAAGACATGTAACCCAAAATGCAGAAATTACAGTTAAAACTTCTGCTGGAAAATATCTTACTGGTCAGGAGTTGTATACATTGTAAAGATAGTATAGCGAAGGAGAAAACAACATGAGAATTGGACTAATTGGATACGGTGGTATAGGAAAAGCTTTTATAAAGCTAATTGTAGATAAGAGTTCCACACTTAAGGAACAGGGAATTGATCTTGAAGTAGTATATATTATGAATTCTAAAGGAGGAATCTATAATCCCAAGGGAATAGATTGCGCTAAATTATTAGCTACTTCTAAAGATGGAAAGAGTATAATTGAAGATACTGATGAAGATAGAAAAATTACTCCTGATTTTATGTTACAAAAAAAAGATATAGATTTAATAGTAGAGTTAACATCTACTAACAAGGAAACGGGAGAGCCAGCATTAACTTATATTTTAAAAGCACTAAAAAATAAAATACATGTAGTTACAGGTAATAAAGGACCCATTGTGCATGGCTATAGGAAATTGGATAAGATTGCAAAAGAAAATGAGGTACATTTAGGAATTGGATGTACTTGCGGGGGAGCATTACCTTCTGTTAACGGCGGGATAATAGAAATGGCTGGTTCGGAAATTTACTCTATAGAGGGTGTTTTAAATGGCACAACAAATTATATTTTAAAAGAGATGGAGGATACTGGTTGTACATATGAAATTGCGCTGAAAAAAGCAAAGGATTTGGGAATAGCAGAAGCTAACCCTAACTTTGATGTAGAAGGATGGGATACTGCATTTAAACTGCTTATTCTTACAAATGTAATTATGAAGGAAGATAAAAAATTATCTGAAATAAGAATAGAAGGAATTACAGGTTTAACGCCAGAAGATATCAAAATTGCCCTGGAAGAAGGAAAGAGATATAAACTTATTGGACGAACAATGAGAGAAGGAAAAGAACTAAATATGGTGGTTAGACCCGAGAAGTTGGATAAAGAACATACTTTTTATAATGTAGATGGCAAAAATAAGGCAGTTAGGTATGTATCAGATACACTAGGTGAACTGACGTTGATTGGTGGAGCATCAGGTACTACAGCTGCTGCCGCCTCTATTCTAAGAGATATAATATATATTTGTAATTTATAGCGAGCAGATTTTATGTTATTTTAATAATAAAAACAGATATAACCGTAGTCAAATTGGATAGAGGTCTAATAAAATTTAATCAGGTTCGAATTGATAGTTTACTAGGTATATAATCTAATATTTCGGAAGGTGACAGTCACCCTACTGAGGGAACTTGTGACCGAAATTTTTATAAGAAACACAATTTAAGATACTTTTTTACAATAATATAGTTTAACTATTAAGGTAATTTTAAGTTCCTGCTTATTAATTAAAGACAACATGAATTAGGCGAGCTATTTTGCTCGCCTTGCTAACTTTACCATCCTAATTTTTGCTCCTTTACTGTAAAATGACTATCATCATTTTTAAATTCTATATTAAAATTATTATTCTTGTCTACAGTTATCTTTGTTAAAGTAGCTTGACCCATAACTTCTGTATTTACTTCTTCATCTTTAAAATAGTACATTAAAGCCTTTAGTGTTATTCCATGAGCTACTATAAAAATAGTTTTTCCCCTGTTTTGCACTATCAACTTATCCATAGTTTCACTTATTCTAGTTCTAACACATCCTAATGTTTCACCATTTGGAGCACATAAATTAACATCACCATTCATAATAAAATCAATATTCCATCCTGGATTTTCTTTCATAACTTCATCAGTTCTTCTACCTTCATAATCACCAAAACACATTTCCATTAATCCATCATTTGTTATAACTTCTATGTTCTTTTCTCCTTTAATTATGTTAGCCGTATCTAATGCTCTTTCTATTGGACTTGAATATATAACATCAATATCTATATCTTTAATCCTGTCCCTAAGCTCCATAGCTCTAGCTATTCCAGCCTGTGTTAAAGGCGAGTTTCCTCTCCCCTGTAATCTTCTTTCAATATTCCATTCTGTTTGTCCATGCCTTGTTAAATATACTACAGTATTCATTAGTTGTTTTCTCCTCATATAATTAATTTTATAGTCATCATTTACTTTTTTTATTAGCCAACTTCCTTTTTTTCATTATTCTTTAACTGTAATAATAATCCATCTAAGACTTTTAAATTATCATTTTCTGCTCCAAATCCTTTAATTGCTGTTGGTTTTGTGATAGTTTTAAATTGTGAGCTTTCTATATTTAATAAATTCGATATAAATTCCACATTATACCTACCTCTACTTTCAGTAATTTTATTTAATAATTCTACTTATTTTTACTCTTTATTTCGATAATAATAACATTATTATAAAAAATTATAACATAATTATTCCTTATTATCCATGTCTTGTAATCCGTCATTTGAAATTCTTGGCATAAATGAAAATGAATCTAACACTAGATGTTTTTCTAAGTTAGATTTATCTCAACTATATTTGTAATATACTATAAAATTTAAATATCAAGCACTTGAACTAATTTATCCTTAAGCTTCTCTTCTTCCCCACTTCCATTAGTAGCCAACCTCAATATTGGTATATTATATTTTTTCAAAATTCCATCCTTCATCCTATCTCTCTCCAGCTGCTTAGGATTATTTGCATGAAATGCATATCCGTCAACTTCTACTACTAAAATATGATTATAATTTATATATTCCATAGTAGTATAACATTTTCCTTCTTTTTTATTTTTATATTTGCAAAATTCAACATTATGAATAGCCTTTGTTTAGATAACTTTTTAGTCAACTTTATCAAGTTCATTTAAATGTTTTTCAGTTTTTGATGTATATGTTCCCTTTTGCGTTGGAGTTGCTTTTTTTCCTATGGTACATAGTGTTGAAAGTTCTGATTAAAAAAGTAGATAAATAGAAATAATAAACAATAAATATTAATATAATTAGGAGGCAGACAACAGTTGAAAAAAAGTTTATAAAAATTTATAAATATATATTTATTTTTAATACAGTTTATTGCATAATAATTTCAAGGAGTGATTAACTTGAAATATTATTCAATAGGAGAATTTGCAGAACTTATAGGTAAGACAGAGCAAACATTAAGAAATTG
>NZ_JAJFUC010000076.1 GCF_021372645.1 Clostridium sp. | reverse complement strand
CGTAAATTTTCTTGTAGTATCAACATATCCTAAAATTTCACTTACCTTCTTTACTTCTTCTTCACTTAAAAATGTTTGAAATATATCAAATATAGTGGTAGTATTTTTCATGAGGGCATTCTCCTTAGTATTGTTTTTGTTCGCACTTTAATATTACTACAGAATGACCTCATTTTTTATATATTTTTATTTCCGTTTTTTGGTTAATCAACACTTATGGTTTTAAATATTAAAGAAACTTTTTTAACTCTACAAGAGACAGAATTCTTTAAATATTTAGAAATTGCAAGAAAAACATTATCTGGAACAGTGGGAAATAATCTTCTAGAACTTAATTTTCCTCTTGATGAAGAAAATATAGGTGGTAGACAACTTTCTCTAATGGAACTAAAAAAAAGTAAATTAAAAAATGATGCTCTGCTTGCTAACTTCTATAAATTAATTATAGATAGTTATGACTACACAGGTAATTTTCTAATACTTATTTTTCACGATGCTTATGATGTTATGACAAAAACTACGGATAATGCAAAATTAGATGAATCCGAAGAAGTATATGAATACCTATTATGTGCAATATGTCCGGTATCACTTTCAAAACCAGGTCTTGGATATATTGAAGATGAAAATCGAATTGGAGCACGTCTTAGAGATTGGATAGTTGGTCCCCCTGATCTTGGATTTGTATTTCCAGCTTTTACAGACCGTAGTACTGATATTCATTCTATTATGTACTATACAAAAAATGCAAAAGATCCACATCCAGAATTAATGGAAGAAGCTTTAGGCTGTAGTTCAAAACAAACTGCAATTCTGCAGAAAGAAACATTCCATACTATTATTCGTAAAGCCATTGGCAATGATGATGAAAAATCTGATCATTTATTCATGGAAATTCAAGAAACTCTTAATAATATGGTAGATGATCATATTACTGTTAATGGTAAAGATGCTGAACCTATGATTTTGACTAATGATAATATTCAAGATATTCTAATTGAAAGCGGTATTCCTGAAGAAATTACTGCAAAAATCGAAAAATCCTATACAGAAGAATTTGGTGATACGCCTCCTGTAGTAGAACATTTAATCGATACAAAAGCGCTAGCAGCAAATGAGCTAAGAAAAAAAGAAGAAAGGCTTGAAAAAAAAGTACGAATACTTGAAGAAAGACTTGAAAAAACAAAACAAGATCCAGTATTAGATTCAGAAAAAGAATCAGCTTCTGACTCTAAGTTAGAAGCAACTTTTGACTCTGAAATAGAATCTGAGAACAATACTACTATAAACTATGACATTGTACTTCAAGTAAAACCTCAAAAAGTAACTCAAATAAAATCACAAATAATTGATGGAAAAAAATATATTGTTATTCCTATTGAGGATGATGAACAAGCCAATGTAAATGGTGTTACTACCTTGCTTTAATATTTTTTCATTATTTATGCTAAGAATTTCAGTAAAAAGGCTAATATCTATAATTATTATGGATATTAGCCTCTCTATTATAAAAAAGTAAGCATAAATTATCCTCTACTAGTATAATATCTATGCTTATCTATCTACATTCCCAATTCAATTTATAAGTGTCAATTATTTCTGCTTATTTCTCATTTACATCTATATTTCTTATATATTTTTTTCAATCACTCCATAAATAATTGCACCGCCTTTTTTTCCTCCATAATATTTTTCTATTCCTAGTTTTTCAAAATCATTAGAACCTTGTCTTTCTTTAATAACAACTCTTTTTTTACACACTCTAAGTGCTTCCATTAAAATCTCTTTTGTTAATCCTTTGTGATCTGCAAAATCCCTAAAGGAATTTATTGATGCTGACTTTCTATTTGGTTCTTTAAACATAGGATCAAAATATACTACATCAAAACTATTATCATTTTGCTTTAAAATGTAATCTTCATATGATTCATTAACGACCTTTATATTATTTATAGTTTCACCATTAACATTATTATAGTTTTCTAATCCACGTTTACTTAAATAAGCTATATACTTATTAACTTCCGTCCCTACTACATGTCCCTTTTCTCCAACAACTGCTGAAAATACAAGAGAATCCCCTGCAAGACCTAATGTACAATCTAATATACTATTTCCTTCTTCTAATTTTGTTGCCTCTATTATAGCTGCTTTATTGCCTTGTCTTATTGATTTAATCTTAAGTTCTGACATATTAGGATGCCAAAATAGTGTAGTATATTCTCCCTTTATAACAATCTTATCTCTTTCAACTACTAATAAGTAATCAAAACCATCTTTTAAAATTGTCTTTTTGATACTAAAATTACCTCTTTTTATATATGATATATTTAAATCTTTAGATATAACTTTTGCTTTATAATTTAAACTCTCATCTGGTTCTCTTGTAGTAGTAACTGCAATCTTCATTTTTTCCCTCTTTGCCTTATTCTTTTCTTAAAATATCTAATGTATGTGCGCTTGCTCCTAGCATTTCATATCTTTCACACGTAGAAAAATGATAATCCATAAAAAGCCTAAATGTATCTTCATCCATAGCATTCAAAATAGGTCGCATATAATTAGCTGGTCCATCTGCTGCAATTAATTTTATCCTTTGCACTCTTACTTCCTCATTTAACTTATTAATATCTTCAATCCTTACATAATCATATAAATCTTTTGGTTTCGATATAACATGAAAATCTTGATAAATCTAATGCTGTTCCCTGCATTGCTTTTACTGTACTTCCTTTTGACTTTAAAATACCTAGATTGTGCTTAACAAGTTCAATTGCAGTAACATCATAACCTTCGTTTGCTAATTGTACAGAGTATCGCCCTGTGCCCGCACCAACATCTAATATTTTTGCATTCTCATTATTTTCTAGATATTCATGAATATACTTCATGGAAGTTAAAAATTCAACTTGTGCATATTTTCTCGTTAATCTTTTGTCTTCACAAAATTTATTATAGTATTTTTCCAATTCTACTGTCATCTCTTATGTTCCCCACCTATTATTATATTTTAAATTATTAAATACAAATTATACTTTATTTTTAATTACAAAAGCATTTTTGCAAATTCCATATTATCAAAGCTATTTTCTTTAATATATTCTAAAATATCGCTTCTATAGTTCCTATCGTGCTCTACTGTTTTTACAAATACTTTAATAAACGCTATAATATCTTCTACAGAATCTTTTCCATTATATATGTATTTCCCAACTAAATAAAATCTCATTAATGAATATCTAAATAAAAGCAGAATATATCCATCAAACATAAAATCGCTTTCTGAAAAAGGGAATAAATTATTATATATAAAATTAACCATATAATTTTCAAATATGTGACTGTTACTTTCTATATACTTCTCTGTATATTTTTCAAATGCATTTATATATTCATCCTTATTTTCAATTACATCCTCATTATCTTTAATATTATATCCCTCTAAAACTTCTTTAGTGTACTTTATAAATTTATCGCTATCAATTGCATTTACTATATCTAAAGAATCAATTACATTCTTCAAAACTGAAACCTGAAGTACATAATTCATACTTTCTCTTTTATAAGCCTTAGACTCAGTTTCTATATCATATTCACTTATAAATTCTTTTATTTCATCACTTTCTATATCTTCTAGCTCATTTAAAAAATCACCTAAAACATATAATCTAGAACTTAAATTTAAATTTCTATTTTGGATTATTTTTATTGAAAAGTCTCGTATCTCTTTGAAATACTTTATAGGTGTATCTTTGAACTTTGATGATCTAGTATCAAGTACACCTGACATAGTATACTTACCTAAACTCTTTTCACTTTTATTAAATTCTATTTTTTCTTTACTTAAAAGTATAACTCTTGCTGCCTCTATACATGATGCATCAATGGACATTTCATAATGATCATCTACTTTATTTAGTACCCTAGGAAATTGAGTACAAACACTAGAAAGATAATCTTCACCAAATTTTCCTTGAATCGAACAATAACTCTCATCATCTAGAAACGGACATCTTTTTTCTTTGTTTAATTTAATTTTTCCATAATCTAAATCTTTATTAGTACAATATTCATTTATATGAACACTTTTTTGGAACATCTTCTTCATTGATTCATCTGTAACTTTGTGATATTTTTTAAATGTCTCTTTATCAATATCAATATCCCATTCCTTACAACAGGTATCTTCACATTTTCCTCCAATACACTGAAACTTATCTACATATGATGGATATATCATTTTAACACTTTTTTTCATATTTATCTTCCTTACATTTTAATATTTTATCTAAAGATAATTATATCATCAACATAACATATAATTTAAATTATTTTCTACTTAACGCTGAAATCTTTTTAGAATCACCAGCGTAGCAGGTGGTATTTTATTACTATCCATTACGTGAGTATAAATATCAACTGTTATTTCTGAATAAATTTTCATTTCGATTTTTTTGTGGTAAAATACTACTATATTTAATTATTTGTAAATATATAAGGGATATTTTTTTATAATTATTAAAAAATCGAATTAGGAGAACTATATTGTGAATAAATTATATTTTTTTAACAAATCAAATTTCAACCTTACAAAAGATCAAAGATCCAATATTATCCAAGATATTAACGTAACTAATTTTACAAGAATGAAGTTACTTCTTATTATATTTATAATAGTTGAAATTCTATTTATATTATTTAATGACATACCTTACTTAATAAATCCTTCTTCAAATGTAATTTGGAATGATAGCAAATTCTTCATCTTACATTTACTAATTTTGTTTGTTTCTATTATTGGACTTATACTTATAAAAATCTCAACTAAATATGACAAAAATAAATTTAAAAACATATACAAATTATTAATTCCAACTTTAACTGCTTTGCTTTTGAGCTTGGTAGCTATAATCAATAGCTTAGATCAAGTTAAATCTGGATATATAAGCAGTGTGTTTATAGCTAATCTTATTATATTCAGTGCTGTTATAATGCTGAGATTCCCATTAAATTTAGCTGTATATTTGATTCCATTTTTAACTTATTTAGGTGGATTGGTAACGTTTCAACATAATGCTGAATTATTAATTTCAAACAGTATAAATGGGTTGATTTTCTTTTTGGCAGTTATCCTAATTTCAACAGCAATTTATAATTACCATTGGGAAGAAATAACTAAAAATATAGTTTTAGAAGAAATTAATTTCAAATTGAATTACATGTCAAGTCATGACCCATTAACAGGGCTTTTGAATCGAAGAAGTTTTGGGATTAAAGTTGCCGAAAAAATGAGAATTATTACTGAAACTAAAGAACTAGCAACTCTTATTTGGGTAGATATTGATCATTTTAAACATGTAAATGATAAGTTTGGTCATCCCATAGGAGATATTGTACTTAAGGAAGTAAGTCATATTTTAATGGAACATATAAAAACTACTGATTTGGTTACTCGCTGGGGCGGTGAAGAGTTTCTTATATTTCTTTTTCAAACTTCAATTGATGAAACTTACGTATTAGCTAATAAGATTAGATTGGCAATTCAGAATAAAGTAATACTAGCTGATGAATTCCAAATACAGATAACTGCAAGTTTTGGAGTTTCCTTATTAAAAGACAATTTTTCAAACTCTTTTGATACTTCCTACAAAGCAGCAGATGCTGCCCTTTATAAAGCTAAAAATCAAGGCAGAAATCAAGTTGTCCTAGCTTCATTAGATACTGAAGAATAATTTTTATTGTCAAACTATTATCTTTATGCATAAGAAGAATTTTAATCATAATCCATGCCCCTTTTTCATTTAAAGTAAGAAATCTCTAAATAATTAAAATAACCCACGACAATTTTGTCGTGGGTTTCATGGTGGAGGCGACCCGTAACCAGCCCCCACTTCCATTAATTATTCAACTTCTTAGCCTCAGCCACCAACCTATACAAAGTATTCATAGCCTCCATAGGATTTAGTCCTAATATATCAACCTCACTAATCTCCTTAAGAAATGCTTCTTTTTCTATAAAAGCAAAGTCTAACTGCATATTATTAGAAGTTTCTTTATGCTTATGTTTCTTTTGTGTAATTTCTTCCTTAACCTCTACTTTAGCATAATTCTCATTTTCTAATCCGTTATTACCGTTGTTAGGAAGATTATTATCAGATTTAGCCTCTCCTACATATTCACTCACTGCTTCTAAAACTTTTTCAGTAACAGTAATCTCATTATTAGACTTGTTAATATCAACAGCTATTTCTCTTTCTTTAAATTCACTATTTTCGCTATGGGTTACCTTATGTATATCAAAGCTATTTTCTCCTTCTATGCTTAGAAGAATTTCTCTAGCTCTTTCTATTACTGCCTCTGGAAGGCCTGCAAGCTTTGCAACTTCTATACCATAAGATTCATCTGCTCCGCCTTCAACTATTTTTCTTAAAAAGATTACGCTGTCTTTCATCTTCTTAACTGCTACAGAATAATTTTTAACACCAGGTAAGATTCCTTCAAGCTTAACTAACTCATGATAATGAGTTGCAAACAAGGTTTTGCATCTTAATTTATCATTTCCTGTTATATATTCAATAACTGACCATGCTATTGAAAGGCCATCATATGTTGAAGTCCCTCTTCCAACCTCATCTAATAAAACTAAGCTCTTAGGCGTTGCATTTTTAAGTATGTTAGATACTTCCCACATTTCAACCATAAAAGTTGATTTACCACCTGCTAAATCATCAGAAGCTCCAATTCTAGTGAATATCTTATCACAAATCGAAATATTAGCTGAAGCTGCGGGTACAAAGGAACCTATTTGAGCCATTAAAGTAATAAGTGCTACCTGTCTCATATATGTAGATTTACCTGCCATATTAGGACCTGTTATAAGCAATAATTCTTTATCTGTTTGATTTAACTTAGTATTGTTAGAAACAAAATCTCCTCTTCCTATTACCTTTTCAACAACAGGATGCCTTCCATCAACTATTTCAATTAAACCTTCTTCATTAATTTCTGGTTTAATATAATCATTTTCAAGAGCTACTAAAGCTAAAGTAGATATACCATCTAAATTTGAAATTATTCTAGCACTTTTCTTAAGTCTTGCAATTTCTTTTTCTATTGTATCCCGTACTTCAGTAAATAAAGCATATTCTAAATTAATAAGCTTTTCTTCAGAACCTAAGATTTTATCTTCCATTACCTTAAGCTCTTCTGTTATATATCTTTCAGCATTAGATAAAGTTTGTTTTCTTATATATCTTCCTTCTGGAATATAGTTATAATTTGATTTGGTAATTTCAATGTAATATCCAAAAACTTTGTTGTAACCAACTTTTAAAGATTTAATTCCAGTAAATTCTCTTTCCTGATTTTCTAGAGCTGCAATCCATTCCTTGCCATGTAGTTTTGATTGTCTTAATTCATCAACCTCTGCATTATAACCATCTTTTATTATGTTTCCTTCTTTTATACTTAAAGATGGTTCTTCTTTAATTGAGGAGTCTAGTAATCTTCTTACATCATCTAATTCATCTAAGTTTTCATAATATTCTTTTAAAATATCAGAATTTGCATATTTTAAAAGTTCTTTAATGGCTGGAATTTTATCTAAGGATGCTTTAAGAGATAACATATCCTTTGCGTTTACATTTTTATTAGAAATTTTACCTACAATTCTTTCTATATCATAGATTTCTTTTAAAAAAGTTCTTAGATCTTCATTAAAACTTATAGAGTTAAATGCTTCATTAACTCCACTCAACCTTTTTTCTATTTCTGATTTAATAATTAAAGGTTCTTCTATCCATTTTCTTAAGGTTCTTCCTCCCATGGATGTAGCACTTTTATCAATTACCCATAAAAGAGAGCCTTTTTTATTTTTTTCTCTTATGCTTTCTGTAAGTTCTAAGTTTCTTCTTGAATTACCATCTATGGTCATATAATTTACAATTTCATATTGTTCTAGTATATTTATATTAGTTAAACTCATTTTTTGAGTTTCATATATGTACTTAAGTAATACTGAGCTTGCAAGTTCTCTTTCTTTAGTTACTCCTGCAACTTCCATATCTGAAAATTTTTCTACAAGTTCTTCTCTTGTGACAAAAAATTCATTAAAGTTTTTCTTAGATATAAATGCAGAGGTTACTCCTTTAATATCATCTATAAGAGATTCACTTAAGTTTTCATCTACTAAGATTTCTTTAGGTAAAACCTTTGAAATTTCATCTAATAAGCTTATTTTTATATTATCAAAAGAAGTTGTTTTAAATTCACCAGTACTTATATCTGAAAATGCTATACCGATTTTTTCATCATTTTCATATATAGCCATTAAATAAGTATTGTCATTTTCAAGTGCACTATTAGAATCTATAAAAGTTCCAGGTGTAATTATCTTTACAACACCTCTTTTTACAATTCCTTTAGCTTCTTTTGGGTCTTCAAGCTGTTCACAGATTGCAACTTTATAACCTTTATTAACAAGCCTTGGTACATAAGCAGTTGCTGCATGATGTGGAATTCCACACATAGGAGCTCTTTCTTCAAGTCCACAACTTTTCCCAGTGAGTACTAATTCAAGCTCACGAGACACAGTAAGGGCATCATCAAAAAACATCTCATAAAAATCGCCTAGTCTATAAAATAGAATACAATCACTGTATTCTTCCTTAGTCTTCATATATTCAACCATCATTGGCGTTAAAGCCATAATTAATATCCTCCCTTAAATGTTCATTTATTTCAGTAATAAAAGTAGCTTCTTTATAAATTTATAATTTATCTAAAAAGCCCTAGAACAATTATAGCAATTATTCTAGGGATTTTCATTAATATTTATTTTACTTTTTCTTCTTTTGTCATTGCTGGAACCTTACCAACAATTGAGTTATCAATTGAAGAAGTTATTTCTATAAAATTTCCCTCCTTACTACTAACCCATTCATCATTTATCAAATTATTTAAATTTTTATTTATTTTAAAATATAACTTATATTTAATTCATTTTTAATATCTATTGAATATAATGTGTATAAAAGGAAGTGATGAAAATGAAAAATTTAAATATTTGTATTGATATTGATGGTACTATATCAGACCCTTATTATTGGCTAAGTTATGCTAATAAATATTTCAATTCCAATATCTATGAAAGCCAAGTTACATGTTATAACATTGCTAAAATTCTTAATATTTCGGAAAATGATTATCTAGAATTCTATGAAAAATTTAAGTTTGAAATTCATACTAAACAAATTTTGAGAGATGATGTTAAAGATATATTGGATAAGCTATATAAGCTTAATAATATCTATTTTGTAACTGCAAGAGATAAATCTTTAGAACTGGTAACTTTTCTATATTTACTAAATCATGAAATTCCCTTTGATGAAGTTTTTGTTTTAGGCACTCATAATAAAGTTCCTAAGGCAAAAGATTTAAATTGTGATATTTTCATAGAAGATAGTTATGAAAATGCTATTCAATTATCAAACAGCGACTTTAAGGTTATATTAATAGATACAAACTACAATAGACTTCCACTCAATTCCAATATTATTAGAGCATATAATTGGAATGAAATATTAAAAATCATAACTGAAATTTCAAAAGAAAAAGAAGTAATTTAATATATTAATAAATTAAACTGCTTCTTTATAATCTACAATAACAATCAATAAGGTTTCATTAAATTTAATATAACAATACCAATCCTTATAGTAGTTACTACAAGGATTTTCATTAGTTCTGTGGATTTTTAATAAGTCCAATAGCTACTCCAAGAAAGATAAATAGTTGATCTTCTATAATAATAGGTTCATACTTCTCATTCTCTGGCATAAGAACAATTTTTCCATTTATAGTTTTATATGTTTTTAAAGTAGCTTCTCCTTTAATGTCAACGGCAACTATATCTCTAATACTTGGAGTATTTTGCTTACTTATTACCACATAATCTCCATTATAAATGTTTTTATTTATCATAGAATCACCTTTTACTTTAAGAATAAAAACATCTTTAGTCTTTCTTATCCATTCTTTTGACAAATAGTAATTATCCTCAATAGAATCATTCATAAAAATTGGACTACCTGCTGCAATTTCATTAAATACTGGAATACTTATAACCTCTTCTACTTTTTCCTCAAAGTTATTATAGTCTACATATATTTCGTCTACTGCTCCAGAATCTTTTATAAACCTATGTATTCTAATGTACCTAAATTTAATGATGCATTTTCTAACGTACCTTTATTAATCTCATCATTTTGTGTTAAATTATCTTTCTTATCTTTAGATTCTTCAATCTCTTTAACTTGAACTTCATTGTACAATTCATTTAACGTAATACATTTTCCCTTCATATCATATCCTAAGCTTGAAAAAGATCGTCCCTTTGTAATCCAAGCATTAGGATTAATATTTTCAATGTTATTAACTATAAAAGTTATACTTGAATAAGATTTTTCGTTATATAATGCTTTCAGAAATTCTAATTGAACCTTTGTTAGGTATTGGCTATTATCTATAAATATATGAGTATAATTACTATTCGGATTTTTCATTGCCTGCTCTAATGCTAAAAGCTCCATATCTTGAGTATCTATTTTATTAATCTTTTTTAAGTTATTGTTATACTCAATTAAAATATCATAAATAGCTTGTCTTTGCTTTGAATTTTTTCTGAGTATTTTTGATATATCATTACTTGTTTTATTAATCCTGCCAATTCTATTAGCTTCTTGATATTCTTCAAGTTTTATATAATTACAAGCTTTAATCCACTTAATTTCTTCTTGTATAAATTGAGTATACTCAAGGTTTAATATCTTAAGCTTTTTCTTTTCATATTTCTTACAAATATTAACTATTGCTTCTTTAAGTTCATTTTCACATTCTTTAATAGATGCAATAGTTAAATTCTTTTTATTTTCTTTTTTATATATATATGTTGCAAAATGAAAACTTCAAAAATAACTATCAAGAAAAAATATCCATAAATATAAATCAACTAAAATATCCAAACTAAAAATAAAATTATCGAGAGGTGTTAACTATGGATGTTTTAGTGCTTAATAA